>JBLNDE010000058.1:0-177201 GCA_050261335.1 Bacillota bacterium
ACTGCAGACTCTGTGCTGCCAAGAAACACGGCCGACCAGGAAGTGATGCGCTCCGAACAAACGTATTGGCGCCGAGATCACTTTTCCGTGAGGTCTCTACCTACTTTCCCTTGACAGGTACCGCTGCCCGCCGATGCTTGACAACCGCGTGATGCGGACGTAAGCTGAACCGGGGAGGGAACTTCGGCGAGTGGTTCCACGTAGGCTATGTCGAGGCGCAAGAAGGGAGATGATGAAGGTGGACGCAGACCCTGGGAGTAGTAGCGTCAATAGGAGAGCGCACGCGGCGCCACCCGGTGCGCGGTGTCTGTCTTCGTCGTTTCCCGGAGCAGGGTAAGCCTGGCGTGGATCATGCGCCCCTGGCCTCGTCGGGATGACGGGTCGGGGGCGTTTTCGTGTGTAGCACACGTGGCATGTCCAGAGATCACGCTGCCCCTCCGATCGATACAGGTACACCTGCCCCGGCGGCGCGCCGCTGCGTCGAACTGCGGCGCTCCTGCCACTTCTGGCAGGCTGCATGTGTAGCCATGACGATGCGGAAAAGGAGGGGATACCAGTGGCGATCGATCTCACGAACAGCGTAGAGGATCTCCTGACCGAAAAGAACTACATGGGCTTGAAGCGAACCCTCGAAAAGCACCACCCCTCTGAGATCGCCAGGGTCCTGGAGGAGCTGCCCCCGGAATCCACCGGGTTCGTGTTCAGGCTCCTTCCCAAGGACCTTGCCATCGAAGTGTTCGACTTCATGGATGTCGACAGAAAGCAAGTGCTTCTGCATTCCTTGAGCGGCGACATGGTCGCGACACTCCTGAACGAGATGAGCCCAGATGACCGGACTGAGCTCTTCGAGGAACTTCCGGCCAAGGTGGTGAAGAAGTATCTCTCGCTCCTGTCCGAAAGCGAGCGCCACGTAGCCCACATGCTCCTGGGCTACAAGGAGGAGTCGGCCGGGCGGCTCATGACCACAGACTTCGTCGACCTGAAGGAGGACCAGACGGTCGATGCGGCCCTGGCGCACGTCCGCAAGACGGCCACCGACAAGGAGACCATATACCACCTCTACGTGATATCCCGTGACAGGCGGCTCGTGGGTGGGCTTTCTCTCAAGCAGCTCATGCTGGCTCCTGGTGACAAGCTCGTCCGCGACATCATGCACCCCGACGTGGTGAGGGTGTCCACCGACACCGATCAGGAGCAGGTCGCCCGCGTCTTCGAAGAATACGGGTTCATCGCCGTGCCCGTGGTGGACAGGGAGGGCCGCCTCGTGGGGATCATCACGCATGACGATGTCCTCGACGTTGTGCGGGAGGAGGACACCGAGGACATTCACATAATGGGCGGCCTCGGCGCTCCGGAGGAAGAATACTTCAGAATGAGCCTCGGCCATAGCGTGAGAAAGAGAGTGGGGTGGCTCGGCCTGCTCATCCTTCTCGAGAGCTTCTCCAGCAACATCCTCAAGGTCTACTCGGCCTCCCTCGAGACCGTGGTGGCGCTCGCATTCTTCATACCCATGCTCATTGACACCGGCGGTAATACGGGTACCCAGTCTGCGACGCTTGTGATCCGGGGGATCGCCACAGGGGAGATCGAGCTTCGCCAGGGTCTCAAGGTGCTTCTCAGGGAGTGCGCAACCGGCCTTGTGCTGGGGGTTTTACTCGGGGCGTTTGCTTACGTGAGGGCATACCTCACGCAAAGAGATGCGCGCATCGGCATAGTCGTGGGGCTCTCGCTGCTCGTGGTGATCATCATCTCAAACGTGGCCGGCGCTTTCCTGCCCCTGGCGGCCAAGCGGCTACGCTTCGACCCGGCGGTGATGGCCGGGCCGTTCATCACGACCATCGTCGACGTTGTGGGCCTCATCGTTTACTTCGAGGTCGCCCGCCTGGTGATCGGCATGAGCGGCTGACCGGTCCCGGACGACTGTCATGCCGTGCGGTCCTGCTGCGCGAGCTTTTTCATCATCGATGTGAGCCTTGCGACATCGTCGCGCGACATCCGGAGGGCGGCTGGATCCCTGACTGCCTCCTGCCTGTCCAGCGCCTTCCGGAGCGCGGCGTAGGCCCGGTCGAGCTCCTCGCGGGCGGCCTTGAGAGAGGCTGCCTGACCGGATGCTTCCATCTCGCCCGGCCTGGTGGGCCCGGCCGCCCCGACCGTGGTCTCGCCGCTTGCAAGGTCCACGCTGTCTCCTCTCTGCGGAACTCCCACCCATGTGCCCAGGGCTTCCCTCAGGGTCGCCGCGAACGCCTCGGCGGACTCCTCCTCCCCGTGCACCACGAACACCCTCCCGGGCTTGCTGCGAAGGCTCTTCACCCAGTAGAGCAGCGCGTCGCGGTCGGCATGGGCCGAGTAGCCATCGATGGACTCTATGGCGGCCCTTACTGCCACCTCCTCGTTGAATATCCTCACCTTCGTCGTTCCCTCCTGGAGGCGCCGGCCGAGCGTTCCCCGGGCCTGGAAGCCCACAAAGAGCACCGTGCACTCCGGCCTCCAGAGGTTGTGCTTCAGGTGGTGCTTGATTCGGCCGAAGTCGCACATCCCGCTGGCGGAGATGATCACGGCCCCGCTCGTGATCTCGTTGAGGGCGCGGGACTCCTCGACGGTCTGCACGTACTGAAGGCCGGGGAAGTCGAACGGATCGCCGCCCGCCTCGATGAGAGCGGTGGTCTCGAGGTCGAACTCGCTCCGGTACCTATCGAATACTTCCGTTGCGGACACCGCCATGGGGCTGTCGATGAACACCTTGACGGGCGGGATCTCGCGCCTGTGGGCGAGGGTGGCGATGTCGTACACGACGTCCTGGGTACGCGCCACGGCGAACGCCGGTATGATCACGTTGCCGTGCCTGGCCCACGTATCGCTGATGACCTTCTTGAGCTTCTCCATGCTGCCCATGCGGCCTTCGTGAACGCGGCCTCCGTAGGTTGACTCGACGACGAGGAAATCAGCGTCGGAGACGAACTCGGGGTCCTTGATTATCGGCTGGTTCACGTTGCCGAGGTCGCCTGAGAAGACGATCTTGGGCCCGGCCAGGGCGGAGACCCGACCGGAGGCGGACGCGGATGGATTCAGGTACACCTCGATTACGGCGGAGCCGAGGATGTGTCCGGCATGGCGGAATCTCACCGTCACGTCCGGGGCAAGGCTCACCATCTGCCCGAAGGGAACGGCCTCGAAGCGCGAGAGGCTTCTTGCGGCATCGTCCACGGTGTAGAGGGGCTCGAACGGCACCTCGCCGGCGCGGCGGGCCTTTCGCTGTTGCCAGCCAGCCTCCAGTTCCTGGATATGCGCGCTATCGAGGAGCATTATCCTGCAGAGGTCGATCGTGGCGGCGGTGGCGTATACCTTCCCCTTGAACCCCTCGCGCACAAGGCGGGGGATGAGGCCGCTGTGGTCGATGTGTGCGTGAGTGAGCAGGACGAAATCCAGGTGCGTCGGGTCGAACGGGAAGGGAAGGCGATTGAGCCTGGCAAGTTCGTCATCCCCCTGAAACATCCCGCAGTCCACGATGAACCTCGTGTCCGCTGTTTCGACATAATGGCACGACCCTGTGACCGTGCGTGTGGCTCCCACGAATTCGAGTTTCATAAGGCGGGCGCTTCTCCTCTCTGCATATTCTATATATACTTCCCGGTCCGCCCGCCGAAATCCTGCCGAAGCGCTTCTATATCCTGCTACACCTGCTAAGTGGATCGCCAGGGATTCGCGCTGCTTTTCAGCGCGCAAGTCGTGTCCGGGGTTGCCGGTGATTGCACGAGGGGTGTCAAAATCCGGCTGCCTAGCCCGATGGGCCGGATTTTGGCGAAGCGCGCTCCGCTTGGGGCGCCGTCCCCGAGTGCAACACCGGCAACCCGGCAACTACTGGAAAAGGGACGGGGACTAATGCACCCTCACTTAGCAAGCACCGGCAACCCCAACACCGTCAGGAAAGATGGCGCAAACTTATGGCGCCATACTTGGGTCGGGCCGTATCCCGGTCTGGCCAGCGCGCGGAGCGCGTGGTCAGGGGGGGCGGGGGCGTGGTCCGGCGCGCCCAGAATAGGCCGGCTTGCTTCAACATACGATTTCTCAGGGGACCCTATTTCAGGTCCGAAAACCGGGGGTGTCGGCATGCTGGTCATAGCCAGGCGGACGGTCGTGCTCGTGGGGGCGTGCGCCGCGTGTCTCATACTTGCGATCGGGTTTGTTGCGGGACGCGGCGTGGATCGGGCTGGCGAGCGGTACGTTCCGGTGACTGAGTCCATTCTCGTGCTTCCGAGGACCACCATGCCCGTGTTCTATGTCAAGACGGAAGAACCTGCTCTCACGCTTACCTTCGACATCAGCTGGGGGCACGAGACAGCTCCGCGAGTGCTCGAGATCCTCCGCGAGAAGAACGTGAAGGCCACGTTTTTCCTCTCAGGACCATGGGCCAGGAGGCACCAGGAGATCGTACAGGAGATCGTGAGAGCGGGCCATGAAGTGGGCAGCCACGGGGACGCCCATGTCAACCTGAGCCGCTACGAGCGGGACGCGGTGGAGGAGAACATCAGGACTGCTCATGAGGACCTGCTGAACGCGGCTGGACGGGTCGCGCCGTTCTTTCGTCCTCCAAACGGCGACTACGACGACGTGGTGGTAGAGACCGCGAAGGCGTGCGGGTACGAGACTGTAGTATGGGCGGTCGACTCTCTCGACTGGAAGAATCCGGGCGCGGACTACATGGTGGACCGGGTACTGAAGCGCGCATTCAAAGGCGCCATCATCCTCATGCACGCGAGCGATTCCAGCAAGCAGATCCACGAGGCCCTGCCCCGCATGATCGACGGCCTGCGCGAGAAGGGCTACAGGATTATGCCGCTTTCGGAGCTGTTGGAGCTCGGGGAGCCCGCGCGGGACGATCCGAGGTAGCGGGACACGGTGTCGGGGCAGGTTCTGCTGTCAGTGGGGCGATGAATAGCGGCAGAGGATCCCGATGTTGGTGTAGCCAGTGCATTTCTCCACCCCCGGAAAGGTTCGCACTATGCGAAAGTCGAACCGGCGGAAGCCCTTCGGCGCGATGATGTTCTCTATGACCACGTCGGCCACCTTCACCGGACGCTGGCCGCCGATGAATATGACCTCCGCGGGCGTGCCAGGGCCTATCCGTCCGGAGTTTATGTCAACCAGCACGTCGTAGGAGATCTCGCACGGCCGGTAAGCGAGATGGTACATGCTGCCGGCACCCAGGGTCCTAAGGTTATCCGCGCTCCACTGGATCTTGACCACCATCTGGAGCATCTTTGGGCGTGGAGCGTCGCTCTCCATGAGAGGTGCCTCCTGCCTCGGCCCAAGTATGGCGCCATAAGTTTGCGCCATGTTCCCTGACGGTGTTGGGGTTGCCGGTGCTTGCACTACGGGGCGCCTGGAATTCGGCTGGCCCGCGCGCCAAATTCGAACGCATCTCACCGCACGCGCCGTCCCCGGAGGGCAACACCGGCAACCCTGGCGAGGACCTGCCCGCTGAAAAGTAGCGCGAACTTGTGGCGATCCACTTAGTCACCCGAAGTTGTCCAGCGGCCGCCTGCGACATGTGCGGCGGCAAGGGGGGCTTCCAGTATACGATATGATCCTTCTCGACCCGGCGTGAGAAAACTCGCGCAATCTTCCTCCGTGCGGTCACCAGAACCCGCGCTCAAGGTCATGCCCGGTCCCACGCCTGCTGGTCGCCCCTTGCGTGCCCATGAAGGAAAGCCAGAGTGGATGTTTAACTTAATAGCGGGGGGTGTTGAGTATGCCAGGGGGCGACGCGCTCGGCTCTGGAAGGCGCGGTTTCGTGCCGAGAACATGGCGAAGAAGGGGCTCCGCAGAGGACCGGCCGGTTCAGGCCCCCTGTGAGGCCCACGCGGATGGGGACGAAAGTGAAGAAGGAACGGCGGAAGTAAAAGACGGGCGCATCGTGGTTCATGGTCCTGCGGGAAGCGGCGCGCCCGCGACGATTGTCCCGTGCCCCGGGATTGTCGTACAGGTGAACGGAAAGGAATTGCTCGAACCGTGCGCGGTCACCGGGGACGATACGATTGTGGTGGTGGAGGGGCCGGCACAGGAGGTCGCGCCACCCGGGGTCGAAATCACGGTCAGCCCTGACAGGCTGAGAGCCGAGGTCAAGGTGTTCCCGAGAAGGCTTGCCCAGCCCTGCTTACGCGACCAGGCGCCACAGACTACACTCCGTCTTGCTGTGGATACGCGGGAGATCGTCGAAAATGTCGTCACCCCGGAAGATGTGCAGGCGGCACTCAAGAGGGAAGGCATAGTGCTCGGAGTGGATGGAGCGGCCGTGCAGGCCGCTGCGGCCTCTGCCGACGGACTCCCCCGCGTGGTCGCGAATGGTGTTCCCCCCGTAGAGGGCCGCGATGGTTTCGTGGAGTGCCTGGTCGAACTGGAGCCTGTTCCTGTGGTCTGGTCGGAAGAAGCGGACAAGGTGGACTACTGGGAGCGTTATCATTTCCCTGCCGTGCACGCCGGCGATGAGCTTGCGGTGTTGCATCCCCCCATCCCGGGCACGCCGGGCCGGGCGGTCACGGGCGAGGCCATCCACCCCCGGCAGGTCAGGGAGGCCACCCTTCGCGCGGGCGAGGGCGCGGTGCTGTCCGGGAATGGCACCAGGGCGCTCGCTGCTCGTGACGGAAAACCCGTGGTGCGGGGGACCCTCGACAAGCACGTCCAGGTCTCACCGGTCATGGTGTACCAGGGAGATGTCGGGCTGACTTCGGGGCATGTGAGGTTCGACGGTGATGTGGTCGTGCGGGGAGACGTCCTGGAAGGCGCGCGCATCCAGGTGACCGGCGGTGTGACCGTGCTTGGTTACGCCGCCGGCGCTGTTATTCAGGCCGGCGGTGCCGTGAAGATCAAAGGGTCGGCTGTCAACTGCCGTGTCCGGGCTGGCGGGGTCCTGGGGCTGTGTGGTCGGCTGAGGCCGGTTCTGGAGACGATCGGCGGTATCGTGGGTTCCGCGGAGGCTGCGATCCAGGCACAGACGGTGTCGGGCCCGGACGGAGCGCCGCCCGAAGCCAGGCGCAAGACAGAGGGGCCTGCCGAGGAGGTCCGTCTGAAGATGCGTGAACTGGATAAACTTGCAGGGTCCGTCCGCGCGCTCGTCAGGGAGGCCGGGGTGGAGATGCCTCCGGAGATCGCAGACGCTGTCTCCTCGCTGGCGAGAGTGGCAGGATCGCTGTGCGGATCCGGCGCGATGGAGTTGCCGACAGTTGGTGAGTTGCGTGAGTTGGGATCCCACGTGAGCACCGTGTCCGGGTGGGTCCAGAGCGCACCCACCTCCGAGACCGGGATCGTCCTGGGGTACGCTCAGAACAGCGTGCTGGAGTCGGGGGGCGATATTCTGATCACGGGGAAGGGCTGTTACAACTGCAGCCTCACCGCCACCGACGGTATCCTGGTGAAAGGGAATGTTCGCGGAGGAGAGGCATACGCAGTACAGAGGGTCCAGGCCGGGAGCGTGGGAACCCCGGGGCAATGGCCTTGCTCTTCAGTCATAAGGGTGCCTGCAGGTGGACAGGTTCGGGCGGGGGCGGTCTATCCCGGTACGACCATCCAGGTGGGCGGCCAGTCGTTCACGTTTGACTCCACTCGTCTCGATATCAGGGTACACCTGGATGACCAGGGAGACCTGGTCATCAGGTAGCCGGCCATCAGGCGGAATGAGTGGAGAGGGGAGGAAGGAGAAGGCCGGCTATGGCTTACGAGTTTCAGGTGGTCAGGACGAAGTTCCTTCCACCCGTGCCGCGCAAGGAGCTATTGAAGCGTCCGAGGCTGGCGGAGGTTTTCCGGGAGATGGCGTCTCACCCCGTAACCATACTGCAGGCCGGTCCGGGCTACGGCAAGAGCACGAGCCTGGCTGTGTACCTGAAGGACAATCACGTGCCCGCCTTCTGGTACACGGTCGGCGAGACGGACTCGGATCCGCATGCCTTTGTCGTGCACCTGGTCTGGGCTATACGCACCGTGTACCCCGCGGTCGGAGGCCGCGCCCTGGATATCCTGGGGGCCGAACACGACCGATCCGCGTGGCTTGGTGCCGTGGATTCGCTGGTCAACGACATCCTCGATGAGGTCAGAGATGAGTCTGTCCTCGTCATAGACGATTACCATCTGGCTTCGAAAGCGTCCGGTGTGAACGAGATAGTGGAGCACCTGGTGTCGACAATGCCGCCGGTTCTGCACGTGGCGCTCTCCACGAGGAAGAAACCGTCGTTTGAAGCGCTTGCCAGGTGGCGGGTCAAGGGAGAGGTCCTCGAGATCTCCGAGAAAGACCTCGCGTTTACGAGTGACGAGGTGCGCGATCTGTTCTTCGGGCCGTATCAGTACGATCTGACCCCCGAGCAGGTCAGGACCATTGCTGAGCATACCGAAGGGTGGATAATCGCCCTCGAGATGATCTGGCACGGCCTCCGGGATGGTTCGACACTGCAGGACCTCTGGACGAGACCCCCGGGCTCCCTGCAGGGCGTGTTCGACTACCTCGCCGCGGAGGTTCTTCAGAAGCAGGACGACCACATAAAGGAGTTCCTCTGCACGGTGTCGCTCCTGGAGGAACTCGAGCCGGAAGCATGCAACCACATCTCGGGCAGAGACGACAGCGCTGAAATACTGGAACGGCTGTCGGAAAGCGGCCTGTTCGTGTATTCCACGGGTGGCGGGACTTACAGGTTTCACCACCTTCTCAGGGAGTTCCTGCGCAGGCTCTACAGAAAGGACGCTCTACGCTGGGCTGCCGCCAACGCAAGAGCCGCGCAGTTTTACGTCGGCTGCAGGCGATACACGCTAGCTGTCGCACACCTCATTGCGGCTGGGGATTTCCACGGGGCGGCTCGGCTTCTTGGCACCATCGCCCCGGACCTGATTCAATCGGGTAGGTTCGACGGTCTTGCCGCATGGATAGGTGAACTGCCCGGGCCTGTGCTGGAGGCCCACCCCGACCTGCTCCTGCGGCGCGCTGACGTCTACCGGCTCGCAAGCGGCTATGAGGATGCCCTGGCATGGTACAGCATGGCTGACGAGATATTCGAGAGGAGAGGCGACAGGGCGGGGAGGAGCAAGGCGCTCAAGGGCAAGGCCATGGTGTACCTGGACACGGTGCAGCCCGCGAGGAGCGACGCCCTTCTCAGGGAGGCGTTCCGGATGCTCCCGCCGGGCGACAGGTGGGAGCGGGCGAGCCTTCTCAGGATGATGGCGGAGAACAAGACGAACCAGGGCCAGCTTTCGACGGCCGTGAAGTATGCGCAGGCCGCCGAGCGGCTCATCCACCATGCGATGGAGGACGAGCTGGACATAAGAGTTCAGCTTCGCACAGGCAGGCTGTCTGCGGCGCTCGCTTCCTTGAAGCGCAAGGCGGGGGAGGAGAGGGAGGGGCTGCGTCCCCCCCGTTCTCACCGGGAGACCCAGTTGCTGCTCTCGCTCATTTACTCGCTGATCGGTGAGGGCGAGCTGGCGACGAAGTGCGCGGATGCCGGAATCCAGCTCGGCAGGGATCTCAAATCGCCGTTTGTCGAGGCCGTGGGCTACATGCGGCTTGGCCATGCCCGGCAGGTTACATCCGCCGCATCCGGCCCTGACGCCGAGACCTGCTACCGGAGGGCGCTCGACATCGTGGACGAGATCAGGGTGACGCGCGGCAGGGCTGAGCCTCTCATGGGCCTGGCGCTTCTCCACGCGGCTTCGGGAGATGTGGCAGGGGCCGAGCGGTCGGCGTCGGAGGCGCTGGAGATATGCAGGACCGCGGGGGACGAATGGCTCGCAGGGTTCGTGGAGCTTGGCATGGGGGCCGGGCTCGCTTCGGGTGGCGACAACGACAGGGCGCGCCGGTGGCTCGAGGCGGCCAGGAAGACCTTCGGACGATGCGGTGACATATACTGCACCACCGTCTGCGACCTCTGGCTCGCAGTGCTTGCCATCAGAAGACGGGACGAGCCCGCGCTCCGGGACGGCCTGGAGGGTCTCATCAGAGCTATCCGCACACATAGCTATGAGTTCCTGTTCACGAGGAAGACGCTTTTCGGCCCGAGAGACCCCGGCGTCCTGGGGCCGCTTCTCGTGGCGGCCAGGCGCTATGGGCTGGATCGTGACCACCTGGCCTGGCTCGAGGCTGCGATGGGCCTGGCGGAGGTGGAGTTCCACCCCGGGTACACGCTGCATGTCCGCACACTCGGTGCTTTCAGGGTCTATCGCGGGAGGGAGGAGGTCTCGTCCCGCGAGTGGCAGCGTGAGAAGGCCAAGACCCTCTTCCAACTCCTGCTGGTGCACAGGAAGGGCTTTCTCCACAGGGACCAGATCCTCGAGATCCTCTGGCCCGGCCTCGACCCCGGTGTCGCGTCCAGTCATTTCAAGGTCGCGCTCAACGCGATGCTGAACACGATTGAACCCGGAAGGCCGGCGCGCCTTAACCCGTACTACGTTCGCCGGGAAGGACCGCTGTATGGACTCAACCCTGTCTCAGGGTGCTGGGTGGACGCGGACGAATTCGAAAGCCTCGTGGAAAAGGGGACGAGATTGGAGGCCGCCGACGCCACCGGAGCGTGCGATGTCTTGAGAAGCGCTCTTCAGCTCTACCAGGGTGATTTCCTGCAAGACTGCCTGTACGAGGACTGGGCGAGCGTCGAGCGGGAAAGGCTCTTCGCCACATACTTGCGGGCGGCGCAGAGGTTCGCCGAACTTCTCCTCGGCAAGGACGAGGTCGACGAGTGTGTCCATGTCTGCGAGCAGATCCTGGCCAGGGACCCGTGCTGGGAGGAAGCATACAGGCTGCTCATGAAATGCTATCTTGCCAGACGCAACCGCGCGATGGCCGTCCGCACCTACGAAAGGTGTGCTACCGCCTTGCACGCGGAGATGGGCGTGTACCCTGCTCCGGAAACCTCCAGGCTGCTCGAGAGGGCCAGGCTCCTTGCTGCACTGTAAACGCAGGTCCGCAGGCGAGCAGCGCTTTGGAGCGCGCTCGCGGCTGCCCGTGCTGCACCTGAGTAGATCGCCACAAACTCGCGCTACCGTTCAGCGCGCAGGTCCTCGCCGGGGTTGCCGGTGTTGCGCTCCGGGGATGGCGCGTGCGGTGAGACGCGTCTGTAACACCTCTGTAACCTCTCTGTAACACCTCTGGATACGATCAAGATGGTTCCATTGAGGCCGGAGCGGACAACCCATGTACACGTGAGCACAGGAAGGATCCGGCCGGGCGCATCCCGAACGTCGCCGGCGGGACGTTGCCGGGAAGCCCGGCGTCCGGCCTTTCCGCTGCTGCGGCACTGCTCCGGCGCTCCGGCGACACCATCAAGGGAGGCTGCTGCTTGTGAGGTTGAAGGACAGGGTCGCTATCATCACTGGTTCCGGGAGAGGGCTTGGGAAAGAGGCGGCGTTTCTATTCGCAAGGGAAGGCGCGAAAGTGGTGGTGTGTGACATCAACGGGGATTCGGCGGAGGCAGCCGCCCGCGAGATTCAGGAGGGCGGGGGCGCCGCCGTTGCCGTGCGAGTTGACGTGACGTGCCCCGAGAGCGTGAAATCCATGGTGGACGCTGCCATGAAGACGTTCGGCAGAATCGATGTGCTGGTCAACAACGCGGGGATCACGGCGGATGCGCTTCTCGTGAAGATGACTGACGAGCAGTGGGGCAGGGTGATCGACGTGAACCTCAAGGGGGTGTTCAACTGCACGCGGGCGGTCGCTCCGATAATGATAGAGCAGGGTCGCGGCAAGATAGTCAACACCTCGTCGGTGGTGGGGGTTTACGGGAACATCGGCCAGACGAACTACATAGCCTCCAAGGCCGCCATCATCGGTATGACCAAAGGGTGGGCCAAAGAGCTCGGGCGCAAAGGCATCTGCGTGAATGCCGTCGCCCCGGGCTTTACTATGACAGACATGATGGCGACTGTGCCTGAGAAGATCCTCACCTCCATCAAGGAGAAGACGCCCCTTGGGCGGCTCGGGGAGCCGAGGGACATCGCATATGCATACCTGTATCTCTCGTCCGACGAGGCGGACTTCGTGAACGGGGCGGTCTTGCAGGTTGACGGCGGACTCGTGCTCTGACGGAGCAACCCTGGGAGTGTGCTTTCCGGCAAGCTCTCGATTGCCGGCCCTCTCTCAGGATGGGTGGGGATCCCGGCCTTTGCTCGCGAGGGACAGCGCTGGGATCCTCTGAAAGACAAGAGGGCGTGGCGTTTGCAGGAGGGATCGCGTTGAACCCGAAGGAGATCTACCGTGAGAAACTCATCACCATCGAAGAGGCAGTTGCAAAGGTGGAGTCGGGTCAATCCATAGTGGTGGCCATGTGCGCGGCGGAGCCTCCGGGTCTTCTTGGAGCGGTCTCGTCACGCGGGGATGAGCTGGAAAACGTGACGATCATGTCGTGCCTTCTCATGAGGGACTATGACTTCCTGAAGCCGGAGATGAAGGGTCACTTCCTCAACGAAGCCTGGTATTACGGGCCGCATTCCTATAGGGCGCATCCCGGGGGCACCGTGACGTTCATGCCCAATCACCTCCACGAGTGCGCCCTCAAGAAACGAGAGATAGACCCGCCCGACATCTTCTGGGGCACGGCCACGCCCATGGACAGGAACGGCTACATGTCCCTTTCCCTAAGCCTCACCTACGAAAAGCCGCTCATCAACGTCGCAAAGATGGTCGTGCTCGAGATAAACGAGAACCTTCCGCGCACCCTGGGCGACACGCAGATACACATCTCCCAGGTCGATTACGTGGTTGAGAACACGGTGCCCCTGGTGGAGGTCGAGCCGATCATCCCCACGGATGTCGAGATGGAGATCGGGCGAAACGTCGCCAGCCTGATCGAGGACGGGAGCACCATCCAGCTGGGGATAGGTGGAATTCCCAACGCTGTCGCCAGGGCTCTCGAGGACAAGCACGATCTCGGAGTCCACACTGAGATGCTCACCGACGGCATGGTGGACCTCTTCCACGCGGGCGTGGTGACGGGGCGCAGGAAAACCCTCTGGCCTGAGAAGATGGTGGGCTGCTTCGCCATGGGAACGAAGAAGCTCTACGATTTCATCGACGATAACCTCGGCGTGGAGGTCCACGGCGGTCATGTCACGAACGACCCTTACGTGATCGCCAGGAACCATAAGATGGTCAGCATCAACACGACCATGCAAGTGGATCTCACGGGCCAGGCCAACTCCGAGACCATCGGCACGAAGCAGTACAGCGGGACAGGCGGGGCCGTGAATACCTGCATGGGAGCGCAGATGTCCCCCGGAGGGAAGTCGATTCTTGCGCTGCGGTCGACGGCGAAGAACGGCACCATTTCCACGATCGTGCCGTGCTTCAGGGAAGGCCAGGCCGTGACGATCCACCGGGCTGACGTGGACTACGTGGTCACGGAGCACGGGATCGCGCGGCTCAAGGCGAGAAACATCAGGCAGCGGGTGGAGGCCCTCATAAGCATCGCACATCCGGATTTCCGCGACTGGCTGAGGTCAGAGGCCAGGGCGCTGCAGTACATCTGATGAGTGCGGGCCTGTCGGTCCATAGCGACCCGGCGATGGCCGCCGAGCAGTCAGCTCGAGGCCGGGGTCTGCACGACGGGGCGCCGGAGATTCAGCCGGTCTGGGCGCTGAATCCCGCGGGGCGCGCCGCGATCGCGCCGTCCCTGGGCGGTTGCACCACGCCATCCTCGGCAGGCGATACCGGCAACCCCCGGCAAGGCAGCGGGTGTCAACCAGTTTGCACTCGGTGACATGCCTGGCGGGAGTCCCAGGCACGTCAACCGCAGCATGCCGTCACTGGAGGGAAGTCTGATGAAAAGGTACGCCACGATAATCGGCACCGGACAGTATCTCCCCGAGATCGAGGTCAGCAACGAGGTCATGGCCGAGCGGATCGACAAGGCCTCGCCCGGCCTGGGTGCGGTCATCGGCAAGTTCCAGAAGAGCACGGGCATAAGGCGGCGCTGGTACTCCCCGCGCGACTGGGCCACGTCAGACCTGGCGGTGCGCGCGGCGCAGGAAGCGCTGAGAGACGCCGGGGTCAGGCCCGGGCAGATCGATATGATCCTGGTCGGCACCGATAGCCCTGATTACATCACGCCTGCCACATCCGTCGTGGTCCAGCACAAGCTGGGTGCGGCGGGCGCGGGCACCTTCGACATAGGATGCGCGTGCGCGTCGTTTCCGACGGCTGTCGCAACGGCGGCGGGGCTGGTCGAGGCCAACCCGTGGATGAATTACATCCTGGTGATAGGGGCCTATATGATGAGCAAGCTCGCGGACCCTGCCGATGTGACCTCGTTCTTCTATGGAGACGGAGCGGGGGCGGCTGTGCTCGGTGTCGATTCGAAGCCAGGGTTCATCGCCTCGGCCTATCTTGCGGACGGGTCGTATCACAAGCACTGGGGCATCTACTCGGGCGGCACCTTCGAGCCTGCGAGCGTCGAGTCGGTGGAGGCCGGTCGTACGAGGGTGCGCCTCACGCAGCCGTACCCTCCCGAAGTCAATCACGAGGGCTGGCCGAAGGTCGTCAGGAGCCTGGCGGAACGCGGCGGGTTCGCACTGGAGGACATCGACATGGCCATATTCACTCAGGTGAGGCTGCCGTCCATAATGCTCGTCATGGAGACCCTCGGTCTTCCCATGGAGAAAACGCACTGGATCATGGAGGACTGCGGATACACGGGCTCTGCCTGCATCCCCATGTGCCTCGATGATGCCATGAGAAAAGGCAAGATCAGATCCGGCGACCTCGTGGTTCTGGTGGGATCGGGCGTGGGCTACAACCAGGCCGGCGTGGCGCTCCGGATGAGGTGACGTCGTAAGAGGGAGGGACGACTCGTGAGACAGGCTGTGATTGCGAGTGCGGTCAGGACGGCGATAGGGACGTTCGGGGGGACCCTGGCGGACATCCCCGCGGGGGAACTCGGCGCTGTGGTGATCGGTGAGGCGCTCCGGCGCGCGAGGGTGGAGCCGGCCCACGTCGACGAGATCGTCATGGGTAACGTGCTCCAGGCGGGCCAGGGCCAGAACCCGGCCAGGCAGGCCGCCATCCGGGCGGGCATACCGGTCAGGGTGCCGTCGATGACCGTCAACAAGGTGTGCGGCTCCGGCCTCAAGGCCGTGGTGCTTGCAGTCCAGGCCGTGATGCTTGGCGACGCCGATGTGGTCGTGGCAGGTGGCATGGAGAACAT
This sequence comes from Bacillota bacterium, assembly GCA_050261335.1. Taxonomy (GTDB): domain Bacteria; phylum Bacillota; class SHA-98; order UBA4971; family UBA4971; genus UBA6256. The sequence goes on from JBLNDE010000058.1 coordinate 15,168, forward strand.
GAGCGAGGCCCCGTACCTCCTCGCCAGGGCGCGCACGGGCTACCGCATGGGCCACGGCGAACTCATCGATGGCATGATAAGGGACGGCCTATGGTGCGCCATCACCGACGTTCACATGGGCATAACCGCGGAGAACCTCGCGGAAAAGTACGGTATTTCCAGGCAGGAGCAGGACGAGTTCGCCCTCCGCAGCCAGCAGAGGGCGGAACTGGCCGTCGCGCAGGGCACGTTCGACGAGGAGATCGTCCCTGTCGAGGTCCCAAGGAGGAAGGGCGAGGTCGCGAGGTTTACCCGCGATGAGCATCCCCGCTTCGGCACCACCATGGAGAAGCTCGCTGCACTCAAGCCCGCTTTCAAGAAAGACGGCACGGTCACCGCAGGAAACGCTTCGGGCATAAACGACGGCGCTGCGGCTGTGGTGGTCATGTCGGAGGACAAGGCCGCCTCGCTCGGCATCGAGCCTATGGCAGCCATCAGGAGCTATGCGTCGGCGGGAGTGGAGCCGTCGGAGATGGGGCTCGGGCCTGTGCCCGCCACCCGCAAGGCGCTGGCGAAGGCGGACGTCACTCTCGAACAGATGGACCTCATCGAAGCGAACGAGGCCTTCGCGGCGCAGTCCCTTGCCGTCGGCCGTGAGCTTGGCTGGGACCCGGAGAGAGTCAACGTGAACGGCGGCGCCATTGCGCTCGGACATCCCATCGGCGCAAGCGGGGCGCGCATCCTCGTGACCCTGCTCTACGAGATGAAGAGGCGCGGGGCCAGGCTCGGCCTTGCCACCCTGTGCATAGGCGGCGGCATGGGAATGGCCGCCATTGTCGAAAGAGACCGATGAGCGCGGACTTGCCGCGATCTACTCAGGAGGAGGCGATGTACCGTGGCGACCCTTGCTGGCATCGATCCGTGTTACGTACAGACGCCCCGGCTGCGGTTCCATGTCCTGACCCGGGGGTCCGGCGACGGTGAACCCGTGCTCTTCCTCCACGGAAACGCGTCGTCGTCCACGTTTTGGGAAGAAGTCATGCTCGCGCTGCCGGAAAGATACCGTGCGATCGCCCCGGACATGCGGGGCTATGGGCTCTCCGAGCTCAAGCCTGCCGATGCCACCCGCGGGGCGTGCGACTGGTCCGACGACCTCGACAGCCTGGCGGGCGCCCTGGACCTCGGCGAATTCCACCTTGTAGGCTGGTCGCTCGGAGGCGGCTGGGCCATGCAGTATCTCCTCGACCATCCTGAGCGGGTGAAGACGCTGACGCTGGTGGCGCCTGTCTCCCCCTATGGTTTCAGCGGCACCAAGGGTGCGGACGGCGCGCCCTGCTGGCCTGATTTCGCAGGGTCCGGAGCCGGAGGCGTCAGCCCGGACTTCCCACGTATGCTGCGGGAGAAGGTCCGGGACAGCGGAGACGACCCGATGCTCCCCCGAAACGTCATGAACGCGTTCTACTGGAAGCCTCCGTTCCGGTCCAGCCGTGAAGAGGATCTCCTCACATCGATGCTATCGACGGCCGTGAGCGGGGGCAATTACCCCGGCGACTCCGTCCCCTCTTCCAACTGGCCGGGGTTCGCGCCCGGCGCGCGGGGGGTGCTGAACGCTTTTTCCCCGAAGTACTTCAACGTCAGCGGAGTCGCGGACATAGAACCCAAGCCGCCCGTGCTATGGGTGCACGGAGCCGACGACCAGATAGTGTCCGACGCTTCCGTCTGGGACGTGGGCTACCTGGGACAGATCGGCCTCATCCCCGGGTGGCCCGGCAATGAGGTGTTTCCCGCCCAACCCATGATCAGGCAAACCCGCGCGGTCCTGGAACGATACCAGAGCCGCGGAGGCTCCTATCAGGAAACGGTGTTCGAGAGCTGCGGCCATTCGCCGCATGTAGAGAAGCTGGAGCAGTTTGTATCAGTCCTGCTCAAGCATATTGCGTGACTTGCGGACGGGAGAGCGTGGAGATGGCGCCAGAGACCGTGATTGCGTCCTTTGTGGTAAGGTTCGTGAAACCTGCAGACGGAGCCGTGGCGCGCCGTGACCGACCGGACGGCGGCGGCCTGCGGATCGTGGTACGGCAGGTGCAGAGCGGGTACGAGCGGCGATTCGCAAGGATAGACGATGCGATGGAGTTCATCCGCGATGAGATAGCCCTGCTCGAGTAGAGACCGGGGGTGGTACTGTGCTGGCTCAGCAGATCGTGAGCGGGCTCGCGGCGGGGTGCCTGTACGCCCTGGCTGCGCTGGGGCTCGTCCTGATCTACCGTACCATGGACATCGTGAACTTCGCCCACGGCGAGATGGCCATGGTCTCGACGTTCGTGGCCCACACCCTGCTTGCCCGCGTCGGCCTGCCGTACGTGGCGGCGGCCGTCGGAGCGCTCGCTTTTTCCGCGCTATTCGGGATGCTGGTCGAGCGCGTGTTCCTCCGGCCCATCCAGAACGGGCCGCTCATCAGCATGATGATAATGACCCTCGGCCTGTTCATGGTGTTCAACGGCGCAGCGGGGTGGATCTGGGGGTTCGACCCGGTGAGCTTCCCGTACGCCGTGAGAGGGCGGCCCGTCGTCGTGAGCGGTCTCATCATGACCCGTGACAGCCTTCTCGTGCTGGGCGTGACCCTCGTGATGGCCCTCGGTCTCTACCTCGTGCTCAGGCTCACGCTGGCTGGGATAGCCATCAGGGCCACGAGCCAGAACGCCGGGGCGGCGAGGCTCATGGGCGTGCCGGTGCCCCGGGTCTATTCGCTCACGTGGGGGATAAGCTCGGTGCTGGGCGCGGTGGCAGGGATCCTCATCTCTCCTACGACGTTCCTGAGCCCCAACATGATGGCTGAGGTGCAGATCAAGGCGTTCACCGCCGCGGTGCTGGGCGGGTTCTCGAGCCTCCCGGGAGCGGTGGTGGGAGGCCTTCTCCTTGGCGTGCTCGAGAACATCGTGGCAGGGTACATTTCGACGCAGCTCAAGAGCACGTTCGCTTTCGCCCTGATAGTCGCGGTGCTCTGCATCCGCCCGAGCGGAATACTGGGGACGCCTCCCAGGAGGAAGGTGTAAGCGCAGTGAACGCATCCAACAACGATGCGGCCAGCCCCACCATTATCCGCCGCGCGGTCTCCGCCGTATCGTCTCCCGGCGGCCGTCTTGCCTCAGGGGGGATCGTCCTGGTCCTCCTGCCGCTCGTGACCGTGGCGCTGGACAGGGCCTACGTCGTGTACCTGTACGACCTCGTGATGGTATACGTCATCGTCGCGCTGGGGCTCAACATACTGACTGGTTTCACGGGGCAGATATCCATCGGTCACGCCGGGTTCATGGCGATCGGCGCATACGCGTCGGCCATCCTCACCGGCCGCCTGGGTCTGCCCTTCGTGATGGCCATGCCCCTTGCCGCCCTCCTCACCGCGGCCATCGGTTTCTGCCTGGGCATCCCCGCGCTCCGGCTGCACGGGCATTACCTTGCCATAGCGACCCTCGGGTTCGGGGTGGCGGTGAGCCAGTTGTCCGCCGTTTGGGAGGGCTTTACCGGTGGTTATCAGGGAATGAAGGTCCCGGTCGCCTCGATCCTGGGTCTTGGCTTCAACTCCGACCTGCGGTACTACTACCTGGCCCTGGCCGTCACATGGCTCATGCTGGCGGCCGCCCGGAACATCCTCCGGACCAGGCCAGGGAGGGCCCTCATGGCGGTGCGCGATAGCGAAGTGGCGGCCCAGGCCATGGGCGTCAACCTTGCCAAGTACAAGACGGCCTCCTTCGCCGCGAGTGCGTTCTATGCGGGCGTCGCCGGCAGCCTGTACGCTCACCTCGTCAAGTTCATAAGCCCGTTCGACTTCAACCTGGGGGTATCCCTCACGCTCCTTGCGTCGATAGTCGTGGGCGGTCTCGGCAGCGTGACCGGATCCGTGCTGGGGGCGGTCTTCATGACCCTCCTTCCGCACGTTTTCAGCCGGGTCAAGAACCTGCCGCTCGTTCTCACCGGAGTCTCGCTTATCGTCGTGGTCCTGTTCCTGCCGCATGGCCTCGTGAGCCTGCCGTGGCGCCTGAAGCAGGCGGCAGCGAGAATGAGGACGAGAATGGGGATGAGGGGGGCGACGAGACGTGGCACTGCTTGAGATCCAGGGCGTGACCGTCAGGTTCGGCGGTCTCGTGGCCGTGAACGACCTTGGCTTCGCCGTGGAAGACGGGGCCATCCACGGCCTCATCGGTCCGAACGGGGCGGGGAAGAGCACGGTGTTCAACTGCATCAGCAGGTTCATAAGGCCCGACGCGGGTGTCATCCGGTTCTCCGGCAAGGAGCTTGCGTGCGAACCCCACGAGGTCATCCTGCGGGGCATCGCCAGGACATTTCAGAACGTTGAGCTTTTCCGGGGCCAGACCGTCATCGACAACGTACTCCTCGGCCTGCACGCCGCGGGCACCGTGGACATCCTCCGCGGGGCGCTGCGGGGCCGCGGCGCCCGCGCGGAGGAGGCACGCCTGCGGACGAGGGCAGCAGAGGTCCTGGATACGCTTGGCATCGCCGGCTATGCGCCGGGCCTTGCCTGCGGCCTGCCGTATGGCGTCCAGAAGCTGGTGGAGCTGGCGCGGGCGCTCGTGTCGAGGCCGCGGCTCCTCCTTCTCGACGAGCCCGTGGCGGGGATGAACTCTGCGGAGCGGGTGGACCTGGCGAAGACCATCAGGAGAATAAGGGACGAACTCGGGGTCACGGTCCTTCTGGTCGAACACGACATGTCCATAGTAATGGGGCTCTGCGACATGATCACGGTCATGAACTTCGGCAGCAAGATCGCCGAAGGGACACCTCATGAGGTCCAGCACGATCCGCGGGTCATCGAGGCCTACCTCGGGGAGGATGCCGAAAATGCTCCGGCTTGTTGACGTTGACGTCTACTACGGCATGGTTCTTGCGTTGCAACAGGTTTCCATCGAGGTGCCCGAGGGGGAGATCGTGGCGCTCCTTGGGGCGAACGGTGCCGGGAAGACCACCACCCTGCGGGCGATATCCGGCGTGGTGCGGCCGAGGAGCGGCAGGATCGAATTCGTGGGCGAGCGCATCGACGGCTCGGCGCCGGAGCGCATCGTGTCGATGGGGATCGTGCAGGCGCCGGAAGGCCGCCAGGTCTTCCCTGAGCTATCGGTGAAGGAGAACCTTCTCATCGGGACCTACGCGCGGCGCGACCGCAGGGCCGTCCCGGGCGACTTCGACCGGGTGTACGCCCACTTCCCGGTCCTTGACGAGCGGGAGGGTCAGGCGGCGGGCACCCTCTCCGGCGGAGAGCAGCAGATGCTCGCCATAGGGCGCGCCCTCATGGCCCGCCCAAAGGTACTCCTTCTCGACGAGCCATCCCTCGGGCTTGCTCCACTCGTGACCAGGCAGATATTCGACATCATAAGGGCCCTCAATGCGGAAGGGACGACCATCCTGCTCGTCGAGCAGAATGCCCGGCTTGCGCTGGGCGTCTCGACCCGTGCTTACATCCTCGAGGCCGGGCGCATCGTCCTCTCGGGTCCGAGTGAAGGCCTTCTCAAGAGCGAGGAGGTGAGGCGCTCATATCTGGGCACCGGGGCTTGAAAGTCGCGCACATGCAGTCCAAATCTGAGGAGGGGAAGACGATATGAGAAGGTTTACGCTGATTGTGGGAGTGTGCCTTGTGGCGGTCCTGATGGCCGGCCTCGCGGGTGTGCCCGCGGCGGGCCAGGTGCCCGGCGTTACCGGTGACCAGGTGCTCATCGGGGCATTCCAGGACCAGTCGGGGCCGGCTGCTGTGGTCGGGATCAACATGCGCAAGGGAATGGAGGCTTACCTCAACTGGCTGAACGCCCAGGGCGGGGTGAACGGGCGTAAGATCAAGCTTATCGTGGAGGACGACGGGTTCCAGGCCTCACGGAGCATCGCCGCGGTCAAGAAACTGGTGGAGCAGGACAGGGTGTTCGCGCTCGTGGGCACGCTCGGGACCCCCGGGGTGGTCGCCACCATCGACTACATCATGGAGAAGCAGGTGCCCTCGGTGTATCAGGGAACCGGCGTGAGCATTCTGGCTTTCCCCGCGAAGAAGTACTTCTTCCCGGTGCAGCCCAACTATATCAGTGAGGGACGCATCATAGCCCAGTACGTCGTGGAGAACCTGAAGATGAAGAGGGTCGCCGTCGCTTGCGAACAGACCGACATCGGCTCTGAGGGCCTGCGGGGCGTGAAGGAGCAGCTTGCCCAGTACAAGATGGAGCCGGTGGCCATCGTCAACTTCGGCGCTGCCGACGTGGACTTCAGCTCCCAGGTGCTCAAGCTCATCCAGGTGAAGCCGGATGCGGTGGTCATCTACTCGACGATCAAGCCCTGCGCAGGCTTCCTGAAACAGGCTGCCACGATGGGGCTCACCGCACAGTTCCTGACGACCTACGTGAACGCTGACCCGGTCCAGATGCCCAACCTCGCCGGCGAGGCTTGCATCGGGCTCATCGCCCCTGGCTGGGTGCCCGTTCTGGGCACCGATCCGGATTCCCAGAAGTATCTGGAGATCTACCAGAAGAGCTTCCCGAACGAGATGCCGAGCGCCTTTGCGGCCGCAGGATTCATCGCCGCGGAGGTCTTCTCTGAGGGTCTCAAGCGAGCTGGCAGGGACGTCACCCGTGACAAGCTCGTCACCGCCCTCGAGACTCTCGACGACTGGCATGGCGTAATGGCGAAGGGGATAACCTATACGCCGGAGTGGCGGTCAGGCAAGACCTCAATGTACTTCATGAGGTTCGAGAAGGCGAAATTTGAGGAGGGATCGGTGAAAGTCATATCCGACTGGGTGAAGCTCAAGATCTGACGATGAACCGTTCCGTTCCCTTTCGTTCTGCTGTAACGGCGGACTATTGGCTGCGTGGCGCCGGGTGCTTCGCGTACCCGGCTCTTTCTATTGCTTACATGGTAGTGCAGTCACTTGAGCCGACGGCTGACGTAAGTCACGGGTCCCTCCGGAGCCGTTCGCTACTTCACGCTTGAGAGCGATCCGCTGATGTACATCACTGATTCTGGCCTCACCCGTTCTCTACGTCACACATGCAAGGCGAAGGATGACGCACGTCACTCGTCAGGCTCCGCGCGTTCCGTGCTTCACGCATCCACGCCGAATCGGTGACGTACATCATCGTTGTCGCTTGGCGGGTTCCCTGCGCCACGGATCCTCCACGAATCGTTCCCCACATCGCTCGTCGAAGCGGGACGGGTGATGTACATCACGGGTCCCTCCTCAGCCGTGCCATGCGCCACGCTTGAGAACCATCCAGTGACGCGCATCACCTGTTCGGCTCTCACCCGTTCCCCACATCAGGCGTCGAAGCGACAGGTCCCCAAATCCCCAAGTCCCCAAGTCCCCAAATCCGCAAATCCGCAAGTCCGCAAATCACGCATTGCGAGCCGAGGCATGCCATAGTATAATTGTTGTGGCGTGCTAGCCGGACTGGACTATCCGTGGTAGTCGCCGCATGCAGGCGTATGACGCTTGTGAAATACGGCACATACCAGGGGGGATGCATGTAGGATAGATATAGGGGCGGTTGTGAAAAGTATCACTTTCACAAGTTCGAAAGGAGATGCAGCGAAAGTGAGAAAGACCCTTGTGTTGCTGGCGGTTACGCTCGCGGCGGTTACGCTGGTGGGCGCGGCGGCGTTGGGGGCTCAAGCGCCGTCGTACAGGGATGGCTCTTACATAGGGTATGTTACCAATGACCACGGCGACGTCGTGATCGAGGTCGTCATTCAGTTCGGCAAGATAGTCGACGTCAACATGATAAACCCGGACAAGCCTCAGACGTACAAGCACGAACCGGCAAAGGCTCTGTTCCGCGAGTATCCTCTCATGGTCATCAAGAACCAGAAGGCCGAGATAGACGCCGTGAGCGGCGCGACCAGCTCTCGCAGCGACTACGTGAAGGCGACCCAGATGGCTCTTGACATCGCGAGCGGCAAGTACAAAGGGAAGGTCTTCTACGGGCTCGCGAAGAACCCCGTCAATGGTCACACCCTTGTTGCGGTGACCGTGGAGGGCAAGAAGGTCGCCAAGGTGGAGTTCATAACCAAGAAGGCCGACTACGATACGCTCATGCCTGCGAAAGGCGCGGACTACAAGTCCAAGCCGGCGAAGGAGTTCTTCGACAAGTTCCCTGAAATGGCCGTAAAGGCGCAGACTGACCTCAAGAAGATCGATGCCATAAGTGGTGCGACTCACAGCTATCACGAGTACCTCTACGCGTACGAGAACGCGCTGAAGCAGGCCGATCTGCTCTGAGTTAGGGTGCAGAAAAGCTCTCGACTTTCGGGAGTGGTTGCCGGTGTTGCCCTCCGGGGACGGCGCGTGCGGCGCGCCTCGTTCCAATTCGGCGCTTGAGGCTGGCCGGATTCCATGCGCCGCGCCCTGGTAAACACCGGCGGCCCCAACGCCGTCTGGAGAAGTGGCGCGGACTCGTGGTCCCATTGTGCAGGTAGGCCGCCGGACGTGCGGCCCGCGAAGCCTGCGAAGATGAAGGCCCGGCGCCTCCAAATGGAGAGAGCCGGGCCTTCCTGTTCTGCCGGGTTGCCGGGTCGTGGGTCGTCCCCCGGCCTTGCGTGCCGCTTCCCGCGTCGCGGGATGACGAGGTCACGGGATGATGAGTCGCTGGCCGACCCAGAGGGTGTTGGCGTCGGCGATGCCGTTAGCTTCCATGATAGCCTGCACGGAGGCGTCGTACTTCAGTGCTATGCGCCAGAGAGTGTCGCCGGGCTCAACGACGTGGACCGCTCTTCCGGACGTGGTGCCGGACCCTGCGTTGCTGCCGGAGCCGGAGCCAGGAACCGTCCACACATCCCCGGGATCCCGGACGATTATCACCTGGCCCACCCACAGCGCGCTTGCGTCGACGTTGGGGTTGAGCTGGATGAGCCTGTAGAGGGTGACCCCGTTCTTCACCGAGATCGCCCACAGGGTATCACCAGGCTGCACGTAGTAGACGCGCCCCGACTGCGCGGGTGGCGCCTGTGGCGTGGGATCCTCGTTCCACCACGCAGCCACGGCCGGTCCGTACGGGCCACGGTACTGGAAGGTGATCCACGCCTGCCGCGCAATCCGGTTTGCCTCGTCAGGCGAGGTGATCTCGCGCACCGAATTGATGGTCCAGATGAATCCCTGGCCGGCCCCGAAGGGCTGGATGAGCTGAACCAGGTACGCCTGCCCCGAGTGCTCCACGAGCACCTGTGCTACCCCGGTGCCAGGGTACCGCTGGAGGTCGACCCTTGTTATGAGGGTGTACGTGTCCTGCGAAGGGTCAAAGCCGAGTGTCGCGCCCTCGACGCGCGCAACCTGTACCGGGTCGAGCCTCCAGGCGTCGTACCCCTGGTTTACACTCACCTGGGCCTGGTACAGCGCCTGCCAGTCGAGGCTCACGGGGCCTGTGACAACCTCGCGTGGAGCCGCGGGCGTGCCACGGTAGTAAACTTGGCCGTTCTGCCCGGCCCGGAACGACGGGTGGGCGAGAGATTTGAGACCAGACCCCTGGTCGGCTGACGGTGCCGCTGCGGCCGTCACCGACAGCGCGAGCGCCGCGATGAGGGCCAGTCCCGTAACGAGTGAATGCCGCATGATTCGATGCAAGAAGCATCTCTCCTTTCGCGTGACCGGTATCAGATGGTAGATGACGGCATCATGGGTGCCTACACCCTCGCGGTTATGATACCTGGGTTGCCGGAGCTTGTCATCCTTCAGATGTTGCCATCTGAAGAGGCGTCTGGCAGACGAGGGCATCCGCCACCGGGTGCGAGGAGTGGTGAGGCCGGGGGGCGCCGCTCGGCCTCCGTGTAACCGGGGCAGGCAAAGGGGGGCTACGCCGGGTCCTCCCTTCCAGCCTCCGGATATGGCCGTGCGCCCGCGACTCTGCGCACCGCGGCGCGGCCGTATCCACGGTGCGGCGGATGTGGTATTATGGTACGGCCGAGACATGAGTTGGGGGAGGGAAGACCATGCTGACGCTGAAGGACATCCAGGGCAATCCCAGCTTTCGGCTGCTCATAAGCAAGGCCAACGAGTACCTGTCGCTGCTCGGCTACACCGAGCATGGCTTGCGCCATGTGACTTATGTGTCCACGATGACGGCCTATATCCTCAGGAGTCTGGGGTATGACAGAAGAACGGTCGAGCTGGGGGCCATTTCGGGTTACCTGCACGACATAGGGAACATGCACAATCGCAAGTATCACGGCCCCACCGGCGCGAACATCGTGTTCACGGAGCTGCGCATGCTGGGGATGCCGCTCGAAGAGATCTGCACGATAACGACGGCAATCGCCAACCATGAGGAGGAGATCGGTATCCCGGTGAGCCCGGTTTCGGCCGCGCTCATAATCGCCGACAAGAGCGACGCCCATCGCACCCGCGTCCGGATGCGGCGGGACCATGACATCCACGACAGGGTGAACCTGGCCATAACGGATTCGTCTCTCACCGTGGACAGCGAGGCCAGGACAATCACCCTCGACATATCATTCGACACCACGGAGTGCCAGATTATGGACTACTTCGAGATATACCTGACGCGGATGGAGATGTGCAAGCAGGCCGCGTCGCTCCTGGGATGCAGGTTCAGGCTGGTCATAAACGGGCTGGAGCTTCTCGGGCAACTCCAACGCGAACCAGCGGCCCCCCGGGCAGTCTCCGAGGTTCCGGCCTCGCAGGCCGGCGCCTGACGGGTGACGGAGACCTCGCATCACGCGGTTCAGTTGCCGCGATGCACGGCGCTTGCCAGGATACCTGCGAGGATATCCTTTCCCGGGCCGCCCGGAAGGGGGGCAAGGCAGCGCCTTGCCCTGGCGGCGTACCTTTCGGCGACCTTCGACGCCCGGCCAAGGGCGCCTGACTCTCTCACGATCTCCAGGATCCGCTCGCGCTGCACGATGTGCCTGCGATCCCCCGGCTGCGATTGCGCGTCGCCGCCTCCGCCGCTCGCGCCGTCGGGCCCCACGAGGAGATCCCGGAGCTCCGCACCCCATCTGTCGCTGCCGAGTGCGTATATCACAGGCAGGGTGTACACCCCGCACACGAAATCGTGCCCGGTGGGTTTCCCGGTCGCCGCGCTATCCCCGGAGAGGTCCAGGATGTCGTCGACTATCTGGAACGCGATCCCGAGATGCAGGCCGAAGCGACGAAGCGCGTCCGCCGTCGTCCCTGGAGCTTCCGCCCCAACGGCGCCTGCGTAGCAACTGAGCGCGAAGAGCATGGCGGTTTTCTGGCGTATCCTCCGCAGATACTGCCCGAAACAGACGCTCGTGCTGTGCCTGGCCTCATACTGCTCCATCTCGCCCTCGCAGACCTCCTGAACGGCCCTTGCCACGGAAGACAGCATGTCCCGGCTCGCGTACCCCGAGAGAATCTGAAAGGCCCGCGTGAAGAGGTAGTCGCCGGTGAAGACGGCGACGTCGGCCCCGTACCGCGCGTGAATCGTGCGAACTCCCCTGCGAGTGTCGGCGTCATCGATGATGTCGTCATGAATCAGGGTGGCCATATGGACTATCTCGATGGCTGCTGCGATAGGGACCAGCTTGGCAGAGCAACCACTGCCGAACATCCCGCACGCCAGCACGAGGGCGGGGCGGATGCGCTTTCCGCCCGCTTGCAGGAGGGACAGCACCGCGTCGGAAATGAGGCTGTGACCGGTGGAGAGTTGCTCTTCGAGGTATGCCTCGACCTTTCCGAGGCCCTCGGCGAGCGCGGGATAGGACGACCATCCGGGTATCAAGACTCTCTCCATCTCCCCTCGCGCCGGGCTCACGGCATCCTCGCGACGTGACGGACGTCTCGGTTCTCCGGCCACCCGGCGGCAGCCGATCTCGCGAGGGCTTTCGGCAGAAACCTCAGGATGAACCCGGCGGTGATTCCAACGAAGTAACCTGTGGCGACTCCCGCTACGAGCAGCACAGGGAGATAACTGTAGATCCCGATGGTTCCCACGAGCACCCCGGCCACGAGAAGTTGACCGATGTTGTGCGATACCGCTCCGAGGACGCTCACGCCCACGAGGCCGAACACGCGCCCGAGGCGTCTTTGGGCGACCGACATGACTACGGCAGCAAGCAGGCCGCCGACTATGCTGAACGCGAAGCTGGTGAGCGCCCCGGAGAGGAGCGACCCCAGAAACGTGCGCAGGGCGACCACGACGAGAGCGTCGTATGCGCCAGACAGCACGATCACGATGAGCGTGATTATGTTGGCAAGGCCGAGCTTGGCCCCGGGAACCATGAATGGTACAGGTATGAAGCTCTCGGTCACGTGGAGCACGAGAGCGAGCGCGACGTATATCGCTATGTGTGTGAGTCTCCGTGTTCTCGTCATCCTTCGAGGCACCTGCACGTGCTGCTGGAGCCCGCTCCGAGGTGCACGCCCGGAACTGCCTCCGCTGTGCACGTGAGGGAGACCTTCTTCCTCCCTGTCTCAAGTAGATCGCCGCAAGGTCGCGCTGCCATTCAGCGCGCAAGTGCTGTGCGGGCCGGGGTTGCCGGTGTTGCCCTCCGGGGACGGCGCGCTTGCGGCGCGCCTCGTTCGAATTTGGCGCTCAAGGCTAGCCGAATTCCAGGCGCCCCGCCCTGGCAAGCACCGCGAGCCCCAACCCCTTCAGGAGAAGCGGCGCACACTCGCGGCGCCATACTCAATAAGCGATACCGTCGAGCGTGGGCCCGGTGTCCCGGGGACCGCCCTGGATCTTGACCACCACCCTGTTGGGCAGGCATACGATGGCTTCGCCCGGGCGTTCGATCCAGCCGGTCCTGACGCACACCTTGTCGGGACAGTCCGAGTCGCTCACCCTCGCGCGGCCGTCCCCGGCGATCTCGACGGCCACGGTGTGGCCGCGGCCTGCAGGCACGTCGACTGTCATGACCCCTGTAACCTGCGAGAATGGAACCGTGCGGAAATGCCTGCTGTTTAGCTCTATTACCACTTTGCGCGCGCCTGCGGCGCCCTGGTCTGTGTCCAGGCCGAGGCTCCGCCCCGCCACAAAGACGGCGGCGACGGCGACGATGACGATCGCGAGGATGATATCAGCTCTCTTGAGCGTTACTGGCACCATAGAACCTGATCGTCCACCCCTTGCTGACTTCTATCACACCTCGCAAGCCTGGTGACGCCACCACCTGCCGGTCGTGCGTGACGATCACCGCTTCCACCCCTGGGAGCTGCGTGACGAGCCGCATGCCATCGGACGGCCCGAGCAGGAACACCGTGGTCGAGAGGGCGTCCGCGTCCACGGCGTGGCGGGCGAGGACCGTCGCGCTCACGATGCCTGTTTCGGCAGGATAGCCCGTGTCGGGATCGATTATGTGGTGGTAGCGCGTGCCTGCCTGCTCGAAGAACCGCTCGTAGGTGCCGGACGACACGACGGCCATGTCACGCACAGGCACCACAGCAAAGGTGGCCCCGCGTTCTTTCCACGGGTCCTGAATCCCGACCCTCCACGGCGAGCCATCAGGCTTCGACCCCAGCACCAGGATGTTCCCACCAAGGTCGATGAAGGCACTCTTCACGCCCCGCTGCAACAGCGCTTCCGCGGCTCTGTCCGCGGCGAAGCCTTTTGCGATGGCGCCGAGGTCGAGGGCCATGCCGGCCTTGCGAAGCCGCACCGTGCCGCGAGTCTCGTCGATCTCCACGTCCCGGTGGTCGATGAGGGACCTCGCTGCGGCCACCTCCTCGGGCGAAGGCACCCTCGCGTGGTTGGTGCCGATGCCCCACAGCCGGACGAGCGGGCCTATCGCCATGTCGAACCTCCCGCGGCTGAGGTCCCCGTATCCCCTGGCCTTCTTTATCACATACAGTGTATCGTCCGCTACCCTCGTTGGCAAGCCTCCCGCCTCGCGGTTCACCGCTGCGACGTCGCTCGTCGCGACGTTCGCGCTCATCAGCGCCTCGACCGCCTCGATGTGATCGAAGGCGTCGCTGACCGCTTCCCGGGCCTGGCTGCCGTACGCCCGAATCTGCACGAGGGTCCCGAGGGCGAAGCTCGTGCGCACCGAAACGCCGGGGGCGCCGCCGGGCCGACTGCAGCCGGCGAGCGCGGCAACGACGGCTGCGAGGATGAACCAGAACGTAAGCCGGGGTAAGGCCGCGGCCCACCGGTGCGCGCGGCTCCGCCCGCGCGCGCGACGCCTCTCCGCATGTCGCGCGGGCGCGCCGCCGGGCCTGTGCTTTTCCCTGTGCGTTTCAACGTCCGTGGTTATGCTCGTGTTCACATTCACACCCACATGTCACGGTGCCCCGGCCCGTGCGCGGCGCGCGACGCTCGCGCACTCCGTGCACGCGGGCGGGGGCGAGTGAGCCTTCCGGACCCCGGAACACTGCGATTGTACCATTGTATAGCGAAACTGTCTATGGTATAGTTGAAACGGTTCATGGCGACACGCACCCACAGGAGGATTGTGCGTTCACGCGGCGAAACGGCAAACAGCTGGGGTGGCGTATGTGATAGTCGTCACAATCACAAGCCGGCGGCCCGCGTTGAGGCATGGCGGTTCAACACGGTGGTTCAACCGGAACGTGGCGGTTCATGCTAAGTGTGGCGCCGTAAGTTTTTGCCACTTTTCTTGAGGGTGCCAGGGTTGCCGGTGCTTGCCAGGGCGGGGCGCCTGGAATTTAGCTAGCCTTAAGCGCCAAATTCGAACGCATCTCACCGCACGCGCCGTCCCCGGAGCGCGACACCGGCAACCCTGGAGAGCCCCCGCACGCTGAAAAGCAGCGCGGATTTCTGGTGATGTACGATTTCTGGTGATGTACTTGGTTCGCTGCGATGCGAGATGAACGCGTGGGAGGAATGGTGGATGGCTGACAGGAAGAGGGTCGTCGTTCTCGGTGCCGGTTACGGGGGAATCCATGCAGCGCAGACCCTGGAGAAGCTGCTCGGACGCGACGAGGTCGAGATCACGCTCATCGACAGGCGAGATCGGCACGTACTCCTGACCGAACTGCACGAGGTGGCAGGGGCGCGCGTCCATGAGGACAGTGTGCAGATTCCGCTTGTGGACATCTTCCGCAGGAGCAGGGTGCGAGTAGTGCAAGACACCATCACCGGTATCGACCTGGAGAACAGGGCGGTGCGCTCGGACTCGGCCGAGTACCCGTACGACTACCTCATTCTTGCATGTGGAAGCGAGCCGGAGTTCTACGGCATCCCTGGTATGTCGGAGAACGCGCTCACTCTATGGTCGCTGGAGGACGCCCGCAAGATCAAGGCCCATGTGCGGAGCATGTTCGAGCTTGCCGCGGCGGAGTCCAGCCCGGTCAGGCAGCAGGAGTTGCTCTCATTCGTTGTCGGCGGCGGCGGTTTCACCGGTGTCGAGATGGCGGGCGAACTTGCTGAATGGGTTCCGGATCTCTGCAAGGAGTTCGGGGTCTCACCATTCTCTGTGACTATCTACGTGGTGGAGGCGCTGCCGCGGATACTGCCGACACTCGCGGAGAATCTCGCGGGGAGGGCCGTCCGCGCTATGCAGGCCAAAGGGATTACGGTCCTCACCAATTCTCCTATAGTGGAGGTCAAGCCCGATGAGCTGGTGCTCAAATCGGGGGCGAAGATACGCACCCGCACGGTCATCTGGACGGGCGGGGTCCGGACGACGACGTTCCTGAAGGACAAAGGGTTCAATTGCAAGAAGCGCGGGCGTCTCGCGGTTAACGAGTACCTCCAGGTGGACGGGCACGACGATGTGTACGCGGTCGGCGACAACTGCTTCTTCGTGGACCGGAACGGGGAGCTCCCGGCGCTGGTTGAGTCGGCGCTCCAGGGTGGGGCCTGTGCTGCCCGGAACATAGCCGCCGATATCAAGGGCAAGCCCAAGCGCGAGTTCAGGCCGCGGCTGCACGGGGTGATGGTGTCCATCGGAAGCCACTACTCCGTCGCGGACCTCATGGGGATCTCGCTGTGGAGCTATCCTGCAACAGCCATGAAACATCTCGTGAACCTCCACTACCAGTGGGGCGTTGGGGGTCTCGGGGTCATACTCAAGTATCTCAGACACGAGATGATAAACGCGAGAGGGGTGCTTTCGGGTCTCATGAAACACGTAAACGTCAAGGTCAGCCTCCTGTGGCTCGTGATCCTGCGCGTGTTCCTCGGGTACGAGTGGCTCGCCTCGGGCATTGGCAAGATCCGCGACGGTTTCCTCATCTCCGGCGACAAGCTGGTATCGGGCTCCTCCCTGATGCCGATGGGGCCCGGAACGCCGGAATGGTACAGGTGGATCATGGAGACGTTCGTCTTCCCGCACGCGCTCTTCTTCCAGTGGGTCGTCACCCTTACTGAACTTGCGCTCGGCCTGGCCCTCATCTTCGGCCTATTCACGAGCCTGGCGGCGCTCGGGTCGATCTTCATGAACATCAACTTCGCTCTTGCAGGGGCCGGCGGGAACATCTGGTTCGTGATGGTCTCCATAGCGATGCTGGGTGGAGCCGGGCGCGCGTTCGGACTCGACTACTACGTGATGCCTTTCCTCGGCGAGATTGTGAAGGGCGCGCTTCCGAAGAGATCGGTTGCCCCGGGCGAGCGAATTGCTTCATCCGGCGGCGGTGCCAGTTAGCGTCTGCGTTGCGCCCCCGGGGAGGGGTTCTTCATGCGGGAAAGCGGGTGCCAGGTGCTCACTGCGTGAGGACACCAGGCACCCGAGACCGTGCCGGGGAGGGGAGGAAGATATCGCGGAGGCGGACCCTAGACGCCCGCGGCATCCGGTGTCTTCGATGAGCCGTTCGACGAGCCGGAAGAAGACACCGATTCGCCGTCCTTCCTGGCTTTCTCCTTGTATTCGGAGCTGCGGTTGTCTGTGGTGTAGAATCCGGATCCCTTGAAGACGATGCCAACGTTTCTGCTGATGAGCCGCCTGACCGGGCCGCCACACGTGGGACAGCGGGAGAGGGGCTCATCCGACATGCGCTGGAACTCCTCGAAGCGGCCGCATTTCTGGCAGCTGTATTCGTAGGTAGGCATGTCGAGATAATCCCTCCTTCAACGTAACTCGGCGCATCGTGGACGCCCTTGCGCAGCGGAGCGTCGCGAGTCCTGCGCCAATTACGTACTATACGCTGCTCTTTGCTTCCTGTCAAGAACGAACGCGAACGCGCGAACGATGCCGATAGCGATGGCGAGTAACGACAAGGACTAACGATGCCGAATAACGACGACGAACGATGACCAAGGGGCGAGACCACGACCTTCCCGCTTCCCGGATGCGCGCCCAGCACCGGGCCGGGGCGCACGGGCAGGCCAAGTCCAGTTTCGGGCCGAGTTCGTTTGTGAATGAAGCCACAGAGTGCTAGAATGAGAATGACATGGACCGTGCCTGACGTCACAATGGTCTTGAAGACCGGGCCATGCCTGGGCCTTGAGGGGGGCTGGGCGAATGATATCGGGTGAACGAGTGAGGGCTGCTAGAAGGGCGAAGGGGCTGACTCTCGTCGATCTCGCTTCCAGGGCCGGGCTGTCCTATTCTTACTTGAGTGAGATAGAACGCGGCGCCAAGAGCCCTTCGCTCGATACCCTTTCCAGGCTGGCGGACGCACTTGACCTCGACAGGGCCGAGCTTGTGGGGATATCCGAGGACGAGGACGGCAGAGGCGTCGATCTCGGCGGAAAGCTTCGCGTCGCACGCGAGGATCGCGGGATGACGCTTCGCGATGTTGCGTCCGCGGCCGGTATCTCCAGCACGTATTTGAGCGAGATCGAACGCGGCAACGTTCAGCCTGCTCTCACGGTTTTGAAGAGGCTCGCCCATGTGCTCCACGTGCCGCTCTCGTCGCTCATGTCTTCTGTGGAACGCAAGGGGTTCATCGGCGACAAGCTCAGGAGCATCCGCGAGAAGCTCGGCTTGACCCAGGCGGAGGTGGCGGCGAAAGCCGGCGTCTCGGCCGCCCTCGTCGGCCAGATCGAGCTCGGACGCGTTTCTCCGTCGCTCAAAACCATAAACAAGGTGGCATCGGCCCTTGGCGTGTCCCCGTGTTACCTGGTTCTCGACAACGAGGGCATGGACGAGATCATCCCGGCCATGAGCAAGGATCTCCGTGATATGCTGCAAGACTCAAACGTTCAGATGCTCCTCAGCGCCGTGTGCTCGCTGGACAAACGTGAGATGCGGTTCATCTTCGAGGTCATAGCGCTTCTCAAGCGCTCGGGCCTCAGCCGGGCGTAGGCCGTACAGCGATCTTCCCTGCCATGTGCCGCCGGATGACGAAACGGTGCGCCGGAGACCTCATTCCTCATACTCAGATCGAGAAGGACATCTTGAGTACGCGAGAGCCGTCAAGGATGACCTCCACCACCCAGATCCCCGGGAGCGAGGCAGGCGCCGGCGGCAAGCGTGGAAAAGGAAGGACAAGAGGGCGGGGAAGCAGGAGTCGATGAGAAGCGGCCGACAACAGCGGCTGATGAGAACCGGCCACGAGAACAACGAGGGACCTGCCCGGTCTGCTCGGCGGGCGGTCCCGATCGTTTTCGTGTTCCTGTCATGGGTCGCGCCTGAGGCCCGCCCCGGTTGAGTCGGGGCGGCACGCCGCACGAAGCCGCCGGTCCGGGCGGCCCTGGCGACCTACTCTCCCAGGTACGCCTTGCGTACGGCTTCGTTCTGGAGAAGCTCCGGCCCCGGCCCTTCCATCGTAATGGAGCCGGTCTCCAGCACGTACGCGTAGTCCGCCAGCTTCAAGGCAGCCTTGGCGTTCTGTTCGATGAGGAGGATTGTGCATCCCTCCTCGTGTATCCTGGTGAGCGCCCTGAAGACCTCGTGCATCAGCACCGGCGCAAGCCCGAGCGACGGCTCGTCGAGGCAGAGAAGCCTCGGCCGCGACATGAGGGCGCGCCCCACCGCGAGCATCTGCTGCTCGCCGCCGGAAAGGGTGCCGCCCTTCTGGGAGAAGCGCTCTTTGAGTCTGGGGAAGAGAGTGGTGACCCATTCCAGGTCCTGCTGAATGCCTGCGTTGTCCTGCCGGGGGTAAGCCCCCATCATCAGGTTCTCACGGACCGTAAGGTTGCGGAATATCTTCCGGCCCTCCGGCACCATCGCCACGCCGGAGCGGACTATGTAGTGGCTGGGCCTGCCGGTGATGTTCTTGCCCTTGAGTTCTATGGAACCCCGCCGGGCCTTTACAAGGCCTGTTATGGCGCGCAGGGTGGTGCTCTTCCCGGCGCCGTTCGCCCCTATCAGGGTGATGATCGCCCCTTCAGGCACGTCCATTGAGATCCCCTTGAGAGCATGAATGCCACCGTAGTAGACGTGGAGGTCTCTGAGCTTGAGCATCCTAGTCCTCCTCCTCTCCCAGGTACGCCGCGATCACTCCCGGGTCCGACTGGATCTCCTGTGGTGTGCCCTCGGCGATCGAGACTCCGTAGTCGATCACGCGTATTCGCTCGCAAATGCCCATCACGAGCCGCATGTCGTGCTCTATGAGGAAAACGGTGAGACCGAACTCGTCACGGATGCGGCAGATGAACTTCATGAGCTGAGTTGTCTCCTCGGGGTTCATGCCCGCTGCGGGCTCGTCCAGGAGGAGTAGCCGGGGGTTGGTCGCAAGGGCCCGCGCGATCTCGAGGCGCCTCTGCTGGCCGTAGGGAAGGCTCCCTGCCTGCTCCCTGGCGAGGTCCGCAAGCCCCACCCGTTGGAGGAGATCCATCCCGCGCGCGCACGCTTCGGCGTCTTCCTTGACGTAACCGGGCAGCCGGAACGCCGCCGAGAGGAATGACGACTTCATCCTGAGGTGCTGCGACACGAGGACGTTGTCGAGGACCGTGAGCCCCGTGAAGAGGCGCACGTTCTGGAATGTCCTCGCGATGCCTGCCGCGGCCACGAGGTCGGGGCGCCACCCCGTGATGTCCTGTCCTTCGAACAGCACGCGACCGCTCGTGGGCGCGTACTGCCCGGTGACTATGTTGAAGACCGTGGTCTTGCCCGCGCCGTTGGGGCCTATGAGGCCGACGAGCTCACCCTTTCGTATGTCGAGGCAGAAGTCGTTCACTGCCACGAGCCCGCCGAACTTGATGGTTACGTGATCGAGAGTCAGGACGACTCCGTTTTGCGTTCTTGCTTCCACTTTCGCACCCCCCTGGTAACTCGGAGCACGGACAGGACCCAATCCCACGACAGCTCAAACTGCCCGAAGAGACCCCGCCTATAGAAGATCATGAGGAGTATGAGGAGGACCGAGAACACGACCATCCTCATGCCGGCAACACCCGGGATGTGGATCGGCCCCAGGTCGATGGGGGCCTCCACAACCCGCAGCACCTCTGACATGATGGCGAACCCGAGCCCCGTGACGACCGAACCGGTTATACTCCCGAGGCCTCCGAGCACGATGATGATGAGCAGGTTGAACGTCATCGCGAAGGTGAAGAGCGTCGGCGAGATGGTGGTGATGAGAGATGCCAGAAGCCCTCCCGCCACGCCTCCGAAAAACCCGCTCGTCACGAACGCCAGCATCTTCGTGCGGAACACGTTGACACCCATGGCTTCGGCGGCCACCTCATCGTCCCTTACCGCCTTCATGGCCCGACCGAAGCTGGAATTGGCGATGTTGCTCACCACCAGCGTAGCCACGATGGCCGTGCCGAAACACCAGAACACACTGGCGTACTCGGGTATGCCCTTCATCCCGAGAGGCCCGTTGGTCAGTGGGATGAGGTTGTTGGCCAGCACGAAGATTATCTCGCCGAAGCCGAAGGTGGCGATGGCGAGGTAATCGCCGCGCAGCCTGAAGGATGGGATCCCCACGACAAGGGCTCCGAGAGCCCCCACCACGCCCGCGAGCAGAAGGGCAAGGCCGAACAGGTACCATGGGAACGAGAACGAGTTGAACGGCCACATCTGCGGCTCCAGGAACCAGACGAACTGCTTCTGTTGAAGCGGTAATATGAGTAGTGCGGTCGTGTACCCGCCGAGCGCCATGAATCCGTTGGGACCCAGCGAGAACTGACCCGTGATGCCGTTCACGAGGTTGTACGCGACGGCTGCAACCACATATATCGCGCCCGTGCGCGCTACCCGCAGGGGGAACTCCCCGAGGCGCCTGTCGGCCCACCAGAGGACAAGCAAGAGCACACCTATGAGCGCAACTGTCAGAATGAGGTGCAGATGTCTTCTCTTCATGTCACACCTTCTCCTTCAGGGGCTCACCAAGGATCCCGGTCGGTCGGATGAGCAGGAAGACCAGGAGCAACGTGAAGATGATGCCGTCCCGGTAGCCTGATAGGCCCGGCAAGACCGCCACGGTCATGATCTCGACGAGCCCGATGAGAAAGCCGCCGATCATCGCCCCGGTGATATTGCCTATACCTCCGACGACCGCGGCGGTGAACGCCTTCCACCCCGGGTATATGCCCATGAGCGGGTTGATCTGCGGGTACTTGCAGGCCCACATTATACCCCCTGCCGCTGCAAGGGCCGAGCCTATGGCGAAGGTGTACGATATGACCCTGTCCACATCCACTCCCATGAGGCGCGTGGTCTCGATGTCTGTGGACACGGACCTCATCGCCATGCCGACTTTGGTGCGATGCACGATGAACAACAGCAGGGCAAGCAAGGCCAGGCTGAGGATGGGCACCCAAATGGACACGCCTGAGACGGCTGCCGGGCCTATCGGAACCACCTTCGACATCACGTCCGGTCTCTGAAACGCCTTCGGCCGCGCCCCGACGGTCACCAGGCCGAGGTTCTCTAGGAAGAACGATACCCCCACGGCCGTTATGAGCGCCGATATCCTCGGCGCGTTTCTCACAGGCCGGTAAGCCGCCCTATCCACGATCATACCGACGACGGCTGTCAGCACGACGGCGAGGACGGCGGACGCGGCCCAGGGCAGATGAAAGACCGCGACGAAGAAGAACGCGAAATACGCGCCCACCATGAAGATGTCGCTGTGCGCGAAGTTGATGAGGCGCAGTATCCCGTACACCATCGTGTAACCGATCGCTATGAGAGCGTAAAGGCTTCCGAGGGAGATGCCGTTCATCAACTGTTGAATGAGAGTCTCAAGCGTCATGCGCATCTACTCCTTAAAAAGGGCGGTGATGCCGGCCGACTGAGCAGATCGCCGCGAATTCGCGCCACTTTTCAGCGCGCAAGTGCTGTCCTGTCCTGGGTTGCCCGTGCTTGCCCTCCGGGGACGGCGCGTGCGGCAAGATGCGTTCGAATTCGGCGCTTTGAGAGGCTGGCCGGATTCCAGGCGCCCCACCCTGACAAGCACCGCGAGCCCCAACACCGTCAGGAGAAGGGGCGTAAACTCATGGCGCCACACTCAGCCGTTGCGCCATGGCTCCCGCAGCCTGTGCGCGAAACGCCAATGCGCGGCGGGCCCGGGCATCCCGTCAGCAACTGCACGTCCGGTCCCGACCCGGGCGAACCCACAAGCATCCAAGAGGGGCAGGGAGGAACCATGCGACCTTTACGGCTCTGGCCCTCCTTGCCCCCTGCGATGCGCCGCGACCCGCCCGGCCCGGCCCGGTGTCGCACCGTCCGTGCGAGGCAAATGCCTGCGCTGCGCTCGCGCCGGGATCCGGCTACGGCCGGGTCTGCCTGACGGCCCCTTCCCGGGTTCAGGCAGGGCAGGGGCCCGCGTGGCCAGAAGGACTACTTGTTACGGATACACGATGGACTTGTAATCCCACTTGCCGTTCTTGACGATTCGGAACACCACGGGCTTCACCGCGTCACCGTTCTCGATCGTGACAGGCCCCGTGACCACCTGCAGGTCCTTCGTGTCTTCAATGGCCCGGGCCACCTTCTTCGGATCGGCCGAGCCGGCCCTCTTGATGGCATCCAGGACGATCATGTAGCAGTCGGCCGTCAGAGCACCGAAGACGTTGACCTCGCTATCGGCCCCGAATCTCTTCTTGTACAGTTCGACGTACTTCTTGCCGATGTCGGTGACAGCCGCCTTCTCGTGCCAGAACGTGGTGTGCTGCACGCCCTCCACGGCCTTTCCGCCGATGGCGAGGAATTCCTCGGTGGCTATGCCATCAGCCCCGAAGACCGGCTGGGTCAGGCCGAGGTCTCTCGCCTGGACCACTGCGAGGGCTGTCTCTTGATAGTAGTTGGGGATGTAGATGACGTCGGGGTTCTGCTTCTTGATCTCGGTAAGCTGGGCGCTGAAGTCCTGGTCGCCATACTTGCACTTCTGGTGGGTGACCACTTTGCCCCCGAGTTTGGTGAACTCCTTCTCGAACATGGTTCCGAGGGCGATGCAATAGTCGTTGGCGATGTCAGACAGGATCGCGGCGGTCTTGGCCTTCAGGTCTCTGTAGCAATAGGTCGCTGCTATCGTGGCCTGGAACGGGTCTATGAAGCACGCGCGGAAGACGTACTTCTTGCCCTGGGTGCAGAGGGGGTTCGTCGTCGTCGGCCCGATGATCGGGACCTCCCTCTTCTCGCAGATCTCGCCAGCGGCGAGCATGTTGCCACTGATGGTGGGCCCGATTATGGCAACGACCTTGTCGTTCTCGATGAGGCGAGAGGCTGCGTTGGCCGCCTCCACCTTATCCGACTTGTTGTCGAGGAGCTTGAAGACAACGGGCCTCCCCAGGACCTCCGGCTTGACAAGCTCCTTTACGAGATTGGCGCCTTCCCATGCTGCCTGGCCGTACGCGGCCACCTGGCCCGTCATCTCGAGGTTGAACCCGATGACGATGGGCTCCGCCGAGTACGCCACCGCTCCCAGCGAAACAAGGGCAATAACCAGGACGAAGCTCAGTATGAACCTTCTCACTGCTCACTACCTCCTCGTTTTGGGCGATTCGCCTTTTCTCCGTTTCTCCGTTAGGAAAGACCATTGCAGAGGTATTGCGCCGGCGTTGTGGCCGATGTGTCACCTCCTCTGTGGCCAGAGGGCGTTACCCTCTCCCACCGCTTCAAATTCCCTCCCGATGTGGCCCTGCTCTTGCGTCGCGGCCTTGCTCTTACGTCGCGGCGCAAGGCGGGCAAGACCCGCATGTAACGGCACGTCAAAGCGAGCCGCACCGGCCCTTCCAGGCAGTACTACTCACGCTGGCAGGACTGGCATAACTTGTTTCAGTCACTATATCACGGCAGGTTTGCCGAGTCAAGCAGCGCCTTTCGCAAGCCCCAGGCAGGCGAATGACCCACGCAGTGGGGATCGCCGCGAATACAGTGGTTTATTCGCCGTCGGGTGGCGGATTCCCTTTTTGAAAACAGGTCGCTTTTAGCACTTTTGTTGCAGATCCCTGCTGGCAACCGCATTCCCCGTGCCGACCGATCGATGATGTCATCGTGCAGGAAACGGTGCCAGGGCCGTAGAAGTAACAGGCCATGTAAGAAACATGATCGAGCGTGAATCGAGCGTGAATCGAACGTGGTCGATAGTCGTGGCGCCCGGTTTCACGGAGGAGCGCTCCAGGCACGCGGTCCCCTGGGCGCAATGCAGCGTTCCCTGCGATGCAGGAGTTGTCCATGAAACCCGCGCGCATTCCGGAAAGAATGATTGGAAATTCGAAGTTGGAGGGCTATCCGATGGAAATGAGGGTGACCGTGGACAGAATCGAGGACGGCACCGCCGTGCTGCTTGTCCGCGAGGCGGAGACCGATGCCATCTTGTGGCCCATCGGAGTGCTGCCCGAGGGCGTACGCGAGGGGATGATCCTAAAGATCCGCGTCGAGCCTGACGAGGAGGCGACCCACGCCGCAAAGGAGCGCGTTGAGAGCCTCCTGAAGAAGCTGGTTTCAAAGGGTCTCTAAGTAGATCGCCACGAGTTCGCGCCACTTTTCAGCGGGTGAGTCCTTTCCAGGGTTGCCGGTGTTGCCCTCCGGGGACGGCGCGTGCGGTGAGCCTCGTTCGAATTTGGCGCTTAAGGCTAGCCAAATTCCAGGCGCCCCGCCCTGGTAAGCACCGCGAGCCCCAATAGCGTCAAGGAAGATGGCGCAAACTCATGGCGCCATGCTTAGCAGAAATCCGCATCTATGGCTGCGAGTTACGTCACCAACAGGTAGCGCGGAGGCAGGCGAGTCGCAGGGGCGTGCATGCAGGTGGTGGCCGCAGGCTCGCCAGCGGCGGGCAATGAGCGAATCGCCGAGCAGCCGTCTTGCGACCCCTCTTCGAAGCCTGCAAGGGGTCGCGACACGGGCTTAGTCCTCCCGCCATATCTTGAGCATCGCCTTGATCATGGCGTAGAAGATGAGGATCACCCCGAATACTGTCGCCATGCCGATACCCAGTATCTGCCAGCTTCTGACCACTGCGCTCATGTCAGGTCGCGGCCGGCGGTGCGTCCCAGCCCGTCGTCGCGCCTCGCGCCTGGCGTCTCACGCCCCACACCCTATGCCTTTCGACCTCTGGGTGTCTACTGGCGCGGGCCGACACGCCTGCCGCCCGCCGCTCCTCCCCTCCGTTCAGCCTTCGGTGTCCTGGTTTCGCTCCGCGTCCGTGGATCGACGGCGTTACGACACGAGCGCCAGAATCAGGCCGCCCGCGACGATCGACGCGATCTGGCCCGCAACGTTTGCCCCCACCGCGTGCATCACGATGTAGTTCGTAGGGTCCTCCTTGAGCGCCATCCTGGCGATGACCCGCGCCGACATCGGGAACGCCGAGATCCCGCACGCTCCTATCATCGGGTTGACTTTGCGACGGAGCGCCAGGTTGAGGGCTTTGGCGAACAGCACGCCCCCTCCGGTGTCGAAGATGAAGGCGAGCAGGCCCATACCCATTATGAGCAACGTCCTGTAGTTGAGGAACGACTCCGCCTGCATCGAGGAGCCGATGGTGATGCCCAAAAGGAGCGTCACGAGGTTCGCGAGCTCATTCTGAGCGGCCTTCGACAGCCTCTCGAGCACCCCGCTCTCCCTGACGAGATTGCCGAACATGAGCATTCCCACGAGGGCGACGCTGATGGGGGCGATGATGCCTGCTACCAGGGTGACGCCGATCGGGAACAGGATCCGAACTATCTGCGGCACCTTGATCTCTTTGGCATCCATCCGGATCCGCCGTTCCGCCGGGGTCGTCAGGGCCTTCACGACAGGTGGCTGAATGATCGGCACGAGCGCCATGTATGAGTATGCAGCCACCGATATCGGCGCGAGCAGGTGGCTTGCGAATTTGGTGGCGACGTAGATGGACGTGGGGCCGTCCGCTGCGCCGATGATACCTATGGAGGCTGCCTCTTTCAGGCTGAAGCCGAAATACGATGCTACGAGCATGGTGGCGAATACTCCGAACTGCGCTGCCGCGCCGAAAAGCAGTGTCTCGGGCCTTTGCAGGAGGGGCGTGAAGTCGATCATCGCGCCGACGGCGACGAAGATGAGGATGGGGAAGAGTTCGGTCCGGATTCCGGCTCTGTAGAGCAACTCGAGCACGCCATGGTCACCCAGCACTGACGTGAACGGGATGTTCGCGAGGATGGCGCCGAATCCGATGGGGAGCAACAGCATGGGTTCGTAGTCACGCCTTACGGCGAGGTATATGAGAAAGCCGCCGATGGCGAACATCACGATGTTCCCGAGACCAAGTCCCCGGATACCAGCCAGGAGTTCGTTCAGGGTTACCAGCCTCCTTCGGCCAGTGCTACGGCGGCTACCGCACCTGCATATCGTGTGGGCCCTGGCGAGACCGAGACGCGCCAGGAGATGCCGCGCCGCCCCCGCGCCCGGCCGTCCGGATCTTCGCCCGGCGGCAGGTCACCGCTTGTTATAGGATACGCCGCCGTGTGCGGTTTTCCTGCTCCACGATCCGCCTGTGAATGCTCGATACTCTCCGACCCCGGGAACTGACCCGGGCTGTTCGGACAGCCTTTACTGTGCCAGGTGAGGGTGCGTTAGTCCTTGTCTGTTTTCCAGTAGTTGCTGGGTTGCCGGTGATTTCACGAGGGGTGTCAAAATCCGGCCGCTCGCCGGACGGGCCGGATTCTGGCGAAGCGCGCCCCGCTCGGGACGCCGCCTCCGGGTGCAAGACCGGCAACGCCTCCCAAGACTCGGGAGCATCTCTGCACCCTCACTCAGAAGACCCTGCGTCCCGGCCGTGCTCGGAAGCGCAAAAGCCGATGATTAGTTTGGGGACCCGGGGGGGAGGAACATCGCTGGGTGCGTCGAATAACCAGGGGAGCGATCTTGCGAAATCCCCATTCGCGAGGAGGCAGAGAAAATGAGAAGAGTCGTGTTGGCCGCTGTTGCCGTGTGTCTCGTGCTCGCCGCCGCGTCATCGTCGTTCGCCGCCGTGGCGCAGCTCGTCATGGCGACAGGTGGGACGGCGGGCACCTACTACCCGCTGGGAGGGGCCATGGCCCAGCTCATCAACGGAAAGGTCAAAGACGTCAGTATCACCGTGCAGAGCACAGGCGCCTCGATTGCGAACCTGAGGATGATCCACAGCAAGGAAGTCGATCTCGCCCTGGTGCAGACGGACACTGCGGATTACGCATGGAACGGCACGGAGTTCTTCGAGAAGGACGGGAAGCTACAGAGTTTCGGCGTGATAGCATCGCTCTATCCGGAACTCATCCAGATCGTGGCGGGCGCAGACTCAGGCATCAATTCCGTGGCCGACCTCAAGGGCAAGAGGGTGTCGGTGGGAGCGCCGGGCAGCGGCACCGAGGCGAACGCCAGGCAGATTCTCGAAGCGTACGGCCTCACCTACAGGGACCTCGGCCAGGTACAGTACCTGAGCTTCGTCGAGTCGGCGGAGGCGTTCAAGGACAAGCACATCGACGCGTTTTTCGTAACATCAGGCCTGCCGAATTCCGCAATCCAGGACGTGGCCACGCAGCACAAGATCAGGATAGTCGACATCGCGGACAACATGTACAAGAAACTGCATGATAAGTACGGCTTCTACGGCCAGGCGGTCATCCCGGCCGGCACGTACATCAACCAGGCGAAAGACGCGAAGACCGTCGCCGTGCAGGCCGTGCTCATCGCCAGGTCGGGTCTGGACGCAGGCCTCGTGTACGAGATGACCCGGGCGCTCTTCGAGAACCTTCCCGAGCTTGCCCAGGCCCACGCCAAGGGCAAGGAGATAACCCTTGCGGGCGCCCTCACGGGCGTCAGCACGCCGCTGCATCCTGGCGCGGAGAAGTACTTCAAGGAAAAGGGCATTGTGAAGTAGGCAGATGAGTGGCTACGGGCACGTCCAGACCGGGCGCGGGCCTGTGTTCACCCAGCGCCAGGGCGGCGCTCTGGCCGCCCTGGCGCTGGTCGTTCTTGCCGGGGCGATGGCCTCGCTCGTGCCCGCGTTCGTGGTTCTTGAGGTGAGAGAGTGGCGCAGGGGAAGGCTTCTCTATCTGGCCCCGGTGAGGCCGCAAAGCAGGTTCGAGGTGACGTTCGTCCACTCGGTGGAGAGGACACCTGTTCGCGAGGTGTTCACGGTCGGCCCTGACCTCGACATCTACCTTGTGGAGACGGTCTACGAGTCTTTCGGGGCAGGGCTGCCCACCACGGCCGAAGAGGGGGCCCGATTCGTCCTCGAAGGCGGCACGATGCGGATCACCGGGCTCCACCGGCGCATCGGCCAACTGGTTCTATCTGTGAGCCCGGTGCCCGGGCACGTGCTTCGAGTCGCAGACAGAGCGGTGACGCTGGCGAATCTGGCGGACCCCGGGACGGCGCTCGGCATAAAGGTAGTCCGCGTGCCCGCGGCGGCATTCTTTTTCAGGGGGAGATGCTGGTGGATGAGAAGATAGGAAAGGCACAGAGAGCAAACGCCCCGGCGTCAGGCGTGGTGGAAAGTGAGCCCGTGAGCCAGGCCGAGATCGAAGAGATCCTGATGAAATATGACAGGGAATCCGCCTACCGGAGGATCCCCGGGGCCTACTCCGTTGTCATCGGCGTCATCGCCATCGCGTTCTCCCTCTTCCAGCTTTACACGGCGGCTTTCGGTGTGCTTCCCGCTCAGATACAGAGAGCGGTCCACCTGGGGTTCGGGGTACTCCTGGCGTACCTCCTCTATCCCGCGTCGCGCAGGGGCATTCACAGGCTGGCGTGGTACGACGTGGTGCTGGCGGTGGTGGGAGCCTTCGTCATGAGCTATCTCGTCTGGAACTTCAAGGCTCTCCTCGTGCGCGCGGGGGCTTACACTACGCTTGACATAATCATCGGCGCCGTCGGCATCGTGCTCGTGCTCGAGGCCACCAGGCGCGTGGTGGGGATTCCCATACTGGTGGTCGTGAGCTGCTTCCTCGCCTACGCCCATTTCGGGCGATACATACCCGGGTTCCTCGGGCATCGCGGGGCATCGGTCGAGAGGCTCGTCGGGCACATGTTCTTTACCACCGAGGGGATGTTCGGCATCCCGCTCGGCGTGTCGTCCACGTTCATATTCCTCTTCATCCTCTTCGGGGCGTTCCTGGAGAAAACCGGCATCGGGCAGTTCTTCATCGATATAGCGAACTCCATAGCGGGCCACGCCGCGGGAGGCCCGGCCAAAGTCGCGGTCATCACGAGCGCCCTCGAGGGCACCGTCTCCGGAAGCTCCGTTGCGAACACCGTTGGGTCTGGCAGCTTCACGATTCCGATGATGAAGAGGCTCGGCTATCGGCCGGAGTTTGCGGGGGCCGTCGAAGCATCGGCATCCACCGGTGGCCAGATCATGCCCCCGATCATGGGCGCGGCGGCATTCCTCATGGCGGAGTTCATCGGCTTGCCATACTTGCAGGTTGCAAAGTCGGCGGTTATCCCCGCGATCCTTTATTTCACCGGTGTGTTCATCGTCGTCCATCTCGAGGCCAGGAAAACGGGGCTGCGCGGCCTTCCCAGGGAGCGCCTGCCGAGGTTCTGGGCCATCATGCGCGAGCGGGGCCAGCTTTTCCTCCCCCTCGTTGCCATCATATATCTGCTCGTCGAGGGCAGCACCCCGATGAAGGCGGCCCTCTGGGGCCTCGTCGTGGCTGTGCTGGCTAGTTGCCTTTCGAAGGCGACCAGGATGAAGCCGCACGCCGTTCTCGCTGCGCTCGAGCAGGGCGCCCGCAACGCTCTCGGGGTTGTGATAGCGTGCGCCGCTGCGGGTATGATCGTCGGGACCGTCACTCTCACGGGCCTCGGCCTGAAGCTGGCGAACGGGCTCATCTTGCTGGCCCGGGGGCAGCTTCTCCCGACCCTTTTCTTCACCATGCTGACATCCCTGGTGCTCGGCATGGGGGCGCCGACGACGGCCAACTATGTCATCACGTCGACCATAGCTGCGCCGGCCCTCCTGAAGCTGGGTGTTCCGGTCATGGCCGCGCACATGTTCGCGTTCTACTTCGGCATTGTGGCCGATGTGACGCCGCCCGTCGCTCTTGCGGCTTTCGCTGGGGCAGGGATAGCGAAGTCGAATCCGATCAAGACCGGAGTCGAGGCCACCAAGCTTTCCATAGCCGCTTTCCTGATCCCGTACTTCTTTGTGTATGCTCCCTCGCTGCTCCTCATCGGCACGATATCCTGGCTCGACACGGCGAGGATCGTTGTGGGCGCCGTCATCGGCATGATCGCTGTGGCCGCGGCCGTCGAAGGATGGCTCCTGACATCGACGCGAAGCATCGAGAGGCCGCTCCTGTTTCTCGGGGGCCTCCTGCTCATCCACCCTCACATCTCCACCGATCTTGTGGGACTCTTGCTGATAGGTGTCGTCTATCTCACGCAGATAGCAAGGGTGCGGCGAAAGAGCATCTCAGGCGGGGTTCCGGGCTGACCGGAGCAGGCATCGGATGCCAATCGAGGACAGCGGAGAAGGATTTGTGAGCACCGTGTCGAAGGAAAAGCCCGTGATGCGGCGAACAATGTTCTTCGGCGGATACGCGAAACTGCCTACCGGGATCACGGCGGAGGAGCTGTACAAGGTGGTGGGGGTGGGTCTCGAGATCGACCCTGCCACCGGCGAGATCGTGGACGCCGACTGCACCCTCGCCACATCCACTGCGAAGAAGGTCTTCCGGCAGCTCGTCACCGGGCGGAGGATAGACGCCGACATGCGGGCGATCGTGGACGACCTCCGGGCGTACTATCACGGTGCCGCTCAGAAGGCGCTGATAACTGCCCTGAGGGCGATCCACGAGAAATACAGGGCAACGACGTGCCTCGACTCGAGGCGCTGCCTCACAGAAGGGCCGGCCGACGACGAGGGCACGACGGGCGAAGGAAACGAGGGCTGATGAGACCCGCATACAACCGCCGGCAGGGACACGTCAGCAGCCGTCGCAGGCGTGGAAGTGCCGGCTGCCACCTTGGCCGCGGCGCGCGGGGGACGACCCCGGGCCGCAGAGCGGACACGGCCTGGCTACACTCGGTCCGACAGGCTTGTCGGATCACGTGGGGTCAGGTTTTACTTTTGCCCAGCTCTTCGTCATCCGACTCGTGCCGCCCTGTCACGTATACATTGTATGCCCGGATCACGAGTTCGAGGGCCGCTGACGACAGCGGTTTTCCGGCCAGGCGGCGCAACCAGCGCCGCCGGACCGAATGTCGCTGCGTGTCTCACGGAGCGGTACTACCAAGTGTGGTGCGATGAGTCTGCGCCACTTCTCTTGACGGCGCCGGGATTGCCGGTGCCTGCCAAGAGAGGGTGCGTAGTCCTTGGAGGGGATAGTGGTCGGGTAACGGGGGCAGCGACAAAGAGTTCGTTGCCACAAGCGCGGTCATTATGGCCGTAAAGGACTCGAGACAAGGAGGTATCGCGAAACGTGAGCCAGAAGGAGGAGCTTCTTGCCAAGGCAAAGAAGCCTGCAGAGGACGCGCTCAAGCTTCACCCGTTCTACCGGGGAAAGATCGAGACCACTCCGAAGTGCGAGGTACGCGATTTCCAGGACTTCGCCGTGTGGTATTCACCTGGCGTCGCGGCTCCCTGCAAGGAGATCGCGCAGAACAAGGAGCTTGTGTACTCGTACACGAACAAGTGGAATACCGTCGCCGTGGTGTCAGATGGCACGAGGGTGCTCGGGCTCGGCGACATCGGGCCTGAGGCCGGCCTCCCCGTGATGGAGGGCAAAGCCCTGCTTTTCAAGTACCTGGGCGGGGTTGACGCGTTCCCGATCTGCCTCGCCACCAAAGACCCGGACGAGATAATCGCGGCGGTGAAGTGGATCCAGCCGTCCTTCGGCGGGGTGAATCTCGAGGACATCGCGCAACCCAAGTGCTTCTATGTGCTGGAGCGACTGCGCGAGGAGGCCGAGATCCCTGTCTGGCACGACGATCAGCAGGGCACGGCCGCGGTCACCGTGGCGGGCCTCGTGAACGCCCTCAAGCTCGTGGGCAAGGACATCGACAAGGCGAACATCGCCATGATTGGGGCGGGGGCCGCCAACATCCGCACGGCGTGGCTCATAATCGCGGCCGGCGCCGATCCGGGGAAGATCGTCATGTGCGACACGAAGGGCACGCTTCACAGGGGGCGCACGGACCTTGTGAAGACCCACAAGGAGAAGTGGGACCTTGCGCAGCGGACCAACGAACGGGGCATCGAAGGCCAGATCCCCGACGCCATGCGCGGAGCCGACGTCGTGATAGCGCTCTCGAAGCCCGGGCCTGGCGTGATACACCCTGAGTGGGTGAGATCGATGGCGAAGGACGCAGTGGTGTTCGCGTGCGCGAACCCCGTGCCCGAGATATGGCCGTGGGACGCGGCGGAGGCCGGGGCGGCCGTGGTGGCCACGGGGCGGTCGGACTTCCCGAACCAGGTGAACAACTCGCTCGGGTTCCCCGCGATATTCAGGGGTACCCTCGACGTCAGGGCGAAGACCATCACCGACGAGATGTGCATAGCCGCCGCCCTGGAGCTTGCAAGATGCGCCGAGGACAAGGGCCTTTCGCGCGATTACATCATTCCGACCATGGACGAGTGGGAAGTGTACCCGCGGGAAGCAGCGGCCGTCGGCACGAAAGCCGTCGAGCAGGGGGTTGCGCGACTCGCTCCGACCTGGGATGAGCTCTACAGGAACGCCGAGGCGATGATCACGCGGTCGCGGGAGACCACCAAGCTGCTCATGAGTAACGGGATCATACCCGAGGCACCCAGGGGCTAAGTATGGCGCCGCAAGTCTGCACCACTCCTCTTGACGGCGTCGGGGTTGCCGGTGCTTGCCAGGATGGGGCGCTCGGAATTTGGCCAGCCTCAAGCGCCCAATTCGAACGCATCTCACTGCACGCGCCGTCCCCGGAGGGCAACACCGGCAACTCTGGACAGGATCCATCCGCTGATAAGCAGCGCGAACTTGCGGCGACCTGCATGGTCTCCGCCGGGCTCGGCGAGGGAGCGATGGACTTTGAGGCTCACGCGCGATGTGGTGAGCGGCGATAGCAGGCGCAAACTGCGCGATATCAGCGGCGAGGAGGTCGCCTCGTGCTACCAGTGCGGCAAGTGCTCCGCAGGATGCGCGATGACCGGGATGATGGACCTCCTCCCCCACCAGGTCATAAGGCTCGTCCAGCTCGGGCATGTCGAGGAGGCAGCCGCGTCGTGTACTATCTGGCTGTGCGCATCATGCCTTGCGTGCAGCGCCCGCTGCCCGAGGGGCGTGAGCCTCCCGAATGTCATGGAGTCCCTCCGGGTGACGCTGTTGCGTTCGGGCGGGCGGCATCTGGATCCTGCGGGTCTCCCGGCCGAAGTGCTCGAGAACGCGCCGGAGCAGGCGCTGGTGGCGGGGCTTCGGAAGTACACGTGATTGCGTGACCGTCTGGTGGCAGCACCCGGGCCCGCGCGTGGCTGCAAGGTGTGGCTTCACAGGTTCGCGTCGCTTTGTCGAAGGCCCTGGGTTCCGGGTGCTGTACTCCAGGGACGGCGGCTCAAGCGAGTCGCCTTGACTGAACCTGGCCCATGGGCAAGCGGCCGGATGTTGCGGCCCTGTTGTGCGGGTGTCGCCTACCCCTCGAGGGCTGGCAGTGGTTCGTGAACTCATGTCCGGAGTTGCTGCGCCCTTGCTGACAAGGCTTTTTCCGTGCGACGAGGACGAATGGAGGGGGGTTACCGCGAGCCTTGCGCCGGACGGCGGGAGAGGGCTCGCGGGAGAGGCGGATGAGATACCCGTACTTTCCTGGATGCACGCTTCGGGCGAAAGCGAGGGGCTTTGAGTCGTCGGCCCTTGCGTCCGCGGGTGCACTCGGCGTCCAGCTCGATGAGCTTCCGAACTGGCAGTGCTGCGGCGCCACGTTTCCGCTGCAGGCGGACAACTCATTCCCGCTCGTGTCTCCCGCTCGTACCCTCGCGTCGGCGAGGAAGATGGGCGAGCGGCTCGTGACCCTGTGTTCTGCGTGCTACAACGTGCTTAAGCGCACGAACCACGTTATGCGCACCGACGCTGATCGCCGGGATAAGGTGAACGCGTTCATCGAGGAGGACTACAGGGGGGATCTCGAGGTCGTGCACTTCCTCGAGGTGCTCCGCGACGACATCGGGTTCGATGCGCTCGCACGCAGCGCGAAGGTGCCCCTCGGTGATCTCGCTGTGGCCCCGTACTACGGGTGCCTGCTCCTCCGGCCCGCCGACGAGCTTGCGTTCGACGACCCGGAGGCTCCGCATATTCTGGAGGACTTCCTCTCAGCGCTGGGCTGCAGGGTGGTGGACCACCCTTACAAGATAGAATGTTGCGGCAGTTACGTGGCGCTCGAGCCCGGCGACCTCGCGTCAGGGCCTAGCAGGATGGTGGCGGAATCGGCGAGGACAAGGGGCGCCCAGGTCATCGCCACAAGTTGCCCCTTGTGCCAGTACAACCTCGACGCATCACAGCAGGGCGCCCGCGGCCGTGACGGGGCCGGGGTCCCAGTCATCTATTTCACGCAACTTCTCGCGATCGCCCTCGGCCTCTCCGAGGATGTGCTGGGCTTCGGTGGCCACGTGATCTCTCCCGGGCCGATCCTGCGGTCCATCGGGGCGATGGGAAGTGAAGCTACGGCATGAGGACAGGCGTGTTCGTGTGCTGGTGCGGCCTTAACATCGGCGGGGTCGTGGACGTCCCGAGGGTGGTCGAGGAGATCTCGCACTACCCGGGAGTCGCCCGCGCCGTGGACTACCGTTATATGTGTTCCGACCCCGGCCAACAGCTCATAAAGGACGTCATTAGGGAGGAGCGCCTCGACAGCGTCGTCATCGCCGCGTGCTCCCCGGGTATGCACGAGGCCACGTTTCAGAGCGTTGTCGCAAATGCCGGAGTGAACCCTTACAGGTGCGAGATCGCGAACATCCGCGAGCAATGCAGCTGGCCCCACCAGAACGAGCCCGGGGAGGCCACGAGGAAAGCTGTCGAACTCATCCGGGCCGCCGTCGAGAAGGTCCGGGGCGATGAGGCCCTCTCGGCCCTCTCCATCCCCGTGACCAGGCGCGCTCTCATCATAGGGGCGGGGATCGCCGGCATGCAGGCCGCCCTCGACATCGCCGAGGCCGGGCACGAGGTGGTGCTGGTGGAGCGTCTCCCGCACATCGGCGGGCACATGGCGCAGCTTTCGGAGACATTCCCCACGCTCGACTGCTCGCAGTGCATCCTCACGCCGAAGACCTCGGAGGTCGGCAGACATCCCAGGATCAAGCTCCTTACGAACAGCGAGGTGGAGTCGGTCTCGGGGTATGTCGGCAACTTCACGGTCAGGGTCCGCAGAAAGGCGACTTATGTGAACTGGGACCTCTGCACAGGCTGCGGCCTGTGCACTGAGAAATGCCCGTCAAGGACATCGTCCGCGTTCGAGCGGGGCCTTGTGAAGGAGCCCGCCATCTCCATCGCATTCCCACAGGCAGTGCCCCACAAGCCCGCGATCTCCGCCGAAGCGTGCAGGCATTTCACGAAGGGCAAGTGCGGGGTCTGCGAAAAGGTGTGCCCCGTGGGGGCCATCGACTTCGAGCAGCAGGACGTGCTCTTCGAGGAGAACGTCGGGGCCGTCGTGGTGGCGACCGGCTACGACCTGCACCCCAAGGCGAAGGTGGGCGAGTACGGGTACGGGGTGTATCCCGATGTCATCGACGGCCTGGAGTTCGAGCGCCTCAACTCGGCGTCAGGCCCGACTCAAGGGCAGATAAGGCGTCCCTCCGACGGGAAGGTGCCCAAAGAGGTGGTGTTCATCCAGTGCGTGGGGTCCCGCGACCAGGAGAACGGGTATCCCTACTGCTCGAAGATATGCTGCATGTATACGGCCAAGCACGCTCGCCTTTACAAGCACAAGGTGTCCGATGGGCAACCCTACGTGTTCTACATGGACATCCGTGCGGGCGGCAAGGGCTACGAGGAGTTCGTGCAGCACGCCACGGAGGAGGAGGGCGTGCTTTACCTGAGGGGCAGGGTGGCAAGGGTCTTCCAGGACGGCGATGCCCTGGTGGTGTTCGGCGTGGATACTCTCTCCGGCAAGAAGGTGGAGATCCGTGCCGACATGGTGGTCCTCGCCACGGCCATCGTGCCCGCGAGCGGCGCGAAGGAGCTTGCGCGGGTCCTCAAGACAGCGACCGACCAGTACGGCTTCTTCTCCGAGGCCCATCCCAAGCTGCGGCCGGTGGAGAGCCTCACGCGCGGGATATACATCGCCGGATGCGCGCAGGCGCCCAGGGACATCCCTGACACCGTGACGCAGGCTGGGTCTGCCGCAGCAAAGGTGCTGGCGCTCTTCTCAGCCGAGCGTCTTTCGCATTCGCCGGCGGTGGCCGCGGTTGATGGGGAGCTATGCAGCGGGTGCGGGGTGTGCGTCGAGGCCTGCCCGTATGACGCCCGCGCCCTCGATACGAGGCGGCGCGTGGCTGTGGTGAACGACGTTCTGTGCGAGGGGTGCGGCGCGTGTGCCGTGGCGTGCCCGAACGGAGCGACCCGCCAGAAGAACGCGTCGCGGCCGCAGGTGTTCTCCATGATCGACGCGGTGGTCGGATGAAAGGGTATTCGTTGGCAATGAGGTGTGATGCTGACGATGGTGCCTGAGACTCACTTGAGAAGGTCGGTGCTGGTGGCGGGCGGCGGCGTGGCAGGGATGCACGCCTCGCTCATCCTGGCCGATGCTGGGGTGCAGGTGTACCTGGTGGACTCGTCCCCAACGG
Organism: Bacillota bacterium; assembly: GCA_050261335.1. GTDB lineage: Bacteria > Bacillota > SHA-98 > UBA4971 > UBA4971 > UBA6256. The sequence goes on from JBLNDE010000058.1 coordinate 52,090, forward strand.
CGGGCGGTCTGTGGAGCCTGCTCGACAGGACGTTCCCCACTCATAGTTGCGGGGTCTGCCATATGTCCCCGAGGAACCCCGCGTATTGCCCGGTGATCGAGGTCGAGAGACACCCACGCATCACGCTCATGGTGAACAGCAGCGTGAGCGAGGTCTCCGGTGACATCGGCGAGTTCCGCGTGCGCGTCGCGCGAGGCCCCGAGTTCATCAGGCGTGACAGGTGCGATGGCTGCGGCGCGTGCGAGAGGGTGTGCCCGGTCGACGTGAGCGTGCCGCCTTACCTCGGGTCCGGCGGCCACAAGGCGATCTATAGACCGGGCCATCGCGCAGTGCCGGGCGGGTTTGCCCTCGACGAGGCGGCGTGCACCCGGTGCGGAAAGTGTGCGGAGGCGTGCCCGAGGGGAGCCATAGACCTCCAGGCTGAGCGCACGTGGACGGATCTGGAGGTAGGGGCCGTCATCGCAAGCCCCGGGATGACCATGTGCGACCCACATGTGCGGCTTGAGTACTCGTACGATCCCTCGCGGAACGTCATCACAGGTCTGGAGTTCGAGAGGCTCGTGAGCGCCTCCGGGCCCACAGGGGGGCGCCTCACGCGTCCGGCGGACGGTGAGGTACCCGGCAGCATTGCGTTCATCCAGTGCGTTGGCTCGCGAGACAGGTCTGCCGGGACCCCCTACTGTTCGTCGGTTTGCTGCATGTACGCCATCAAGGAGGCCATCATCGCGAAGACACTCGCTCCGGACGCGCGAGTGAAGGTCTTCTACATGGACCTGAGGGCCCTCGGAAAGGGCTACGACGAGTATTACGCCAGGGCCAAGTCCCTGGGTGTTGAGTTCGAGAACTGCAGGGTTTCGGGGGTGGAGGGGCAAGGCGATTCGCTCGGGGTGCGCTCCGAGTCGGGCGGGGAGGCGAGACGCGAAGAGTTCGAGCTCATAGTGCTCTCGAACGGCCTCGTTCCAGGCAAGGACCTCGGCACCCTCGCATCCGTGCTCGGAGTCGAAACGGACGAGTTCGGATTCATAAGACCGCTTTCCCAGGGACGGTCGCAGGTCAAGACTTCGCGTCCGGGGATCTTCGTGTGCGGCGGGGCCGCGGGGCCGCAGGACATCCCCACTGCGATAACGTGGGCGGGGGCGTGCGCGCTCCAGGCGCTCCGCGTCGTCGGCCCGGAGGCGGACGGCGATGAATGGCCTGTCTCCCAGGATGCCGCGGCGGCGCCCGGCGTCCCCGGGCGCGACGACCGCGCCTCGGGGCTTGCGCGACCGGAGCCGACGCCCGGAGCCGAAGCTCTGGAGCCGAGGGTAGGGGTCTTCGTGTGCAGGTGCGACTCTCCCATGGGCGGTCTCGACCCGGGCGGCCTTGCCGGCGCCATAGCCGCGAAAGTCATGGATGACGTGGTCCTCGTGCGGGAGGTGCCGGCCCTCTGCAGGCGGGAAGGCCTCGAATCGCTCGCCCGGGAGGTGGCGGCGCACCATGTCAACCGCGTGGTCGTCGCCGCGTGCTCGCCGAGGGCCATCCAGCGCGCCGTCGAGGGGGAGCTTTCGAAGGTGGGCGTAGCTTCGGGGCTGGTCGAGGTTGCGAACGTCCGCGAGCAATGCGGCTGGGTCCACAGCGATCCCGGCGAGGCCATGCGAAAGGCCTCTGACCTTGTGGCCATGGCCGTTGCGGGCGTACGGCTGTCGCGGCCGCTCGCGGAACACGGAAGGGCGATCCCCGCGGGCGCGCTGGTTATCGGGGGCGGCCCGGCCGGGATGCAGGCGGCCGCATCCCTCGCCGACCTCGGCCACGACGTCCATCTCGTGGAGAGGGGCGACGCGCTCGGGGGCAGGGCCAGGGCTCTTGCTCGCACGCTTGATGGGACCAACGTTCGGGATATCCTCGAGAAACTCGAGGGGCGCGTCCGGTCTGACACGCACATCACGGTCCACATGTCGTCGCAGGTCGCGTCCATCGGTAGGAAGGACGGCGGGTTCCGGGTCTCCATCGCCCGGGACCATGGTTCGGAGGGAGCGGGCAGAGCGTCGGCCGACGCGGGGTCGGCCTGCAGGGGCACGGTGGAGATCGAGTGTGGCGCCGTGATCCTGGCCACGGGCGGGGTGGAGGCGCCGGCGCCGACGGCGGCATACGGTGCACCGGCGGATGGCAGACGGGTCGTGACGCAGACAGAACTCGAGGCGCGCCTGTGGCCGTCGTGCGACATCCCGCGCGACGTGCGAAGCGTGGTCATGATACAGTGCGCGGGTTCGCGCGACGAGGCAAGGCCTTACTGCAGCCAGGTTTGCTGCTCCCATGCCATCAAGAACGCCATCAGGCTGAAGGCGGAGCGTCCCGACGTCGAAGTGTACGTGCTACACCGCGACATCCGCGTGCCCGGTCTATCCGAGGTCCACTATGAGCGGGCCCGCGACATGGGCGTGGTATTCGTGAGACGCCCCGACGAGGCACAGCCCGAGGTGGTTGAGGATGCCCTCGGCTCCGGTTGCGGGCGGTTGGTAGTGAAGGTCTGCGACCAGGGCCTTGGGGAGACAATCATCGTGCCGGCGGACCTCGTGGTGCTGTCCACGGGAACCGAAGGCGGTGCCGACCCGGACCTTGCGAGGGCCCTCGGGGTGCCCGTCGGCGATCACGGATTCTTCACCGAGGCCAATGTGAAGGTTCAGCCTGTGGACTTCCTCGTGCCCGGCGTGTATGTCTGTGGCCTTGCGCGTGCGCCGGGATTCATCACCGACGCGCTCATCTCGGCGCAGGCTGCTGCAGTGCGCGCAGGGGTGTACCTTGCTGCAAGAGAGGCGCGTTCTGTGGCGAACGTTGCGTGCGTCCGTTCGAGGCGCTGCTCCGGCTGCGGCGTGTGTGTGGACGCGTGTCCCTATGGTGCGAGGTCCATAGACGTGGAGACAAGGGTTGCGGTCGTGGACGAATACCTGTGCCGTGGCTGCGGGGCCTGCCAGGCGGCGTGTCCCTCGGGCGCGGCCTGGCACGCCGGGTTCGAGACGGAGCGCGTCATGTCCGTGCTGGATGTGGCGTTCGGGTGAGCGGGTGACCCGGCTATCTGGGAGCCGGAGTTGCTGGTGCCGCTGAATCGGTGGCGGGCACGCGCGCTGCCCCCCGGGGCCTAAGTGAGGGTGCAGAAAGGCTCCCGACTTCGGGAGAGGTTGCCGGTGCTTGCACGACGGGGCGTCGAGAATTTGGCTAGCCTGCGCGCCAAATTCGAACGAGGCGCGCCGCAAGCGCGCCGTCCCCGGAGGGCAACACCGGCAACCCGGCAGCCGGTGGAAAAGAAGGATGGACTGACGAGCCCTCACTTAGCCGGCGGATTGCAACACCGCGAGCCCCAGAAGAGCGGCGGCGGTCTATGGGCTTACTCCTGTGCAGGGGAGGACGGGTCATGGGATCTGGCGAAGAGTTCGAACCGAGGATCGTCGCGTTCCTGTGCAACTGGTGCACCTATACCGGCGCGGACCTCGCGGGCGTGTCAAGGATGCAGTACCCGCCGAACGTGAGGCCCATCCGCGTCATGTGTTCGGGGTCGGTGGACCCGATGTACATCCTCAAAGCTCTCCTCGACGGCGCAGACGGCGTCCTCGTCGGGGGGTGCCATCCCGGCGACTGCCACTACGTGAGCGGGAACTACAAGGCCAGGCGGCGCCTGGCGGTTCTCGGGGCGATCCTCGACGAGTTCGGGATCGGACGCGACCGGGTGTGGTTTCGGTTCATCAGCGCAAGCGAGGGCGCGCTCTTCGCGCATACCGTGCGCGACATGACGGCCGCCCTGAAGGCGCTCGGGCCAAATCCCGCACGAGCGCTCTGGCTCGCGTAGCGCGACCCAAGACACGCAGCATCGAGGTGTGGCCATGAAAGACCTTCTGATCGCAGGTGGACAGGATGGGAGAGAAAGGGCGCTTTCGAGGTTCCTCGCGAGGCTGCTGGAGGTCGGGGCCGTGGACGGGCTCGTGGTCCCGGTCGAGGCGACAGCCGGCGTGATAACGCACGTTCTCGCGAAGGACCCGCGCCTCGTGGAGCGGGCAGGCCGGCCCCTCGCGCCTGTCATGCCTTCGAGCGCGGCGACCGTGGTGTCGGAGATCGTGCGCAAGCGGCCCTCGGGCAGGGTGGCGGCGCTGCTCCGGCCGTGTGAGGCGCGGGCGCTTGTGGAGCTTGTCAAGTTGAAACAGGCGACACCCGAGAACGTAGTCGCCATCAGCATGGACTGCGCGGGTACGTACGATCCCGTGTTGTACAGGGAGGCGGGCGGGAACGTCGATGCCCTGGAGACGAGACAGGCGTGCCGCGTCTGCCTGAACCCGGCCCCGCTCGAGGACGCGCTCCCCGGCATGGTGCTCGGGCTCATCGGCCTGGACGAGTCCGACGACGTCGTCGTGTCCGTACATGAGCGGCTCGACCCGGCCGTGGCCGCGGTGGTGGAGGAGCTTGGCCTCGCGAGTGGCGAGGACGCCGGGCGAAGACGCAGAGCGTCCGTGCAGGCGCTCGTCCAGGAGAGGCGAAGGGCTTACGATGCTTTCATCGAAGATGCGCGGCGGAAGGCGGCGTCTCCGGGATCAGGTCCGACGGGGCGAGACGTCTCCGGGACCTCCGATGGATCTGGGCTCGAGGCGTTCGCGAGGGAGCTTGCGGCCTGCACGGGCTGTCACAACTGCCGGGTCGCGTGTCCGGTGTGCTATTGCAGGGAGTGCCTATTCGACACCGATACCTTCGAATACGAGGCAGGACAGTTCCTGCGGAAGGCCGGCAGGAAGGGCGCGCTGAAGATGCCCTCTGAGACCGTGCTTTACCACCTTACCAGGATGAACCACATGTCCCTGTCGTGCGTCGGATGCGGCCAGTGCGAGCAGGCATGCCCGGCCCACCTGCCGCTCTTCCGTCTGTTCGCGATGGCTTCCAGGCGCACGCAGGAGGTCTTCGGGTATGTCCCTGGCACGAGCCTGGACGATGAGCTGCCGTTTTCGACCTTCAGGGAGCAGGAGCTGGAGCCCAGGTAGGCATGGGGCACCGGCGGGAGGTGATCTGCGTGGCGCAGGAAATGGTCAGAGTCTTCATCATGGGGAAGGCGTACGAGGTTCCGAAGGGTCTCACCATCATGAAGGCGATGGAGTACGCCGGCTACCAGTTCATCCGCGGCTGCGGGTGCCGTGGAGGCTTCTGCGGCGCATGCGGCACAGTGTACCGCATGCCGGGCGACTACAGGATAAAGGTCGGGCTTGCCTGCCAGACGATAGTGGAGGACGGGATGTATCTTGCGCAGATACCCGTCTTCCCCGCGAACAAGGCTACCTACGATATCGAGGAGATGCGCCCGACCCTGGGAGACATGCTCAAGATGTACCCGGAACTGTCGAGGTGCCTTGGGTGTAACACATGCACCAAGGTCTGCCCGCAAGACCTGGACGTCATGAACTATATGGCCGCGGCCATGCGCGGTGACATCTCTCGTGCGGCCGACATGTCCTTTGACTGCCTGATGTGCGGCCTGTGCGCCGCCCGCTGCCCGGCGGAGACCGTCCAGTACAATATCGCGATCCTTGCCCGCAGGCTCCACGCGAGGCACATCGCGCCGGGAGCCCGACACCTCGCCACGAGGGTTCAGGAGATCCTCGACGGCAAGTTCGACGAGGCCCTCGACGACATGACCGTGCTCGGCCGGGCCGAACTCGAGAGGCTTTACAACGAGCGCGACATCGAGCCGGAGTAGGAGGGATACAGGTGTCTTACACCCCTGAGATGACGGAGTCGATTCGCCTCGTGGAGGCGTCGCGCGAGAGGCGGTACGCGGAGAGGCACCCGAGGCTGAGCCCCGCGGAGAAGCAGGACCTGCTCCGAAAGTTCCACCCGGACTTCCGTCCGGATGCCATGCGTCCGGTGAAAGTGGGGGCATCGCGGGGCGCGATGATGCCTCACGAGCTCGTGGACGTTCTCGAGGCCAGGAGCAGGCTCGACCCTGACACCTTTCCTCTCGACAGGGTGGACTACGACGTGGACGTGCTCGTGGTGGGAGGCGGCGGAGCGGGCTCGTCAGCGTCCCTCACGGCCCATGCAGCAGGGGCGGACGTCCTTCAGGTCACCAAGCTCCGGCTGGGCGACGCCAACACCATGATGGCCCAGGGCGGCATCCAGGCCGCTGACAAGGCCAACGACTCACCGATGATCCACTACCTGGACGTCATCGGCGGCGGCGGGTTCGCAAACAAGCCCGATCTCGTGAGAGCGCTCGTCCATGACGCGCCTCTCGTGATAAAGTGGCTTGAGGACCTCGGGTGCATGTTCGACAAGGAGCCCGACGGTACCATGATCACCCAGCACGGCGGGGGCACGTCGCGAAAACGCATGCACGCTGCGCGCGATTACTCCGGCGCCGAGATCATGCGTACGCTCCGGGACGAGGTACGAAACAGGCAGATCCCGGTCATCGAGTTCTCGCCCGCGGTGGAGCTTCTATCCGACGGCGAGGGGCGGTGCACTGGGGCTGTCCTCATGAACCTCGAGACGAAGGACCTCTTCGTGGTGCGGGCAAAGACCGTCATCCTGGCGACAGGCGGGTTCGGGAGGCTCCACGTCGCAGGGTTTCCTACCACAAACCACTACGGCGCCACCGCCGACGGCCTGGTCATGGCGTACCGCATGGGCGCAAACCTCATATTCCTCGACGCGACGCAGTTCCATCCTACGGGAGCGGCGTATCCCGAGCAGATCGTCGGCCTCCTCATCACCGAGAAGGTCCGCGGCCTCGGCGCGCAGCTCGTGAACGTCGGCGGGGAGCAGTTCGTGTACCCACTTGAAACGAGGGACGCTGTATCCAGCGCAATCCTGCGCGAGTGCCTGGAGCGGGGCAGGGGCTCGGTCACCGGGACCGGTCAGCACGGCGTGTGGCTCGACTCGCCCATGATAGAGCACATCCACGGCGATGGCACGATCCAGAGGGCCCTTCCGGCCATGTTCCGCCAGTACAAGCGGTTCGGGATCGACATGCGGAAGGAGCCGATCCTCGTGTACCCCACGCTGCACTACCAGAACGGCGGCGTGGAGATATCCGACGACACGAGCACATGCATTGAGAACCTGTTCGTGGCGGGGGAGACGTCCGGCGGTGTTCACGGGAGGAACCGTCTCATGGGGAACTCCCTGCTCGACGTGGTGGTCTTCGGCAGGCGCGCCGGCGCAGCCGCGGCGGAGCGGGCGCGGAGAGTGAAGCCTGGTCGGCTCACCCTCGAGCATGTGAGGCGCTACCACGGGGAACTCGATGAGGCGGGCATCGGGAAGGACAGGGTGTCGCCGATGATCCTGCCGTCCTATGCGCGCCGCCAGGCGACGCCCGGGGCCGACTCTATGGTATCATAGTCGTAGGTAGCGATGAGGGAGTCGTCCGAGGTTCATTTCCCGGCACAGAATACGCGCATCGCGCAAGGAAGGGGCGGGTGACGATGCCTGGAAGCATTGAGGCAGGGCCGGCCATCGAGGGTCGGCCGACGGATAGCCCGGTGGAGATCAACCAGAAGTGGTGCAAGGGGTGCGACATCTGCGTAGCCTTCTGTCCGAAGGAGGTCCTGACAAGGCCGGAGGGGGGGAAGGCGCAGGCTGCGCACCCTGAAAAATGTACACGGTGCGGGCTGTGTGAGGTTCTATGCCCCGACCTGGCCATCGTGGTAACGCCGGCAGCCCGGAAAGGAACGTCTCCGCGGGGGCAGGGAGGTGTCTCTGATGCTTAGCAGGGCTGGCGCCAGGCTCATGCAGGGAAACGAGGCCTGTGCCGAGGGGGCTATGGCTGCAGGACTGCGGTTCTTCGCAGGTTACCCGATAACGCCGTCCACCGAGATAGCGGAGGAGCTTGCGCTGCTTCTTCCGAAAGTGGGCGGGAAGTTCATCCAGATGGAGGATGAGATCGCCAGCATATCCGCGATTATCGGGGCATCGCTCGCAGGGGCGAAGGCCATGACCGCCACGAGCGGACCGGGGTTCTCGCTGAAACAGGAGGGGATCGGGTTCGCATCGTACACCGAGGTGCCGTGCGTTATCGTGAACGTCCAGCGGGTGGGCCCAAGCACCGGCGTGCCCACCGCGCCCGCACAGGGCGACGTGATGCAGGCGCGATGGGGAACCCACGGTGACCATCCTGTCGTGGTGCTGTGCCCGTCGTCGGTGGCCGAGACGTTCACGCTCATAATCGAGGCGTTCAACATCTCCGAGCGCTGGCGGATACCGGTCGTCTTCCTCATGGACGAGGTCGTGGCCCATATGCGGGAGAAGGTCACGGTGCCAGACGTAAGGCAGATCGCGGTCGCGGAGCGGCCGCGACCCCAGGTGAGCCCGGAACAGTATCTCCCCTACGCTGCGGGCGAGGATCTCGTGCCCCCCATGGCCGACTACGGCACCGGATACCGCTACCATGTCACAGGGCTGACCCACGACCAGACGGGCTTCCCTACCACCAGACGCATCCAGGTCGACGCGCTCTCGCGGCGCCTGGATGCCAAGATGAGGATGGCGGCGCCGCACGTTACCTTTGTGGACGAGATGCTCGTGGACGATGCTGAGGTGGTGGTGTTCGCCTACGGCATAACGGCGAGGGCCGCGTCCAGGGCCGTGCGCGACGCGCGGGCGCAGGGGCTGAAGGCGGGTCTCATGAAAACGAAGACCCTTTGGCCGTTCCCGGATGAGCACGTGCGAAAGGCGGCGGAGCGCGCGTGCGCAATTGTCGTCCCGGAGATGAACATGGGACAGCTCGTTCGGGAAGTCGAGAGGGCGGCAGCCGGCCGGACGAGGGTCGTGGGGCTTTCACGCGTGGATGCGGAGCCCATCACGCCCGATGAGATCCTGGCAAGGCTACGGGAGGTGTGAGCGATGGGGATGCCTGTAAGCTACTATCTGCGGACGGACAAGATGCCCCACATATGGTGTGCGGGGTGTGGGCACGGGATAGTGCTCGGCGCCGTGCTACGGGCCATAGACTCGCTGGGCCTCGACAAGGACCGGGTGTGCGTGGTCTCGGGGATAGGGTGTGCCTCACGGGCGCCCGGGTACCTCGACTTCAACACGCTCCATACGACACACGGCAGGGCCATAGCCTTCGCCACCGGTATCAAGATGGTGAAGCCGGAGATGAAAGTCATCGTGCTCACCGGCGACGGTGACGCCGCCGCAATAGGCGGGAACCATCTCATCCACGCCGCGCGCCGCAACATCGGCATCGCCACCGTGTGCTTCAACAACAGCATCTATGGGATGACGAACGGCCAGTACTCGCCCATGACCCCGACGGGCAGTTATGCGAGCACGGCGCCGTACGGGAATATCGAGGAGCCCTTCGACCTGTGCGACCTGGTATACGCGGCCGGGGCGAGCTACGTCGCCCGCGGCACCGCGTATCACGCCATACTCCTTTCGAAGCTCATAGCGAGGGCCATCGCCACCGACGGGTTCTCGTTCGTGGAGGCCGTTACGCAGTGCCCCACCTACTACGGGAGACGCAACAAGATGAGGTCCGCCGTGGAGATGCTGAAATGGCAGAAGGAGCATGCGGTGACTGTGGCCGGTGCGGCTAGGATGCCCGCCGAGGATCTCGTGGGGAAGTTCAGGATAGGCGAGCTCGGCGCGAGGACCAGGCCGGAGTATACACGCCGGTACGCAGCCATCATCGACGCGGCCCAGGGGGGAGAGGGTGGTGAGCGGGATGCATAAGGAGATCAGGCTCTCAGGCACAGGGGGACAGGGACTGATCCTCGCGGGCATAATCCTCGCTGAGGCTGCCGTCCGCGACGGCCACGAGGTCATCGAGACGCAGTCTTACGGCCCCGAGGCGCGCGGCGGAGCGAGCCGGGCCGAGGTCATCATCGCCGATGAGGCCATCGACTACCCCAAGGTCGGCGTGGCCGACGTGGTGCTGGTGATGTCACAGGAGGCGTGCGACAGGTACGCCTCCCAGGTGAAGCCCGGCGGGCTCGTAGTGGTTGACGAGACAAACGTGAAATCTGTGCCCGACATGGCAGGTGCCCGGGTAGTGCGCCTCCCGATCACCGACATCGCGAGGCACGAGGTAGGGAGGCAGGTCACCGCAAACATGGTGGCCCTCGGCGCGCTCGTGGGGATTGCGAGCCTGGCGACGCCGGAGGCAGCCGAGCGGGCTGTGAGAGAGCGGGTGCCGAAGGGAACGGAGGAACTGAACCTCAAGGCGTTCAGGTTCGGGATGGAACGGGCGATGCAACAGGCGATGGAGCGGGCGAGGGAGGCTTCGGATGCGACATGAAACTCCACGAATACCAGGCGAAGGAGATAATGAGACGCTACGGGATCCGAACCCCGCGCGGCGAGGTCGCGTGCACCGTCGATGAGGCGGGCGAGATCGCGACGAGGCTCGGGTGCCAGGTGGCCGTGAAGGCGCAGGTGCACGTCGGGGGCAGAGGCAAGGCGGGCGGTATTGCGGTTGCGGCCACCCCGGCAGAGGCGAGGGTCGCGGCATCTCGCATCCTCGGGATGAGCATAAAGGGCCTCACGGTAACGAGGGTACTCGTGGAGGAGGCCGTGAAGGCCGCGGGGGAGTATTACGCAGGCATGACTGTCGACCGCGCCCGCCGCTCCATCGTGGTGATGGCGAGCAGCGAGGGTGGGGTGGACATCGAGGAGGTAGCAGCCCGGTCGCCGGAGAAGATCGCCCGGGTCTGGGTGAGCCCCCGGGAAGGTCTCGAGCCGTGGCAGGCGAGGTCGCTTGCGCTTGCAGCAGGGTTCGACCGGAGAGCGGTAAGTGGGGCGGGCAACCATCTCGCCAGTCTCTTCCGCCTCCTTGTGCGGGAGGATGCGTCTCTTGCCGAGATCAACCCGCTCATGCTCTCCGAGGATGGTACCGTGATCGCGGCCGACGCCAAGATCACCATCGACGACAACGCCATCATGCGCCATCCCGAGTATCGTGCGTTGTCGGATGAGGACAGCGATGATGAACTCGAGCGCGAGGCCCACAGGCGGGGCCTCACCTACGTCAAGCTGGACGGCGACATCGGCGTCATCGGGAACGGGGCCGGGCTTGTCATGGCGACGCTCGACGCCATCAGCTCGGAAGGCGGCCGGGCCGCGAACTTTCTCGACATCGGCGGCGGCGCCAGGGCTGACGTGGTAAGGAATGCGCTTGAGCTCATCCTGATGGATAGCCGCGTGAAAGCCATCCTCATCAACGTCTTCGGCGGCATCACCAGGTGCGATGAGGTGGCCTCAGGGCTTCTCACCGCTACGGAGTCGGTGGACGTGCGCGTGCCCATGGTCGTGAGGCTTGCAGGCACCAAAGAAGAAGAAGGCAGGGCACTCCTGCGCAAGACTTCCGTTGTGGCCGCCGAGGGCATGGCGGATGCTGCGAGGCAGGCGGTGGCGCTTGCGTCGGAAGGGGTGAGGTGATGGGCATCTTCGTGGGCGAAGATACCAGGCTCGTGGTGCAGGGGATCACCGGCAGGGAAGGCCGGTTTCACGCCGGCCGCATGAGGGAATACGGCACGAATGTAGTCGCAGGAGTCACCCCCGGGCGGGGAGGCGTCGATGTCGACGGCGTTCCCGTGTTTGACACCGTGTCGGAGGCTGTAAGGCAGACGGGCGCCAATACGTCGTGCATATTCGTGCCGGCCTCGGCAGCGGCCGACGCCGCGACCGAAGCCCTCGCCGCGGGGATCGAGACCATAGTGTGCATCACCGAGGGCATCCCGACGCTGGACGTGATGAACCTTCTCGACACCGCAAAGGCGCGGGGCTGGAGGGGACGGGTCATCGGCCCGAACTGCCCGGGGCTTGTGACCTGTGGCAAGGCCTTGGTCGGCATCATGCCCGGGCGCATCTTCACTCCCGGACCTGTGGGCCTTGTATCGAGGAGCGGGACCCTTACCTACGAGGTGGTGAACCTCCTCACGTCGAGGGGAATCGGCCAGTCCACCTGCGTGGGAGTCGGGGGCGACCCGATAATCGGGACCAGTTTCGTGGATTGCCTGGCCGAGTTCGAACGCGACTCTGATACCAGGGCCGTGGTGCTCATCGGCGAGATCGGCGGTCAGGATGAGGAAGACGCCGCGGCGTTCATCCGCGCCAACGTGACGAGGCCGGTCATCGCATTCGTGTCGGGCCGCACTGCTCCGCCAGGGAAACGTATGGGACACGCGGGCGCAATAGTCTCGGGCAACACGGGAACCGCGGAGTCGAAGGTAAAGGCGTTCCGTGAGGCGGGGGTGCCTGTCGCAGACAGCGTCGCCGAGATCGCGAGCCTGGTAGCGAAAGCGTTGGGATGAGGACGGCCGACTGTGGGACCTGCCGGGCGTGCAGCTCACTGGTCCGCGTCGGTCGGCCGGCTCTGGAGTCACACTCGGCAGGCTTTCGGGTCCAGGACACTGGCTGCTCGGCAGGAGCGCGACCGAGGGGTGGGCCGCCGGTAGGGCGCCCACCCCTCGGTCATGACGTGGCGGTGGCGCTGCTCTTCCGCATCAGCTTGCCTTCGAGCCAAGCGGGATGAAGAAGAACAGGAACATGATGGGTATGAAGATGATGACGAGGATAAGGACTATCCATATTATCGTAAAGAACTCCTGGGTCATCTAGGATACCTCCCTTCGAAGTCGGACGCCTCGCGCCCCCCGGTCCCGGGTGGCTAATCGATAGGCATTGCCGTGTCCGGGTCCGCGTCCTTGAGGAACTGAGTGAGCATGCCTGCAACGAACCTCTGGAACTGCGGCGTCTTCGCGAGCTCGAGGAGGAGCGTCAGAGAGCCGCCAGGGATGGGCAGCGACCCAGCCTCCCGGACTCCAGCACTTTCAGCCAGCGATGCCTTGACCATGGCGCTGATCTGCGCGAGCGCCCCTGCTGCCTCATCGGCCAGCTTGATAGAGGACTGGACCTTGTCGAGCGTGCCGTTCACGCTGCCGTCCGCGATGGCCCCGCGGAGCACCACTTTCGCACGAGAGATCAGGTTTGGACGCGACGCCGGCGCTGTCTCCTTTCCGATGTCGCTGGGCCTCGCCTCGTCGCCGGGAGCGTCATCCCCGTTTCCGGCCGGGGCGTTCCCACCCGGGGTCCGCTCGACTGCCGGGCCGTCTTGACGGTGCTGGTGAGCCCCGCGCGCCGTCTCCCTGTTCTGGACGGCGGCCCTCATGAAGCCTCCAGACGCGGCAAGACGTCCTCTCTCGGCCCCTCTCTCAACCGGGGCCGCCGCTGATGCCGTCTCCTCGCCGCCCGGTGCACGGGAGGATTCGACGGCATCAAGCCTGGATGAGACCTTTTCGTATGACTCCTCGAGTCGCCGAAGACTCCGTTCGAGTCGTTGCAGCACCTGGTTTTGCTGCGCTACCGCTTCCTGCAGCATCTGCATTTCTCGACGGGAATCCCTCGTATCCTGAACCTCCATGGAAAACCACCCCGCTGCCTACATGCGCCCTGGGAGTCGCGTTGTCAGTCGGCACTACATTATATGAGCCTCCCCCTGGAGTGTGTGCGAAGCCGCAGGCGCTTGGAAGATGCGGCCGTACCCTCACCAAGGTGCGTCCGTATGAATAGAATCTATCAACACAGGGCAGCGTCCCTGCACGACTCATTCGGTGCAGGCCGGCGGACCAGCACCGGGAAGGTGGGGTATCACGTACATGACAGGCGGAATGGACGAACTCGCTTCCGAAATCCGTAAGACGCTGGAACATAACGAAGGGGGGGCTATCGCGGGGATCTTGCATGACATGGGAGTCTCCCTGGATAACCCGGACCGGATCAAGGGACTTCTCGGGGGGCTCGGATACGGCGATTCCCAGCTCTTTGACCCGACACAACTCGTGAAGATCGCCGAGAGCTTCCTCGCGTCTATGCCCGAGGAGACCAGACGCCAGCTTCTCGGCGTCGTACTCCAGGTGGCTGCCGACATGGGTCCGGGGAACGTGCCGAAGGAGATCTTGGGGGCACTATCGTCCACCTCGACCAAGGATGGCCAGGATACCTCACCCGGCGAACACCAGGGTTAGGCGCCAGACGAGGGAGTCCTGCGGCCTATGGGCCGTCGGGCATCTTCTGCGGTTTCACGTGATCGTGCAGGCCGCACGCACCGGACCTGGTGCCGACCGCGCCCGTAGATGCCGCGGAATCCCTGGGGTTTTCACTCAAAGCAGGCAACCGGGGTGGGGCACCCCGGGAGGCGGTCGCCTTTGAGGGGGGTGACCATGAGATGCTCTTCGGCAGACTACGGGGGAAGATCGCTGAGCAGACGAGCCTGGACAGGATCATCGACGTGCTCGACCTTCTGGGTAGCATATTCTTCTTGATAGCCGCGATCCTCGCCTTTTTCGTTCCACGGCCCGGTCCTTCTCCGCCCCCCGTATCCGGCAGCGACCCGCGATTGCCGACGGATCAGGCACTGGACGGGAGGTGATGGCGCCGGCAGTGGGGACGGCTATAGTGACAGGCACGGCGCACCTGCGGTGTGCCCAGTTCGAACCTGGCGCCTGAAGCTGGATACCGTCGGGAGAAGTGGCGCAGACTCATGGCGCCGTGCTTAGGACCCTGCCGGGGACCGCGACCGCGCGCCGGACCGGCTGGCAGAGACGGAGCGCAGCGCGTGGCATTCCTGAACGTAGGGTCCGATAGCGGTGACGGGGCGGCCGGTGGCGCAGAAAGCAAGGAGCAAACCGGCGCAGCGCCCCATATTATAGTAGCGAGGCAGGCGCCATCCGAGGTGTCACCCGTAGCCAAAGGGGCTGCACGACAGAACTTCGAGGGGTCCTTCAGGCGCCTCTGCGCACGGAAATGAAGGGAGGTACGACAGGTGACGCAGGAGATCGAGTTCTGGTGGATAATCATACTGCTCTTCGTCCTGCTGGTTCCGATGTTCATTATCATCTTCCCGATCTTCCCGTGGAGCAAGAAGGCCTGATTTCGTCAAGGCCTCCATGCGGGGAGGCAGGGCAACGGAGGTGTCCGGCGGTCCGTTCGGGTTGGCCGATTTGAGACGGTCTACCCCCGGACGGCGCCGGACCCCATGACAGACCAGGAAAGGAGGTCTTCGTATGACCCAGGAGATCGAGTTCTGGTGGATAATCATACTGCTCTTCGTCTTGCTCGTCCCGATGTTCCTGATCATCTTCCCGATCTTCCCATGGAGCAAGAACGCGTAGCGCGCGGCGGGTGGGTGAAGTCAGGCAGACGGGGAGGAGCAAAAGGTGGTACAGCAACTCGAACACTGGTGGCTCATCATATTCCTGTTCGTTCTGTTGCTACCGCAGCTCGTCGCGTTCTCTACGGCGCTCGCCGCGAGCTACGCCTGGGGAGCATGATCTGGCTACCAACTCACAGCCTCCTCGCAGAAGGGCCCTCGGCCTTCACGGCCGAGGCCCTTCTGCGCGATGTGAATGGTGCGCAGGACGTCCCCACTCACCGCCCCTGGAGTTCAGGAATATCATTTATCGTCACGGGAGTTCGCCATGAAGGAGGACCTGGCACATGCTTCCGACCTACATCGTCTACATTATGGCACTTGCCGCCCTCGCGCGCAGATCGCGCCAGCGCGCCGGGCCCCGGCCGGTCCGAAAGATCATCCTGTTCGAGCCTGGCGTGGACCCTGACCGGGTCCGCTCCATCGTGGAGGAATGTGGAGGGAGGCTCAGGAAATCGCTCCCGATCGTCAACGGAGTGGCCTGCGTGCTTCCGGAGGAAGCCACGGCCATGAGCCTTCTTTCGCGCGCCGGCGAGGTGGCGTGGGTTGAGGACGACCTCGTCATTTCCGTATCGACCGCCTGTTTCTTCGTTCGCAGGCCGCGCCCCCGACCCCGGAAGCAGAGTATGCCGTGGGGAATCACGAGGGTTAAGGCCCCGGAGGCATGGGGGAGCGCCACCGGGAGAGGTGTGCGGGTAGCCGTGCTCGACACGGGCATAGACATGGCCCACCCCGACATCAGGGCGAACATCGCGGGCGGGTTCGACTGCATCAACGAGACCACCAATGTGGTTGACGACAATGGCCACGGCACCCACGTGGCGGGCACCATCGCGGCCCTCGACGACGACTTCGGGGTCGTGGGTGTGGCCCCCGAGGCGAGGCTTTATGCCGTGAAGGCTTTCGATTCAGGGGGTCAGGGGCAGGTGTCCGACATCGTGCAGGGCATGGAATGGTGTATCGCAAACCGCGTGCAGATCATCAACATGAGCTTCGGGACTGTCGATTCCAGCAAGGCTCTCACCATGGCCATCGAGAAGGCGGCCCAGGCGGGCATTGTCATGGTCGCCGCGGCCGGCAACGATGGCAGGCGTGACGGCGTGCTCTACCCTGCCCGCGATCCCAACGTCATTGCCGTGGCGGCGTCAACGCGCGACGACCGTATAGCCTCGTTCAGCAATTCGGGCGGGCAGGTGGCTATTGCCGCACCGGGGGAAGACATCTATTCGACTTACAGGAACGGCGGCTACAAGAGCTTGACCGGCACATCGATGGCCTGCCCTCACGTCACAGGAGTTGCCGCATTGCTTCTCTCAGTCTCGCCTGGCCTCGCCAGGGACGACGTGCGAGAGATCGTGTGCGGAACAGCCACGAAGCTGTCAGGGTTTTCCCCGGACCAGCAGGGGTCGGGCGTTGTGAACGCCGGGGCGGCTGTTGCGCGTGTGCGGCTGTCCGCGTAAGGGAGCTGGGCCCGTGTTTTCATGTCCGGATGCATCCCGATGCATGACGAGGTGATCCAGTATGGCCGACATGTCCCGTGTCCTCGAGGATGCGAGGTGGAGGCTGATGGGCCTGCCGAACGTGGTGGGCGTCGGGCGCGGGTACAAGGCTACGGCAGGCGTCCGTAGCTCCACTGAGTGTATCGTGGTGTTGGTAAAGAAGAAGTTCCCGGGAGCCGTCCTCGGGACCCAGGCGACGGTCCCCGCCGAGGTACGTGGGGTCCCCACTGATGTGGTGGAGGTCGGGGAGATACGATTCCTCGACACCGGTGCGGAAGGCATGGACGACGGGGCAACCGGCACGACCGGTCCGACCAGGCGGACTCGCAGGCAAGAGCGGATGCGGCCGGCAAGGCCAGGCGCGAGCATCGGGCACTACCAGGTCACGGCGGGTACAATGGGCGCGGTCGTGTGGGACACAAGGACCCGCGAGCCTCTCATCCTATCGTGCAATCACGTGCTTGCCAACGCCACCTCGGGCCGCGACGGCCGGGCCAAAGTGGGCGACCCCATCGTCCAGCCTGGCGCGGCCGATGGAGGGACCGTCGAACGTGACCAGATCGGCGTCCTTGAAAGGTTCGTTCCTATCCGGATGTCGGGGCGAGTGCCTGCGTGCATGGCGTCCAGGGTTGCGGAGAGGGTCTTCAACAACTGGCTACGCATCACCGGCACGCCGGCTCGGGTGGAGATGGTCACGGCATACTTCCCTCTGGCAGTGAACACCGTTGACGCGGCGCTGGCCCGCCCCTTGAACCCGGAATCCATTGAACCCGGGATCCTCGAACTCGGCGATTTGCTGGGAACGGCCGAGCCTGAACTGGGCATGGCGGTGAGGAAGAGCGGGCGGACCACCGGGGTGACCACCGGTGAGATAACGTCTGTCGACACCACTGTGAGCGTGGTGTACTCGGGCAACACCACTGCGACGTTCAAGGACCAGATCATGACGGGGGTCATGGCCGACGGGGGCGACTCGGGGTCGGTTCTAGTTGACGAGGATATGCGTGCGGTGGGGCTCCTGTTCGCTGGGTCCGACAAGTCCACGCTGTACAACAAGATGACCAGCGTGATGGACGCGATCGGCGTGACTCTCGAACGCCCGTGATGCAAGGGGCAAAAGGGGGCGGCCGCCGCTCCAAAGCAGGAAAACGACGCCAAATGACGAAAAGTGATGAGCAGGAGAGCGACTCATGCCGGGCGGGCCAGCCTCGGAGGTGACGAAACGGTGAAGGCGCTTGCCATCGCTCTGTCGAGTTACGTCATAGGCTCGATCCCATTTTCCTACATGGCTGCAAGGGCCTTCAAGAGAATCGACCTGAGGACGGTGGGATCGGGGAACGTCGGCACGACCAACGCGCTGAAATCCGCGGGCTTCATTCCGGGCTTCCTCGCCGCGCTGGGCGACTGCGGCAAGGGAATCGTGGCCGTACTCATAGCGAGAGCCACGGCGCCCGAGCTGCCCTGGGCGGCGTTCGCGGCAGCCCTGATCGCGGTTATCGGCCACAACTGGCCGGTCTGGCTCGGGTTCCACGGAGGGGGAGGCCTTGCGACATGCATCGGGACCCTGCTCGTGCTGTCAGCGGCCTCCGTGTTCTACCTGCTCGCGCTGTGGGGCGCCTCGTACGTGCTCACCAGGCACAAGTATGCGAGTTCCGTGTTCGGCTGCGCGTCACTCCCGGTATTCCTCGGAATATACGAGCAGTCATGGGCGTACTTTACCTTTGGGCTCGGCATGGGCGTGTTACTTGGGGCAAAGCAGGTGCTCGCCTGGGTAAGGTACGGGAAGAAGCCAGACACTATTGCTGCATGCTGACAGTCGTCCCGGCCCGCTCTTCTGCGGGCAATGCGCGGTGGGGAACCCGGGAGCGGCGCGGGCCCACGGTCCCGGCCGCTCCCGCTGGATTTCGCGGAAGGGGGAGCAAGGTGGCCAGTAAGGTATACTTTACGAATATGCGCACCCGGAGCGGCGTTTCCCTGGTGGACAAGGTGGGCATGTTGTTTGACGCTGCGGGCTTCTCGAGGTTCCTGTCCAGGGAGGATCTCGTCGCCATCAAGCTCCACGTGGGTGAGCCGGGGAATCTTGCGTACATCCATCCGCCGCTGGTGCGGAAGGTCGTCGACAGGGTGAAGGCTGTCGGTGCCCGGCCGTTCCTCACCGACTCGAATACGCTGTATGTGGGCAGGCGGTCGAACGCCGTGGATCACACAGTCTCGGCGCTGGAGAACGGCTTTACATACGCGACCGTGGGGGCGCCCTTCATCGTGGCCGACGGGCTCGGCGGCCACGAGCATATGAAGGTGGCCATCGAGGGCGTGCGCCTCAAGGAAGTCCGCATAGGCGCGGCCATCGCCCAGGCGGACGCCATGATAGCCCTCTCGCACTTCAAGGGCCACGAGGCCACGGGTTTCGGAGGCGCCCTCAAGAACGTGGGCATGGGGTCCGCAAGCCGCACGGGCAAGCAGGAACAGCACTCCGGCCTCAAGCCGGCCGTGCGCGCGGAGAAGTGCACCGGGTGTGGGCGGTGCGTCAGGTGGTGCCCTGCCGGGGCGCTCTCCGTGGGCGAGGACAGGAAGGCGCGTATAGACCCGGAACGGTGCATCGGCTGTGCGGAGTGCACCATCACGTGCAACAACAGGGCAATCAGGGTACAGTGGGAAGAAGGCCAGGAGGGCAGCCTGCAGGAGAAAATGGCCGAGTACGCGCTGGGAGTCGTAAAGACGAAGGAAGGCAAGTGCGGATTCATGAACTTCGTGATGAACGTGTCGCCCCAGTGCGACTGCTATGCCTGGAACGATGCGCCCATCGTGCCGAACATCGGTATCCTGGCGTCGCAGGACCCCGTCGCGATCGATGCGGCTTCCGCCGATCTCGTGAACCATGCGCACGCCCTTCCGGGATCGGCCATCTCTGATGCGGAGCAAAGCGCGGACAAGCTTGCCGCCCTGTATCCGGAGGTGGACTGGACAGTGCAGCTAAGGCACGCCGAGCGGATCGGCCTCGGCACGCGCGAGTACGAGCTGGTGGAAGTGGGCGCGGTCTAGGTGCAGCGTCACAAGGGGGAGCGGTGGGGCGAGGGCCGGAAGACCCGGGTTGATGCGGCATACTGCTTTGGATATACGATGGTGCGGCGGCATGGAGGACGATGTAGTGTCCGATAGGTGTACAGAACCAGGTCTCGGCCGTGTTGTAGCTGGGCTCTACAGCGTTGTAGCACGCGCGGCCCCGCAATGGCTTGCAGGCGCAAGATGGCTTCAGCGAAAGGACGTCCCCATCAGCGAGGTCAGGGTGACTGATATCGCACCTCTGGCGCAGGAAGACGGCCTGTGCTGCGTGCTGGCAGTGCTGCGGATCGGGTTTGGAGCGCACGACGGCGCGAGGGGAGACGGCTCTGACCTGTACAACGTTCCCCTGGTCGTGGCGGGGGAAGGGGCGCGGCTGGAGGGAGATCCGCTCTTCAGGGTAGAGGAGGCCGGCTGCACAGGGCTGGTGTATGATGCTGCGGCCACCGCTTTGTTCGCTAGGGCGGCGCTGGACGGGGTAAGCAGCGGGGCGCGCGCCGCGGCGCGCGAGGGGACGTTCGAGTTCCACAGCGTCGGTGCTGGCGTTCCCGCCGGGGCCTGCGTCGCCACGAAACTGCCGGACACCTCCACGAACACTCTCGTCATCGTCGACTCGAGGCAGGTGATAAAAGTCTACCGCAGGATGGTCCGGGGTCCGTCCCCGGACCTCGAGATGAGCGTGAGCCTCACGGAGGCGGGCTTCCGCCACATGCCCACTGCCACCGGGTATGCGGTGTATCGCGCTCGAAGGGGTGGATCATTTCCGATCCTCCTTGTGCAGAGATTCGTGCCGAACCAGGGGGAGGCATGGCGGACTGCCTTTGCCGACGCTTCAGCGTTCGTCCGGGGCGGCCAGGCGCGAGGCGCGGGCCCGGAGAAGGCTTGGCAGGCGCGTCTCGGTGAGATAACCGCGGACCTTCACAGCGCATCCGCCGGCATCGGCGATGAGGCGTTCCGTCCCATGGATTTCGGGGTTGATGACGTGGTCGCCCTTGAGCAAGGCCTGGCCGCGTCTGTGGGCGAGTCCATGGAGGCTCTACGGCGGGCCCAGGAACGCTATGAGCCTTCTCATGTTCTGAGAATCCGCGACGTTGCAGGGCGCGAGGCGGACCTTCTCGCGCTTGTAAAGCGGGCCGGCCACCGCCTTGCGTCCTCGCGGGACCTGGGCAGGCGGATCCGTATCCACGGCGACCTGCACCTCGGTCAGTTCCTGAGGACGGCCGCGACCGGGGAGGCGGAAAGCGGCGACTACGACGAGACCGGCGGTGGCGGTGGCGGGGGCGACGGTGGGGACTTCGTCATGATCGACTTCGAGGGCGAGCCGTTGCGCCCGACGGAGGAGAGGCGACGAAAGGCAAGTCCCCTGCGCGATGTTGCGGGCATGCAGAGGTCGTTCGACTACGTGGCCTACTCAGCTGCGTTCGCCCTGCGCGACGAGGGCGCGGAGTGCGGTGGTGGCGGAACGCGCGCCGGCGGTGCCGGCGAGGCTGCGGCGGACCCGGGGGATCCGTGCGAGAGGGCGAGGGCCTGGGGCAGGCGGGCGGGGAGGGCGTTCCTGGCGGGATACCTCCGGAGGATGCGCCGCGACGCCCGAGGTCTCGTGCCCGGGGATGACAGTGATTTCGGGCTTCTCCTCACGTGCCTGAAGCTGGAGAAGGCCCTCTATGAAGTGAGATACGAACTGGGAAACCGTCCCACATGGGTGGAGATCCCCCTTGCGGGGGTGCTGGACTGTATGGAGGAGTTGCGTGGCCTTGTGGGATCGCCGTGAAGCCGGGCAGAGGAGGTGCGGGGCGCTTGGAATCCGGCTGGCCTCAAGCGCCCAATTCGAACGCATCTCACCGCACGCGCCGTCCCCGGAGGGCAACACCTGCAGCCCTGGACAGGGCTCATCCGCTGAGAAGTAGCGCGAGCTTGTGGCGATCTACTTAGGAAGTGGCTTGCGCGCCTGCGTTTCCGTGCTACGGTGGTGGCCGACGGGGTCACCATGGACGAGTTACAAGCAGTGAGGGGGCCGGTGGAAACGATGGAAAGTCGGCTGTCTGTGACGTTGATGACCAACGAGTACCCGCCGAATGTATATGGTGGCGCCGGGGTGCATGTGGACTACCTGTCGCGGGCGCTCGCCAAGATGATGAACGTGGAGGTGAGGTGCTTCGGAGACCAGCGGCCCGGGCCGGGCGGCGTAGCCGTGCGGGCGTATAGGCCCTGGGAACTCATGAACACGGGCGGTGACGCGCGCCTGGCGAAAGCCCTCTCGCCACTCTCGACCGACCTCGCGATGGCAAGAGACGCCGTGACATCTGATGTCGTCCACTGCCACACGTGGTATACGTTCATGGCGGGGTTCTACGCGAAAGAACTGTACGGCAAGCCGCTCGTCACCACCATCCACAGCCTGGAGCCGCTTCGTCCGTGGAAGGAGGAGCAGCTTGGCCCGGCATACAGGCTGAGCCGCTGGATGGAGCGCACCGGGGTGCTCGCGTCCGATAGAGTGGTGGCGGTCTCGAAAGGGATGAAGGACGACATCCTCAAGTGCTACACCATCCCGGAGGATCGGATCCGGGTGATCCACAACGGTATCGACCTGGACGAGTACAAACCCGTCCACGGCGACGAAGCGCGCCGCGAGTACGGCATCGGCGACAAGTACGTGCTCTTTGTCGGCAGGATGAGCAGGCAGAAGGGGATCGTGCACCTTCTGGACGCCGTCCCTTACCTGCCGGCGGACGTCCAGGTCGTGGTGTGCGCCGGTGCGCCTGACACCGAGGAAATCGAGCGCGAGGTGGCGGAACGCGCGGCCGGCAGGCCCAATGTCGTGCTCATCCGCGAGATGGTGCCGAAGCGCAAGGTTATTGAGATGTACACGAACGCCCGCGTGTTCTGCTGCCCGTCCATCTACGAGCCGTTCGGAATAATCAACCTCGAGGCCATGGCATGCGAGACCCCGGTGGTGGCGTCCGCGGTGGGCGGCATACTCGAGGTCGTGGTGGACGGCGAGACGGGATTCCTTGTTGCGCCGGGCGATCCCCAGGCGCTCGCTCGCGCCATCAACACGCTGCTAGCAAACCCGGAGCTTGCCCGATCCTTCGGCAAGGCCGGTCGAAGGCGTGTCGAGGCGAACTTCAGCTGGGACTCCATCGCTCAGAGGACGAGGGATCTCTACTCCGAGCTGGTCGCGTGCGCTTGAGCCGGGTCTGCGGGGCCGGGAGAGCTGAGTATGGTGCCATAAGTCTGCGCGACTTTTCCTGACCGGGTCACAGGTGAGGCGCCTCACCTCCGGTCGCATCTCCGGCTCCGGCTTCCGTTCCATCTGCAGCTCCGCCTCCAGCTCCAGTCGCGGCGTCCGTCGCAAGGGACGTCCCAGCCTCGGGCCCGGGACCGACACCGGTTCCAGCGCCGCCCCCATGGCCAGTCACAGCCTGATCCCCGGCCTTGACCTGGGCCGAAGGAGCGGCGTCAGTGGCCGTCCCGGCGCCGCCGCCGGCCTCCGCTCCGGGTCCGGCTTTCGTCCCTTCTGCCTCGGCTTCCAGGCGCCACTCAAAATAGCTCCAAATGCCGTCCACGATGCCGCGCGCAGCCTTATCGCGGAAGACAGGGTCGATGAGGAGCACTTCCTCGGCAACGTTCGACATGAACAACACTTCCACAAGGCACGAGGGCATCTTCGCCTCCCTGATCACGTAGAGGTCAGGCCTTTCACGTATGCCACGGTCCGGAAGGCCGATTTCCTTCACGAGGCTCGCCTGCACGTGCTCAGCCAGCCGCTGGCTCATGGGCACGTTCGTGCAAAAGAGCGTCTCGGTGCCTGAGGGTCCGTCCGTTTTGCCGGCGTTGGCGTGCACGCTCACGAGGGCGTCGGCGCGCGCGTCGACCGCGACCTTCACTCGCTCCGGCAGGAACAGGCTCACGTCGTCGCTGCGCGTGAGCACCGCCTTTGCCCCGGCCTCGCGCAGCCTGGCGACGACGAGCCTGGAGATGTCCAGGGTTACGTCCTTTTCCCGCAACCCCGTGGAGCCGATGGCTCCGGGGTCGCTGCCGCCGTGCCCGGGGTCTATCACTACGGTTTTCTTGTAGAGTGGGGACCTTCTGATTTCGACGGCGGTCTCGCTCCACGGGCCGCCGCCGAGCGCGTGTCCTCCCCCTCCCGGTGCCTCGGAGTGGCCGACGTAGTAAGGGAGGTCCACCACGACCCTCACCGTCATCGGGCCGAACTGGGCAAGACGTATCCTGTCGACGGTGCCGTCCCCGACTTCAATGGTGCAATCGGGCGAGTCGAGCACGGAGTCCTCGAAGTCCATGACGAGTCTGTGGGGATCAACAAGGCGCGCGATTTTGACCTCCGGCAGGCCGGTCGACTTCACGCTCACGCGTGTGGACTTGAGGCCCGTGGCGAACGCCGCGCCCAGGATACGGTGGCCGAAGTCCACCACCACTTGCCCGGGCCTGTCCGACGACGTGGACACAGAGTATGTCGTCTCCCTGGCGAGGTCCACGACCACACGCACGGTGTCCGGCGAGTGCTGGCTCGCCCGGATCTGGCGCGCTATTGCGTGGGACACGGGCATTGGGGTGGTATCGCCGACGAGGACGGCCCCTGCGAGATCAACGACGATCCTGGGTGGGCTGATAAGGATGGAGGTCTTGTACTCGAGCTTGCCTGTGCCCCTGATGACCGCCTCAGCGCGGCCGTCCACCTCATGAAACTCTATCCCGGTCACTCGCCGGGGAAACGCGACCGCGATCTCGTGAGGGTCTTCATCAGGCCGGCTTATGGTGTATGCCGCGTCCCGACGGAGATCGATGACCAGGCGCACCACGCTCGGGTTGAACTGGGCGATCCTCACCCGGTCGATGATGCCGTCGCCGATCGGAACTGGCTCGGGGCGAGAAGGAAGCACGGCGCCCTCGATATCCACGACGAGCCTCAACGGGTCCTTCAGGACGAAGGACTCCCAGGTGGCCTTGCCTGGGCCTGCGAGCGACACGGTCACGGTGCCGCGCCCGTCGACCTCGGCGTAACTCACTCCGACGACGCGTGCCGGCCCGTCCGCGCCACCGGTGGACGGCGACGCTGGTGCGCCTGCTACACCCGCGCCTGCATCGAGACCTGCGCCGGCGGCCGCACCACGACCTGCGCCGGGACTTGCGCCTGCGCCTTCGACTGGGCCTGCTACTGCGGTCGTGGCGACGCTCGCCGCCTCTGCGTTTGCATGCGTGCCGGCGCCCACGGCCGCGCCCGTGCACGCCGCACGCGCCGGCGGGGGGGCTACGACCGCCGCCACAAAGAAGATTATGAGGAATAGCCAGGTCTCCTTGATGTGGCCTTCGGGTCCCACCTCTCTGCCTCCAGACGTTCCACTGCTACCAAGTATGGCGCCATGAGTTTACGCCACTTCTCCTGACGGTGTCGGGGCTCGCGGTGCTTGCCAGGGCGGGGCGCCTGGAATGTGGCCAGCCTTGGACGCCGAATTCGAACATGTCTCACCGCACGCGCCGCCCCCGGTGGACGACACCGGCAACCCTGGACAGGACTTGCGCACTGAAAAGTGGCGCGAATTCGTGGCGATCTACTCAGATGTTCTTTCGACTTCGTTCAACAATTTCCTCTTCCTCCACCTGAATACCTGCCCCGGGAGCACACAAATCCCAGGTAGCAGCCCGGGGCCGCAATAGCGCAACGGCGCTCCGTCGGGGGCGCGTTGGAAGCACGGCGAGATGGAGATGCGCCTGTTGCCATGCTGTGGGAATACCGCTGGGGCGGTCGCAATATGATCTAGCGAACAAGTACAGGCACCGAAAACCGTCAGGAGGTGTGTGACCGATGATCGTCTACACTGTTCGACGAGGAGACACACTGTGGGACATCTGCCAGCGATTCGGCGGCGCCTTTGAAGCCACGGTGAGGCTCAACGATCTCGCGCACCCGGACCACATCTACCCGGGGCTCGAGCTCACCGTCGAGACATCCGACACCGCAGGCAAGACGTTTTGCGTGGTCCAGAGCGGAGAGACCCTGTGGGACATCGCCCAGCGTCACAGGGTGTCCATGGAGGCTCTCGTCGCCCAGAACGGGTTGCGACACCCGGACGAGATCTACCCCGGCAGGCTCATCTTGATAGCGGAGGCCCCACGGCCCGACAAGCCCGGTGTATCCCACGAGGCCGGCAGGGAGCAGCAGCAAGACGACGGCGAGACCCGGGGAGCGGAGACCCCGGGGGAACCCGGGGAACAGGCAGAGGCAGAAGCAGA
Source organism: Bacillota bacterium (assembly GCA_050261335.1). Lineage (GTDB taxonomy): Bacteria > Bacillota > SHA-98 > UBA4971 > UBA4971 > UBA6256. The sequence continues at coordinate 78,064 of JBLNDE010000058.1, forward strand.
GGCAGAGTGACGACCGATCAGACGATCCCGTCAAGACATGTCGAGCGGCCGTGCGGGGCAGCAGCTTTGCATCTGGCGGGTGTCGGCCCTGCCGATGATGCCGGTGCCGGCGCTGATGTGGATGCCGGCACCCTCGCCCCCGCCGTCGCCAACACCGTCACCACCGCCGGCGTCGCCACCGCCACCGTCACCGCTGATCCTGCTCCCGCTCCCGCTCCGGCTCCTGCACCTGATGCCGGTACCGGTGCTGGCGCTCGCGATGGCACCGGGGCAGCCGCTACTCCTGTCACCCGTACCGGCGCAGTACAGCTACGCGTCCCGGTCTGATCTGTGCGCTTGCGGCGCGCACGGTCCTGGCTTGGTGCCGCGACCCTTGGGCGTTTTCGGTCCGGAGGGGGCGACCGACCCAATAGTCCGGCCGGTGGGACAGGACCGCCGTAGTTCGTGGGCGAGAGGGCGCCCGGCGTCCCCCTCCCCATGGTGGATGGCGGGTTGTATGCGCGCAAGCAGCGTAGATATGCATCCAGCCCGTACGCTGCACGCTTCTTCACTTCATCCGGACAGGCCGGTAATATGATGTACGAGGTGAGCGGGTTGGATGGGAGTTTCGAGCACACAGGCCGTCGCATCAAGCGGCTTAGGCGCATGAGACGCATCACTCAGGAAGATCTCGGAGAACTCACCGGCCTGCACGCCAGCTACATCGGCCAGATCGAACGGGGGCAGAGGACCCCGTCTGTCAAGACCCTCGATGCGATCGCAAGAGCCCTCCAGGTTGACCCGGCGCTCCTGGTGAAATCCACCGATGCCGATGACGCCGATTCCCCTGTCGAAGACCTCCTGACTCTCGTAGCCGGAGCCTCACCCGAGCAGGTGCGGCTTATCACGAGGATAGCCGAGACCGTGCTTTCGTCAGGCTACCGCGTGGAGATTCGCCGCAGGGGCTCCAACGTGGAATCCCCGTCCGACGCCGGAGGGAGATGAATCCCTACCTGCTCTTCTCCCCTCACGAGCGCGCATTCTCCCGGAACTGGCTGCATATTCCTCACAGAGCCTCGCCAGCATGCGCACGTATGGGCTGTTCACATCAACCCGGTCACTCTCATCGAACGAGGTGGATGATTGTCGGTCAGACCACACCTGGCAGGTGGCTGAAGACCTTCCACCCGCGCTCGCATCCGCACGCGCGTTCCGACACCTTCCTGACCTTCTGACCCGAGGTGCTTGGCCTCGAGGCTGGCGCTCGTTGCCCGGTGCGTCCGCGGCCTGGATGCGAGTGTTGCGATGAGCCCCGCCGGATGCATATAATAAGCATCGCAGCATTATAAGCATCGCAGCATTGTGTGTGGGTGTGGGAGGCGAATCCGGTGGATGGCAGGCAGATAGGGATATTCGACTCCGGCGTCGGGGGGCTCACCGTGGTGCGCAAGGTATGGCGCCGGCTTCCGAACGAGCGGATCCTGTACTTCGGCGATACCGCGAGGGTGCCTTACGGCGGCAGGCCCGCCTCCGAAATCGAGGGCTTCGCGAGGCAGATCATATCCTACCTTCAAGCGTGCCGGGTCAAGCTCATCATCGTTGCGTGCAACACAACCTCAGCCCTCGCTCTGGACAAGGTCGAGCGTGAGTTCGACCTGCCCCTCGTGGGCGTGCTGCGGCCTGGCGCGCGCGCCGCGGTGAAGGCGACGCGCACCGGAAGGGTCGGCGTCATCGCTACCGAAGGGACGGCCCGCAGCGGCGCCTACGAGCGTGCGATAAAGGAACTCATGCCGGGGGCAGAGGTGCTCTCCCAGGGGTGTCCGTTGCTGGTTCCGCTGGTGGAGGCGGGACAGGCTCACTCGCGCGAGGCCGGGGAGGCCCTGCGTGCCTACCTCGCCCCCCTCCTGGATCGCGGCATCGATACGCTGGTGCTCGGCTGCACTCACTACCCGTACTTTGAGGACGAGATCAAGCAGATCGTCGGCCCGGACGTTGCCATCGTGGACCCCGCCGGGGAGACCGTGGAGGCTGTGTCTGACCTCCTCGATCGCCTCGACCTTGCAAGCCCCGCCAGGACGGGCCCCGACGAGTTCACAGTGAGCGGTGAGCCTGAAGGATTTGCGCATGCCGCGGAGAAACTACTTGGGAGCCCGTTACAGCGGGTCACCAGGGTCAGCCTGGTAGATACCCTCGCTCGAGGCCACAGGTGACACCAGGCGCAAGGTCGCTAGAGCAGAGCGAGAGCAGAGCGGGAGCAGCGGGGCAAGGGTAGCGAAAGGTGGGGCCAAAGAGGAGGTCGCGATGTGCCGAGGAGAGACGGTAGGGCAAACGGTGAGATCCGTCCGGTCGAGATCACAAGAGGCTACATGAAGTACGCCGAGGGATCGGTGCTGATAGAGGTCGGCGACACGCGAGTGGTGTGCACGGCCACCGTCGAGGACCGGGTTCCCCAGTTCCTGAAGGGGTATGGCAAGGGCTGGGTTACTGCGGAATACGGGATGCTGCCGCGTGCGACCAGCGAGCGGAACCCGCGCGAAGCGGCCAAGGGCCGGTCCGGCCGAACTTACGAAATCCAGAGGCTGATAGGGCGAGCGCTCAGAGCCGTGGTCGACCTCGAGGCCATCGGGGAGCGTACGGTATGGATCGACTGCGACGTGATCCAGGCGGACGGCGGCACGCGTACCGCCGCCATCACCGGGTCTTTCGTCGCCCTCGTGGACGCGCTTTCGCATATCGAATCCAATGCTGCAGGCACTCACAACCAGGTCGGAGCGAGGTCGCTCCCCGGCCGCCTCCCCGTCAAGGACTTCATAGCCGCTACAAGCGTCGGCATCGTCGACGGCGAGCTCGTGCTGGACCTGTCCTTTGACGAGGACTCCCGTGCCGGCGTTGACATGAACGTTGTGATGACGGGCGGCGGCAAGCTGGTGGAGGTCCAGGGGACCGCGGAAGGCAGCCCGTTCTCCACCTCGGATCTGGACAAGATGCTGAGGCTGGCCTCGGATGGCATCGATAAGCTCATCGCCATCCAGAAAGAGGCCCTCGGCGACCTCGCCTCGAAGCTGGGTTAGTGCCATGCCCAGGCTCGTGCTTGCCACGCGGAATCCCGGCAAAGTAGCTGAGATGCTAGATATCATGCGGGCGAGCGGGTTCGACGGCGGGTTCGCCGGCGTCGAAGTGCTCTCGTGCGCCGACTTTCCCGGCCTTGCTGACGTCGCGGAGGACGGCGAAACGTTCGAGGAAAACGCGACGAAGAAGGCTGTCGCCGCGGCGAGGGCCACGGGCGAGGTGGCGCTCGCCGACGACTCGGGGCTCGAGGTTGACGCCCTCTGCGGCGCCCCGGGAGTGAGGTCGGCGAGGTTCGCAGGGGAGGACCTCCCACGCGGGGCCTCGCGCGATAGGACCAACTATGAGAAGCTGCTCTCGCTTCTGGCAGGCGTGCCAGACCACGAGCGGACCGCGCGTTTTCGGTGTGCCGTGGCGGTGGCGACGCCAAAGGGCCGGGTGCGATGCGCCGAGGGCAAGTGCGAGGGTCGCATCATCCGTGAGCCACGCGGCTCTGACGGGTTTGGGTACGACCCGGTGTTCGTTCCCGATGGGTACGATAGCACGTTCGCGGAGCTCGGCCCGGGGGTGAAGAACTCCATCAGCCACAGGGCGAGAGCCTTACGCGCGGCGATCCCGGCCATCCGCGAGTTGCTTACTGACCCCGACACCGGAGAGCCGGACCCACGAAGGCCCGAAGGCGCGGCCTGAACCCGGGGAGAGGAAGGAGAGGGAGCCACGGTGAGGCCCAAAGCCCGGGCCGAGCGGGCCGAGGCCCGGCGGGGTTTTGACTTTCCACGGGGTTTGCGGTAGAATGGGGACCTGAGAAGAGCATCGCGTCTTGAATTCGGGGCGTAGCGCAGCTTGGTCAGCGCGCCTGCCTTGGGCGCAGGAGGTCGGAGGTTCAAATCCTCTCGCCCCGACCATCTTTTCTCTGCATCCCTGCATCCCTCCGTATCCCGCCAGAGATTCGCTCCAGATCCGTAACACAAAGTTCGCACACCCGCCCGGCAGGGGAAACCACCCCGGCGGAGAATTATCCGCAGGGGGAGTTTCCTAATACTTGCACAGGAGGGGTGCTGATGTATCCGTTCTCATTGCGTTCCAGGAGGCTTCTGGGCGTAGGGGTACTCGTGCTCGTGCTTTCGGCGATGTGCGTCCTGCCTGCGGTGGCCGCGTCGTCCGCGAGCGGCCGTATCGTCATCCTCTATACCAACGACGTCCACGGCAGGCTCGAGGCCTTCAAGGCGTCGGGGGCAGACCAGCCTGCCGCCGGCATGACCAAGCTCGCGACTCTCGTGGACGACATCCTCGCAAAGGAAGGCAAGAACATCCTCATCCTCAACGCCGGGGACTCCATCCACGGCACGAACATCGTGAACCTGTTCAACGGGAAGTCCATGATCGAGGCCATGGAGGCCGTCGGCATCCAGGCCATGGCCGTGGGCAACCACGAGTTCAACTACGGCCAGCCGGTGCTCCTCGAACGGGCAGCGGAAGCCGACTTTCCGTTCCTGTCGGCCAACACCGTCAAGGTGGACGGCGGTCAGGCGCTCCTTCCGGGGGTCGTCATCCTGCCGGTAGGCGGCGTCCGCGTCGGCATCTTCGGCCTTTCTCCGCTGGACACCTATACGTCCACCCACCCCAAGAACGTGGTCGGCCTCGAGTTCGTGGATCCCATCAGGGTGGCGAGTTGGATGGTGCCGTTCCTGCGCGAGCAGGAGAAGGTCGACCTCGTGATCGCTCTCACGCATATCGGATATGAAGACGACAAGAGGCTCGCCGCCGCGGTGCCCGGGATCGACGTCATCGTGGGCGGGCACAGCCATACGAGGATCGAGAAGCCCGAGAAGGTCGACGGCACCATCATAGTCTCGGCCGGCGAGTATGCGAAGGACCTCGGAAGGCTCGATATCACGGTGGATGGCGGCAAGGTCGCCGAGTTCTCCGGAGAGCTTGTCCCCGTGGCTGCCGGAGTGGCTGACAACGCCGAAGTGAGCGGTATCGTCGCCACCTACAAGAAGGAACTCGACGAGAAGCTCTCCGTGGCGGTGGGCGAGTCCCTGGTGGCGCTCGACGGCGAGCGGGCCAACGTGCGCACGCGTGAGACAAACCTCGGCAACCTCATCGCCGACATGATGCGCGAGGCCGGGCAGGCTGACATCGCCCTCACGAACGGCGGCGGCATCCGCGCCTCCATAGACAAGGGACCCATCACCGTCGGAGAGATCTTTACGACACTACCGTTCGACAACACCCTCGTGGTGCTCGAGGTCAGCGGGGCCGACATCAAGGCCGCGTTGGAGCGGTCCGTGAGCGCTTACCCCAAGGAGCTTGGCGCGTTCTTGCAGGTCTCGGGCCTTACGTTCGAGTTCGACCCGTCCGGGGCGGCGGGCGAGCGCGTAACGGCCGCGACGGTGCATGGTGCGCCCCTTGATCCGAAGAGGCTCTACAAAGTGGCCACCAACGACTTCATGGCCGCCGGCGGCGACGGCTACGAGATGCTGAAGGGCGCGAAGGTGGTCTTCTCTTCCGGCGAGCTTCTGCGCGACGTGATGGCGAACTACGTAAAGAGCGCGGGCAGGATCGCACCGGAGGTCGAAGGCAGGATCGTTGTCAAATAGTGGAGTGGTCCATGCCACGTGCGGGCGCCACGTGCGACTGATCCCTTCGCAGGAAGCGGGCGCGACGGCGCGGCGACAGCCGCGCCTGCGCCTGCATCTGCGCAGGCGCGCACGCTCCATTTCCGGGGCGGTGCTCCTGGACGCGCGGCGGCCCGGGGACGCTACTATCGAAGATGACAAGCTGATGTGGTTGGAGAGCGTTTCTGGTTTACGGCTGGAGCGATGATAGGGCTGCCGGTGCTGACGTAGCCGGGGAGAGGGAGGGTGTAAGGCGACATGGGTGCAAGTGATGGCCACCGGCTATTCTCCGAGGGCTTCCTCTGGGGCGCCGCCACATCGTCTCACCAGGTCGAGGGGAACAACGTCAACAACGACTGGTGGGACTGGGAGCAATTGCCTGGCAGGGTCGCACACGGCGATAAGTCGGGCGACGCGTGCGACCAGTACAACAGGTACCGGCAGGACTTTGCCATGGCACGCGACCTCGGGCACAATGCCCACCGGCTGTCGGTGGAGTGGAGCAGGATAGAGCCGGCCGAGGGCCGCTTCGACCGGGGCGCCATCGAGCATTACCGCGACGTCCTGGGCACGTCGAAGTCCTTCGGTATGGCGACCATGGTGACCCTGCACCACTTCACGAACCCCAGGTGGCTCGCGGCAAAGGGCGGCTGGGCGTGCCCGGAGGTCGTGGGGCTGTTCGAGAGATACTCCCGCCACGTGGCGGAGCAGCTAGGGGACGTCGTGGACTTCTGGATCACCATCAACGAGCCGATGGTGTACGCCACGCATGGATTTCTCTTCGGCCTGTGGCCGCCTGAGAAGAAGTCCATCGTGCTTGCGTTTCGCGTGGCGAAGAACCTTGCGAAGGCCCACGGCCGCGCATACCATGCCATCCACGAGGTGCTCGGGGCACGAGGCGAGCGTCCGATGGTGGGCATCGCCAAGAATATGATGGTCTTCGACCCGAAGAACCCCGCAAGCAGCCTCGACAGGATGGTTGCGAAGAAGCTCGACCACATATTCAACAGGTCCTTCCTGGACGCCATCGCCACCGGAGTCATGGCGTTCCCAGTGGTATCGCGGGAGACCGACCCGAGGCTCGCTGGCACCCAGGACTTCATCGGCGTCAACTACTACTCGCGAAGCCTTGCTGCGTTTTCCCTGCGAAAGCCGCAGATGCTCTTCATGGACCTGTCGGTGAAGGAAGACGCGGAAAAGAACAGCCTCGGGTGGGAGGTGTACCCGGAAGGCATCTATCGTATCCTTATGAGTGTCAAGGGGTACAGGCTCCCCGTTTACATAACCGAGAACGGCATCGCGACCACCGACGACAGGCAGCGGGAACGCTTCATCGTCGCGCACCTTCGCGAGGTGGCGCGGGCCATCGCCGATGGGGTGGACGTGTGCGGGTACCTCCACTGGTCGCTCATAGACAACTTCGAGTGGAAAGAGGGGTTTGCGCCGAGGTTCGGGCTGGTGGGAGTCGACTACAAGACTCAGGCGAGGAGCATCCGCCCGAGCGCAAGGCTCTATTGCGATATCGTCCGGACCGGCTCGTTGCCGTAGGGCGGCCGTGCGGCCACCGCCAGCGCATGCTGTCAGTCGGTCGGCTGGGCCATTGGTGCCATCTTTGGAGCAGGTGCCCAGATAAGGTGGATTGAGGCTTGACAGGGCATGCCTGTTAAGAGTACAATTCTACTGGTATGCTACAACGTTATAGTGCGCCCGATGCGGTCATCTCCCTGGAACGTGGACCTGGCCCCGATGTGACGCTATTCCGCATTCGTGCATCCCGGAGACGCGCGCGTTCACAGAGACGCACATACCCCGGAAGAGACCGAACGAAGAGGGAGGGCGAATTCTCGTGAGACAGCACCGGATCCTGGTAGGCGTGGTCGTCTTGGCGTTTGTCGTGGGGGTGCTGGGGTATTTCCCCAGCCAGGCACTGGGCGCGGAGGAACCTCTTTACGTGGCCCTTATCTGGCACAATCACCAGCCTTTCTACAAAAACCCCGCGACAGGCAAGTACATGTTGCCATGGGTGAGGATGCATGCGGTCAAGGACTACTACGATATGGCGTCCATCCTCAAGGATTACCCCAATGTCCACTGTACGTTCAATCTGGTTCCGTCCCTCATCTTCCAGCTCGACGAGTGTGCCGCAGGCGTGAAAGACACAAGGCACATCGTCGCCGAGAAACCAGCCTCGGATCTTGCCCGCGAAGACAAGGAGTTTCTCCTCAGGTGGTTCTTCGACGCCAACTGGGACAGGATCATCAAGAAATACCCGCGCTACTGGCAGCTCCTCCAGAAGCGCGGCGAGACGGTGAGCGACGCGAGCATTGCGCGCGCAATCGACGCGTTTACGGAACAGGACTACAGAGACCTCCAGGTCTGGTTCAACCTCGCGTGGCTCGACCCGGATTTCAAGGAGAACGACCCCGTGATGAAGGCGCTCGTGGAGAAGGGCCAGGGGTTCACCGAGGAAGACAAGCGTCGCGTGCTTGCCAAGCACGTCGAGATCGTGAGGGAGGTCGTTCCGCTCTATCGGTCCATGCAGGAGTCCGGACAAATCGAGGTCACCACTACACCGTTTTACCACCCCATAATGCCTCTACTCTACAACGTGGAGCTTGCCCACGCGGCCAGCCCGAAGCTCGAGCTGCCCGCCCAGGCGTTCGCCCACCCGGGGGACGTTGGCGCGCAGCTGGGCATGGCCGTGAGGTTCTATGAGAGCCACTTCGGACGCAAGCCGCGCGGCCTCTGGCCTTCCGAGCAGGCTGTCGGCCAGGACATCGTGGGGCTTGTGCACGATGCGGGCTTCCAGTGGATGGTGTCCAGCGAGGGCGTGCTCGCCCGGTCGCTCGGCGTGAGCCTGCGCGACGGCTCGGGGAACGTGACCAGGCCCGACCTGCTCTACAAGCCCTACACAGTCGAGCAGGACGGGAAGGCCGTCACCATCCTGTTCCGCGACATCGTGCTGTCAGACAAGATAGGGTTCAGCTACTCCGGCATGAACGGCGCGGCCGCGGCGCTCGACCTCATGAACTACCTGCACAAGGTCAGGCGCGACCTCGGGGGGACGCCCGGACCGCACCTGGTGACGATAGCGCTCGACGGCGAGAACTGCTGGGAGTACTACGAGAACGACGGGAAGGAGTTCCTGCACTCCCTCTACAAGATGCTGGACCGAGACCCCAACTTCAAGGCCGTGACAGTCGAGGAGTATCTCAAGGCTCACCCGGCGCTGGACAGGATCCCCACGCTGCACACGGGTTCCTGGATATCAGACAACCTCGAAACCTGGATAGGCGAGGCCGAGGAGAACAGGGCGTGGGACTACCTTGCCAGGGCGCGCGACGTGCTCGCGCAGTACACGTCGGAAAACCACGCCAGCGAGGCCGCGCAAGCTGGCATCGCCCTCGCGTGGGACGAACTCTATGCGGCGGAGGGCAGCGACTGGTTCTGGTGGTACGGCGACGACCAGGATTCCGGCAATGACCGCGGGTTCGACGATCTCTTCAGGACCCATCTCCAGAACGTATACTCCTACATCGGGCAGCCTGTGCCAGCCTACCTGTACATCCCGATCATCCCGAAGGAGGCCGCCAGGCCCGACATCAAGATGACGGACTTCGTGAAGGTCACCCCCGATGGCAAGATCGACTCCGGCGAGTGGGCACCTGCTGCGATGTACTTCAAGACCGCTGCTGCTCCAATGCCGTCTGGTGACGGTGACATGGTGTTGAGAGCGCTGTGGGTGGGGGTGGATGCAGACAACCTCTACCTGCGGTTCGACGTGAAGGGCGGGCTGGATGACCTCTACGGTGGGGACGTCACGCTCGCGGCCTACCTTTCGAACCCGAGGCGTCCTGAAGCAAACAGCGTCCCGAGATGGAGTGAGCAGGGACGCGCCGCGACGTTGATCGGGTTTGCGGCCGGCACCGAGATCCGCGTGGACTTCGAGAGCCTGAGCGGTCCCGGTTCGGCCAGAGCGTGGCTTGCATTCGCCGGCGGCGACGAGACGTGGGTCGACGTGAAGGAGATCATGGGCGCGGGCGCTGACCGCACCGTCGAGGTCAGGGTCCCGTTCGCCGATATCGGCCTCAAGTCCGGGGATGCCGCAAGCCTTGCTGTGGTGGCGTCCAGGGGCGGCAAGAACGTGGATATGCTGCCTGTCGAGGGGCCGGCTGAGGTGAAGGTGCCGGAGATCATCACCGGGAAGACCCTCTTCAAATGGGACGACCCGACCGGGGATGACCACGGCCCAGGCACTTACACCTATCCGCTGAACGCCGTGTTCAAACCGGGCGTGTTCGACATGCTGTCGTTCGAGGTCCTCGAGGTTCAGGACGACATCGTGTTCCAGGTGAAGATAGCCGGCGACATCACGAACCCCTGGAACTCGCCGGTGGGCGTGTCGCTCCAGACCATCGACATATACATCGATACCGACCACGAGGCCGGACGAGGAAAGACGGAGGCCCTCGGCGGCAGGCACGTGACACTCGCACCCGAATCGGCGTGGGAGTACGCCATCTGGGTGGAGGGCTGGAACCAGAAGGTCTTCACCGCAGACGGCAAGGAGGTTCAGGCCGCCATCAGGGTCAGCCAGGATCCGGTGAACAAGATCATGTCCATTCGAATCCCCAGGGAAGCCCTGGGCGATCCGCAGCCGAGCTGGGGCTATCAGGTGCTGTTGCTGAGCCAGGAAGGCTACCCGGCACCGGGAAGCCTCCGGGTGCGCGAGGTGCTGTCCGCAGCCCAGGAGTGGCGCCTTGGCGGCGGGCATGACTCCGAGATAGACCCGAATGTCATCGATATGCTGGCGCCTGCTGGAACCACGCAGGAGGCCATCCTTGAGGCTTACGACGTGAACACAAGCAAGCTCGCAGAGGTGCCGATGGTGTATGCCGGCAAGTGAGAGGGAGAGGCGCGTCGCCGGGCCTGGTGAGAGGCGTGCCGGGCCCGGCCGCGCATCCATCGTGAGATGTCGCCCGTGGCGGGGAGGTGGTGTACCGGGGAAGGGGAGCGCTGGCGCACATTTGCCGATGTAGACTGCGCGATTGTATGAGCGGGTGTGGGTGTGCAGGTGTGGTGAGAGAAGACTGTGCGCGGGTTCGCGCGGGCTGAAGGGTCCTGACAAGCTGATGGGGTGCCGCTCGGAGAGGGCGGCGCCCGCGCCGCATCACTGCGGCGGAAAGCATCATGAAAGGACGGGAGAAACCATGTCGAAGAAGATACTCATGTGCGTTATGGTGGCTGCGCTTGTCCTCCTGGCGCTGCCAGTGTTTGCCGAGGACAAGATCCCCGTTGCCTTCACGTTCAAGCCGCCGATCCCGGCCACGAGCGTGAACGTGGCGGGCACGTTCAACGGGTGGAGCGCGACGGCCAACCCCATGAGCGACCCCGAAGGTGACGGGATCTGGGCCGCCGTGATAGAGCTCGCCCCGGGAAGCTACCAGTACAAGTTCGTGGTGAACGGCGACAAGTGGTACGAGGACCCCTATGCCGCTGACTTCGTGTCCGACGGGTACGGCGGCAAGAACTCCATTGTGTACGTAGGTGTCGCGAAACCCGCTGCTGCGGCCGCTAGCGGCCTCAAGTTTGATGGTTGGCTCGAGAGCAAGATCGAGCGCGTGGGCGACGCCACGCCCAACAACTACAACGATGTATATCTCAAATTCAGCGGCACCATGAGGCCGGGGCTCGAGACGTTCACCGAGATCCACGGATGGAAGACCCTGAACCTCGGGTCCCTCGGCGGCTGGAATAGCCTCCTCCCACTGCCGGTTGACGGCATGGAGGTAAATCAGGCCGTCTTCACCCTGAGTCTGGCCGACGGGTTGTCGGCGAAGCTCCACTACAAGGGACACGCCGGGAACACCATGGATCACCTGGTTTTCATCAAGTCCGACGATGAGGAGGACAGGATCTGGAACCGTAAGGCCGTCGAACTGGTCTACTCGAAGGCTTCCGTCGACGGGAGGATCGGTGTCGCGTCCCTCGCTGACGACAACACGACCATGGTGTACGGCGATGTCCAGGGCGAGGTATCCCCGGGCCTGACGCTGGGCGGGCTGTTCAGCTACGAGACCTGGCCGACGGATCAGCGGGATGACGGTGAGGACCACAGGACCAACCTCGGCGCTTACGTCACGGCAAGGATAGACGACTACACCACCGTGCGCGGCGAGGTGATCCAGACCAGGGGCACGAAGATGGTGTCTGACAGTACCGTGCCGGTCGAGGTGGAGTTCGTCTATCCCAAGGAACGTGAGTCGAGCGGCGCGACGACGGTCTACGTTGTAGGGGAATTCCAGGGGTGGGACACGAACAGGGGCATCCCCATGAACAAGGACGCTGATGGCTACTGGCGAGCGACAATCGAGTTGCTCGAGGGTGAATATGAGTACAAGTTCTGGTATCCTGATCCCGAGGGGAACCCGTCGTGGGGCCATTGGATGGGGACCGGTGATGGCGGAGACAACCTCGTGAGGCATGTCGGTGGTTCTGAAGCGTCCCTCCAGGACTTCTACTTCACTGAGCCCGTTGAGGATCAAGTGTACATACGGGGTTCCTGGGACTGGGACCACGGTGCGCCGGTAGACTACCCGCTCGTCAAGGATGCGGTAACCGGCGGCTGGAAGTACACGCGCTTGCTGGACCCCGGTCGGTACGAGTACATCTTCCACTACAACGATGGCACGTCGGAGCATTGGTGCGCCCAGGGCGGTAGCAACATCACAATTGTGGCAGGCGCTGGTGGGCGCGAGGCCGACTACACCGCCCTTGCCTACCTCGCGGAGTTCGAGTACGCGAGAGATCCCCTCGGCGCGAAGGTCGGCGTGAAGGGAGCGCAGGCGGGCTTCGATGCGCCGCGCGGCCTCGTTGGCACCGACTACCGTACGATATACGCGGACACATGGTACAAGATCGCCGACAATACCAAGCTCCTGCTCTATACGGCATATTCCACCAACGGCGCGGGCGAGTCTGACACGGCGACGACCACCGTGAAGCCTGGGTTCGACATCACCGCGCCCGCCCCTGGCGTCGAATACGTCAAGGGCCACTATGAAATCAACAGGGGCAAGAACGAGGTTGACACGGGCTACCTCGAGACCAAATACAAGGCGTTGAAGCTGTGCGTCGAGTACAAGAACAACGACCCCGATGCGGACAGCGTGAAGATCACGGCGACGAACGACTTCCCGCTGGAGTTCTGGGGCAAGGCCGAGTACTCCAAGGTGCTCGAGGGCGGCAGCGACAACCTCTACGTCGAGGTCACGAAGAAGCTGGCCTTCTGCGACGAGACCAAGGTGGGCGTATCGTACAACACGTCCGACCGCAAGCTCGTTCTGAAGCTGACCGTTGACTTCTAAGTATGTGTGGCATGGCGACTCCTGGCCCTGGTGGTCCTTGATCGTGCACGGCACTCCCTGGAGGACCCGTGGTCTCCGGAACGGGTGAGGCGGAAGTAGTGATATACGTCAGCAGTTGGATTCGACGCGTGACGCAGAGAACGCGGAACGCCCGGACCAGTGATGTACGTCACCGGACAGAGCAGTATTGGGACAGGGTACCGTGGGTACCGGGGCCGTCGCCCGTCCTCACGTGGCGCCACCCGTGAGGGGCGATGGCCCGGGCGATGCCAGAGGCCCGCGATGCCCGGCACGTAGCCTTACACAGGCCCGGATCGTTGTGAGGCGGCGCGCCCGCGCCTCCGAGCGAAGCGGGAGGAGCGCCAGCCCTGGTGAGAACGAGTCCGGGCCTGGCACGGCTCGCCTGCTGCGTCGGGCGTCCAGCCTCTGGCATCGCTGTGCCCGCGGTCTTCTGCCCATGACCGGGCCGAGGTCCACTCTCGGCCCCTCGGGGACGCGCGGGGCGCGGCAAGTGGCAGCTGACCTTCACGCGCCCGAAAGACGGGCTGGAACGCCGGTCTGACCGGCGAGGCGTACGACCGACCTCCATTCGAGCGGGAGGACGCTCCCCGTCGCTGAACGTGAGATGCAGTGCGTGGCGCGCCACGCAACGAAGGCGGCCCCGATGGAAGCGGCACGGCCGCTCCGTTAGGGCCGTCATCGGGGGTGCTGGGGTGTGGGGACATCGAGGGGTATGGCGCGGCCCGGGCGGGCCTGGTTCGTTCCGGTTGTCCGTGCGTCTGGGCTTGCGTAGCCCGTGCGACCGTGCGGTAGTGACCGCTCTTGCGGGGATGGGGATACTGATGGACGCGGCCTCAAGAAGGACTGGGCGCGATGCGGGAAGGTGCAGGTGGAAGGGATGGCGCTGGACGCGTCTCGTGAGGATGCTCGCCACGATAGCCCTGGCATGGGGGGCCAGGTGGCGTCGGGCCGCCGCTGTGAGCAGGCTGGACGGTTGGACGGGGCGGCCGAGGCGGCGATGATGACGCTCGATGGAGTATGGCACGAGCAGAAGACGCCTTACGTGGAGCGCCCGGACGAGGGCACCGTGGCAATCAGGCTTCGGGCGAAGTCGGGCGACGTGGAGGGCGTCGTGCTCGAATTCGGGTCAGGCACCGAGGGGGGAACGCGCATGAGCGCGGCCATGGAGCCTCACGCAAGCGAAGGAGGCTTCACCCAGTATCGCGCGGAGATCCCGGTCTCGGGTGGCGCGTTTTTCTACAGGTTTCGTTTGAAGCTGAAGGACGGGGCGATGGCGGGCTGCGGCGGTGGCTCAGCTCCGACGGTGTGGCACACGCCGACAGGGGACTTCGTGGTAGAACCGGATCCGGACGACTGGTACGTGTTGGACGTCTCGACGTTCCGGGTTTTCACGACGCCCGAGTGGGTCCACGATGCCGTGTTTTATCAGATATTTCCTGACAGGTTCGCCAACGGTGACCCCGCCAACGATCCCGTCGGGGCTCGCCCATGGGGCGAGGCGCCGACCCGCGATAGCTTCTTCGGTGGAGACTTCCAGGGAGTCATCGACAAGATCCCTTATCTCGCGGAGCTTGGGATCACGGCTGTATGGTTCAACCCGATCTTCGAGTCCGTGTCCAACCACAAGTATGACACCGCCGACTACCTGCGCGTGGACAATTCCTTTGGCGACCTCGCCAAGTTCCGCGAGCTTGTGGACGCGCTCCATGCAGCAGACATCAGAGTGATTCTCGACGGCGTGTTCAACCACACGGGCGACGAGTTTTGGGCCTTCCAGGACGTCATGGAGAAAGGCCCCGCGTCACGTTATGTCAACTGGTACTACATCCACGACTTCCCGGTCCGCCGCCATCCAAAGCCCACCTATGAGGCATGGTGGGGGTTTGCGGACCTGCCCAAGCTGAACATGGACAACCCCGAGGTGCGCCGCTACATCCTGGACGTTGTCACTTTCTGGATGAAGGAGGTCGGCATCGACGGGTGGCGCCTGGACGTGCCGAACGAGGTGGACCACTCCTTCTGGAAGGTGTTCCGCGAGCATGTCAAGGGCATGAACCCCGACGCATACATCGTGGGGGAGATCTGGCGCAACGGCGCGCCGTGGCTGGCCGGGGACGAGTTCGACGCTGTCATGAACTACGTGTTCCGCGACGCGGCGCTCGACTTCTTTGCGAGGCGGAAGACGTCCACGTCTGAGCTTGTAGCGAGCATGGAGAAGCTTAAGGCTGATTACCCGGCCCAGGCCAGCGCGGCGCTCCTCAACCTCCTTGGCAGCCACGATACGGAGCGCGTGCTCACGGCGTTCGAGGGGGACAGGCGCCGCATGATCCCGGCGGTCGTGTTCCAGATGACGTACCCCGGGGTGCCCATCGTCTACTACGGGGACGAGGTCGGAATGATGGGCGGGAAGGACCCGGGGTGCCGCGGCACCATGATCTGGGACGAGCGCCTGCAGGACCGCGAGCTGCTGGGGCTTTATCGCGGGCTCATCCGGCTGCGGCGCGGCAGCGCGGCGCTCCGGCGCGGAGATATGCGCTGGCTCCTTGTGGACGACCCCACCCGGGCTTTCGCCTTCTCGCGGACATGCGGGAACGAAACAGTGGTGGTCGCGGTGTGCGCTGGCGAAAGGCAGGTCACGCTGGACCTCGACCCGGCTCCGCACTCAGCGGCCTGCAATACCCGGGCGTTCTCGGATGCGATGACGGGGCGGACATATCCGGTTGTGGACGGCCGCGTGAGACTGGAGCATCTCGGTCCGCATCAGGCGGCTGTCCTGGTCGCGGGAAGGCCGGACGCGCGGGTCAGTTGACCGGAATCGAGCCGCCGCAAGCCCCGCCCTTCAGGGCCGGGGATGAGGCGGACCCATTGCCTCGCGGAAAAGCACTCGAACGAGAGCGCAAAAGCGCAAATTGGTGCTTGACAGGGCGCCCGGGCCGTGCTAGAGTATGCATAAATACACACATCCTGGCGGAAATGGCCTGCGCAGGCGTGGGATGCACAGGATGGTGCAGGTGACAGCGGAAAAGCTCGGAGAAAGCGATGACGGGGAAGAGTAGACAGGACGCGTCGTCCTAGAGAGCCGGGAACGGTGGAAGCCCGGCATGGCGCGCCGGTCGAACCACACCCCCGAGCGCAGACCGAAACCGGTCCGATGACGTACGGAAGCCAGCGCGCCCGGCGGCACGGCGCGGGAGTAGGCTCTGACGGGTCTCGCCCGTTAGTGCGAGGAGGTATAAGCCAGGAGTCTACGGCGTGCACAGCGTCACGAGCGTTGCGAGCGTCGCACAGACGTCTCGCGCGCGAGCGCGACTCGCGGAACCCGTAGAGCCAGGCCGTACCGGCAAATGAGCGGGTTACTAGTCGTAACCAATTAGGGTGGGACCACGGGAGATCGCCTCTCGTCCCTTGCGGGACGGGAGGTTTTCTTTTGCGCTGAAGCCTGAGGAGAACAGCTAAGGAACCGGAAGGGAAAGCAGGGTAGAAACTGGAGAAGAACGAGGAGGTACTTACGATGAACGCAAAGAGGTTCGGACAAATCGTGCTGCTCGCGATGATCACTGCCGCACTCGCTCTCGGTGGAGCCGCGGCTGCTGCGGGGGATGATTCGCTTGCTAGAGTGAAGGCTGCCGGGGTCCTCAGGATCGGGGTTGACGACGCGTTCCCGCCCATGGAATACCGGGACGAGCAGGGCAAGCTCATCGGGTTCGACGTGGATCTCGCCGATGAGATCGGTCGCCGGCTGGGTGTCGCCATCGAGTGGGTCCCGACGGCGTGGGACGGGGTGATCCTGGCGCTTGAGTCCGGCAAGTTCGACATGATCCTGTCCTCCATGACCATCACTGAGGAGCGCGCGAAGAAGGTGGATTTCAGCCCCCCGTACATCTGGGGCGCGCAGATCATAGCCGTCAGGGAGAAGGATAAGTCCATAAACAGCGCCACCGACCTTGCGGGCAAGGTCGTGGGCAGCCAGCTCGGGAGCACAGGTGAGGCCGCCGCGAGGAAACTCGCAGGTATCAAGGACCTCAAGCTGTACGGGCAGTTCACCGACGCCTTCACCGACCTCGCCATCGGCAGGGTGCAGGCTGTGGTGGTGGACGAGTTCGTGGGCCGGTACTACATAGCGAAGCGGCCGGGCGTGTACCGCGTGCTGGCGGAGCGCCTCTCCGAAGAGGAGGTCGGGATCGCCTTCCGCAAGGAGGACAAGGCCCTGCGCGAGGCAGTGTGCGCTGCCCTTGAGGCCATCAAGGCGGACGGGACGTACGCGGCCATCTCGAAGAAGTGGTTCGGGGTCGACGTCTCGAAACGCTGATTGACTTCGCAATGCCTCGACCTTCGCGGCGGCCGTCGGCAAGTTCGCGCAGCTTTCTGCGCGTATGAGACTTGCAGGGCTCGCGCAGCGGATCCGCTCGTGATTGCGGCATGGAACGTCCGCAGCGCGGCACGCCTGACCGCGGAGGCAGGGGCTCCAGGACACCTGTTCGGCACGGCCGGCGACCAGGGCCGGCGGCGAATCCGTCCAGGCGGCGGCCCGTCGGCCGTGCCGCGATGGTGCCCTCCGGCTGCAATGAACCGGCACAGGCGGGTGCGGCCGGTAATTGCCCGGGTTTCGACCCGGCAACGGAGGGACCACGGTGAGAACATCTGTGAGGAGCGAGCGTATCATGGACGTTTTGCTCGTAGTAAAGCTTGTCCCGATCCTCCTGAGGGGCGCCGCGATGACGATGGAGCTGACCTGCCTTGCGGTGGTGCTCGGCACGGCGCTGGGCCTCCCGATCACGCTGGCGCGGCTGTCCCGGCAGCCCCTGCTTCGAGGGCCTGCATCGCTGTATACGTGGTCGGTCAGGGGAACGCCGCTTCTCATGCAACTGTTCCTCATCTACTACGGGCTGCCGCAGGTGGGCGTCACGCTGGACCCGTTCCCCGCGGCGGCAGTCGGAATGACGCTCAACGCCGCCGCATATATCGCCGAGATCCTGCGCGGCGGCATTCTGTCTATCGACCGTGGCCAGATGGAAGCAGCCAGGTCCCTCGGGATGAGCTACATGCAGGCGATGCGATGGGTCATCCTGCCCCAAGCCGTCCCGAGGATCATCCCGCCTATGGGCAACGAGGTCATCGCGCGTCTGAAAGACTCGTCGCTCGTGTCCACGATCGCAATGGTGGACCTCATGCGGGCGGCGCAACAGATGATCGCCACGACCTTCCGACCGCTGGAGATATTCTTTGCGGCGGGGCTGTTTTACCTGGCCATGACGACGGCGTTTACCATGCTCTTCGGGTCATGGGAGAGGCGGATCGCTGAGAGGGGCCGGGGCAGGTCCCCCGCGACGGCGCGCCTGCGCAGGGCGCTCGCCGGCCTTGCAAGCGTGCGGGGGATATGGTAACATAGTAGTAGCGCATGACGCGCCACAAGCCCCTGATTTCGCCGATCGGTGGCTTGCGCGCGTGTGCCGGTGCAACTGTCCCGGAGAGGTCTGTCAGCGTTCGATAGCCGGGACCGGCGGCCGGGCGGGTTCAGAGAACACATGACGTATATGTGAGAGTGTCGCGCGCCTGTAGCTCAGGGGATAGAGCAACTGCCTTCTAAGCAGTGGGCCGCAGGTTCGATTCCTGCCAGGCGCGCCATTGTTTTGAGCTGGGCGCGGACCGCCATGCGGTGCGGGAGAGGTTTTCGCCAGGCGTGCACGGCATCGTCCGGCGGCATCCGTCGAGGCCAGGGTCGATCCTCCGACTCCGGCGAAGAATCCGGTGACGGCAGGATCCCACGGGTTGGCCGGTGGCGGACGCTACCGCAGATGGACCATGAGGTCTGGGCACTTGTCACGACATAACAGAATTTGGTCCGAGAGGCGACGTTTACGGGCGCTGAGACACGTTTCCAGATACAAGACCGCCATGTCACGAGGACCCCAGGTCATCCTGGGGTCCTCGTGGGTTCGTGTCAGGCAGGTGACGAACTCCGCCGCAAGACCGGGCGTCTGAATGCTGCGACCACATATGTCATGCCACCTATCGCTCACCGTGCCTCCCAGGTGCCATGTAGCAGGCAGGGTTCCCTCCGGAAGCAGGCTCGCTGAGAGTTGGCGATGACGTAAGCTGAGGCTCGAGCCGCGGGCCAGGTCGTGTCCCCTGTGTGCGAGGAGGCTCCGCGGAATGCACGAGCGCGTGCCGGGGGGACCCACGGTCTATCGCACGATGAACCGACATTGCAGAAGGGAATTCCTACGATGATGACGAATCTCTCAAAGACCACACTGGAGGGGGGATACGGGCGATGGGCGGAAGCAGCGGCGACGATCATGGCGCGGCTGTCAGTGGGGTTGCTGCACAGGCTGGCGATGAATTGCGGAGAGAACTGGGTGCGCATCTGCGCGATAGGCGGGACGAGCTGCGACAACGATGGGTGGAGGAGATGGCGGCAAAGGGGCTGATGGTGGGCCTGTCCCGGGACGGCGTCCAGACCGCGTCCGAGGCCATCTACGATGCGTTGGTCGATGCCGTCGAGACCGGCCGATATGACGGCATCCAGGCTCACGCGACACTCATAGCGGAGCGCAGCGCGCCTGCAAGAGTGACGCCTGACCGGGTTCTCGAGGGCTTCCTCAGACTACGCGAAATCCTCTCGCGACACTTGACAGCCTCTTACAGGGACATGGCGAAGCTGACGAAGGTGCTGGACATCTACGTGCCTGTGGCCGACCGGATCCTGTGTATAGTCGCGGGCGCCTTCGTCGAGGAGCGGGAGAAGGTCGTGCGCCAGCAGCAGGAGGCGATCCGCGAGCTTTCCACGCCGGTGCTGCGAGTACGAGATCGCCTCCTTATCCTGCCGATAATCGGCGTGCTCGACACGCACCGGGCGCGGCAGCTCACCGAGCAGTTGTTGTACTCTATCCGGGCCAACCGCGCCAAGGTGGTGATCATGGATGTGACGGGTGTGGCATCCATGGATTCGAAGGTCGCCAACCACCTGGTGCAGACGGTGGAGGCTGCACAGCTTCTGGGCGCAACCGTGCTGGTCACCGGCATATCCCCGGAGGCTGCGCAGACACTCGTGGCCATCGGCGTGGACCTCTCCAGGTTACGCACGGTTTGCGACCTTCAGAGCGGCCTCGAGGAAGCCGACCGTCTGCTTGGCCTGAAGGCGACTACTACGTAGGTGAGATTTCGGCCGGAAGGGGGCTCACCAGATCAGCCATGCGAGTGCCGATCCTGAAGCAAGGCGATTATCTGATAGCTTCGGTCCAGGATTCGCTTGCAGACGCGGATCTGCTTCAACTGAGTGAAAACCTCCTTACCCAGGTGGGGTCGTTCCATTCGCGGGGGGTCATCGTGGACGTCACCGCGCTGGACGTGATGGATTCGTTTGCCTGCCGGGCGTTACGGAGTCTGGCCAGCGCGATCAGGTTTCGTGGTGCGGAGACTGTGATCGTGGGCATCCAGCCCGAGGTTGCCTTCGCCATGGTGCAGCTCGGCCTGGATCTCGCGGGCATCCGGACTGCCCTCGATGTGGAAGAGGGCCTTGAACTGTTGGGGAACGGCAAAGACGGGTGACCGGGGAGAGTACGTCCATGGCAGGTGAACTTCGCGTCAGCGTCCGCACGGATGCTGATATCGTGACTGCCCGCCAGAAGGGCAGAGTGCTCGCGGAGCCACTGGGCTTCCGCGGCAGCGATCTGGCTCTCATCGCGACTGCCATCTCAGAGGTGGCTCGCAACATTGTCGTGTACGCCGGCTACGGTGAGATCATCCTCGACGTCGTGCAAGACGGTGAGAGAGAGGGGATCGTCGTCATCGCGCGGGACGAAGGTCCGGGCATTGCTGACGTGGAGAAGGCGATGCAAGATGGCTACTCGACCAGCAAGGGTCTTGGCCTGGGCCTCCCGGGAGCGAAGCGAATGATGGATGAGTTCGAGATCGTGTCGGCGGTCGGCAAAGGGACCACCATCACGATGAGGAAGTGGAGACGATCGCATGAAGACCGGCCTTACCGGCCCGCCGGCACTTGAGTGGGCGGTCGCTTCCAGGGCGCTTCCCGGAGAAACAGAGTCTGGCGATGCATACCTGGTCAGATCGTCAGCTGTGGGCACCCTGGTTGCGGTGGTGGACGGGCTCGGTCACGGCTGCGAGGCAGCCGCTGCCGCAAGGGCCGCCGTGAGAGCCCTGGAGGCTGCTACCATTCAGTCGGTCGCGGATGCGATCAGGCACTGCCACTCGACGATCGCGAAAACGCGGGGGGCGGCCGTGAGCATCGTGTTCTTCGAGGCATCCGATTATACCCTGACGTGGCTTGGGGTTGGCAACGTCCAGGGCGTGCTGGTGTCGGGGCAGCGCGATGGAACCAGGCCGCGCGAGCACCTGTTCCTGCGCGGCGGTGTGGTTGGCTTCAGGCTACCGTCATTGCGCCCATCGAAGCTTCCTGTCGTGCCAGGCGACACGCTTATCCTCGCCACCGACGGCATCGACGGCGACTTCGTCCAGGACTCACCGCTCGATGACCCGCCGGCGCGGATCGCCGAAAGGATACTCGCCCGGCACCATAAGGTCACCGATGACGCGCTAGTACTGGTGGCACGCCACGTTGGATGATGAGGAGGAGGGAGATGGCCGGCTCCTCCGATGAACTGGAACAGGCGTACCGATCGGCCCTGCAGGATTACCTGGGAGGCGCAGGTGAGGCCGCGCTGAGCCGCGCTTACGAGATTGGCCGCAAGGCCATCGTGGACAAGGTGGCTCTATTGGATCTCGCGGCCATCCACCACAAGGTCCTGGTTGAGACCCTCGAAGGCGCGCGCTCCCGCCGCGACGTCACGGGGGCGATCAGGCTTGCCGCCGACCTCTTCACGGAGTGCCTGTCCCCCTTCGAGATGACGCATCGAGGCTTTCAGGAGGCCAATGCCACCCTGATGCGGGTCAACGAGGCGCTGGCTGCGGCCAACATGGAACTCGAGGCGTTCAGCTATTCGGTCTCGCACGACCTGCGTGCCCTGCTACGGAGCATAAACGGGTTCAGCCAGGCGATCATGGAGGATTATGCGGACAGGCTCGATGACCAGGGCAAGGAGTACTTCAGCCGCATCATGGCGGCCTGTAACCGCATGTCCCAGCTCATCGACGGCCTGCTGGGCCTGGCACGAATCACGCGAAGCGAGATGCACCGCGTAGCGGTGAACCTGAGCGCCATGGCGCGGACGATCGCATCCGACCTGAAGCAGGCGGAACCGGAACGCCATGTCGATTTCACTATCATGGACGACGTATACGCCTGGGGCGATGCCCGGCTCTTGCAAGTGGTCATGGAGAACCTCCTGGGCAACGCGTGGAAGTACACCGCCAGGCATGAACATGCTCGGATAGAGTTCGGGACCACCGGAGATGACGGAGAGCGGGTGTACTTCGTAAGGGATGACGGAGCCGGGTTCGACATGGCCTATGTCGACAAGCTCTTCACCCCGTTCTCCCGTCTGCACGGATCTTCCGAATTCGAGGGGATAGGTATCGGGCTTGCCACCGTCCCGCGCATCATTCATCGCCATGGCGGCACGATCTGGGCCGAGGGCGCGGTTGAAAAGGGGGCGACGTTCTACTTCACTCTTGGATTCGCAGGGGGGAGGTGCGACGATAGCGAAGACGATTCTGCTGGTGGAGGATAACCCTGACGATGTGACGCTCACGCTGCGGGCGCTGAAGAAGAGCAGCGTCCTGAACGAGGTGGTCGTGGCGCGGGACGGGCAGGAGGCGCTGGCTTACCTCGCGAGCGCGGGCGACCCCATGAGCCCCGACCCGCACCCGATGCCGCGGGTGGTGCTTCTCGACTTGAAACTGCCCAAGGTGGGCGGCCTCGAGGTGCTGCGGCGCATGAGGGCGGATGAGAAGACCAAGCTGGTGCCGGTGGTCATTCTCACGTCGTCCAACGAGGAGCGGGACGTCATCGAGGGGTATAGCCTTGGCGCCAACAGCTATGTCCGCAAGCCGGTGGATTTCGCCCACTTCATGGAGGCCATCCGGCAACTCGGCACGTACTGGCTGGTCCTGAACGAACCATTACCGAGGTGATGGGGGTAACGCACGTGGGCGACGCGTTACGCGTTCTCGTCGTGGAGGACTCGGAGGACGACACGATACTGCTGCTTCGGGAGCTACGGCGCGGCGGTTACGACCCAGTGCACGAGAGAGTCGACACAGCCGCGGCGCTGAATGCCGCCCTGGAGAGGCAGGCATGGGACGTCATAATAGCCGACTACGTGATACCAGGGTTCGGCGGCATGGAGGCCCTGGCGATCGTCAAGAAGAGGCAGATCGATGTCCCGTTCATCATGATTTCGGGGAAGGTCGGCGAGGATGTAGCCGTGGAAGTCATGAAGGCGGGCGCCCATGACTACGTAACAAAGGGCAACCTCTCGCGGTTCATCCCAGCCATCCGCCGCGAGATCTGCGATGCTGCCGAGCGCCGGCGCGCCAGGGAGGAGATCGAGCGCTGGCAGCAGGATTGGGAGGACATATTCCAGTCGATCTCGGATCCGGCGATGATCCTTGACCCCGACCTCCGGGTGCTGGCCGTCAACCGGGCCGGAGTGGCAGCGATAGGCAGGCGCAAGGAGGATATCGTCGGCCGCTGCTGTTACCTGGTCGTTCATGGGATGGGCGCTCCCCCTGAACGGTGCCCGATGAGACACCTGTTGGCGTCTGGCCTCCACACTAGGGTGGAGATGGAAGTCGACCTCTTCGGCGGCGTGTCCCTGGTGTCATGCACCCCCATGTTCAACCGCGAGGGCCGCCTTGTGAAGGTCATCTACATCGCCACCGATATCACCGAACTCAAGCGGATACAAAGAGAGCTTGAGGAGAGCCTCAAAAGATCGCAAAGAAGCCTGTACAGCATGGTTGACACCATGACCCTGATGTGCGAGATGAAAGATCCCTACACAGCTGGGCATCAACGGGGCGTCAGCAGGCTTGCCTGCGCCATTGCGGAGGAAATGGGCCTTCCCCAGGACCAAGTCGAAGGGATCCGGGTGGCCGCTCTCCTTCATGACATCGGCAAGATCTTCATACCGGCCGAGATTCTTAGCAAGCCCGGGGCGCTTGGTGAGGGTGAGGTCAGCATCATGAGAACCCATGTCCAGGCCGGGTACAGGGTGCTTAAAGGGATAGAATCACCGTGGCCCATCGCACAGGTTGCGCTCCAGCACCACGAAAGGATGGACGGCTCCGGTTACCCCTCGAGCCTATCCGGCGAGGAGATCCTCCTCGAGGCGAGGCTCGTGGGCGTGGCTGATGTGGTCGATGCCATGGTTTCCCACCGGCCATACCGGCCAGCGATCGGCATTGACCAGGTGCGCAAGGAGATTTTGCTGCATCGGGGCACTCACTTCGACGCGGACGTGGTGGATGCTTGTCTGAAGGTCCTCCGCCGTGAGGAGTTCGACTCCGGTAGCTCGCAGAAGGACGCATACCGTGAGGCTCTTCTTGCTGTGACCGGGGGCCGCCTGCGCCTGGTTGAGCTGAAAGCCATACAGGACATGGTCGCAAGCGGAGAGCTTCTCGCTCTTGGGGAAGCAGGCGACCCGATGGATATCCCCAGAGCGCGTCAGGTGGTTGCTGGCCTGTCGATGCTGCCTTCTTCGAGGAGACGTGCGATCCTTCTCTGTTTGTCAGAGGCTCTGACGAATGCGGTCAAGCATGCGGGGTTTGGAAAGTGGGGCGTCTTGCGGGCGGACGACCGGCTACGGGTAGTGGTCGAAGACTCGGGGCCGGGCATCGAGCTTACAGAGCTACCCAGGGCGACGCTGATGCAGCATTACTCCACAAAGGAGTCCCTGGGTAGCGGTTTCACCCTGATGCTTTACTACAGCGATCGTATATACCTCGCCACGGGGTTCCACGGTACCAGCATTGTCCTGGAGTTCGAGCTGCATGACCACAGGGAGAAGAAGGAGACGAGCCTATGCTGACCCTGCATGTGTCGTGGTCTGATTGCACCCGCCTGGTTGTCCTGGCCGGAGAGCTGGACATGGAAGGCGCTGCGGCGCTCGAGGAGGCTGCTCTCGCGGGTACCGGGACGGGGCCGGGAACAGGGACCGAGACAGAGCTGGTCCTCGACTTTTCTCAGGTGGATTTCGTGGATTCCACCGGAATGTACTCCCTTGTGCGGATCCACAGGGCCTGGCATGAGCGCGGGGGGCGCGTAACCATGATCAACCTGTCTGACGAGATCTCAGAAGTATTCGAATTGGTAGGGCTGACGGGAGGCGACTTTTCATAAGATGGCGACGCTGGCGGGCTTCCAGTCTGACCTCAGCACGCTACAGGGTCTTCAAGACCTCCTGACGCCGAAGTACCTTCCTCAGCTCGAAGGGGCCGACATCGACGGGGCGAGCATCCCGGCCGGGGCCATCGGGGGCGATTACTTTGACGCGAGGGTGGCGCGGTCCGGCGCGCTTTTTATGTGCATGGCAGATGTGATGGGCAAGGGCCTCCGGGCTGCTCTTCTCAGCCTCAGCCTGCGCAGCGCGTTTCGCTCGGTATTGTGCTACGAGGAACGACACTGTGGTATCATGAACGTTCTGAACCAGGTTGTCGGGGAGGAACTGCGCCGTGCAGGCGCGTTTGCCACCTTTTGCCTGCTCAGCTTCGAACCGGGGGCGAGGAGCCTGGCGTGCAGCAACGCCGGTCACTGTCCGCCCCTGATCTACACTAACGGACACGCCACATACTTTGGAGGTGCAGGGCAGGCTTTGGGGCTCTCCGAGAATTGCCCGGCACCCGTCGCCGAGACTGCCCGGCTGGCACCAGGGGAGGTTGTGGTGCTCTATACCGATGGTCTTGTGGAGGCCCGGAACCCTCCTGGAGAGAAGTTCGGAAAAGAGCGGCTGCAGCACGCGGTGGAGGAGTCCGTCGCCCTGCGCGCAACGGAGATCCGGGAGGCCATACTGAGCCGGTTATTCTCATTTACCGACGGCCAGGAACAGCGGGATGACATCACCCTGGCGGTTCTCAAGATCAAGGTCGAGGAGGGCGGTGCCAGGCTTGGAGGTTCAGAGAGAGCAACTTGACAGTGGGACGATCCTGCGAGTCTCGGGCGAGCTCGACTTCAGTAATGTCCACGACTTGCAGGAACAGATAGAGACCCAGCTTACGGGGACGGTGGAAGTCGACCTCTCGGGTCTCGCCTTCATGGACTCCTCCGGGATGGGCATGTTGCTCAACGTCGCGAGAAAGCTGGCATCGCGGGGGCAAGTGCTGAGTGTAACCAACATCCCCGTCGAGATCCGCGAAAGCATGGCGCTGGTCGGCTTTTTCCACATTCTGGGGGACCTCTTCCCTGAGAGCCGGGCGGAATGAAGATGGTGTCATCGATGTCGGATCCCTCTGCGATCGCTTCAGCAAATGATGGCGGTGAGGCGACAGGGCCTGTGGCCTGGGTGACGGGGGGCCAGGTATACGTAAGGCACGAACCAGGCGGTCCGTACCCTGTGCTCAAACCCGGCCCGGGCGTGGAGTTGTATGTCAACGGGCGCCGCTGTGGCGA
The DNA here is from genome assembly GCA_050261335.1 of Bacillota bacterium. Taxonomy (GTDB): domain Bacteria; phylum Bacillota; class SHA-98; order UBA4971; family UBA4971; genus UBA6256. Next base: position 104,646 of record JBLNDE010000058.1, read on the forward strand.
TCCTGCTCTGGTCACGATGGCCGACTCGGTGGAAGTGCGTGGTGTAGACGAGACCGTCGCGGGGAAATGGGAGCTAAACGTGAGCGACGACGGCATGGCAGCCGCTCTCAGGGTAAGCCCGCGCATCGTCACGAGACGCACCATCCGCGACTTGCCACCGTCGCCCATTCTGGAGCTTGTCGCCGAAGAAAGCAGGGAGTACCTGCCTCCTGCTTCCCTGGAGCAGATCCTGGAGGCCATGCAACAGCATGGAATCGTGTTCGGTATCGACGAAGCTGCGTGCCGAGAAATGGCCCGGTGCGCCGACGAGAGGGAGCTGACCGTTGCCAGGGGTGTGCCGCCGGAGGCCGGCGTGGACGGCAGGGTCGAGATCCTGTTCTGGCCGGAGGCCAGAAGGCCCCTGAGCAAGACGAATGAACACGATCGTGTCGATTTCCGCGAGCGGTTCCAGTTCACCTCGATAGAGCCCGGAACCGTGCTGGCCCGAAAGGTGCCGCCGACACCTGGGAAGCCGGGACGAGACGTCTTTGGCAGGCTGGTCCCGCCTCCGCCGGCCAGGAGCATGGAGATCGTGGTGGGCAAGGGGGTCGTCCTGAGCGCCGACGGCATGGAGGCCGTTGCCGTCCGCTCCGGTCGCCCTGTCGCGGGTCGGCAGGGTGAGGGTGTGTACCTGGCGGTTCGAGAGGTCCTTGCGGTCGATCATGATGTCGGCATAGAGTCAGGGAACGTTGCTTTCCGGGGAGACGTCCACATCACGGGGAACGTCCTGGAAGGGATGATGGTCAGAGCGGGCGGTCACGTCATCATCCGTGGATATGTGGCCGGCGCCACCGTCCGCGCCGGTGGCGGGGTTCTCATCTCCGGCAATGTCTTTTCCTCGCAAGTGACCGCCGGCGGCGCGTCCTCCGCCGCCCGCGAGGTGGCTTCGGTGCTGCGGAACATACAGAGCCGGTTGGGTGATCTATTGGCCGCCACCGACCAGGTGCAGCGGCATCCGGCCTTTCGCCAGGCCGACCTCCGGGACGGCCCGGGACCGCTATTGCGGCTCCTCCTGGAACGGAAGTTCCGCGATCTTCCGTCTCTGGTGCGGGTTCTCGGGCAGGCTGTCAAGCTTTTGCCGCCTGAGATGTGGGATGAGGAGCTGTCGGGGCTGTGCCGCCAGTTGGAGATAGCGCTGGTTTTCTCTCCCATGACGGTGAGGGACGTGAGCTCACTCAGGCTGCTGGCCGCAGCCGCCCGGGACATGGAGGCAGAGTTCGGGCCACACGACGGCGAGGGCACCGATCTCGTGGTCGGGTACGCGCTCAACTCCACGCTGGCGAGCGCCGGCGCGGTCAGAGTGGTAGGTAGCGGCTGCTACAACACGCGCATTCTGGCCGGGGCGGGAGTGGTCATCGTTGGCAGCTGCAGGGGAGGGGAGGTGGAGGCGGGAGGCGATGTCGTTGTCGGCGAGCTTGGATCTCAGGCCGGCGTGAAGACGTCGGTGAGGGTCCCACCCGGCTCAAAGGTCACGGTAAGGCTGGTCTGGGAGCACGTGCAGGTTCAGGTGGGTCACCAGGCCCACCGCTTCGATCGGCAGGCAAGAAACGTGCGCCTGGCCCTCGACCGCGAAGGAAAGCTCCGGTTGAGCCGGGTTCGAAGGCTCGCGGCATGGTGAGCGCAGGCCTCCTCGATCTCTCGTGCGAGGTCGCACCTGTTGGGACGACCTCGCTCCATGCCCTGGTTGGGCCGGCCGTGCCGTCCGCGGTTCGGGAGGCGGCGTTCGTCCGCAGGCCTCGATCGGTGCGGGCAAGAGCTGCCTCGCTGTCATCCATCGGTAGCCTCACCAAAATGCCCGTCCGGAGATCCCAACTTGTGTGATACAATCTCATTGCGGTGCGCCCGCTGTGCCGGGCGAGTGACGCCCGATTCGGGATGGATCGGGGTGGCTGGGAGGTTACGGAGCGTGCGCAGGACTTTCTCGGTGGCAGAGGCATCGTTCATTCTCGCCGGAATTGTGGTGCTGCTTGCCATATCCATTGCTGTGCTACTCATACCTGCGTACTGGCCCCTGTTCACGGCGCTGTTCGGGTGCGTGTGTCTGGCCTTGCGCCGGGGGTTCCCTCTCAGCGCGGTGCTGGAGATGGCGCGCGAGGGCGTCGGGAAGGCGATGGTGCCGATCTGGATGCTGGCGCTCATCGGCGCGCTGATGGGCCTGTGGCGGCTCAACGGGACGGCGGCGACCATAGCCGTCTATGGCAGCCCCCTGGTGAGCGCGAGGCATTTCGCGCTCGGAGCTTTCCTTTTGTGTGCCGTGGTTTCCATGGCCATGGGGACTGCCAACGGCGCGGCGAGCATAATCGGCCTCCCGCTCATGATGGTTGCACAGGCGCACCGACTGCCGCCCGGATTCATCGCCGGGGCCGTGGTCTCCGGCATTTACCTGGGCGACCGCTCATCGCTGGTGTCGAGCGTCCTCCACATGGTCTCGCGCCTGACCGGGAGCGAACCCCGGGCAGTGTTCCGCCGGCTTGCGGCAACGCTGGTTCCTGCAGTGGCGCTGTCAGCGCTGCTATACTGGCTCGGCGGCCCCGGCCCCGCGGACAGCGGCAGGGGGGGTGCGTCCCTCTCCGCATCCGCCCCCGTATCCGTAACCGCGGTCGCATCTGCGTCTGCACTGGGACCTCCACCCGGGCGAGCAGACGCACAGGTGTTTGCGCCTGTAGCTGCACGTGCGTTTTCACCTTCACTTTCACCTCCACCTTCGCCTTTACCTGAACCTGCGCCTGGGCCCGGGCCGGGCTCTGCCTCCGCCCCCGCTTCGTGCTCCGCGTCTGAGCCTCCACCGGCATCAGGATCGCCCGCCATCCTCGATGCTCTCAAACGGAGCGGCGGCGTTTCGCCCGTTCTTTTGCTCGCCCCGGCTTGCATGATGATCCTGGCCGCTTTCAGGGTGCCGATCCTCACGAACCTCTCCCTGAACGTCCTGGTGGCCGCGGCCGTTGCCATCGTTGCACAGCGCGCGTCGCCCGTCATAGTGGCTCGCACAGCCCTTCTCGGGCACCACCCGCCCGGCACTGCGGCTCTGGCCGCCGTAACAGCCGGAGGCGGGCTCGCGTCGATGGTCGGCGTCCTGCTCGTGCTGATCTCGTCAACCGCCCTGTCGGGCGTCCTTGTGGGGACCGGGATCTTCGACGCCGCCCTCGGGAAGTGGCTTTCGGGCCTTGCGAGCCCACGCAGGATCCTCCTTGCCAGCATGGGCTTCAGTATCGCAACAGGCATGGCCGCAGCGAATCAGGCCATCTCGGTGGTACTTCCGTGCACGCTGCTCGAACGTGTCTACCGCGAGAAGGGGATGCCCGGGCTTGCCCTCGCCCATGCGGTCTCAGACTCCGGCGTCATAGTCGCGCCGCTCGTCCCATGGAGCGTGGCAGCGCTCGGGCCTGCTGCGATCCTCGGCGTTGCGCCCGCCGCGTACCTGCCGTACGCGTTTCTCTGCTGGACGCTTCCCGCGGTCTCGGTTGCGTGGATCCTGCTGAGAGAGGCTACTTACGCCCCGCGCCTCGCGGAGGCACGCCGGCAATAGCGACTGTGCCGCCGGACCGGCCTCCGAGCCGGTCCCCAAGCCGGCCTCCGGGTCGGCCCCTGGGTCGGCCGCCTGGCCTCGCGGCGGCACCGCAAGTACAGGTCCGCCGTCGGCTGTACAGTCGGGTCAGCTCGGGTCCACCTGCCAGGCAGGAATCCAGATTTGCATGTGGAAGCCTACAACTTTGTGAACCTCTGCGTCACGCCATCCGGGTTGCGGCCTTGCGTGACTGCGCCTGGCTTCGCCGCCCTGCACCACGCCATGCCACGCCGCACTGCGCCGACCGATGATTCCCGGGAGTTGGACGATAGACGAATACACGCCATGATGGCCATTGGAGGGCCAAGCGGGCTTCCATCATGATCAGAAAGGCAGCGATGAAAGCACAAACAGGGTCAATGGCCACGCGCATTGCGCGGGCGTTCGCAGGCAATTTCGGCCGGATTCGAGGAAACGCCAGAGCCATCCTGCTTCTCGAACCCATGTGGGCCATACCCTTCAGCATGTACAGCGTCTATGCCAGCCTGTTCATGCGGGAACTCGGCCTCACCTCGCAGCAGATCGGCCTTCTGGCCTCGGTGGGCATGGCGAGCACGATTCTGAGTTCGGGCGTCTCCGGCTATGTCACAGATCGGCTCGGGCGGCGGCGGACAACCCTCATCTTCGACATGGCGTGCTGGTCGGCCTCGACGCTCGCCTGGGCCACTGCGCACGGTTTCTGGCAGTTCTTCCTGGCGGCTGTCCTCAACGGGTTGCAGGCCGTTCCTATGACATCCTGGACATGTCTGCTCGTGGAGGATAGCGACCCGCACGACCGGCTTCCCATTTTCACGGCCCTGCAGGTGATAACCGTAGCGGCGTCCTTTGCCACCCCTCTTGCGGGGCTGGCTATCCGGCGCTACGGGGTGGTGACAGGCACCCGGGGCCTGTATCTTTTTGCCTTCATCAGCATGACCACGATGTTCCTGCTACGCAACCACCTTACGCGGGAGACCCGGGTGGGCCATGCCCGGAGGAGCGCCACGGGCTCGCATGGATTCCGGGAGTCGCTGAGCGAACATGGCGGCGCGCTCCGTTCGATGCTGCGACACCGTGAGGCCCTCACATACTTCCTCCTTGCGGCAATTGTATGGTTCCGCGACAGCCTCACCCTGCCGTTCGGGCAGTTGCTGCTGGTTGACCGCCTGGGGTTGCCAGGCGACATCCTGGCGACGTTTCCCGCCCTGGGCGCCGTCGCAACGCTTCTGGTATCGGCGTTCGTCCTGCCAGCCCTTGCGCGGCACGAGGGCGCGGGGATCCTGGGTGGCCTGGCCTTGTCCGGGGCGTCCACAGCCATACTGCTCTGCGTGCCTCGCGGCAGCGTGGCCGGCGTGGTGGTGAGCAGCGTCGTCGGAGCTGCCGGCGCCGCGATGTTCGTGCCGGCCCTGAACACCGGATGGAACAACTCGCTCTCTGACAGCGGGAGAGCGCAGATCCTGGCCATGTCCTCCACCACCTGGGGCCTAGCCCGCCTTCCGGCAGGCTGGATCGGTGGGCAGCTTTACGCCCTCGCGCCGGTATCGCCCTTTTACGCCGGGCTCGCTCTGACCGTGGCTGGCATGGCCCTGGTCTCCTTGCGGGCGATGCGGACGGCTCCCCACGCGAGATCCCCCCGCAGCGAGCGTGCGATGTAACCCTCTTTGGCCTCCTTTCTTCCTGCCCCAGGGATCCTCCTTGCCAGCCGCCCGGCCGGCGTCTGCTGCCAGGTGGCCGGCGCCAGGGCGCCGGGTGGCGGTTGACAGTGCGGGCTGCGTCCCGTAGACTTGGTGTATGGATGGAATTCCCAACACGATTGCCGAAGTGAGGACGGGTGAGCAGAGTGACGGACTCGCGCGATTCGGATATGTCGCGGGAGACCGCCCCGAAGTACGTGGCGACCAGTATACCGCTCACGTACGATGACTACTGCCGGAAGCCGCCTGGGCAGAGATACCAGCTCGTCGAGGGGACCTTATGATGGTGCAGTCGCCAAACGTGTTTCATCAGGAGACCTCCGGCAGGATAGGGGATGCTCTGCGCCGGTGGATCCATGGCAACAGCTTCGGCAAAGTGTACCATGCCCCCGTCGACGTGGTGCTGGGGGAACACAACGTCTTCCAGCTGGGTGGTCGATCCCGAAGCTCGGAGCGTCGAGGCGGCCGCCCACAATGGGCATGAGCTTGCCACTGTGCAGGTCTATCCGCGCGGAACGTCGCTTGAGACCCCCTTTTTGCCCGGGCTTGCGCTGCACATAGACGGGCTTTTCCGTGAAGAGTGAATGGTATAGGGGTTTCGCCGGCCGTTTTCGGCTTCCTTTCGTGGTGTATAATGTACGTGGGCCGCTCGAGTCCAACGGTAAGACCCTGCGTGTCGTTTCGAGAGACAACGGCCTGGATGGGAGTTGGTAGCATGCCACGGCCGCCCAAGTGCAGGCGAGTGGAGTTCCTACCCGAGGTGACTGTATTCAAGCCCGCCGGCGTTCCCATGCGCGGGCTCCGGGAAGAGGTGCTGACCGTCGAGGAACTGGAGGCCGTCCGCCTGAAAGACCTCGAGGGACTCGAGCAGGAGGAGTGCGCCGAAAGGATGCAGGTCTCGCGGCCGACCTTCCAGAGGGTTCTCGTGTCTGCAAGGGAGAAGATCGCAAGGGCCCTGGTCGAAGGCATGGCCATTCGTGTGCAAGGCGGCACCTACCGTCTCGCCTCGCGCACGTTCCAATGCCGAGCCTGCGGCCACGAGTTCGAGGTGTCCTTTGGCACCGGTCAGCGCGGGATCGACATGACCTGTCCACAGTGTGGGGCTGGCGAGGTTCATCGCACCGACCAGGACGGTCACGGGTCCGGCAACATGCCCTGGGGTCGCCGCGGCCGGGGGTGGGAGCGGGAGCGGGAGTAGCCGTCCCGGGCTGGGGACGCGTCGCAAGAGCGCAAGGCGTCCGACCAGGCCTCTTCCATCGTTCCCAGGCGTTTCGATACGTGCCGTTTCTTCAGCACGCTTTTTCTTCAACGCGCGTAACGTTGGGCAGATACCGGATGCGGACGGCGTCGGGATGATCTGAGACCTCTCTCAGGAGCTTGCCATGGGCAAGACCCTCGAGGAGGCCTGCGCCATCACGGAGGGGGGACGTCCTGCGAAGCCTCGGTGGCCTGCCTGAGCACAAGATCCACTGTTCCGCGCTCGGCCCCGCAGCGCTTCGGCTGGCGATCTTCGACTACATCAGGAAGTCGCGGCGGCGCGAGGGCGGCGCCGAGGCGGGGGCGGCGGAGGCGCAATGAAGCGTTGAGCAGACGTGGACAGGTGCGAAAGCCGGCTACGGGCCATGCAGGGCACGCAGGAATGCCGGGGTACGGCGGAGAATGAAATGGCCGTGCGCATTACCTGTGTGTACCGTACGTGTATCCTGCGGAACAGGAGGGTCGCGTGAAATGGTCCAGGCCGACCGGGATCTCGAGCTTTCGGAAGTACGCAGGCGCGCAAAGGAGAGGATGGACGGCATCTGCCGGGTGTGCCGGGTGTGCGACGGCAGGGTATGCGCCGGGGAGGTCCCGGGAATGGGCGGGATCGGCACCGGCGCCGGGTTCATCCGCAATGCCGAGGCCCTTGCGCAGGTCAATCTCAACATGAGAGTCCTGCACGACGTCGCCGCGCCGGAACTCGAGGTTACGCTATTCGGGCTGCCCCTGGCACTTCCGGTCCTCGGTGCGCCCGTCGCAGGCGTGAAGATCAACTTCCGCGAGCTGATGAGCGAGGAGGACCTCGCAGCCGCCATGGTGGGCGGCTGCCTCGACGCGGGCACTATCGCGATGACGGGCGACGGCGGCCATCCCGAGGTGTTCGCGTCTGGGATCGCCGCCGTACGTGAGACCGGCGGGCGGGGCATCCCCATAATCAAGCCAGGTCCGAACCACGACATCATCCGCAAGTTCAGGGCGGCCGAGGAAGCAGGAGCGCCGGCGGTGGGCATTGACGTGGACGCGGCCGGCCTCGTGAATATGCGCCTCCTCGGCGCCCCCGTCGGCCCCAAGTCCCCGCAAGCCCTCCGCGAGCTGGCGGGGTCCACCTCTTTGCCGCTGATTCTGAAGGGCATCATGACTCCCGACGAAGCCGAGATCGCGGCGGAATGCGGCGCGGCGGCGATCGTCGTGTCAAACCACGGCGGGCGCGCGCTCGACCACACGCCCGGGGTGGCGGAGGTGCTTCCCGGCATTGCGAGGGCCGTCAAGGGCAGGGCCACCGTCCTTGCAGACGGAGCCGTCCGCACGGGTGTGGACGTCCTCAAGTACCTGGCCCTCGGCGCCGACGCTGTCCTGGTGGGGCGTCCGCTGGCGATCGGCGCGTTCGGAGCCGGACGCGCCGGCGTGGCCCGCGTAATCGGGGCCATCCGCGACGACCTGCGGACGGCCATGATCCTCACCGGCTGCCCGTCGATCCTCGCCATCGGACCGCAGGTGCTTGCGTCGTGACAGGGAGGCCGTCCGGTCCTGGGCTGCGGGGCTGGTCCCACTCCTTCTGAAGAGAGATGCGTGATGCCTGTCAGGGCATCTCCACAATGTCCCCTTCAGACGGGCCGAACGTAAGCCAGAGCGCGCCATCATCTGAAGGCAGGGGCACGTTCCGGCGCCAGGACCAGGCGGAACGCCCGCCAGCTTGCGGGACGGCGATGTGAACCGTCTGCCCTCGCGGGTCGTGGTTTACGACCACGAGCGTCCTCCTGTCGGGCGATGCGAACTCCCTGACCTCCACGGCGGGGTTGGGATCTATCAGTGCGCCCTTGATGCCGGCAAGGCTCGCCGCGTACGAGTAGACCGCATGGTAAGGGTGCTGCGCCTGCTCGAATGCGTACGGGGTCGTAGCGAGGTAGAGTTCGAACGGCAGCGTTACGAGCAGTGCGTGGCCTCGTCCGTACTCGTTTACGACGAAGCCAGGGTTCAAGCTGTCCCCGCGCGCCGAAAGGCTCAGGTGTTTCCTTGCGAGGAGCGCCGGCGTCGGCTTCGGCAGCGGGCCTACCAGCGTGCGCTCGCACCCGGGGACACCCACAGACCAGACGTCGCCCTGCGGGGTGCTCGCGCAGGTGACGCTGGCGCCGAACAGGTCATCCATCCCGTCCACAGCGAGGCCATCATACGAGCAGTATAGCGTCCCGCCCGACTCCACGAACGCTCTCAACGCCGCGAAGTCCGACACGTTCAGCGTCCCGCGCCGCGTGGCGCAGGGCACGAAGATCGCCCGGTAGGAGCGGGCGGCGTCCTGCAGCCTGTCCACGGCCAGGAGGTCCACATCGATCCCGGCCCGCTTCGCCAGGATGTATGAGGCGAACAGGACCGCCGCGTTTCGCTCCGGCCCGTTCTCGGGGTCGGGGTTATCGTAGTAACGCCTGGGGATGGCTATGGCCGCTCGGGCCGGGGCCGGTTCCAGCTCTCCCATGCGCGCGGCCCGCACGGTTCGTGCGAAGGACGCGAGCACCTCGCCTTTTGCCTTGACGCGTCCGTCCGCGGCGGTTATTCCGAAGCCGACCTCGTAGGGCGTGGAGTCGTAGGGCAGTCGGTCCTGCCTCCTGAAATCCCCGAAACACCAGGCGAGCGCGCCCGTTGCGCCGTTTGCGAGGGCGCTGTGGAGGGCGGCTGAGAAGAAGCGGGCCTCGACGTCTTCCGCGTCCATCTGCGTCGTGGACCCGAACTCCTCGAGCAGGACCCTCTTGCCGCCGAGCCCCTCCGTGAGCCTGCATGCGAACGGCACGAAATGACTGCTCCGAACGCTGTCGAGCGGCTCGGGACACAGTTGCGTGTAGGAAGGATACGGGTGCATGCAGAGGAAATCGCTCACCTCCGCGACATCGCGCAGGCGGAACGGCCCGGGGGTGAAGAGCGACCATGCGTGGGTGCCCAACGTCACCTGGTGGGTGGGGTCGTGCGCCTTGATCTCACGGTAGAGCACGCGCGCCCACAGCCAGGCGGCGTCCACGGAGGGGGGCGTGGCGAAGACGTCAGGCTCGTTGGCGAGGTCCCAGAAGAGGATGGCGTGCTCGTCGCGGTAGCGCCGGGCGAACTCGCCCACGAGCCTGACCTGGGCTCGCAGCATGCCGGGGTCGGTGTAAGGGTTGCGGTCGCGCCGCCACGGCACGTCCCAGTTCTCGCCGCTCATGTGGCCCGTGAAGAACGTGGGTATGAGTCGCACGCCATGACGCCGTGCGATCTTCACGAGCTCATCGAACCTGGCCATGGCCTCCTCCGACACGGTCTCCGGGTGTGGCTGGAAGTCCTGCCAGAGGAGGAAAATCCTGCATGCGTTCAGGGATAGCTCCGCCATCTGCCTGAACTCCGCCTCGATGGAGGATGCGTTCCACTCTTTCCACATGTGCACGCCGGTTTCCCTCGGCCAGTAATTGACGCCGCAAGTAAACTCGTTCATCCTCATACCTCCGCATCACTCACGTCCTGGTGCATCTGCGTGTGTGCCCGTGCCAGCGCGCTAGGGCCGTCACGTCACTAACCGACTCTCTTCGAGTCGCCAGCAACCCATCTCAAAGCCGGCAACATTCTTGCGCGAGACCGTTGATTCTCCCCGGTAACTGTCAGTTCGGCCGTGGACGGCGACCGTCTTCCGGGATTCCACCGGGTCGCGCTGCCATGAAATCGGCGACGCACATCATCGTTGCCGCCTTACCCGTTCCATACATCACGGATCTCCTGGGAACTACACGGTCAAGGGCTGCCAGGGCCAGGAGTCGGCCCCCTAGACAGGCCCGCCGGACCGGCCGAACCGGGTGGCATCCCCCATGTGACAGAGCGGTATTGGCCGTCCTCCGGCTATCCTCCGGCTATCCTTTCAGGCCGGTCAGCGATATCCCCTCGATGAAGTAGCGCTGTGCCACGAAGAACGTTACGAGCATCGGCAGGGCGAGCACCGTGGACATGGCCATGAGCCAGTGCCACTGGGGCGCCTCGTTCACCCCGCCCATGAATAGATACATGCCAAGCGTCAGCGTGTACTTGCCCATGTCGTTCAGGTAGATGAGGGGCCCGAGGAAGTTGTTCCAGTAGCCCCGGAAAGCGAATACCGCCACCGCCAGGATGGCGGGCTTTATCTGTGGCAGCATCACGTGGCCGAAGGTCTGGAGCACATTGGCCCCGTCGATCCTCGCGGCCTCCTCCAGGTCACGCGGTATGCCCAGGAAGAACTGTCTCAACAGAAACACGTAGAACGGACCCCACGCCGTCCACGCAGGCAGGACCAGTGGGTCGAAGGTGTTGAGGAGACCCAGGTTCCGCCAGATCATGTAGGTCGGGATCAGCGTCACATGGTAGGGAAGCATCATGGTGGAGAGGAGTATGAAGAAGAGCGCGTTCCTCCCTGGGAAGGAATACCGCGCGAACCCGTACGCCACGAGGGTGCAGCTTGTAAGCTCCGCGAACATCCCGAGGGCCGTGACGAACACGGTGTTCGCAAGATACCGCCCGAACGGAACGGCCCGCCAGGCGTCGAGGTAGTTGTGCCACTGCGGAGGGATGGGCAGCCACGCCGGCGGGTAGGCGAACACGTCTTTCAGCTCCTTGAGGGAGCTCGACACCATCCAGAAGAACGGCACGAGGAGCACCGCCGCGCCTGCGGTCACGACGAGGTATGAAACCAACCGGACCGCGAGCTTCGCAGTGCGCCGCCGGCGCCTCGCTCTCAAGGAGATCCCGGTGACCAGTGCCTGTGCTTGCCCGCTCATTTCCGCACCTCCGCCTCGTAGTAGACCCACGCGCTTGACGAGCGAAAGACGAGGAGCGTGAGGCCGAGGATGATGACCAGGAGCACCCATGCGATGGCCGAGGCCTCGCCCATCTTGAGTTGCAGGAATCCGCGCTCGTATACGAGCTGGTTCATGAACCGCCCCGCGGCCGACGTGGGCCGCGCGAACATGGCCACGGTGAAGATCTGCAGCGCGCCGATGATTCCCATGATCACCTGCAACAGGACCACCGGCGATATCTGCGGAAACGTCACGCTCCAGAACTTCGCGAGGGGGCCCGCTCCGTCGATCTCAGCGGCCTCATAGAGGACCTTTGGCACGTTCTTGACGGCGGCGAGGAAGACCACCATGTTTATGCCGAATATTCCCCAGATGCTCATGATAACGAAAGCCGGGAGCACAAACTCCGGGTCGCCGAACCAGTCCGGCTTTCCGAGGCCGAGAACCCCGAAGAGGGGACGGCAGACGACGTTGAGAAGGCCGGCCTCGCTGTTGAAGATCCAGCGCCATAGAAGAGCCACCGATACCTCGGGAAGGACCGCCGGGAGGTAGTAGACCGTCCGGTAGGTGCCTATCCCCCTGATGTCGATTGAGAGGAGCAGCGCCACCATCAGGGATCCCACAACTCCCAGGGGCACGCTGAGGAATGCATACGCGAGCGTGAGCTTGACGGACGGCCAGAAATCAAGTATGTCTGAAAAAAGCCATCTATAGTTCTCGAGGCCCACCCACTTCGGCGCCGTGAAGAGGTCGTACGACGTGAAGCTCAGGCCCAGGGACGCCAGAATGGGCCCGGCGGTGAACACGAGGAAACCTGCAAGCCATGGGGTTATGAGCGCGTAACCCGCTGCGGTCTCTTCGCGGGCGTGGACGAGCTTGAGCAGGCCATACACACCGAGGCAAAGCAGGGCCACCATGCCAGAGGTCACTAGATATCGGGCGAGCGTGCCGGCGTAAAGGCTGCCGTCCATCTGGCATCTTCTCCCTCCTTACTATCCTGTCGCACATTGTGGCGCGGCGCTATGCTGAGCTATGCTGAGCTGAGCTGAGCTATGCTGTGCAGTGCTGGGCTGCGCCATAATGTGCCGTGCCGTATCGAGCCATGGGGGGCCCGCGAACCCAGGGCTGGGCAGGGGGCGGTGCTCACAGTGCGGCTCCCTGGCGTCTGCCTTGCCGCCCCCCACCAGGCTATGAGCTGCGCCTGAACGGCAGCCCCAGACCGGGCGATCGCTCTCCTGGCCTTGCGCGGCCGGACGCACCGGCGTCGGGTACCCCGTCCTTTCCACTTTCGACGTTCCGCGTTCAGAGTCCCGCTTTCCCGTTTCCGCCTGCCGCTTACTTGCCCAGCGTCTTCTCAAGCAGCGGCCGGACGCGCTTTGCAAGCTGCTCGGCGGTGCCGCGACCGTTCATGAGCGGGTCTGCGAACTGGTTCCAGAAGATGCTGTCCCACTCGGCATAGTTGGGGAAGATGCGAAAGCCCCGGGTATCCTCCATGGCGGCCACGATGGCGTCGATGGAATGCCTCTTCTCGGGCTTCAACTTGAGCAGCATCTCCTTTGTGGCGAGCGATCTTCGCGGCGGCACGACCTTCCAGTGGTGTATCGCGTCGGAGAGGTCGAGGAACGCCTCGAACGCCGCGTCAGGCTGCTTCGTCTTCGCGTTGATGGCCATTCCGCCTATCCACACGAAGCTTGCGCGCCTGCCCGACGGCCCCTTCGGGATCATGAACGCCTGAGACCTGAATATGGGCTTGTAGTCCAGGTCGTCGGCGGCGCCGCCCATGAACATCGCCACCTGCTGGTTGCGGTACATGGTGTCGAAGCCGCGGTCTCTTATAACCGAGAGAGGCGGCGCCACATGGTACTTGTTCATCAGGTCCACGTAGAACTGCGCCCCTTTGATGGCCTCAGGCGAGTCCACCGGGCACGACTTGAAGTCAGGGCCTATCACGTCGCCGCCCGCCTGCCAGATGAACATCTGCACCGGCGGCCAGCCGTTCAGCGTGAAGCCCCACTGCTGGACGTTGTCGGGATCGAAACCCTTGTCATCTGGGTGCTTGCCGTTCTTGTCCGCGGTCAGCGCCTTCGCCGCGGCGAGGAACTTATCCCAGTCCCAGGTCTCGTCGGGGTAGGCGAGCTTTGCCTTGTCGAAAAGATCGAGGTTCACGAACAGCATCACCGGCTGGTTGATCCAGGGTAGCCCGTAGACCTTTCCCTCGTAGGTCAGGCGCTCCAAGGACGCGGGGAAGTAGTCATCCAGCCTGGCCGCGGGATGTTTCGATGCCTTCAACCGGTCCGTGATGTCCATGAGCGTGCCCTTCTGCGCGAAACTCGGCACGAACTCCTGGCCGATCCAGAAGAGGTCTGCGCCGGTCTGCGCGGCGAGGGTCGTCGTGAGCTTGGTCATGTACTCCGCGGGGCTCGATTCCTGCACGATCTCGTACGTGCCCGACTTGGCGTTGAGCTGGTCGAGGATGGCCTGAAGCTCCTTGGCTTCCTCGACGCCGGCCCATGTGGCGAGGCGTATCTTCACCCTGGACGCAGCGAGCCCTTGCTGCGCCCCACCTGTGAGCGCAAGCGACGTCAGCAAGAGCAAACTGAGCACGCAAACCAACGTAAGCCTGCGACCTGACATCTTCAATCGCCCTCCTCGTAGACGTTCAGAGTCGTTCGCGTCACCCGCGTTACCCTTCGTGCAACCTTCGCGCCACCTTCTTGCCGCCCCTTCGTACCACCTCTCCCATCGTCTCGGGATGTTCCCGCGATCCCACCTGGATGCGTGGATGTGCGACCAATCGTCCTCTCGGCGAGTTCCGGCTTCATCCGGCTTCCGCCCCGCCTTCCTGGGCCGTTCCATCACCTCCCTTTGCTTTGAGTGTGACCGCGCCCTTGCGTCACACTGCCTTCATCGAGTTCCCCCAGCCTTCGGGCAGAACCACCAGTTTGCAGCATTCGCCGGGGTCGAGGGCGACGTCGACGGAGCCTCCGGACGCCGCTTGGGTGCGCGCAGCCTCCCATCGCCCGTCCTTGCCGAGACAGGCCGCTTCCACTCTCCATGGGCGCCTGAGGTGGGCGGCGGAGGTGAGGTCCACGGTGCCCTGGAACCGCGTGGACGTCGGGTTGTACACCAGCACCGACCGGGGCGCGTCCTCGTCCATGAACGGGCGGTCCCAGTCGAGAAGGTCGAGGTAGACCGTGGTTATCGACGGGTCCGATGCCCTTGCGAATGCCTCGAACATGAGATACAGCCACAGGACCTCGCCGGCGCCGTATATCTCCTTGCCCACGTAACCTGTGGAGTCTGGTAGTTCCAGCGTGCCGATGTTCTCGTAGGGGATGTGGGGGCAGGCCGCTCCTGTCCGCTCCGGCTCCGGCAGGAAGGGATCGAAGTAGTAGAAGTTATTGCGGCGCTGAAGGTCCAGGACCCTGAGGAGGGCGGGGTTGAAACCGCCTTTTTTCAGCAGCGGCAGCCATGGCAGCACCGACTCGACGTTCTCCTTGAACGCAGGGTAAAGGATGGACGCGCATGCCTGGAAGAGGCCACGCGTGTGATACGCGCCGCGGCTTCGCGCGAGGTCATCGTACCAGTAAAGCATCCGCAGCTCGGCGCGGATGAGGTCATGAGAGATGCGGGCGAGGGACGGGTCGTCGAGGAGCGACGAAAGCTCGAAGGCCGCGAGCGCCCCGAACGCGAACTGCTGAGGCTCGTGGTACAGGAGGTCGAGCGGCAGCCTGATCATGGTCAGGAGGGCGTCCCTCGCCTCGCCCAGGAACTCCTCACGCCCGCTGAGGCGGAACGCGAGGACCGCGCCGTAGGCGTAGAGCCCGGCCACGGAGTAGTTCGTTCCCGAGTCCGCCGGCATACCGGTCGCAGGGTCGTAGAAGAGAGGGAAGACGTGGCGCACGTTGTGGGCGTAACGCCTGGCGCTCTCGAAAGCCGCCATGAACATGTTCGCGAGCTTCGCCGTGTCAGCCGCGGGGGGTGTGAGGCGGTGCGATTCCTGAAGTATCTGCCATGCTTTTACTGCCTGCTGTGTCTGCTGTGTGTTCGGCGTGCGGGGCGCATGCGGCGCATGCGGCGCGTGCAATGCGCACAGTGAAGGCGGCATCCGCCGCGCCGCCTGCTGCGCAGCCCGCTCACGCGTCTTCTGCGCCGCCTGCGACATCTCCAGGAGGTGCACGATCCACGGCCACTTGATGAGGCCATTCTCGAAGGAATACCACGTATCCACTTTCTCCTGGCCGTGCGTGTGCGGGTAGTTGTTGCTGATGAAGCCGATGTCCTCCCGGAAGAAGTGGGGGAGGGTGGCCGTCAGGCGGCGAAGGTACTCGAGCAGAGCCGAATCCGGGCCTGCGCTGACCCCCCGGGGCGCGTCGATCCCAGGGCCTCTCTCGCACGGGTGCTGCAGGCAGGAAGCGGGCTCACCGTGGCGGGCGGGTGCGGCCGCATCTTCGGATGAGGCGGCGGATCTGCCGGGCTCGCTTGCGCGGGCGTAGTGCAGGAGGGGCCAGAGCACGTCTGCCTGCGTCATCAGCTCGAACGACCGCGGCTCCGCCCACTGACGCGAGCTCGAGCGCACGTATGCGGGGTGACCCCAGATGCCCTCCACCTCGGTCTGGCATGCTGGGTCGTGCATGAGCTCATCCAACGCCGCGCCGGCCACTTCCGCCCAGGAGCCACGTGGAAGGCGTCCACTCCGGCGCCCCTGCGACCGAGGCCCGAGTTCCGGCTTCTCATCGCCGCCGAGGAGCAGCGAGGCGGCGTCGATGAGCGTCGCGAGGGCATCCCACTGCGAAGGGATGTCCTGGCGGTGGCGCTGGTAGATTGAGTATCGGAAGACGTGGTCGCCTGCGGGGAAGACCCGGCCGTGGTAGTGGTCTGCCCAGAGCCCCACGCCGAACCGCTCCTTGCGCGGCCCGCCGAGCTTGCTTGAGCACAGGCAATCCTCGAACCTTGCCAGACTCGCCCGGGACATCCATGTCATGCAGGTCATGTCGAAGTACAGGACGACCTCGGCACGTCGGACAGGGTCGTAGCAATACACGGCGGGGAAGTCGTTGCCCCGCACGCCGGTGCAGTTCCTCGTGGGGTTCGAGATGACGACCCTGCGCCACTCGTGGTTCTGGCGCTCGTTCATGGTGGCGTACTCTGACATCCAGAGGACTATCTCCGGCTCGATGGACGGGGATGGCTGAAGGACCAGCGGCCTTTCGAGGTGGACGGCGACGGACACGTGGATCCACGGGTCGCCGGGCGTCACGGAGACTTCGGCGTCGAACGGGTACAGGGCTTTGTCGACATCGCGAAGACCCTCCGCGTCCGTCGCGCAGTATTCGGGGTTGCGCGGGGCGGCGCCGTCTTTCGGCACGCATCCCGTTCCGGTCCCTGAGAAGAGGACGGCCTGCCGTCCGTCGCCGCGTGAGGGAGCGATGGTGTATGAAGACGGCGCAAGGTCGAAACTGGCCCCGCCCACGAGGACGTTGGGAAGGCCGGCGACAACCGTCCACCCGGCTCCGTCGTGCACGCGGGTTGTGAAGCGCAGTCTACCGTCGTCCCCGCGCCTGAAGATCATCTGTTGCCCTGACGCGGTAACGACCGGCCCTGACGGCGTGTCGTATATGGCTGTGTCGCGTTCGGACAGACCTGGGAGGTCGCGGTCTTCCATGGAGTCATGCCTCCGTTTCGTTTGTCGGCTCGGACGTTTCGCCGCCCGCCGTGCCACTCGTGGCGGATGCAGGCATGGCCACCGTACCGCGCGTCATGAGCGTCGCCCGGATCACGATTTTGATCGGGGCGGGGTCGACCCCGTTGATGATATCCACGAGCCTGCGGGCGGCGATGGAACCAAGCTGCTGCTTTGGGATGTGCATCGTTGTGAGCGGGGGGTGGGTGTGGCTCGCCACCTGTATGTCGTCGAACCCGATGACGGACACTTCGTCCGGCACCCTGATGCCGCGCTCGTGGAGAGCCTTGAGCACACCGAGCGCGGTCATGTCGTTGTCCGCGAATATGGCGGTTGGCGACTGAGGCAGGTCCATCAGACGGAGCGTTCCCTCATATCCGATCTGCGGGCCATGCGTGTCAACGGACTCGGAGAACACCACCAATCTACGATGGGACGGCAGGCGAAGTTCGTCAAGGGCCTTCGTATAACCAGCATAACGCTGCGCAAGGGAGATGTGCGACTGCGGCCCACCGACGAAAGCGATCCGGCGGTGGCCGGAGCGGTATAGGTGCTCTATCGCAGACCTGGTCGCGGCCTCGTTGTCCGAGACCACGCAGTCTACAGGCTCGCCCGGAAGCTCGTTATCCACGAGGACCACCGGGATCCCACGCTCGCGGGCTGTCCGGGCCACCTGCGGGTGAACGTCGCATCCCACGAGGAGCAGTCCTCTGAAGCCGCTGCAGCCGTTCTCGCCTGCCTGATCAGCGAAGAGACCGCTGTTATCGCCGGCGCCGTCTATGCTTCGAAGGAAGACCCGGTAGCCCAGGTTCTGCAGGCTTTCCTCGATGCCCGCCACTACTGCGCCGTAGAACGGGTCGGTCACCAGGGACGAAAGCCGCCTGTTGAATACGATGCCGATGCTTGCGCTCAAGCCTCCAGACACGCCGGCGCCCGCACCCACACTCGCGCCCGCGCCGCCGCCACTGCCACTGCTACTGGCGCCGCTGTTGCCGCTGCTATTGCCGGTGCTATTGCGGCCGCCGCCCGCGCCGTGCCATGCCCTGGGCCCCGTAGCCGCGTCCACCGCCTCCGCGCGTGGACGGTAGCCCAGTGACCGCGCTACGTTCAGGACGCGGGAACGGGTCCGCTCGCTGATCCGCCCTTTCCGGCTGAGGGCTCGTGATGCCGTGGAAGGCGAGACTCCGGCCTGCCTCGCGATCTCTCGAATGGTCGTGTCCACTGAGGAATCGTCTCCCTTTCGGCAATCGTCCTCCTGCCTCGGCGATCGTCTTCTTGCGGTCGCCGCGTTCTCGCTGCGGAGTGACGATCACTGTTGCAGTGTTGTGGTGTTCTGGTGTTGTGGTGTTGCGCAAACATGCGCACGCGTTGCCCATCTATTGATGCAATACTATGTCACGCGCCAGATTCCTCCTTTCGGGCGGAATTCTTTTCGCATTCGCAGCTTACCCAAGAATGCCAGCGGAGCAGGCAGAAGAGAGGGCGTACGCCACGCAGGCACGCTCGCGCGGACGCTCGCAGGCATGTTGCGCACAGTTGCGCATCGCGCGCAGAAGGGAGACGGCTCGTCCCTGGTACTGCTCTGTCAGATACGAAATGCCATCCGGTCTTGGGGGTCTGGCGGGCTTGTCTGGCAGGTCGGCTCCTGGCCGTGGTGGCCGTGGTGGCCATGGTGGCCGTGGTGGCCCTTGACCGTGCAGTTCCTTGGAAACCCGTGATGTACGGAACGGGTGCCGCAGAAAGAGTGATGTACGTCAGCAGTCGGTTCCGATGCGTAACGCAAGGAACGGGTAAGGCCGGGACCGGTGACGTACATCAGCGGATGGCGCTCAATGATGACGTAGGGAACAGCTCAGGGGGAACCCGTGATGTACGTCACCCGTCCCGCTTCGACGAGTGACGTACGGAACGATTTATGGAGAACCCGTGATGTGGGGAACGGATAAGGCGGGAACGCTGATGTACGTCACCGATTGGCTCCCGATTCGTGACGTATGGAACGGGAAGAGCCAGAGGAGTGACGAGCGTCATCCTTCCCCTTGCATGCGTGACACAGGGAACGGGTAAGGTCCGGACCAGTGATGTACATCAGCGGATGGCGCTCAATGATGACGTAGGGAACCGTTGAGGACGGACCCGTGACGTACGTCAGCCGTCGGCTCTGGTGACGGCACTATCAGGCGCTCCATATGTGACAGAGCAGTACTAAGTGAGGGTTCGTTGGCTCTTCCCCGTTTTCTAGCGGCTGCTGGGCTCTCGGTGTTGCACTCGGAGACGGCGCTCTGAGCCGGGCGCGCTTCGCCAAAACCTGGCTCGCCGGGCCAGTCGCCGGGTCTTGACACCTCTCGTGCAGTCACCGCGAGCCCCTCCCAAAGTCGGAAGCATTTCCGCGCGAGATCGTCGATTCTCCCCAGTAACTGCCAGTTTGGGCGTGGACGGCGACCGTTTTCCGGGATTCCACTGAGTTGCGTTGCCATGAAGTGGAGGAAACCGGCAATCTCCTGCACCATCACTTGGGGGGGCGGGGCAGAGGGCTGCTTGGCTTTTACCGACGCTTCTTTGGGTGTAGAATGCTATTGGCAGGAGCACGCTGCCCGCCCTGCCTTCCTCGCACGAGGTGAGCGAAGTGATCATTAGCGCAAGCCGCAGGACTGACATACCGAAGTTCTACGCCGAGTGGTTCATGGACCGCGTTCGCGCCGGCCGCTGCGCGTGTCCGAATCCCTTCAATCCGAAGCAGGTCTTCGAGGTGTCCCTGCGGCCCGAGGACGTTGACGTGATCGTCTTCTGGAGCAAGGACCCGGATCCCCTCCTGGCGCACCTGGACGAGCTCGACCGCAGGGGGTTCAGGTACTACTTCCAGTTCACCCTGAACGGCTATCCGTCGTTCCTGGAGCCGGGCGTGCCGCCGCTGGAGAAGACCTTCGCGACGTTCAGGCGCCTGTCGGAGGCGGTCTCTCCTGAAAGGGTGATCTGGCGCTACGACCCGATAGTGCTCACCAGCGTGACTGATGCTTCATATCACGAGCGCCGGTTCCGGGAGATCGCAACGGCCCTCGCGGGCAGAACCAGGCGCGTGGTCATAAGCCTCGTCGACGATTATCGGGGCTCGCGCGCTCGCCTCGCCCGGCTGGCAGGCCAGGGCATACAGGTAGCGCAGCGATGCAGCGCCGATGACCCGCCCACGGCAGGCCTCCTTGCGACTATGGCGCGCGTCGCCGTCGAGTCGGACATGGAGATCGTGACCTGCGCTGAGGAGAAGGGCCTCGAAAGCCTCGGGATCAAGCCCGGCAAGTGCATCGACGACGAGTACATCGCCCGCGTTTTCGGCATCCGCGTCCCGGGCAAGAAGGACCCCGGCCAGCGCGCGGCATGCGGCTGCGTCGTGAGCAGGGATATCGGCGTGTACGGCACGTGCCGGCATGGTTGCCTCTACTGCTACGCTTCCGCAACCGTCCCGCAACTTTCTTGACAACTGGGGTCCGGTAGTCCTAGAATAAAGGCGGCGATCATATATATGTAGCATGCATATATAGGGAGCGATCAGAATGTGCAACGATGATCGGGACCGGTGCCACTCCAACGGGTCGAGGGCCCACAGGTGCGACTGCGCAGGTTCGCGGGTCGAGCGCTTCATCGAGCCGTGCCTGCTCTTGCTCCTGCTCGAGAAGCCTGCGCACGGGTACGACCTGATGGAACGGCTCAGGGAATTCGGGTTCGATGCCGAAGACCAGGACCCCGGCATGGTATACCGCAACCTTCGGCGCCTCGAACACCAGGGCATGGTCGAATCCGAGTGGGACACATCCGGGCCTGGCCCCGCAAAGCGCCTCTACCAGGTCACAGCGGAAGGTCGCGACTTACTTCAGGCGTGGAGCGCGGTCATCAGGCGGAACAAGGCGACCCTCGAGGAATTCCTCGAACGTTACGAAGCTCTGGCAGGACGATCCGATACTCCCTCCGGATGACTCCCGCTTCCTCATCGCGTATGGTAAACGTGGTACACGGGATGTGGGGATGCGCGTCTTTGGCAAAGGGCTGGCTTTGGAGCCGGCTTCCAGAAAAGCGCCCCACGACTCCTGCCGGGCGGTGCTGCGGGTGGCGGGGGAGGACGAATTTCCAGCTTGGGGCCAGAGAAGGTGGCCAATCTGAAGGGCTTATCCCTAAGGGCGAGACCCGGAAGGCGGGCATGGAAAGGAGGGGGAGGACGTGATGTGTTGTGAAGGACACACTTACCATCATGGTGCAAGGGAGCATGCGGGCGGAGGATGCTGCTGCCATGCGGAGCCACGATATTTCCATAGGCGCTTCTTTTCGCGCGAGGAGACCCTTGGGATGCTCAAGGACTACCTCGAAGACCTGAGGGCCGAGGTGCGCGAGGTCGAGAGGCGGATAGAGTGCCTCGAGAAGGACGCTCATAAAGAGGAGTAGGGTGGCATCTCTTCACGGAAGGCGGCCCGCACATGTGTTGGTTTGCGTATGCATTGAGTCGTTGGCGGGCCGCCTGTCACGTTTTGGCCTAGTACTGCTTTGCCAGATACGAAATACCACCCGGCCTCGCGGGCCTGGCGGGTTTGTCTGCGTCTGGCAGGGGGGGCGCCGGGGAGGGATGGAGCGACTCGTGGTCTTGGTGACCCTTGACAGCGTGGCTCCCGGAAGACCGTTCCCGGAAGACCCGTGATGTGCTGAAGGGGTAGTACGGAAAGAGTGACGCACGGTACCCGTCCCGTTGCACGCGTGACACAGGGAACCGGTGAGGACAGGACTAGTGCTGTACATCAGCGGACGGCTCCCAAGCGTAACGTGCAGAACGCTTGGGAAACAACCCGTGATGTGCGTCACCCGTCCCGGTTCGAGAGTGACGTATGGAAGACTTCGCGGTGGAGCCGTGACGCAGGGAACGAATAGGGTGGCAGTGATGATGCACGTCACTGATCAGGCGCGGATGCGTGACGTGCGGAACACTTCATGAGGAACACGTGACGGAGGGAACGGGTAAGGCGGGAAGGATGACGTACGTCACGGATCGGGTCCTGATGCGTGACGCGCGGAACGGGAAGAGCCTGACCAGTGACGTAGGTCACGCGTTCCCTGGCACATGTGATGTTGGAAACGGGTAGGGCCGTGACGGGTGAGGTGCGTCACCCGATAGCTGTCAACGATCACGTGGGGAACGCTTAGTGAAACACCCGTGACCTACGTCAACCGTCAACTTCCAGGGCCATCGAACGGCGGGAGCGGGGGAGCCGTCGGTTTTCCGCGTTCAAAGAGCGAATGGTCTTCCCAGCGGACTCGAAATGGGCGCACTGTCCAGACAGGGGGTGGACTGTTACGTTCACGTCGACTACATATACAATCGCTATTGTGTTTTTCCTCATCTCATTCGCGAAGGACCGCGACAGGACCCGCACGGCCTTACGTAAGTCCCTCGCCGCGTTTCTCGGTATCCTTCCTGACTTCGCGGCGGTGCTGGCCGTTGTTGGGCTTGTTCTGACGTTCCTGTCCCCGACGACAGTGGCCGGACTCATAGGGGCGGGGACCGGGTTTGTCGGGATGATCATCACCTCGCTCATAGGCGCCGTCACCCTGATCCCGGGTTTTGTCGCTTTCCCGCTCGCTAAGTCCCTCCTTGAACGCGGCGCCGGGATCGCCCAGATAGCAGTGTTTGTGTCCACGCTCATGATGGTCGGCTTTGTGACCGCACCTCTTGAGATCCGCTACTTCGGCAGGAAGGTCACGCTCCTCAGGAACGGTCTCGCATACCTGTATTCCTTCATAGTGGCCTTCATCATAAGGGTGGTGGTTAAGTGAGCCGCTCACTGCACGATGATCCACCACGCGAGAGTAGCCCGGCCAGTGCTATGGTAACCGGCGATATCAGCCCGAGGCCGGGGGTGGCACCGGCCTCGGACACCGCGGACGCCGCGAATTGCGCCACGGGGGGCGGCCGCCCCGTAGCGGCGCACAGAACAGCGGCGCACAGAACGATTGGCACGATGGGCCGGAGCCGGCTGGCGGCGGTCGCGAGGGTGGCCCTCCGCTACAGGGTGTTTCTCCTCATCATAGCCGCCGACGCAGTGATCTGGGCGGTTCGTCCCAGCGCCGGAACGGCGGTGTTCGAGCGCACGCTGTCCAATTTCGCTGAAATGGCGGCTGTCCTACCGCCGATCTTTCTCTTGATCGGCCTGTTGGATGTCTGGGTCCCGAGGGAGACTCTCATGCGGTTTCTCGGCGATAGATCCGGGCTCCTTGGGGTCGCCATCAGCATTGTCCTTGGAGCTGTGGCCGCAGGTCCTCTCTACGCCGCCTTCCCGGTGGCGGCCATCATGATGAGAAAAGGTGCTAAGTTCTCCAATGTGACCGTGTTCCTCGGCTCCTGGTCCACCCTGAAGATCCCCATGGCTCTCTTCGAGGCATCGGCGCTCGGCGCCCGTTTCGCCATCACGCGCTGGATCGCGAGCGTGCTCGGGGTTGCTGCAATGGCCGTAATCATCGACCGCGCCGTCACTAAGGACGAGAAACGTGCGGTGTACACTCGGCATGAGGTCTGACCATCGCGCAGCGTCTGTCCGCCTGCGCCATCACCTGAGACCACGGCGATTTGGTTCGCAAGAGCCGCAAGGAGGTTCGCACGGGCCGTGGATCTCGCAGATCGTCCAGCAACTGCCTGATTTTCGTTGACTGCCCACTTCGGGGAGCGTATAGTAGTGATGAAAGGGGGGAGACGAGCGTGGACGGCGACCCAGGTAGTACCGGGCTACGCGGCCTCCGGTGCCGGAGTTCGGGAACCGCGGCTGCCTCTGGCGTCTAGGCATGGCGCCATAAGTTCTCGCCACTTTTCTTGAGGGTGCTAGGGTTGCCTGTGCTTGCTGGGGCGGGGTGCCGGGAATTTGGCTGGCCCGTGCGCCAGATTCGGACGAGGCTCGCCGCACGCGCCGTCCCCGGAGGGCAACACCGGCAACCCTGCTGGAAAGGACTCGCCCGCTGAAATGGGGCGCGAACTTGCGGCGATGCACTTAGCATGCCTTTCCGGGAGCATTGACCCCTCGTGATGCGGCGCGCATCCGCGCGTTCGAGGGTGTTCCGCGCGAGGGCGCCGGGAGGTTGCGCCGGGTTTCGCGACCCTGGCCCCATGGGCCAAGGATGAGTTGTGACCCGACGTGAGATCTCAGGCCGCTTTCCTTGTGTACATCTCGCGGACACCCGTTTGAACAGACGACCTGCGCGCAGGCGCGACAGGGTGCGGGCTTCGGGCGGGCCGGCCGGCGGGCGGACGGGCAGGTATGCACGCTGACCGACGCCGAAACCGGACCTTCGGACGCGCCGCACTGGGCATCGAGGGAGGGGTACGAGTGCTGGCTGCATACAAGACTGTCGGCGACGACCTTGCAAAGACCGACGCCATAGGCGAAAAGGGCACCTGGGTGAGCCTTCTTGGCCCTACGGAGGAGGAGATACTCCGGACCCACAAAGAGCTGAACGTGTTGCTGGACTTCCTGCGGGCGCCCCTCGACGAGGAGGAGCGGCCCCGGATCGAGTCCGACGAAGGACAGGTGCTGGTCCTCATAAACGTCCCGATAGCCATGGGGAACGGCGACCCTGTGCTATACGATACGATCCCGGTAGGCATCATCATCACCGAGGACAACATCGTCACCGTGTGCCTCCAGGAGAACCCCATCCTCGCAGAGTTCGCCTGCGCGAAGCCCAGGACGCTCTACACCTTCAAGAAGACGCGGTTCCTTCTGCAGCTTCTCTTCAAGACAGCCGGGCTTTACCTGAGGTACCTGCGGCAGATCGACAAGCAGACCAGCGAGATCGAGGCGCGGCTTCACCGCTCGATGAAGAACGAGGAGCTTGTAAAGCTGCTCAACCTCGAGAAGAGCCTCGTGTTCTTCAGCACGTCCCTCAAGTCGAACGAGATCGTCATGGAGAAACTGCTCAGGCTCTACCTCGTGAGAGCCGACGCCGGCGCACATGCCACGACTAGGGTGCTCAGGGCCTATCCCGAGGACGAGGACCTGCTCGAGGACGTCATAACCGAGAACAAGCAGGCCATCGAGATGGCGGACATATACACTAGCATCCTGACGGGCATGATGGACGCGTTCGCCTCGATGATATCCAACAACCTCAACATCGTCATGAAATTCCTGACATCCGTGACGATAGTCCTGTCCATCCCGACCATTGTGGCAAGCTTCTACGGGATGAACGTCTCTCTCCCGTTCCAGCGCTCGCCTTACGCATTTCTCGGCACCATGGCCGTCTCTTTCGCAGCGAGCCTGACCGCGGTGATTCTGCTGGTGAGGAGAAGGATGTTCTAGGCATGGCGTCATGAGTCTGCGCCGCATCTCCTGCCGGTGTCGGGGTTGTCGATGCCCGAGCAGCCGGTTGCGGGCCGCGGTGTAGACTGGTAGGACAATCGGTTTCCAGCGGCGCTGGCCGGAGACTGTCCCGAGACTGTCTTGGAACTATCCCCGCCTTGTCCTCAACAGGCCTACGCAAACTGACAGACTTATGGTATCATATAGCTAATAGAGCGGCGTTGGAAACGCACCCAGAGTATGGAACTATACTCGGCTGGCGCCGGAAGCATGTTTCGGCAGCGCGGAAGCAGCGAGCGGTACCCTGTCCCGCAAGACCGTACAGGCTTCAAGGGATCTCGAGTCGATTGCGACCGCGCGTTGCGCACGTGAATGCGGCCTGACAATCGAGCCCTACACGGGCTTGCGAGGCACAGTAGCAGGGGCAGGCCCTCGGGAGAGCAGGGGGGAGACGGGGAGTGGGCACGGCTCGAGGTTTGCTACGTGAGTCAAGGATCTTCTCATCCGACGTTTCCGGGATTGTGTGGCGCAGCCTTGACTGCTTGCTTCAAAGGAGGGGCGGAGCGGCGATTGTGCTGGTGCTTCTGCTGACGGTCGCATGTTCCGTCCCAGGCCGGGCCGCGCTGGTCGCGGGCTCCCTTGCGGTGCTGGCCGGATGCGTCCGCGGCGGAGCGCGCAGCGGGCTTGCCTTCGCGGCGATCACGGTGGTGGCGGCCGGCGCTTGCGGGGTTGTGCGGTACGGCGCCCTGCCTGGCGGTCTTCTGCTAGATGCCCTGGTGCTTGTTTCATTCGCCACCGTCTTCGGGAGCCTCGTGGACTCCACCCGCAGCCGTGTTGCACTTCCCGTTGAGGAGCCGGAGGGGCGACAGGCGTACGACGCTCTCGTGAACCTCATGCAGGAGGGAATGGTCCTGGTGGACCTCAAGGAGAATATCGTCTTCGTCAACAGCGCTTTCGCGCACATGCTCGGATATGCCTCCGACGAGCTGGTCGGCAGGAACCTCGCGGAGCTTACCTCGCCGGACCAATACCGGGTTTACAGGGAGAAAACGAAGCAGCGTAAGAAGGGGCGCTCCGACAGATACGAGTCGAAGATGTTCAGGAAGGACGGCGAGGTCGTGGACGTTCTCGTCTCGGCGACGCCGTTCGTTGCGTCGGACGGGACTGTGAAAGGCACGATAGGGGTCTTCTGGGACATCACCGATCGCAAGAAAGAGGAAGAGGAACTCAAGTACCTGAGCACGCACGACGGGCTGACCGGCGTGTACAACAGGGCCCACTTCGAACATGAGATGAAAAGGCTCGACGCCGAGCATTACCTTCCGGTCTCCATGATAATGTGCGATGTGGACAACCTCAAGCAGGTGAACGACGCCCACGGCCATGCGGCCGGTGACCACACACTGAAACGGGCCGGAGAGATCGTGCGGAGCGCCGTCCGCGCGTCCGACATCGTAGCGCGCATCGGCGGGGACGAGTTCGCGGTTCTCCTGCCCTACACAAACGCCAACGCCGCCAGGGCCATCCGCGAGCGGATCCGTCAGCGCGCGGCTCTCGCAAGCGACCTCCTGACCAGCCTGTCCCTCGGCGCAGCGACCAGGGACAGCATGAACATGAGCATGGCGCAGCTTTTCAAGGGCGCCGACGACGCCATGTACGTCGAGAAGCCCAAGTCAACCCGCGCCTATGCGACATGACCGCACATGACGGTCCGCGGGCACCGGGTGTTGTGCCCATGGCCTATGTGGCGTGCCCGCGCCTTAGGACGCGGCCGGGCGCAAGGCCCGTGTGCTCGCCGCGCTCGATGACGGGCCGTCCGGCCACGAGCACCCAGTCTATTCCCACGGGATAGCGGTGAGGGTCATCGTAGGTGGCGGTGTCGGCCACTTCGTCCGGGTCGAAAACGACGAGGTCCGCGACCATCCCTGGGCGGATCACGCCCCGGTCGAACAACCCGATTCGCTGGGCCGGAAGCGACGTCATCTTCCGGACGGCCTCCTCCAGCCGCAGGATGCCGCGCTCCCGCACGTATCGCGCCAGCACCCTCGGGAACGTCCCGTAGCTCCTCGGATGTGGCTTGCCCCTGCCGAGCGGGCCGTAAGGTGCCCGCACCGACGCGTCGCTCCCGACGGACGCCCCGGGCCAGGCCAGCACGTATTCCACGTCGTCCTCGCACATGCCGAACCGCACCGTCTGCACGGCCGCCGACTCGTCAATGATAAGGTCCAGCGCAGCGGCGAACGGATCCTTCCCGGTCATCGCCGCGACCTCCGCCAGGTTCCTGCCCTCGAAGCACTTGTTGCGCTCCTTCGTGACAGACGATATCACCGTCTTGTCCCAGCCGCGCTTTCGGCCCTCCTCTTCCTCCACGAGCGGGCGGATACACTCGCGCACCGACCCGTCTTTGAGCCTTTCGATGGCCCTGTCGAGCCCGCCGTCGAATATCCACTGGGGCAATATGACCGAGAGGCCCGTGGATGACGCCGTGTAAGGGTATACGTCGCAGGCTACGTCCACACCGCGCGCCCTCGCCCTGCGCATGAGGTCGATGGTCGTGCGGACCTTGCCCCAGTTCTGGACGCCCCCTGACTTGTGGTGGGACACCTGGACCGGTACCCCGGCCCTCTCGCCGACGGAGATGGCTTCCTCCACCGCCTCAATTACCCTGTCTTCCTCGTAGCGGATGTGGCTTGCGTAGATGCCTCCCGCATCGGCGGCGACGCGCGCGAGGTCGACGATCTCGTCGGTGGACGCGTAGCACGACGGCGGGTAGATGAGGCCCGTGGACAGGCCCCACGCGCCCTCAGCCATGGCCTGTGCCACCAGGGACTTCATGCGCTCCATCTCCTCGCGCGACGGGGCCCGCTCGACGCACCCCATGACGGCCCGCCTCACGGTGCCGTGGCCGACGAGGGACGCGATGTTCACAGCGGTGGTGGACTCCTCGACGAACCTCAAGTATTCGCCGAACGACCTCCAGCGCACGTCGATCCCGGTATCCTCGAGGTCACGCCTTATGTCGGCGTGCGCCTCGCCTTCCAGCGGCGCGAGGGAGTACCCGCAATTGCCGACGACCTCAGAGGTCACTCCCTGGCGGACCTTGCTCTCGGCGCGCGGGTTCACGAGGATGGTGTCGTCGGAGTGGGAGTGGATGTCGATGAAGCCCGGGGCCACGACGCGCCCGTCAGCGTCGATGACGTGGGCACCCGGCGCCGCGTCGAGATGTCTTCCGACGCGGGCTATCCTGTCGCCCGCGATCTCCACGTCTCCCAGGAACCACGGCGCGCCGGTCCCATCGACGATCCTCGCACCCCGGATGACGACCCTCTCTTCCGGCATGACCTCCCTACCTCCTCTCGAGCAACTCCAGGACAACGTCGACCATCAGCGCGACCCCGGTGGCCATGGCGTCCTCGTCGAAGTCGAACTTCGGGTGGTGCGCCGGGTAGCGCGCGCCCTTCTCGGGGTTGCCGGCACCCAGCATGAACATGACGCCGGGTACCTCCTGGAGGAAATACGCGAAATCCTCCCCTCCCATCGAAGGCTCGATGTCCTCGATGACGCGCCTTTTGCCCAGCATCTTCCTGGCGCTGTCGGCCACGATCGCCGCCACCCTCTCGTCGTTCACGAGGGGCGGGTAGCCTGGCGAATACGTGAACTCGAACGCGGCGCCGGCGCTTCGGGTAACCCCGTCGAGCGTCCGCCTGATGATGTCAGGGATGGTCTTTCGCAGCGCCGGGTTCAGAGTCCGGACCGTGCCGCTCATCGTGACCTTGTCCGCGATGACGTTATGGCGGTAGCCGCCGGAGATGGTTCCGATGGTGAGGACCACCGGCTCAACGGGGTTCACCTGACGGCTGACGATGGACTGGAGCGCCGTCACCGCCTGGGCTGCCACGACGATGGCGTCCACGGACCTGTGGGGCGCCGCGCCGTGGCCCCCCTCGCCCCTGATGGTGATGGTGATGCTGTCCGCGGCCGCCATGACCGGGCCGCCCTTCACCGCGATCACACCGGTGGGTAGGTCTGGCCAGAGGTGCGTCGCGACGATGGCGCACACATCAGGGTCGGAAAGCGCGCCGTCCCTTATCATCGGCTCAGCGCCGCCCGGCCCCTCCTCGGCAGGCTGGAATATCAGCTTCACGCTCCCCGTGAACTCTCCCGCAAGCGAAGAGAGCAGCTTCGCCGCTCCGAGGAGCATCGCGACATGGCCGTCGTGGCCGCAGGCGTGCATAACGCCTGGCACCCGAGATCTGTAATCGACGTCCTTGCGGTCCTCGATGGGAAGCGCGTCCATGTCAGCACGAAGCGCAACGCAGGGTCCCGCGGTGGAGCCGCATCGCGGTCCGCTGCCGGGGCCGATGCCAGGGCCAGGATGGGGCGTAGCGCCGGCGCAGGCGCCGCCGTAACCAGCTGCGCCTGGGGCGGTGTCGTCCCTGGAGCAGGAACCCGGGGCGGGTCTGGCCCCGAGACCCCGGACCACACCGACCACGCCCGTTCCGCCGACCGCCTCCCTCACGCTCGCCCCAAGCTCACACAGCTTGGACGCAACCATTCCTGCCGTACGTCGCTCCTCGCCGCCGAGTTCGGGGTTCATGTGAAGGTCGCGCCGCACGGCGATCATCTGGGGAAGCAGGTCGTTCGCCATGGCGAGAAGCGTGCGTCTTCTGGACCTCGCTCTGCCGTCTGTCATGGCTTGCCAATACCTCCGCTTACTGCAAAGTCTCGCCCGCAAGCGTGATGGCGGCCCTCATCGCTTTGAACACCGTGATATAGTCGTCCGCGGCGAACTTCACCGCTCTCGGGCCGATCCGTTCCACGCCCGGGATAAGCTCCGCCATGTCAGCCATACCGGTATTGTTCACATGCAGCTCGAGACATACTGGCGGATGCACCTCGAAACAGGCGACGGACCCCAGGCCCGCAAGGGCCTTCTTCGCCCCATCCCTGATGAGTGCCTGCGCCTTCTCTGGGTGCAGGGACCTTGCGGCGTACCGGCCTATCGCCTCCTTGACGGCCACAGTCACGACACCCGGGATGAGGCCCCTGGCCTGCTGGACGACGGCGGTATCGCCGCTCACCATGGCGACAGGGACTCCGAAGTAGCCTGCCACGGCGGCGTTGATCCCCGTTTCACCAAGTTCCATGCTGTTGATGACCGCCCGCGACACCACGCGCCCCGCGTAGGTGTGGTCCAGCACGGCGTCCTGGGTGCCGCACGCGGCGTGGTAACCGACGAACAGCGCGGCATCGAAGGTATCGTCTATGCCCTCCATCATGCTGAGGGGCTTGGGCGTGCCGGATATGAGGTAGGCGTCTCTATGAAGTCTTTCAGGGAGTATATTGCGCATGGTACCGTGCGAGTCGTTGACCACTATCTCGGTCGCACCCGCCTCCATGGCGCCCGCTATGGCCGCGTTCACCTCCTCGGTCATGAGGAGACGCGCCCGTTCGTGCTCCTTGCCGTCTCTCATGGTGTGCTCGGCGTGGGTGACCCCGGCCACGCCCTCCAGGTCGGCTGAAATGTACACCTTCATCGCGTATACCCCCTTGTCCGCGGTAATGACCGCTCGTTCCCAGTTGCGGCCGAGTGCGAGTCCGGAGATGACCGCCGCTTTGCAGCAGATTCGCGGTGCCGGCACGGCGCCTGCACTCCGCGGGCCGCACGCTTGCGGCGCCCTTTGTTGGATCTGGCGCCTCAGGCAGATCGAGTCCGAAGCCCCATGTGGTGCAAACGCTGGTCTCGAATTCATCACCGGGCTGGTACGGACTTCTAAACCCCACTCACGACCTTAGTTCGAACTCCGGGACGATCTCGCCCACGATGTCGCCCCGATGGTTCAGCACATGGGGATGATGATGCGCGGCGAGCGCCTGGAGCTGCCTTTGGTCGAGGACCCCCAGGCGTGCCAGCACCTCGAGCACCACCGGGCCCGCGGCTCTTACGTTGCCGTCCTCGATCTTCACGGCGACGCCGATACCTCGATCGAGGACGCCGATGCAGTACACTCCCTCAGCTCCGCTCTTTGCCACGAGCCGATCCCCGGCCACCTCCATGAGGGCGGTGGTGAGCCTGCCGCGCCCCGCCACCATGTGGGGATACGCCCGCATGGCGCTACAGACGCGTCGCGCCCCCGCGGCCGCAGCGCCCCCTGGCAGGCGGTCAGGGCGGACGAGCGTTGCGAACGCCCTCGCCATGGCTGCCAGGGGAAGCCCGAAGACCGGCACCCCGCAGCCATCCACGCCGATGGCGATGGCATCCGCGGGCACGCCCGCAAAGAGCGATACCTCACGGAGCATCAAGCGCTGCACGGGATGGTCCGGCCGGAAGTAGCCTTCGATGGGGTAGCCCATGTGGACGGCCACGGCGAGCATGGCCGCATGCTTGCCCGAGCAGTTGCAGTGGAGTTGCCACGGCGCGACGCCGCACGCGAGAAGATTCCTGGCCGATCCTGCGTCGAGCGGCGGATGCACCCCGCAGGCAAGGGCGGAATCGGTGAGGCCGAGTTTCCGTAATATGCCTGCGACCGTTCGAATGTGGACATCCTCGCCACTATGAGATGCACACATGACGGCGATCTCGCAGTCCTCGAACGCGAAGCGCTCCGCGGCCCCGGTCTCGATGACCGGCACCGCCTGTATGGGCTTGGCGCTCGACCGCCAGTAACTCACCTTTCCCGGGTCTCCGACCCAAAATAAAACGCGGCCCGCACTGTCGGCAACCGCCACGTCAGCCCTGTGGACGCTTTCGACAATGGGCCCGCGCGTCACCTTAACGGCCGGCTCTGACAACAAGACCACCTTCCTGCTGTGTTGCGATCGGCGCCTGACGCCCAACGCCTGAGCATACCGCGATAAGCCTTGAGCGCCGAATTCGAACGCATCTCACCGCACGCGCCGTCCCCGGAGTGCGACACGGGCAACTCTGGATAGAGCCTGCGCGCTGAAAAGTAGCGCGAAATGGTGGCGATCTACTTAGCGCCTTGCGGCCGCCTCAGCCACGAACGTCTCGAATATCTCGAGCATCGCCGGATGCGCGCGTGTCATGCACTCCGGGTGCCACTGCACGCCCACGACGAAGAGGTCATGGGCGGACTCTACGCCCTCGATCACCCCGTCGGTGGCGCGAGCCGAAACCAGGAATCCCGGCGCGACCTCGCGCACGGCCTGGTGGTGGAAGGAGTTCACGGAGACCTCACCCGCGCCTACCATCCCCGCCAGCTTGGAATGGCGCTCCACGACGACCTTGTGGCTTGCGTGGTATCGCGGCGCGTCCTGCTTATGCTTGATGGCCCCGTTCACCTGCGACGCGATGTCCTGGTAGAGGGTACCGCCCATGGCGACGTTGAGGACCTGGATGCCCCTGCAGATCGCGAGGATCGGCGTGCCCGCCTGGATGGCCGCTCGCACGAGGGCAAGCTCGAACGCGTCACGCTCCGGGTCGATGTGCCCGAGGCACGGGTGAGGGTCCTCGCCGAAGTGCCTGGGGTCGAGGTCGGCTCCGCCTGTGAGGAGTATGCCGCCGAGGGTGCCGGCAAGACGGACCGCGGACTCGCCGTCGTCGCATGTGGCAGGCAGGATCACAGCATCACCGCCGGCCCTGGCGAGGGCATAGATGTAATCGTGGGATAAGGTATACCTCTTCGATTCGCCGGTTTCGTTCGGACCAGAACTCGAACACGTTACGCCGACGAGCGGTCGCAATCCCGGTCCCCCTCTCGTGACACGCGCGCGAGCCGTGAGCGCCGGGTGACGCGTCACTCTGGACTATATTCGCCTGGACAGGCCAAACTCCTCCGGGGAAGGCGAGGAAAAGTATCCATGGTGAGGATGCGAAGCCCGCGCAGCCATGCTGCAAGCCGCGGTTCCAGCGGGCCTCGCGTGACCGGCGCTACATCTCCACGAGGCCGAGGCTGATCTCGAGGGCTCTTTCGACCCGGTCCATCGTGACCGGGTCAAGGTGGGAAACCTTCTCGATGAGTCTGCGGCGGTCTATCGTCCGCAGCTGCTCGAGAAGGATGACCGAATCCATCGGCAGTCTGCTCTTGCTCGAATGCAGTTCGACGTGGGTGGGAAGCCGCGCCTTGTCGATGCGCGAGGTGATGGCCGCCACGATCGTGGTGGGGCTGTACCGATTCCCGATGTCGTTCTGGAGGATCAGGACTGGCCTCGTGCCGCCCTGCTCCGAGCCGATGACGGGGTTCAGGTCCGCGTAGAAGATGTCGCCGCGCCTAAGCTCCTTCGGTTCCATTGCTGCGCGCCAGGACCTCCTCGTAGAGGGCGAGGGCCTCGTTCTCCACTGCCACGGCTTCGCCGGCAAGCTCGAGGTTCAGCCCGGCCATCTTCCGGTAGCCCTCCTTCAGCCTTTCGCGCAGTTCCAGCCTGCGCTTCTCCTCGATGTAGCGTCGCATGGCCTCCCGTATGAACTCGCTCCGGTTCCGCTTCTCCTGCCTTGCGATCCCATCAACCTCCTGCAAAAGGCTATCCGGCAGGGTGATCATGATCCTCCTGACCTGCTGGGCCACGGCAACCCCTCCGCTCGCTCGGGCACTATAATATATACTATAGTCTACACCGAGATTATATACATGCCTAGGAAAACCTGTCAACGACGTATATGGGCGCGAGCATGAGCATGGGCATGAACATGAGCATGAGCATGGGTGCGAGGAAGGGCATGGGTGAGTCGACATGGGTCTGTGCGCGTGGATCTGTGGGCCAGGGCCGGTGGGCGTGACCTGTGAGCATGGCCTGTCCGCATGAAAAACGCACCCCCGCGTCGCCAGGTCTGCACGACGCCGCGTCTCCACGTGCTCGTGTGCGCATCGTCATTGTGGATTCTCCGGTTATGCGTGTGGTATAATCTGCTTGAATTCGCCCTTCGTGCGGGAGGTTCCGCTGGTGCTGGTATACCGGGCTTCGGGCCCGAATGACACGAGAAGGCTTGGGGAGGCGCTGGGGAAGCTACTCAGGCCTGGCGATGTGGTTTGCCTCGATGGCCGGCTCGGTGCCGGCAAGACCGTGTTCGTGCAGGGCGTGGCCGCGGGCATGGGCGTCAGGGGTCGGGTCACGAGCCCCACGTTTACCATAATCCATGAGCATCCCGGGAGAGTGCCGCTGTACCACATCGATGCCTACAGGCTTGACGGGGCACCGGATGCCGTGACCGTGGGGATCGAGGACTACGTCTACGGGTCGGGCGCCGTGGCCATCGAGTGGCCTGAGAGGATCCGCGAGCTTTTGCCCCAGGAGAGGCTCGACGTGGAGATTATGGTGCCCGCAGACGGTGACGGTGGGCGTGAAGACGCGCGCTGGCACAGACCCGGGGGCAGGCGTGTCGGCGGGAACGGGAGCGAGAGCGACGGCGAGGGCGAAGGTAAGGACGTGAGTGAGGGCGGGGACGAGAGCGGTGGCGACGGCGAGGGCGCGAGCGACCATACCAGAGAGATCGCGTTCTCTCCGCGCGGGGAGAGGTTCCGGCGCATGGTCGAGGAGTTGAGAGTGCTTGCGGGTCCTGGGGATTGACACTTCCACGTTCACGGGAGGGGTGGCGCTCGTATCCGGCGACGAGGTGGTCGCCGAGTACAGCGCCATTGTAACGAGGACGAGCTCGGAGAGCATCGCCGCAGCCTGCGAGAGGCTCCTTGCTGAGGCCGGATGGACCGTCTCTGACCTGGATGGTGTCGCGGTGGCCGTAGGCCCGGGGTCGTTCACGGGTGTCCGGATAGGTGTGACCATGGCCAAGGCGCTGGGCTACGCGCTGGACCTCCCCATCGGCCCTGTCGTGACCCTTGACGCCATCGCGGCGAACCTGCCCTTCTCGAGGGCGCTCGTGTGCCCGCTCGTCTCTGCCAGGCGTAACCTTGTGTACACGGCCACCTACCGCGTGGGCGGGCAGTATCCGGAGCGGATGACCGACTACGAGGTCAGGGATGTCTGCGAGCTCGCGGCGAGATTACGAGTGCACACGGACGTGGACGTGGGCGTGGACGCCGACCTGCACGCGCAGTCGGGCCCGGACGGGTACTCGGGCTCGAACCCGGACGCACACGCGGGCGGGGCAGAGGTCCTGTTCGTCGGGGATGGCGCGATGGCGCACAGACAGGTTATACTTGAAAACGCCCGCGGAAGAGCTGCGATAGGGCCGGAGTGGTGCATCGGGCCTCGTCCTGCTGTGGTGGCGGCCATGGGAAAGCTCGAGATAGAGGCAGGGCGCGCCGCGGATGTCTATGGGCTGGAGCCGTTCTACCTGGGGAGATCCAGCGCCGAGACGGTGAGGGGCGAGGCTACATCAGGCGGGGGGCGTGCACAGGGTGGATTTTGAGATCAGCCCCATGCGGCAGAGCGATCTCGATGACATCATGGAGATCGAGAAGTCCTCGTTCCCGACTCCGTGGTCCCGGAACGCGTTCCTCTCGGAAATCTACGAGAACAGCAGGGCGTGTTACCTGGTGGCCCGGGAGAACGGCGCCGTCATAGGTTACGTCGGGATCTGGATCATCCTCGACGAGGGCCACGTCACGAACCTCGCGGTACATCCGGACCACCGACGTCGCGGCGTCGGCGAGAAGCTCATGAAGGCTATCATGGACTATGCCAGGTCGAAAGGGGCCGGGAGGATCACCCTCGAGGTCAGGGTGTCCAACCTCGGGGCCCAGCGACTCTATGAGAGACTGGGGTTCGTGAGCGTCGGCATACGGCCTGGCTACTACCACGACAACGGCGAGGACGCCATGATAATGTGGAAGAACGAGCGGCCCCCGAAGGACCGAGATCGACCTGTGAGGGACCGGCATGGGCGACGCTAGAGGCCGCGCGTCATGCGTGCTCGGGATCGAGACAAGCTGCGACGAGACATCCGCGGCCGTGCTGCAGGGCGATGGGTCGGGCGAGACGTCCTCCCCTGGCCTTCGGCTTCGGTCCAGCGTGGTCGCATCTCAGGTATGTCTTCACACGCGGTTCGGCGGGGTCGTTCCCGAGGTCGCCTCGCGCCGCCACGTGGAAACGATCATCCCCGTCATCGACCAGGCGCTGCGCGATGCAGGTGTAGCCCTTTCGGACTTGACGGCGGTGGCGGCGACTCGCGGGCCTGGCCTCGTGGGCGCCATCCTGGTGGGGCTGTCGGCGGCCAAGACCATGGCGCTGGCGCTGAAGGTGCCTTTCATCGGGGTCAACCACATCGAGGCTCACATGTATGCGAACTTCATCGAGCACCCGGATCTTCGTCCGCCGTTTGTGTGCCTCGTGGTTTCGGGGGGGCATACAGACCTCGTGTACCTGCGGGACCACGGCTCCTATGAGGTGATGGGTCGCACGCGCGACGACGCCGCAGGGGAGGCGTTCGACAAGGTGGCGCGGGTGCTCGGGTTGGGCTACCCCGGAGGCCCCGCGATCGACAATGCAGCGCGAGGCGGGGACCCGGGCGCTGTGCGCTTTCCCAGGGCGTTCCTGGAGGAAGGATCGTATGACTTCAGCTTCAGCGGGCTCAAGACCGCTGTGGTGAACTTCGTGAGAAAGGCCGAGACGAGCGGCGTGCCCCTGGGCATTGCCGACATTGCTGCCAGCTTCCAGGAAGCGGTGGTGGACGTCCTGGTGAAGAAGACGGTTCGGGCGGCGCTCGATAAGCACGTTTCCACTCTCGCGCTCGCCGGTGGCGTGGCGGCCAACTCCAGACTCAGGGAACAGCTGGCGCGAGGTGCATCTGAGGTAGGGCTACGCCTCGTGTCGCCGTCGCCTGCTCTGTGCACTGATAACGCAGCCATGGTGGCATGCGCGGGTTACTTCCGCGTGGCGAGAGGGGAGGCCAGCTCTCTGGACGTCCCTGCCGTCCCCGACCTCGACCTTGAGTGACCAGAGTGAGATGCAAGGTAATTCCGCTTCCGGGTTTTCGATGGCACAATGCCGGCCGGGCCTACCAGCTTGTGGATAACCCTGTGGATAATGTGGATAAAAGGGAAGGCTTGGCAGAGGAGGATGGTCCACCCAACAATCTATATGCAGGGGTGGCCAGGATTATGACAGTATCAGGAGACAATGTTTGTAGACAGTTCTGCACCGTGTCACATTCTCATGACGTATCGGAGCGGGATTGACAGGGTGCCGGTGCTGGGGCGAGGGCGAAACGCAAAGACGAAGAGGGAGAGGGGGTTGAAGCGTGGCACGTATCGGAGGCGGCGATATCGGCCTTGAGCCGGGGGGACCGGCCGGGCCCGTAGGCCCGAGCCCGTTTGAGCCGGTGGAGAGGCCGCGCCTCATCACGTTCTGGCGTATGCTCTTCCTTATCGGCGCGGCCATCGCTGCGCTCGTTATTACGCTATACGTGCTCGTGTCCTCGTGGCTTGCGCCTGAGGCCACTTTCGGCGTGGCGGATCGGCCGGTGAACATTCTCATCCTCGGAACGGACAGGACCTACGACGACCACGGGAAGCCCATGGAGGGGCCGGTACGCGCAGATGTCATAATGCTCGCGTCGGTGAACCCGCAGGTCAATAAGATCTACCTCGTGTCGATCCCGAGGGATACGAGGGCGCGGATCCCGGGGCACGGCACGAACAAAGTGAATGCCTCGCACACCTTTGGCGGGCAGGACCTGACTCGCAGGACCGTCGAGGACCTCGTTGGCGTGCCCATCGACCGTTACGTGGAGGCCGATTTCCAGGGGTTCGTGCGCATCGTGGACGCCCTTGGAGGGGTCGAGATCGATGTGGACAAGGACATGCGGTACGTGGACAGGGCCGGCGGCTTCAAGGTCGATCTGAAGAAGGGCAGGCAAGTCCTGGACGGGGCGAAGGCGCTTGGGTACGTGAGGTACCGGGCGGATGCCCTCGGGGACATCAGCCGGGTGAGACGCCAGCAGACGCTTCTAAAAGCCGTTGCTCGCCAGGTCGTAAGCTTGCGCAACCTTCGCAATGCGCGCAAGATCCTCGGGATACTGATGGACCACGTGAGGACCGATATGTCCAGGCGCGACATGGCGTCCATCGGCTGGTTCGTCGTGAGGACGAAGGCCGAGGTGGTGTCGGAGACACTGCCGGGGGAGTTCTCCCCGTTATACTGGGTTCCTGACCAGAAGCGGATAGAGGAGCTCGTGGACGCAATGCTGGAGGGTTTCGGGAAGTAAGGCGGGTGCAGCAGAACAGGGGGAGGTTCAGGGGGATGGTGCGCATCGACGTGGCCCTTGTGCCACAGGAGATTGAGGCAAGAAGCCTCAACGGGATCACGGCAGTAGTCATCGACGTTCTGAGAGCAAGCACGAGTATCGCATGCGCCATCTCAAACGGATGCGACGAGGTCATTCCCACGATCTCCGTGGAGGAGGCGGTGGAGATCTCGCGCGCCTACGCGAGGGGTGACTATCTTCTCTGCGGTGAGCGAAAGGGGGAGAAGATCGAGGGCTTCGACCTTGGCAACTCCCCGCTGGAGTACACGGAGGACCGCGTGGCGGGAAAGAAGATAATCATGACGACCACCAACGGCACGGGCGCCATCAGGGCGGTGAAGGCCGCGGACGACGTCATCGTGGGGTCCTGCTGGAACCTTTCCGCGGCCTGCGAGCGGGCCGTGTCGTTCGGCAGGGACATCCTCATCGTGTGCGCCGGTGAGGGCAGGAGGTTCGCCCTGGAGGATGCGGTGTGCGCGGGCATGATGTGCGCGCGGATCGCTTCTATGGTCGAAGCGGACGAGTCCGATGGCTGCGTCGCCGCCCGCCGTCTGTACGCCGCCTTCCGCGACGATATCGAGGCTGCGCTCGCGGGCTCGGAGCACGCACGGCATCTTGCGCGCATCGGCTTCGGCGACGACGTCACCGCGGCCGCGCAGGTGGACAGGGTCTGCGTGGTGCCGGTGCTGCACGGCGGCCATATCGTGCGGAAAGCCGAGTAACGTGGTGAGCGACTTGCGCAGGGTGATACCAGGTAGATCGTCGCAGACCCGCGCCACTTGTGAGTACGGGAATCCTGTCCAGGGTCGCCGGTGTTGCACTCCGGGGACTGCGCGTGCGGAGCGATGCGTTCGAGTCTGGCGCTCAAGACCGGCCGAATTCCGGGCGCCCCGCCCTGGCAAGCACCGGCAGCTCCGACATCTTCAGGAAAAGCAGCGCAGATGTATGGCACCATACTTAGTGACTGCACTGGCCCTGAGTATCGTGGGCGCGCGGGCGTGGGGCTTCTTCGCCTCGGAGCCGGCGGAAGCCGCGGACGGCGTGGTGGGTGGCAAAGCGGTATCCGCCGAGGCTGGGGTCAGGGCCGAGGCTGCGACCGGCGCCGAGGCCGAGGCCGGGACCGGGGCGGCTCATATCATGATGCAGGTGCGCCTCTCGGCGCGGTCGCCCGTCAGGTTCACACTGGACCAGGACGCGACGGCCATGGCGGTCTGGGACGAGGTGATCGCGCGCGAGACCACGCTCGGAAGGTCGTTCACAGCTGTCCTGGGTGCCTCGGGAGCGGGCGACGGTGCTTACCAGGTGGAGGTGGCGAGGTTCGAGCACATCGAGGATGCACTCGGCCTGCGGTCAAAGCTCGCAACATGCCTTTCGTATGACGACAGGGTGCGGTGTCTGCCGTACATCGTGCCCGAGGGTGACAGATGGGTCCTGCGGATCGGCAAGACGGGCGATCCGGACACGGTGTACAGGCTGCGGGCGGCGCTCGCTTGGGCGGGGATGGAGCGGGGCTTCTTGCCGACCCCCGTCGTCGTGAGGCCGCAGGCCGAGGAGAGGACGCGCCTCGTGGCCGCGGGCGGGGCCTGCGAGGTGCGCGCCGGCGATCTTCCCGGTGAGGTCGTGCTGGCAACCGCGTCCGGCGAGTCCATGTCCTTCCCGGGCGGGCGCGTGCGCATCGTGCCGCGCAACCCTCTGGATATCGGGTTTACGCTGGGCGGTGTCCGCTACAAGGGTGAACTCGAGGTAGCACGCAGGGACTCCTGGGACGGCAAGGTCGAGCTTGTGGCGACAAATCGCGTCGACATCGAGTCCTACGTGGAGGGTGTGTTGGCAGGCGAGGTGTACCCCAACTGGGAGATGGAGGCGCTCAAGGCGCAGGCAGTTGCGGCGAGGACGTACGCGCTCTACCGTAAGGCCGACAGCTACTACGACCGCGGGTACGATGTAGACGATACGGTGGCGTACCAGAAGTATTCGGGCGGGCACGCCATACAGTCGTTCCGGCAGGCGGTGGCCGAGACCCGCGGCGAGGTCATTACTTACCAGGGCAGGCTCATAAAGGCGCATTACTTTGCTTCAGGCGGCGGAACGACCGAGGGTGACGAGGAGATCTGGCCCGGCGGCGGAGACGAGCCTTACCTTGAGGCAGTGGCGGACTTCGACCAGATCTCGCCGCATTACCTCTGGCAGAATCCCCTGGCGATGTGGGCGGGGGATCTCCTCGCAAAGCTCGGCCTCGGGGCGGCGTTTCCCGCGTGGATCGAGCCCTCGCTGACGTCAGACTCGGGCGAGAAGGTGCTCGCGTACCGTTTCCGTACGGCCGCCGGCAGCGTGACCCTGACGCGGGAACAGGTCAGGCGCAAGCTGGGTCTCAAGAGCCCTCTCTTCACCATCAAGCTCATCGGGACTGAGGAGACGCGTGTCGCCCTGCCGCGGGCGACGCCGCTTGCGTCTCCCGAACCCGGGCCGGATGGCTCAGGCAAGCCCGGCGCTCCCGGAGCGCCGCCAGGTGCGGCGGGGGGAGCGGCGCACGGTGCGGCTGTTGTGGCTTCGAGCGGGGCCGGTAGCCCCGTGCTTCCCGCAGTCGGTGGCTGCGTGCCGGTGAGGGACGGCGCCATTACAACCGGCTACAGGGTCAAGCTGGACAGCGACGTGTTCGTGACGGGCACAGCGGTCGGTCCCGGACGCGCCGGAGAGTTGTCTCCCGCGACCCTCGTCGTCATCGACGGCGCAGGGTACGGCCACGGTGTGGGCCTCAGCCAGTGGGGCGCGCAGGGCATGGCACTCATGCGGGACGAGTCTGGAAAGCCTCTGTATACATACGTGGACATCCTGAAGCATTACTACACCGGGGTAGAGGTAGTGGGCAACTACAACCTACCCGTCGTCCCTGCGGGCCCCGGTCCCGGGACCGCCCCCGATGTCGTCCCCGATGCGGTTCCCGGCGCTGCTCCCGGTCAGAGCGTCCCCAATCAGGAGGCCCCCGGTCGCAGCACCCCTCCTGCTGACCTCCCCGCCACGGATGTCTCTTTCGAGCGTCGGTAGCCCAATGAGGCTCGCGAATTCGAGCCGTACCAGCCGCTTCCCAGTGATGAGCCTCGGGGCGAACTGCTTCTTGCAGGAGACGAACCAGTAGAGCGACACGACTGCGAGCCAGGCAAGGCCCGAAATGAAGCCGACGCGCTGCCCCGGCACGAACGGCAGCGTCAGGATGACGCCGGTGATGAGAGCCACGGTCATGCATGAGGTGTATGGGTATCCAGGCATTTTGAACTTGAGCGCCGACGGGTCCCGCGCGAGGATCCGGCGGCGCATGTATAACTGGGACAGGCTTATGATGAGCCAGGAGAACAGAAACCCGAACCCCCCGATCCCCGTGATATAGAGAAACGCCGTCTTGGGCACCAGGTAGTACAGGATGACCCCGATGTAAAGAAAGAAGGTGCTTCCAACGACGGCGAGATACGGGACGCGGGACTTCCTCCCAAGCCGCGTGAAGAACCTGGGCGCTGCCCCCGCCTCTGCCAGTGAGTAGAGCATCCGCGAGCTTGTGTACAGCCCGGAGTTCATGCTCGACAGGGCGGCCGTGATGACCACGAAGTTCATGATGTCGGCGGCCGCGGGGATCCTGAGGAGCTGGTATACACGGACGAAGGGGCTCGCCCCGAGGCCCACTTCGAACCAGGGTATGGTGCCCACGAGCACGGTCATTGATCCGATGTAGAGCACGATGGTCCTGAGGGCGACGCCGTTCACCGCCCGGGGCACGCTGGTCGCAGGGTCCTCGGTCTCGGCTGCGGCCACCCCGATGACCTCCGTCCCGCCGTATGCGACCATCACCATGACCATGGCCAGGAGCACGCCGGCGACGCCCTTGGGCGCGAAGCCTCCGTGCCCGACATAGTTCCTGAGGCCGACCGGGGTGAAAGGCCCGATCCCGAGTATGACAGCTCCGCCTATCAAGATGAAGGCCACTATGGCCACGACCTTGATCATGGCGAACCAGAACTCGAACTCGCCGAACGACCTGACGCTGGCGAGGTTCACGATCGTCATGGCCACGGCGAAGACGAGGCCGAAGACGAGCGCAAGCTCGGGCGAGACCCAGAGGCGCATGTATGTCGATGCGGCCACGATCTCGGCGGACATGATGACCACCCAGGCGATCCAGTAGGTCCAGCCGACCACGTAGCCAGCGTATGGGTGCAGGGATTCCGCCGCGTAAGTGCGAAAGGAGCCCTCTACGGGCTCGGCCACGGACATCTCGGCGAGAGCGAGCATCACCATCATCATGATGACGCCGCCGAGCGCGAAGGACAGGATGACGGCCGGGCCCGCGAGTCTCACCGTGGCCGCACTGCCGAGGAACATCCCCACCCCGATGACACCGCCGATGGATATCATCGAGAGGTGGCGCGAGGCAAGGCCGCGACGAAGCCCGCTCTGCCCGGAAGAGGCCAATGAATTCACCCCGAACGCTAGGATTTCCGCGCTCCGCGTCGAATATTCAGCCGTGGCGCGTAAAGCGTGCTCCCGGGGTCGCGAAACCCCGGTGCAGGACCCGTCCGGGTCGGATAGGAGGTGGGCGTCCCATGGGCAGGACAGCGTGCCGGCTTGCCGCCGTCCTCGTCCTGTCTTCGGTCATGCTTACCGGCTGTCTTCCGAAGGCGCGTGAGGAAGCCACGAACCCCTCGGACCTCTTCCGGGCCGCGGTAGACAATACATTCGCCCTGAAGAGCGTGCGAGTGGTCGAGGAGACGGCGTTTCCGTCCTCCGAAAGGCTGCTCCCTGCTCGCGAGGCGAAGGCGCTCGGCACGGGGATATGGACGCGCGTCGTGGAGTTCGTGGCGCCCGACCGGGTTCACTATTCCTCGTCGTCCGAGGACGGAGGGATGGAGGCGTACCGCGTGGGATCCTCCATGGCATACAGGCTCACCGACCTTGAGGGATCTGGCGATGAGCCAGGTGGGGCAGGCAATGGGGGATGGATCCGGGTGGATCGCGCCGCGGACGTGAAGGACGAGACGGTACGCTCAGAGCTCGAATGGCTCGCTGGAGTGACGGGGGCAGAGAGCATCCTCGATGGCGGGCTGCGTGAGGTCGAGAACGTCACGAAAACAGGGGAGGAAAACGTCGAGCGTGTGCGCTGCGCCGTCCTCAGCTTCGACAGCCCGGCCTGGCTTGCGCGCTTTGAGGCGAATCTCGCGGAGGCAGGGATCAACGCGAAGCAGGTGAAATACGAGATAAGGGGGTGGGTGACATCGAGGGGCGAACCGCTCATCTACAAGATCGAGGACATGTGGGTATACCAGGAGCCGGGGTCGGGTGTCTACGAGTACACGATAAGCACGAGGGTGCTGGAGCCTGTCCCGGACCTTCGCATAGAGCTTCCCTGATGGCCAGCGCGGCGTGCGGGCGTGCGGGAAGGAGGGAAGGAGGCGGTCCCCGGGGTACGGATCGACAGGACATGTGCTATACTTGAGTCAAGCTGCCAAGTTACCCTCCGAGTCACGACGCCTGCACCTTTCATGGATGGCGCGTGACCGGCAGCCGCGAGGGTCACGCCTTTGCGGCTCGAGGGTTTGCTGGGAAACCGGCAAGCCTCCCATTATTGGAAAGGAGATGTAAGAATCATGTCAGGTCTCAAGGGTCTTCTCTTCGCTCACGTAGGACGTCAGCTCGTCATGTTCACGCTGCTCATAAGTACCCTCGCTACGATTCCCGGTACCGCCGCCACTGCGGCGCCCGCCAGCCGTGAGGTCATCCTGGCCACCACCACGAGCACACAAGACAGCGGCCTCCTCGACGTGCTAATCCCCATGTTCGAAAGCCAGACCGGGTACATAGTAAAGACCATCGCCGTCGGAACGGGGCAGGCCCTCGCGCTCGGGGCGCGGGGCGAGGCTGACGTGCTCCTGTGCCACGCACCCGCGGCTGAGATGGAGCTCGTCAAGAGCGGAGCTGCCACGAACCGCAAGCTCGTCATGCACAATGACTTCATCATCGTGGGGCCGGCGACCGACCCGGCCGGCATACGGGGCGTTGCGTCCGCGGCTGAGGCTTTCGCGAAGATCGCCGCAGCACAGGCTGTATTCGTGTCGCGGGGCGATGATTCCGGCACGCACAAGAAGGAGAAGGAGATCTGGACGAAGGCTGGGGTGAAGCCCGCGGGGCGCTGGTACCAGGAGGCTGGGGCCGGCATGGGACAGACCCTCAACATCGCGTCAGAAAAAGGGGGTTACACTCTCACCGACCGCGCCACGTACCTCGCGCTCAAGAAGCGCCTGGGCCTCGAGATCCTGGTGCAGGGCGACGGGGTGCTCCTCAACATCTACCACGTGATGCAGGTGAACCCCGAGAAGTTCGACAAGGTGAACGGGCCGGGGGCCGTCGCTTTCGTGGACTTCATGGTTGCTGAGAGCACCCAG
Source organism: Bacillota bacterium (assembly GCA_050261335.1). Taxonomy (GTDB): domain Bacteria; phylum Bacillota; class SHA-98; order UBA4971; family UBA4971; genus UBA6256. The sequence continues at coordinate 149,558 of JBLNDE010000058.1, forward strand.
AAGGCCATAGCCTCGTTCGGCGTCAAGGAGTACGGCGAGCCGCTCTTCTTTGCCGACGCCGGCAAGAGCGAGAACGAGCTCGGGCGGTGAGGCGCGCTTGGATCTCATAGTCGAAGGCGTAGTTAAGGCGTTCTGGCTACTTGTCAGAGCCGACCGTGAGGTCGTGCGGATCACCCTGCTCACTCTGCGGGTGTCGGGGCTTGCAACCCTCATAGCCGTGGTGGTGGGCGTGCCTCTGGGGACCGTGCTTGCGCTTTCCACTTTTCGGGGTCGCCAGGTCGCGGTGAGCATCGTGAACACCGGCATGGGCCTCCCGCCCGTGGTGGTGGGGCTGTGGGTGAGCATCCTCCTTTGGCGATACGGCCCGCTCGGGTTTCTGCGCCTTATGTATACTCCTGCGGCCATGGTGATAGCCCAGTCGGTGATAGCCACGCCTATCGTGACAGGTTTCACGATGGCGGGGATAGGTCAGCTCGACCCGGGGGTACGCTTGCAGATGCTCTCGCTCGGGGCGTCGCGATGGCAACTTCTCTGGATCCTTCTGCGTGAGGCCAGGCTCTCGGTGCTCGCTGCGGTGATGGCAGGATTCGGCGGGGTGATATCGGAGATCGGCGCGTCAATGATGGTGGGCGGCAATGTCATGGGCCAGACGCGCATCCTCACCACGGCCACCGCCATGGAGGTGTCGCGCGGCCACTTCGACATGGCCATAGCGCTCAGCGTGATCCTGCTCGCGCTTGCCTATGGGATCACGTTCGGGCTCACCCATCTCCAGCAGAAGGGCACGCACGTTTGAGTTCGAGTTCGAGAGAGGGATGTACGCTTGGAAGAGGCGGTCCTGGAGATCAAGAACCTCAAGGTGCACCGGGGAACGAGGCCGGTGCTGGACGTGTCGCACCTTGTGGTGCGGCGGGGCGAAACGCTCGCGGTGGTCGGCCCGAATGGGGCGGGCAAGAGCACGCTCCTCCAGGTGATGGCATGCCTCCTCCGACCTGCCGGGGGCGAGGTCCGGGTATGCGGCGAGGCGGTCGGACGGGGGACCGACCTCGTGAGGCTGAGGCGCCGCATGGCCATGGTGCTCCAGCGCCCGTACCTCCTGGACGGGACGGTCTTCGACAACGTGGCCGTGGGTCTTCGGATGCGAGGCCTTCCCCGCGACGAGGTCCGCCGGAGGGTAGAGGGCGCGCTCGCCGCTTTCGGCATCGAGCACCTTGCCGGGCGGCGGGCGCGGACACTCTCGGGCGGCGAAAGCCAGAGGGTGAGCCTCGCGAGGGCGTTCGTGCTGGAGCCAGAGGTGCTGTTTCTGGACGAGCCCACGAGCTCGCTGGACGCGCCGACCCGGATGGCCCTGCTCGCCGAGCTCGGCGAGGAGGTGCGAAGGACGGGCGTGACCACTGTGTTCGTGACCCACGATGTGATCGAGATCCCGTTCCTCGCCGACAGAACCGTCGTCATGGCGGGCGGGCGGGTCGTGGCTGACGGGCCGGTGAGGGAGGTGCTGGGCGCCGACATGCGTCGGGCCCTCGCTGACCTCGCGGGGTCGGCCCGCTGGATTCTGTCCTGGGACGGTGATGGAGTTGCCGCTTTTCCTGTCGCTCACGCCTCCGGATGAGGCCTGGCGGAGGCTGGAGGAGCACCTTCCTCCGGGCCCGCACGAGACCGCGACGGTCGGCCTCTTCGAGGCCTGTGGCCGCGTGCTTGCGGAGGACGTGGCGTCCCCGGGCGACCTGCCGGGCTTCCCCAGGTCGACGGTGGACGGCTTTGCGGTCCGCGCCCGCGACACGTTCGGGGCGACGGAGGGCCTGCCCGCGATCCTCACCCTTGGCGGTGAGGTGCGCATGGGCGAGGAGGCCCGCTTCGTCGTTGGCCCAGGGAAGTGCGTCCGGGTCGCAACCGGCGCGATGATGCCCCCCGAAGCGGACGCCGTGGTGATGGTGGAGACCGCCGAAGACATAGGGGACGGGCTCGTCGCCGTCACCAGGCCCGTAGCGCCGGGCGAGAACGTCGTGGGTGCAGCGGAGGACGTGGAGGGTGGCGACGTCCTGGTGCGTAAGGGCGCGAGGCTGCGCCCGCAGGACATCGGCGCGCTCGCGGCTGCGGGGGTCTCCCGGGTGAGAGTGGCCGTCGGCCCAAAGGTGGCGATAATGTCCACCGGAGACGAGCTGGTGGAGGTCTCCTGTGCGCCCGCCCCCGGAGAAGTGCGCGACACGAATTCATACTCGCTGTACGCAGCGGCGCTCGCCGAAGGTGCCCGACCGGTGGCGACGGGGGTCGTGAAGGACGATTACGATGAAATCGCCCTGGCCATGCGCGAGCAGCTTTCCCGCGCGGACATGCTCATCGTCTCGGGCGGCAGCTCAATCGGGGCGCGGGACTTCGCCCGCAACGCCATGGACTCGCTGGGACGGCCCGGGGTGCTGGTGCACGGAGTCGCAGTGCGCCCGGGCAAGCCCACCATCCTCGCGGCGGCTGACGGAAAGCCCGTGTTCGGCCTGCCTGGTCACCCGGTGTCGTGCCTGACCGTCTTCAGGCTCTTCGTGGCGCCTGCCATAGCGAGGTGGATGGGGACCCGCCCGCAGCGGCGCGATGTCGAGGCGCGCCTCGGGGCCAATGTTGCGTCGGTGGCCGGCCGCGAAGACTACGTCGGGGTGAGGCTCGTGCTGCGCGATGGCGTGAGATGGGCGGAGCCGGTCTTCACGAAATCCGCCCTGATATCAGGGCTTGTGGCTTCCGACGGGGTCGTGAGGATCCCGGCAGACGTCGAGGGCCTGGAGAAGGGTGCCCCTGTTACCGTCGCCCTGTTCTAAGTATGGCGCCATAAGTTTGCGCCATCTTCCCTGACGGTGTTGGGGTTGCCGGTGCTTGCACTCCGGGGACGGCGCCCCAGGTCAGGGCGCGCTGTGGCAGTATCTGGATTGCCCGGCAACCGACGGGGGCTCGAGGCCTCTTGTGTAGTCACCTCAGCGTACTGGAGGGTGGATACGACGAAGCGCAACGTATACCTGGAAGAGACGCCTCTCGATGAGGCGCGGCAAAGGTTTTTCGATGCGCTCGACGCCCGGGGAATCGCGCGGCCGCGAGACGGCGAGACCATCCCCGTGGACGTCCCGGCGCTCGGGCGCATTACAGCTTCACCCGTGTTCGCGCGCATCTCGTCCCCGCATTACCATTCGTGCGCCATGGACGGCATCGCCACGCGCGCGCAGGCGACTTTCGGCGCAAGCGAGAGGAATCCTGTCGCCTTGCGCCTTGGGGAGGACGCCGTGTGGGTGGATACGGGCGATCCTCTGCCTTCCGGGTTTGACGCGGTCATAATGGTCGAGGACCTCGTGCAGATCCGCGACGACTCTGTCACCGTGATAGCTCCCGCAAGGCCGTGGCAGCACGTACGCACGGTGGGCGAGGACATCGTCGCCACCGAGCTCGTCCTCCCCGAGAACCACTCGATCCGCCCGGCGGATCTCGGGGCCATGCTCGCGGCGGGCGTGATGGAAGTAAGCGTTCGCAAGAGGCCCAGGGCGGCCGTGATTCCAACAGGCGACGAGCTTGTCCCGCCGGGGACCAGGCTCTCGCCCGGGGACATCGTGGAGTTCAACTCGAGGATCATCGGCGGCCTCGTCCACGAGTGGGGTGGGAAGCCCCTCTTCCATGAGATCGTGAGGGACGATTACGATGCCATCGCGAAGGCCGTGCGTGCCGCGGCGGGGGAGGCAGACGTCGTCATCGTGAACGCCGGGTCCTCGGCGGGAAGCGAGGACTACACGAGCCACGTCGCGAGGTGTCTGGGCGAGCTTATCGTGCACGGCGTCGCCGTCAAGCCCGGCAAGCCCACCGTCCTCGGGATCGTCTGCGGACGGCCGTTCCTGGGAATTCCAGGGTACCCGGTGTCCGCGGCGCTTGCGTGCGAGCTTTTCCTGAGGCCGATCCTGGCGAGGATGTTGGGGCGTCCCGTGAGCAGGTCCCCGAGGCTTGCTGCCGTGGCCACGCGGCGCGTCGTCTCTACGCCGGGCGTGGACGAGTTCATCAGGGTGAAAGTGGGCGAGGTGGGCGGAAAGCGCGTGGTCACGCCGCTTGCGCGAGGGGCGGGGGCGATAATGTCCCTGGTGCGCGCGGACGGCATCGTTCGCATCCCGCCCTCGGCACAGGGCGTGGAAGAAGCGTCCACCGTGGAGGTGGAGCTTCTGCGGGATCCCGACGAGATAGCCAGCACCGTGGCCGTGATAGGGAGCCACGACCTCGCTCTCGACGTGCTTGCGAGCCACGTGGCTCGCTCGTTTCCCGGCATGAACCTTTCGTCGGCGCACGTGGGTAGCATGGGCGGCATCATGGCGATCCGCAGGGGCGAGGCGCACCTCGCGGGCATCCATCTCATTGACGAGGAGACAGGGGAGTATAACGTCCCATACGTGAAACGCCTGCTCGGGGCGGAGGGCTTTGCCCTGGTGAACCTCGTCCACCGCGAGCAGGGGTTCATCGTGGCGAAGGGAAACCCGAAGGGCATCGCGGGATTAGCGGATGTTGCGAGGCCTGGAGTTGTGTTCGTGAACAGGCAGCGCGGCGCCGGCACCAGGATACTCCTGGACCTCGAGCTTGCGAAGCTCGGCATCGACCCTGGCAGGATCGCAGGCTATGAGCGCGAAGAGTATACTCACATGGGCGTCGCGGCGTCCGTGGCCAGCGGGGCGGCGGATGCGGGCCTGGGGATACGGAGCGCCGCGGTGGCGCTCGGCCTCGATTTCGTCCCGGTGGCGAAGGAGCGGTACGATCTTCTCACGACGAGGGCATTCCTGGGGTCTTCGATGATGGAAAGGCTTCTTGCCGTGATGCGGTCGGAGGATTTCAAGGAGGCCGTCGTGGCGCTCGGCGGATACGACGTCTCGGACACCGGAAGGGTCGTGTGGCAGGGATGACAGGACTCTACGACAGGTTCGGGCGCAGGATCACCTACCTTCGCGTGTCCGTGACGGATAAATGTAACCTCCGATGCGTGTACTGCATGCCCGAAGAGGGCATTGTTCCCCGGTCGCATGACGAGATACTGAGGATCGAAGAGATCGTCCGCGTGATTCGGGTCGCGACGGGCCTTGGTATCAACAAGATCAGGGTCACCGGCGGGGAGCCGCTGGTAAGAAAGGGCGTCGTCGACCTTGTGAGGATGGTCGCCACGATCCCGGGCGTGCAGGACCTCTCCATGACCACCAACGCCACTCTCCTCAGGCACCATGCCCGCGATCTTGCGAAGGCGGGGCTGCGGCGGGTGAACGTCAGCCTCGACACACTGCGTCCCGATGTATACGCGAAGATCACGCGGCGCGGCGACATCCGGACGGCGCTCGAGGGGATAGCCGCCGCCGAGGTTGCAGGGCTTCGTCCACTCAGGCTGAACGCCGTGGTCGTGCGTGGCATGAACGATGGCGAGATCGAGGACCTCGCCAGGCTCACGCTGACGCATGCGTGGGACGTCAGGTTCATCGAGTTCATGCCTTTCTGGGGGAACGGCGGGAGTCTCGGGCCGTCGCAGGTGGTTCCCATCGAGGAGATAAGGGGGAGGGTGGTCGATCTCGGGCCGCAACCTTGCAGCGCGTGTCAGCCCCCGGGCGGGGCCGGCCCTGCGACTTACCTGCGGCTTCCGGGCGCCATGGGACGGGTGGGCTTCATATCCAGGGAGGGCGACGGCTTCTGCGTGCGATGTAACAGGCTGCGTCTCACTGCCGATGGCAAGCTCCTGCCGTGCCTTCTGGCCGGCCTGGCGCTGGACCTGCGGGGCGCGCTCCGGGGCGGCGCCGGCGACGATGATATCGCGGCGCTCATCCGCAAGGCCGTGGCACTGAAGCCCGAGAGCGGGGCCGTGCGCGGGGACGGTGGCACGTGTTCTCGGCGGGTCGCGCCGCCGCTGTCAGACATCGGCGGGTAGGGCAAGACACGGGGCGCGGCTGCGCGTGGCCTCAGCTTCGTGTGGTATGGGCTTGAGAGGGCGGTGGGTACATGAACGAAGGAGTGTCATGCGGGGGCCTGACGCACCTCGACGAGGCGGGCAAGGCCCGCATGGTGGACGTGACCGGTAAGCCCGACACCGCGCGCGAGGCACGGGCGAGGTGCAGGATCGCGATGGCCCCTGAGACCCTGGCGATGGCAGAGAGGGGCGAGGGGCCGAAAGGAGACGTCTTCGGCGTCGCAAGGGTGGCCGCGGTGATGGCTGCGAAGAATGCGTCCTGTCTCATCCCGATGTGCCATCCCATTCCCATAACCGGGGTCGACGTGGCCTTCAAGACCGATGCCGCCGGGACCGTCGACGTCCAGGTCACAGTGCGCACGTTCGGGAAGACGGGCGCCGAGATGGAGGCGCTCACCGGCGCGTGCGTGGCCGCGCTCACCATCTACGACATGTGCAAGGCTGTGGACCGGTCCATGGTGATATGCGACGTGCGGCTCGTGCGCAAGTCAGGCGGCAAGAGCGGCGAGTTCGTGCGGGAGGGAGAGGAGCCGTGGGAGGAGTAGTCGTTGCGGTTTGCGTGAGTGAGACGAAGGGCGTGAGCAAGCGCGACGTCGGTCGGGCGAGGCTGGTGGAGGGGCACGGCCTGGAAGGCGATGCCCACGCAGGTCCGTGGCACAGGCAGGTGAGCCTCCTTGCCGAGGAGAGCATTGGGAAAATACAGGCGAAGGGCATCGACGTCGGTGCCGGAGCGTTCGCCGAGAACATCACGACGCGCGGTATCGACCTTTACCACCTGCCCGTAGGCACGCGCCTCGAGGTGGGTCGCGAGGTGGTGCTGGAGATCACCCAGATTGGCAAGGAGTGCCACAGCGGCTGTGCCATCTTCAGGCAGGTCGGGGAGTGCGTGATGCCGCGGGAGGGCGTATTCGCCAGAGTGGTGCGCGGGGGAGAGATCGGGCGAGGAGATGAGATCAGGGTGAAAACACCGGTCCTGTTCGCTATCCTGACTGTGAGCGACAAGGGGTCGCGGGGCGAGAGGCGAGATGAAAGCGGAGACGTGATCGAGCGCACGGTATCGGACCTGGGCAGGGTGGTGGAGCGACGCATCGTGCCCGATGATTACGACATGATCGTGGAGGAGTTGCGGCGCATGTCCGACAAGCTCGGGGTCGACGTCGTCCTGACCACCGGCGGCACGGGCTTCAGCCCCCGCGACATCACGCCGGAGGCTACGAGGTCCGTCATCGACAGGCTGGTCCCCGGCATTCCCGAGGCGATGCGCGCGGCGGGCCTGGGCAAGACACCCCACGCGATGCTGAGCAGGGCCGCGGCCGGGATTCGCCGCAAGACCCTCATCGTGAACCTGCCCGGCAGCCCGAAGGGTGTTGAGGAGTGTCTGTCCGTGGTGCTTCCGGCCATCCCCCACGCCGTGGAGACCCTGCGTGGGGTGGCGGTCGAATGCGCCCGCGCCGACTGAGCGCGGCAGCGCGGCCTGATGCTTGTCCCTGGAAGGCTGAGGTTGTATAATGTGTACGTTCTTTCCGCCGGTGCCCCGGCTGTCCCGACCAGGGGCCAGGCGGCCGGGACGAGCTTTTGGAACATGCGGGAGGCGGAGGAATTGGTGAACGACCTTGAGCAGATCCTCCTGAGCGAGGAAGTCATTGCAAAGAGGGTCGGGGAGCTGGGCGAGCAGATCTCCCGGGACTACCGCGGATGCGACCTTGTGGTGGTGGGCATACTCAAGGGGGCGCTCGTGTTCATGGCAGACCTCATACGCCATCTTTCCATCCCTGTCATAATGGATTTCGCAGTGGTCTCGAGTTACGGCGCGGCGACGAAGACCTCGGGCGTCGTGCGTATCCTGAAAGACCTCGACCAGCCCATCGAGGGCAAGCACGTGCTCATCGTCGAGGACATCATCGATACCGGCCTCACCATGCACTATCTCATCAACAACCTGAAGGCGAGGAAACCACTTTCGGTGAAGGTGTGCACCCTTCTCGACAAGCCGAGCCGGCGTGAGGTGGACATTACGCCCGACTACTGCGGGTTCTCCATCCCCGACCACTTTGTGGTGGGCTATGGACTCGACTACGCAGAATACTATCGCAACCTGCCACAGGTTGGCGTGTTGAAACCGGAAGTATATACGAAATGATAGCCATCCTTGACTTCGGCTCACAATACAGCATGCTCATCGCCCGCAAGGTGCGCGAGCTTTCGGTGTACTGCGAGATCCTTCCGCATGATACGTCCGCGTTCCATCTCGCGGCGCTGAAGCCAGAGGGCATCATCCTTTCGGGCGGGCCATCGAGCGTGTACGAGGAGAACGCGCCCGGCTGCGACCGGCGCGTATTCGAAATGGGCGTCCCGGTGCTTGGGATATGCTACGGGATGCAGCTCATGGCGCATGTCCTTGGGGGAGACGTGACTCCCTCCGGCCTTCGCGAGTATGGCAAGACCACGGTTTTCGTGGACGACCCGTCCGACCTTTTTGCCGGGATGGGCGCCAGTTTCACGTCGTGGATGAGCCACCAGGACCGCGTGAACGCGCCCCCGCCTGGCTTCGACCTCATCGCTCACACCACGAGCACCCCTGTTGCCGCCATGCGCGACCGAGGGCGCAAGCTATACGCACTGCAGTTCCATCCTGAGGTGGTCCACACCGAGCGCGGCAAGGAGATCCTTGCGAACTTCCTGCTCAAGGTGTGCGGCTGCGAGCGATCGTGGACCCCTGGAAGGTTTGTCGACGATCAGGTGGACCGCATCCGGCAGGAGGTGGGCGAGGGGCGCGCCGTCGCCGCGCTTTCAGGCGGGGTGGATTCGTCTGTGGCCTCTGTTCTGGTGCACCGGGCGATTGGCGACAGGCTCACCTGCGTCTTCGTGGACACGGGCCTGCTCCGAAAGGGCGAACCCGACCAGGTGCGCGCGACGTTCGGCGAGCATTTCCGGATGAACCTGCGCACCGTCGATGCGCGCGAGAGGTTTTACGCGGCGCTGCGGGGGGTCATCGACCCCGAGGAGAAGCGGAAGAGAATCGGGCGCGAATTCATCGACGTGTTCGAGGAGGAGGCCCGGCTCTGCGGCGACGTTGACTTCCTGGTGCAGGGCACGCTGTATCCCGACGTCATCGAGAGCGCAGGGTCGCGCCTCGGCCCTGCGGCGAAGATCAAGTCTCATCACAATGTAGGCGGACTTCCCGAGACCATGAGGCTGCGGCTCATAGAGCCCTTGCGCTATCTCTTCAAGGACGAGGTCCGGGCCATCGGGCGCGACCTGGGGATACCGGCATCGATACTCGAACGGCATCCTTTCCCTGGACCGGGGCTCGCTGTACGGATCGTTGGAGAGGTTACCCCGGAGAGCCTCGAGATCCTGCGTGAAGCGGACGCCGTCATCGAGGAGGAGACGAGGGCAGCGGGGCTGTACACCGGCCTGTGGCAGGCGTTTGCGGTCCTCCTCGACGTGCGGAGCGTGGGGGTGATGGGCGACATGCGCACCTATGAGCGGCCCATCGTCATCCGCGCCGTGACGAGCGAGGACGGCATGACGTGCGACTGGGCGCGCCTTCCCCACGAGGTGCTGGAGAAGATCTCCACGCGCATCGTGAACGAGGTCAATGGTGTGAATCGCGTGGTGTATGACATAAGCACGAAGCCGCCGGCCACGATCGAGTGGGAGTAGCGTTCCCGTGCGCCCTGAGCAGATCGCCGCAAATCTGCGCTGCTCTTCAGCGCGCAGGTCCTCGCCAGGGTTGTCGCTGGTGCACTCGGGGACGGCGCGCCAAGCGGGGCGCGCTTCGCCAAGAGCCGGCCTGTCGGGCGGGCGGCCGGATTCTAACACCCCTCGTGCCGCACCGTGTGTCTGCACGTCGGGCGATAAGGCCCCTGCGGAGCCTCAGTAGCTACCGCAAGGGCCTTGTGTTTCGTAGAGCGTCCTTCGGATGCCGGGTGGATCACCTCGCACTGCCGCCTTGCCGCGCGCCGACGCGCTCCAGGTTGCGGGCATCGCGCCTCTCCGACAGATCTCGAAGGATTCCATCGCAGGAGCCTTGCCAGACGTGGCTGCAGTCGAAACGGCAGGCGTCTTTCCGCCGGCCCCGCTTCGTCCTCGGCATCAGGTTATGAGCGGCAGGATGAATCTGATGACGAAGAGCACCGCCAGCACCCACATGGTCGCGCTGATCTGCCTTGCCCTGCCCGCCAGCAGCTTGATGATGACGTACCCGAGGACCCCGAATACGAGCCCTTCCGCTATGCTGTATGCGAACGGCATCATGGCGATGGCGAGGAACGCCGGGATCGCCTCGGTGAAGTCAGTGAAGTCTATCTTCATGACCGGCTCCATCATGAAGATGCCTACGATTATGAGAGCCGGCGCCGTGGCTGCGGCGGGAATCAGCTTCACGAGCGGCGCGAAGAACAGCGACAACAGGAACAGCACCGCGACCGTGACCGCCGTGAGGCCCGTGCGGCCGCCCTCGGCGACTCCCGACGCGCTCTCGATATAGGTGGTCACCGTGCTGGTGCCGAAGACTGCCCCGCCGATGGTGCCCACCGCGTCTGCAAGGAGGGCCTGGTCGGCTCTGGGTAGCTCGCCCTTTTCGTTCAAGAAGCCTGCCTTTGTGGAGACGCCTATGAGCGTGCCTGCTGTGTCGAAGAGGTCAACGAAGGTGAAGGTGAAGACCACAGTTATGAGACCCACGTCCAGCAGGCCGCGGAAGTCCATCTGGAGGAAGGTCGGGGCGAGGCTGGGCGGGGCGCCGACAATGCTCGCAAGGCTCGTCGGCGTGGGGTTCAGCTTGAATGCCATCCCCACGACCGTGGTAATGAGGATGCCGAGGAGCAGCGATCCCTTGACGCGTCGCGAAATGAGAAGCCCCATCACAGCGAGACCGAAGAGGGAGAGGAGCACGTTGGGAGCCGTTATGGTTCCGAGGCTCACGAGTGTAGCCGGATTCTTCACGATTATGCCGGCTTCCTGCATTCCTATGAACGCGATGAACAGGCCGATGCCAACGCTCACTGCAAGCTTGAGGGTCATCGGCACACCGTTGATGATGGCCTTTCGAACCGGGAGCAGCGTCAGTATCAGGAAGATCACGCCGTCAACGAACACTGCGGCAAGGGCTGTTTGCCAGCTTATGCCCATTCCGAGGACGACCGTGAATGCGAAGAAGGCGTTCAAGCCCATTCCCGGCGCCATCGCAAACGGGTAGTTTGCGTAGAACGCCATGATGAGGGTGCCTAGAGCGGTGCCGAGGATGGTCGCGACCATCACGGCCCCGACGTCCATGCCCGTGTTGCCCAGGATGGAAGGGTTGACAATGATGATGTAGGCCATGGTCATGAACGTCGTGATGCCCGCTATGATCTCGGTTCTGACGTTGGTCCCGTTCTCTTTCAGGTGGAACACGCTTTCAAGGAGCCCGCCATCTGCACTGTGCGACTTCACCTGTGCCATGCCGAAACCTCCTCACGTTCTGACATCCTCCGAGTGTGAGCCCAGAGATGTCTGCTGTTCCTCCAAGTGTCGCCGGTGCTGCGCCATAGTTGCGCTCGTTGCGCTCCTGGGGCGGTGTGCTGGGTGCGAGCTTCCCTGGGACCTGGCCTTCGAGCCTGCCGAGTCCGAATGGTGGAGCAGCGCGGACTCAAGCTACCTGGAACGCACCGGACGACTGGCACAGACCAGTGAGTGTGCACTTGGACGCATAACATGCGAGTCATGACTGTGCCTGATGCGTACCTGATCGTGCTCCGTGGCGCCAGAGACCCGTTGAGTTTGCTTTCCTTTGCCTCCTCCGGGACCTCCCTCCCTTCTCGCTCGATCCGCCGCGGCCCGAAACCCAAGCCGCTGGCATGTCCTCTTTCTGGCATTTCGACGCGTCTATGCAAAAACCTCCTCAGTCAGGACGGCCTCAGCGGCCCGACGGTCGGCGGGCGCCGACGGATGCTGCAAGGGCGGATATGACGTGATCGAGGTCGTCCCTCGTGAGCGCAGGGTGCACGGGAAGCGAGAGAACGCGCCGGTAGGCCCACTCCGTCACGGGGCACGACGCGGCCGCCGCACTGAAGCGGTCCGCGAGGGCGGGCTGGGCATAGATCGGCTGCGGGTAGTGGACACCGGTTTCCACGCCGGCCGCCTTCAGGGCCGACGCGATCTCGTCGCGGTTGCGGCCAGCCTTCTCCTCGTCCACGGTCACGGTATATTGATGAAAAGCGTGCGTCACGTGCGGCGCGACGTAAGGAGGCGTTATGCCCGGGAGCGCCGACAGCGCGGAGGTGAGGTGCGCTGCGTTTTCCCGCCGGGCGCGCGAGAAGTCGTCCATGAGGCCGACCTGCGTGCACCCGATCGCCGCGGCCACCTCGGTCATGCGGTAGTTGAAGCCGACCATCGTGTGGTGGTATTTGCTCTCCTGGCCGATGTTGCGCAGGCGGCGCATCTTCGCGGCCAGGTCGTCACTCGCAGTGGTTACGAAGCCGCCCTCCATCGTGTGGAGGTTCTTCGTGGCGTAGGTGCTGAAGCAGGTTACATCGCCTATCGTTCCGACCTTCTTGCCCCGGTATTCGGCGCCGATGGCCTGCGCTGCGTCCTCCACGATGAAAAGGCCGTGGCGCTCGGCGATTGACCGGATGACGTCCATCTCTGCGGGCTGGCCATAGAGGTGTACCGGCTCGATGCCCACCGTGCGCGGGGTTATCCTTTCCTCGATGGAGGCAGGGTCGATGTTGAACGTCCTGGGGTCGATGTCCGCGAAAACCGGGGTTGCGCCGCAATACATGATAGCGTAGGCCGACGAAGCGAAGCTGAAAGGCGTCGTGATGACCTGGTCCCCGGGGCTGATCCCGAGCGCCAGAAACGCAATGTGCAGTGCGGCGGTGCCGCTGCCGACCGCGATCACGTGTTTTGCTCCCAGGTAGTCACGAAGCCGCTCCTCGAAGTCTTCGACCATCCGTCCCTGAATGAGCATTCCGGACCGCAGCACCGAGAGCACGGTCTCCTCCATCTCCCGACCGTGGTAGGGCTTCGCCATGGGGACCCGCCGGTATCCCGGGTTCAATGCAGCCACGCCATTTCCACCATCATTGCCGTTCAGCTCGCGTTCTGACTTCATCGTATCTCTCCTCGTGTGACGGCCTTCACCGAGACGTTCTACGAGGCCGCTCTTGCGGTGTGCCGAGTAGATGGCCACAAGCTCGCGCTGTCCTTGTGCCATGCTTGGCCGCGAGGCCCTGCCGCACCGCTGGGGTTGCAGCATGGAATCCCGGCCTTCTGACGGCCTCCATCTCTGCGTTCTTAACACACGACAGAGCATATTCTGCGCATGACCTGGATCTCCTGCCTCTTGGTGGCGCGACGCCGTCGCGCCCGTCCTGGAAAATCCGTCCTCGGAGTGGAGGGATACGGTGACGTCGTGTAGAATACCCAACAACATGCCAGAGGATCACGCGGCCGACTGAGGACGCCACCTGAAGACATATCGGAGGGGGGACGCATCTTGCGGGACGTGCCGGAACTCGAGGAAGCCCTCGATCTCGCGGTCGCGAGAGGGGCGAGCTATGCCGACATCAGGGTGGTGAGAAGACGCCAGGAGTCGCTGTCCGTCAAGAACGGGACGGTCGAGGGCGTGTCCATGGGCGAAGACGCAGGCTTCGGCGTGAGGGTTCTCGTGAACGGCGCCTGGGGGTTTGCGTCCAGCTCGAAGCTGGACCTTGACGAGGCGCTGCGGGTTGCGGGCGACGCGGTCAGGATAGCGCGGGCAAGCGGCGCTGTCAGGCAGCGCGAGGTCAGGCTGGCGCCTGTGGAGCCTGTCGCCGGATCGCACGCGACGCCGTGCAAGGTCGACCCGTTCGAGGTCCCGGTGGACGAGAAGATCCAGATCCTCCTCGACGCTGACAGACTGGCGCGCGAGGATGGGAGGGTCAGGGTTTCCACGGCCTCGATGGGCTTCTTCGAGGAAGAGAAGACCTTCATGTCGACGGAAGGCGCGAGGATCGAGCAGAGGAGGGTGGAAAGCGGCGCTGGCCTCTCGGCGGTGGCAGTCGGCCAGGGAGAGGTGCAGAGGCGGTCTTACCCGGCGGCGTTCGGGGGCGATTTCGCGTGCGCCGGGTATGAGTTCGTGGAAGCGCTCGACCTTCCGGGCCATGCGGAGCAGGTGGGCAGGGAGGCTGGGGAACTTCTCGAAGCCCCGCAGTGCCCGTCCGTGACCACCACCGTGATCGTGGGAACCAACCAGATGGCCCTGCAGATACACGAGTCCTGCGGGCATCCGTCGGAACTCGACAGGGTGCTTGGCACCGAGGCGAGCTACGCGGGCACGAGCTTCCTGACCCCCGAGAAACGAGGCAAGTTCAGGTACGGGTCCGAGCTCGTGAGCATCACGGCGGATGCGACGATCCCGGGGGGCCTTGGCAGCTTCGGGTATGATGACGAGGGTGTGCCTGCCCAGCGGACGCCGCTCGTGGACGGGGGCATATTCGCGAATTACCTGACATCGCGGGAGACGGCGGCGAGGTTCGGCGAAATGAGCGGCGGGACCATGCGCGCCGACGGCCCGCACCGGATGCCGATAATCAGGATGACCAACATCAACCTCGAGCCCGGCGATTGGACTCTTGAGGAGATGATCCGCGACACCAAGGAAGGCATCTTCCTCGACACGAACAAGAGCTGGAGCATTGACGACAAGCGCCTCAATTTCCAGTTCGGCACGGAAGTGGGTTACCTCATCAAGGACGGCGCCATCGCCGGGATGGTGAAGAACCCGACCTACACGGGGATCACGCCGGAGTTCTGGGGTGGCTGCGATGCCGTCGCAGGCAGGGGCGAATGGCGTCTGTGGGGCATTCCCAGTTGCGGCAAGGGCGAGCCGATGCAGGTGGCGCACGTCGGCCACGGCTCGGCGCCTGCGAGATTCCGCAACGTGAGGGTAGGTGTTGGGAAATGGTAGGCGCGAAGGGCAAGGCCTTGCGGAGCAGGGACCATGCACGGGTGGCCGACATCGTGCTGAATACGTCCAGGGCAGACCAGGTCGAGGTGGCCGTCGAGACGGCTGAAACTTACCTCACGCGGTTCGCCAATTCCGAAATCCACCAGAACACCGGTGAACGTACGACAGAAGTGGTGGTGAGATCGGTATTCGGCCGAAAGGTGGGAGTGGCTTCCACCACCAGCCTCGATCGGGGGGCGGTGGAGGAGACGGTGAGGCGGGCCGAGGATATCGCGAAGCTGCAGCCCGAGAACCCCGGGTTCCCCGGGCTGCCGGGGCCGGCCGAGTATGGGGCGGCCGATGGGTACTGCGAAGAGACTGCCGCGTGCTCGCCCGAACAGCGGGCGGCTGGGGTGGCCGAGATCTGCGGGCTTGCGGTCAAGAACGGGCTTGTGGCCTCGGGGTCGTTCTCCACGACTGCGCGCGAGGCGATGGTCGCAAACTCGCGCGGGCTTCTCGCCGAGATGCGGTTCACCCGTGCGAACCTCCTCACGGTCGTCATGTCTACGACGGGTTCGGGTTACGGGGAGCAGTTCTCGGTGTGCGTGGGCGACATAGACCCGCGCCAGGTGGCCGAGGAGGCGGTGGAGGGATGCCTCGCCGACGCTGAGCCAGGGGATGTCGAGCCAGGCGAGTATGAGGCCATCTTCGAGGAGTACGCGGTGGCAGACATGATCCAGATGCTCGCCTACATGGGGTTTGGCGCGCTGGCGTTCCAGGAAGGCCGCAGCTTCATGTCGGGTAACATCGGGCAGAGGATAACAGGCGGCAACGTCACAATCTGGGATGACGGGCTCGACCCGGCGGGGGTGCCGCTGTCCTTCGACGTTGAGGGCGTGCCCAAGCAGAAGGTGGTGCTCATCGAGGGGGGCGTCGCGCGGGGTGTCGTGTACGACTCGTACACGGCGGCGCGGGAGGGGAAGCAGTCCACAGGCCATGCCATATCGCCTATGCCTTCGGCCGGGCCTTTCGCCGTCAACCTCTTCATGGCGGGAGGCGACTCCAGCCTGGAGGAGATGATCGCCGCCACGAAGCGCGGCATCTACGTGAAGCGACTCCATTACACGAACCCCGTCCATCCCGTGAAGTCGCTCCTGACGGGCATGACCAGGGACGGCACGTTCCTTGTGGAGAACGGCAGGATCGTGCGGCCCGTGAAGAACCTTCGCTTCACCGAGAGCATCCTCGGCGCGCTGGGGTCGACGGAACTCGTCTCAAGGGAGACGAAGCTCCTGCCCCTCTACTCGCTGGGCGGCGTGAGGGCCCCGGCAGTGAAGGTGAAGAGGTTCACCTTCACGGGTGTTACCGAGTACTAAGGGTACCGCCCTTCGTTGCGCACGGAGGCGCGAACGTGGTGTAACCGGAGTTCGGCGTCTGGGAGGCAATTCAGGGCGGGCCGACCTGGTAGAGTCTGAGGTCCTCGGTCTTGATATCATCAGGGGGCACGAGTCGGTAGTGACGTTCAGAGGCGATCCTGACCTGGCTGTCCTGCTGGACGAACTCAAAGAGAGCAATGTGGTTGCTACTGATAAACTGGGCTCCGATCGGTCGGCAGATCAAATCAGGGAGCCTCAACTGACACATTGCGAAGTCCTGCTCGACCTGAACGACACTCAGTACGTCGCTACCGCCCTTTGCCTGGACAGGGAATACATAGTGCGCGCCTCGCCGATCCAAGCCGACATACACTTCGTCCGTCTCCAATTGGCCGAGGCCCGGGACGTTGGTGCGAAGGTGGCTTTGCAATGAGTAGCACGTGACGCCGGTGAACGTATCGACCAAGCGGTTGTAACGCAGTTTCGCCAAACGAGCCTGCTCGTCGCTCAGAGCGTACATCGCAACTATGCCGGGGGTCGCGTCTGGCACCTTTGTCTCCTCCATCCCGACTGTCGGCGATACCCAAGCTAGAGCGGTAGCCACGAAGCGGTACCTGGCCGGCCCAGTTCCCCTGATGATCCAATCCTCTCCGGGAGGCGCCTTCCTGCGTACCGCTTCAGGCAGCGGCGTGCGGTACCTAAAGGAGTAGACGACATCCCCGAGGTTCTTGGGCCTGGTGATGCCGAGAGCCTCACAAGCCTTGAGGATATCATCTCGCTCCCAATCGATTGCTCGTTCGCCTTCGCGGTACTTGGATTCGAAAACCCACTCGATGATCCTGCTGTACGTAGTGTCTCTATCGCTCACTGAGGCGCCCTCCCTCACGACGATCCTAGACTCGGCCGCCCGGCCACCGTAAGACGAGCACCTCTTCGCGCATCTGCTCCCTGGTTGCTGTGGCCAGGCGCGTCCGGAACAGGTCTATGCCTAATACTTCATACCCGAGCGATGAGGCGATACTGGCCAGGAGCTGGCCCGTTCTTATCATGACATGCAGGAACGATGCCTGGTCACCGACGACGTAAGCTAAATGGGCCCCAGGGCGCAGGGCGGAACGCAATCCAGCGAGGTGACGAGCCATGCCGCCGAAATAGAGCTTGGTGACTGAAGAGTACATCCGCTCAAATCCAGAGGTTTTCCCAAGCTCAATCCGCTTGGACTCGATCTCATCGGCGATCCGCTGGATCTCAGGGTGGTTCGCCACCCAGAGATCGTCATCATCTCCTTTGTACACGGTTCGAGTGTTTGATCGGACCAGCCCGCGCTTGAGATCCTGAAGCTGGGCCCTGTCGCGGACAAAGCCGAGAATGACCGATTCCAGGCGGGTTGTTCGCGTATAATCCTTCTCATTTGGATACGGAGGCGACGTAATCACGGCATCAATGGAGTTGGGCTCAAGAATAGCAGCTATCTGCCTGGAATCCCCGCGGTGGACCAAAGCAGGCACGTTCTTCAGGGAGCGAAGATCAACCAGGTCTCTGGCCATCGCCTCGACGATGTCCAGCCAGGCCCCGATTACTCGGGCATCGGACTTGGGCTTGGACACCCCGACCTCGGGGCCAAAGTGAAGATTGCCTATCGATGTCACTAGTGCCTTGGCGAGAGCCAGAAGCTCGTGCTTGTGGTATCTGTCATCATAGTGTTCCCTTAGGCAATCAAGGAGAGTGAGCGCTTTATGAAGCGGGAGAGGGCTAATCGAGTTGGCCAACAGCAACTTCATGCTCTCAGGCGGGAGCGTCCTCAGGGGGATGTCTCTCCGTTCGCTGACGATAGTGAACAGATTGCTGTCGAGGCCGGCGAAACCGATCCTGGCCAACGCATCTTCGGCAACTTCGCGGCTGTGCTTGACCAGTCCGGCAGGATCGGGGGTCCAGTCCACCTTGACTGTACTGGCAAAGTGGGACATCGGGTGAGCCTCGATTCCAACACTCTCGAGGCCGAGCTTCTTGGCCTCAACCAAGGTTGTGCCAGTTCCGCAAAACGGATCCAGAACTCGCATGCCTTTCTTTAGGCCGAAGCGCTTGGCATAGTCTCGCACGATGTGTGGTGGAAAGGACAGAACAAAGCGATACCAATCGTGCGCGGGGCGGTCACTGGCTTGGAGCCTGTTTACCTCGCCGGCGGTGCGACCCGCACTCGTCTTCGGTGTCTGGGACTTACGTCGGAGGTCTTCAATCTGAAAGAGCATTTCCATTCCGGGAGACCCCCCTCGTTCGAAAGCGCAGTGGGTAACGCTGCCGCCCGTCACCCCTGTTGAGCAGCGCATATGGCGGTTCGTGCGTGGTACAACTGCGGTTCTCTGGAGATACGAGGGCGTAATGGCGCATATCCCCACCGTTGTCGCTGATATCGTCAGCACTGGCTTATCTCGAAATTCGACTCCTGGCGCAGCTTTCCTTCCTGACCATGCATTCAGGACAATTGTATTTTGTCCCCCGGATCCTTGGTTGACACTGGGTTGTCGATCATCGGCCGGCCAGGAAGATACAGCTGGGCGGCACCTGCCTAAGAGTGACCAGGTTGAGGTGGTGGCTGGCTGATTTCCCTCAAACTCAGTGCTGGACCTGGACGGAGGACCACCGCCCCGGCCCGAGCCGGGCAAAGGGTGTCCGGGAATTAGCAAGGAGGGCATCCAGGGTTGGCGGTTTTTCCCCCCCCGCCCCCCCTTCATGAGTCTTGCCCGATGTACGGATTGTGCAAAGGTCCCGGTTGCGTTACAATGCTGGCAGGAGGGCGATCGATGGCAGCAACTGGCGACATTCTGGAGAACCTCAATCCCGTGCAGCGGCAGGCGGCCTGTCACACCGAGGGGCCGCTGCTCATATTGGCGGGCGCCGGGTCTGGCAAGACCCGGGTGCTCACTCATCGTATCGCCTACCTCATCGGCGAGAAGGGCGTTTTCCCCGACAATATCCTGGCCGTGACGTTCACGAACAAGGCCGCCAACGAGATGCGCGACCGCGTCGCGCGCCTCGTGGGTCCGTGGAGCCGCAGCGTGTGGGTGAGCACGTTCCATGCCTTCTGCGCGAGGGTGCTCAGGCGCGATAGCGAGAGCCTCGGGATCTCCAGAAGCTTCACCATCTTCGACGAGGCCGACCAGAGGTCCGCCATGAGGCGCGCTCTGCGCGAGGTCGGTCTCGACGACTCAAGGTTCCAGCCTGAGGCCGTCCTCAATGCTGTGAGCGGAGCCAAGAACGAACTCATCGGGCCTGAAGAATTCGAGAGGCAGGCGAGCGGGTTCTGGCAGGAGACGGTGGCGCGCATCTATCATGTGTATCAGAAGGTTCTTCGCGACAGCAACGCTCTGGATTTCGACGATCTCCTCGTCGAGACCGTGCGACTCTTCAGGGAACACCCGTTCGTGCTCGAATGGTATCAGAAGCAACTCAAGTACATCCTTGTGGACGAGTACCAGGACACCAACCGCGCCCAGTATGAACTCGTGAACCTCCTTGCCGCCGGCCACCGCAACATCTGCGTGTGCGGCGATCCGGACCAGTCCATCTACCAGTGGCGCGGGGCAGACATTCGAAACATCCTGGATTTCGAGAGCGACTATCCCGACGCAACCGTGATCAAGCTGGAGCAGAACTACCGGTCCACCCAGGTGATACTGGGCATAGCAAACCAGGTGATAGCGCAGAACAGATCGCGCAGGGAGAAGAGCCTCTGGACCACAAACGGCCGGGGGCGCGAGGCTATCTACTACGAGGCCTGGGACGAGCGCGACGAGGCCGCATTCGTGGCGTCGGAGATCGAGCAGGGCGTGCTGAAAGGACGGCGGCCCGCGGATTTCGTGGTTCTGTATCGCACGAACGCGCAGTCCAGGGTGTTTGAGGAGACACTCATGGGCAGGGGCCTCCCCTACAAGGTCGTGGGTGGCCTCAAGTTCTACGAGCGGAAGGAGATCAAGGACATCCTCGCCTACCTCAAGCTCATCCTGAACCCCGACGACCGGGTGAGCCTTTCGAGGGTGGTCAACGTGCCCAGACGCGGGGTGGGCGAGGCCACGCTGGCGAAGTACGTGAACTACTCCAGGGCTGCTGGGGTGCCGCTGCTCCTCGCGCTGGACGACCCGGACGGGGCCGTTGCCGGAGTTAGCTCGAAGACCAGGGCCGCCCTGTCGGAGTTTGCCACGCTTGTCCAGGGTCTTGCGCAGGTGCAGGACAGGCTGCCGGTTTCGGAGATTGCGAAGAGACTCATAGACGGCTCCGGGTACCTGCAAGCGCTGAGAGAGGAGCGTACCGTCGAGGCGGAAACGAGGGCCGAGAACATCAGGGAATTCCTCTCGGTGACGCGGGAGTTCGACAGTCGAGACAGCGAGCACAGGGGACTGGCCGCATTCCTCGAAGAGGTCGCCCTCGCAACTGACGTGGACCTCCTCGATGAGCGGCAGGAGGGCGTCACGCTCATGACGCTCCATGCGGCCAAGGGCCTGGAGTTTCCCGTGGTATTCCTGGCGGGGATGGAGGAGGGGCTCTTCCCTCACTCGCGGACCCTTGACGATGAGAAGCAACTCGAGGAGGAGCGGCGCCTGTGCTACGTCGGAATAACCAGGGCCAGGGAGGCGCTGTACTTCACCCGCGCCCAGCAGCGCCTGCTTTACGGCGAGGTCGTGGCAAACGAACCTTCCCGATTCCTCGGGGACGTTCCCGAGGAACTGTGTCGCAACGTGACGCGGCGCACCACCGGGAGCGGCCTGGGGACGGTGCGGCGGGTGCTTGCCGAGCCTGCATGGGGCGGAGGTGCTTCCGGCAGACATGGGGATCAGGCCGGGGCGAGGCGTGGTGATTGGCGTGGGCGGCCGGCCACCGGCGCGCGCGGGCCCTGGTCCGAGTCGGCGGGCGGCGGCAGGCGATCGCACGATGGCGGCGACGTGACCGCACCGGAGGCAGATCCTGAGGCGAGCTTCGAGATGCGGTTGTCCCGGCGGTCGCATCAGGGCCTCTCCGGTAGACTCATGTCTTTGTCTGGCGGCGCCTCCGTGCTGCGGCAACCGTCAGGGGACCAGACGGGTTCCAACGCGGAGCCCGGCACCTCTGGGGACCGCAGGGAACGCGGGGAACGCGGAAGTCCTGCAGGTCGTGGGGAGACCGGCCCGTACCGCCCGGGCGACAAGGTGAAGCACGGCGAGTGGGGGGTCGGCACGGTCGTGAGCGCCGATGGCGAGGGGAGAAACGCCATAGTGACCGTGGCGTTCCCAGCCGTGGGCGTCAAAAGGCTGGCAGTGGCCTATGCGCCCATCGAGCCTATGCTGTAAGAGCGGCGTTCCAAGTATGGCGCCGTTAGTTTCCGCCGGTTTTCTGGGGGCGTTTGGGTTGCCGGTGACTCAAAGAGAGGGTGCGACACCGGCAACCCCGGACAGCACCCGCGCTCTTAAGAACCAGCGACAACTCTTGACGATTTGCTTAGCGTCTTGGTTTTACCCCAGGGACGGCGCGTGAGGCGGCGCCAGCCGAATGAAGAGCCGCAGGAGGCGCAAGACAGGAGAGGGAGGCGAGTCGGGGTGGGCGAGGTGGACGAGCTTCGGGCGACAGAAGAGCGCATTCGCAAGCTACGCGAGGAGATCGAGTTCCACAACTACCGGTATTACGTCCTGGACGATCCGATCGTCTCCGATGCCGAGTACGACGCGCTCATGCGCGAACTGGTCGATCTCGAGGCGGAGCATCCCGAGCTTGTGACGCCCGACTCGCCGACCCAGCGCGTGGGCGCGGCGCCTGCCGAGGCCTTCGCGTCCGTCGTCCACAGGTCACCCATGATGAGCCTCGCGAACGTGTACTCGGTGGAGGAGCTCCGGGCGTTCGATGCCAGGGTGAGGAAAGCCCTCAATGGAGAGCCTGTCGAGTATGTGGCGGAACTCAAGATCGATGGTCTCGCGGTGTCCCTGGTGTACGAGGACGGCAGATTCGTCCGGGGCGCCACGCGCGGCGACGGCACCACCGGCGAGGATGTGACGCACAACCTCAGGACCATCCGCTCGATCCCGATGCGGCTTCGCCTCGGCCCGCCCGTGAGCATCGACGTCCGGGGAGAGGTCTACATGATCCGCCGCGAGTTCCACAAGCTAAACGAGGAGCGACGGGCCGCTGGTGAGCCGCTCTTTGCAAACCCGCGCAACGCTGCGGCGGGGTCGCTCCGCCAGCTCGACCCGAAGGTGACGGCCGCACGACCGCTTGACATATTTGTGTACGGCATCGGGTACATGAGCGGCGCAGGGGGCGCTGCGCCCGAGACGCACCTTGAGGCGCTCGGTCTTCTCAAGGAGGCGGGGTTTCGGACAAACCCCAGTACGAGGCTGTGTCGCACCATTGACGAGGTCGTGGATTATTGTGCCCACTGGGGCGAGAGGCGCGACACCCTCGATTACGAGATCGACGGCGTCGTGGTGAAGGTCAACTCCCTGGCGCAGCAGGAGCGGCTGGGTGCGACCGCGCGAAGCCCGCGCTGGGCGGTGGCCTACAAGTTTCCGGCCCGCCAGGCCACGACGAAGGTGCGCGATATCATCGTCCAGGTTGGTCGCACCGGGACGCTCACGCCTGTCGCCGTGCTCGACCCGGTGGAGCTCGCCGGGTCCACGGTGAGCCGCGCAACGCTGCACAACGAGGACATAATCAGGGCCAAGGACATCCGCATCGGCGACACCGTCGTCGTCGAGAAGGGCGGAGATGTGATCCCCGAGGTCGTGAAGATGGTCACGGAGCGCCGGACGGGCGCGGAGCGCGAATTCCGGATGCCCGCGAAGTGCCCCGAATGCGGCGCCGATGTGGTCAGGCTCGAAGGGGAAGCCGCCTCGCGGTGCGTCGGCGGGATGGCCTGCCCCGCGCAGGTCCGTGAGGGCATCCTGCACTTCGCCTCGCGCGACGCCATGGACATAGAGGGGATGGGGCCTTCGCTTGTGGCGCAGCTTCTCGACGCCGGCCTGGTCAAGACCGCAGCCGACATCTACGATCTCAAGCTGGACGATATCGCCCGCCTCGAGAGGATGGGGAAGAAGTCCGCGGAGAACCTGCTTTCTGCCATCGAGAGATCGAAGAGCCACCCGCTTCACCGGCTCGTGTTCGCCCTGGGGATCCGCCACGTGGGGGAGCGCTCCGCGCGCGACCTCGCGGAGCATTTCGGCACCATGGATAGACTTGCCGCCGCCACGTACGACGAGCTGACTCGCGTGCCCGACGTTGGGCCGAAAGTCGCCGAGAGCGTGCTGGCTTTCTTCAGGGAGCCGCGAAACCGCGAGATCCTGCGGAGACTCGGCGACGCGGGCGTCAACATGAGAGAGACGGAGAAGGTAACGCCGTCGTCCGAGAGCCCGCTTGCGGGCAAGACGGTCGTGCTCACGGGCACCCTCGAACGCTTCACGCGCAAGGAGGCCGAGGAGGCGGTGCTGGCGCGGGGCGGCAAGGTCTCGAGCAGCGTGAGCCGGAAGACCGACTACGTCGTGGTTGGCAAAGACCCGGGCTCCAAGTACGACAAGGCCCGCGAGCTGGGAGTGACCATCCTGGA
This sequence comes from Bacillota bacterium, assembly GCA_050261335.1. Classification (GTDB taxonomy): domain Bacteria; phylum Bacillota; class SHA-98; order UBA4971; family UBA4971; genus UBA6256. Next base: position 173,362 of record JBLNDE010000058.1, read on the forward strand.
TGAGCACGAGTTCGCAAGGCTGTTGGGCGAGGGATGATCCCGGGCGATCGGAGTGCGGTGGCAGGCAGGGCGGATGAGCCGTGCGGGCGAGGGTCTGACGTGCTCGCGGCCGTAGGCTGACCGTTGCCGACGGGCGGGCGGCTCCACCAGTTGCGCGCCGGCGGGTGGCGCCCATCGTGCGAGCCGGGCCTGCGGCCAGGACGGGCTCCTTTCGCGAAATGTCGCGTGTGACCCCGGCGGGTCACCGACATGCGGAATTACGAGCTAGACGACGCATAGACCTGGGACAGGCCTCAGATTAGGTGCGACCTGACCTAAGTAGGTTGCCATAAGTAATCGCCGGTTCCAGAGAGCGCACGCGCCGTGCAGGGTTGCCGGTGTTACACTCTCTCTTTGAGTCACCGGCAACCCAAGACCTCGGAAAACGAGAGAAAACTAATGACCTCATACTTAGACACTCCGGAGGGGATGTGGCTTGAAGATCACCATTGCTGATGTGGACCACGTGGCCATGCTTGCGAGGCTCAGGTTCGACGAGGACGAGAAGGCCGGCATGGCGGAACAGCTTTCGCGCATCGTTGAGTATGTCGAGAAGCTGAACGAGCTTGACACCGGGGACGTAAGCCCGATGGCCCACGCGGTGCCGCTCCGTAACGTGCTGCGCGACGACGAGGTGCGTGTGTCCCTCGACCCGGAGGAAGCGCTCCGGAACGCGCCGGACCGCGAGGGCGATTTCTTCAGGGTGCCGAGGATACTGGAGTCCGAGTAGGCGTCCGGACGGACGGCAAGTCGCGGACGCGGGAAAGGCGGATGGTTGCGGTTGAGACTGTACGAGCTTACTGCGCACGAGCTTAAGGAGAAGATCGAGCGGCGCGAGGTCAGAGTCCAGGAGGCGGTCCGGGCCCTGCTCGACAGGATAGCCGAGGTGGACGAGGCTGTCCGCGCATACGTGACGCTCGCGCGGGAGCAGGCGCTCGCGAAGGCGCGCGCAGCCGACGAGAGGCTTGCCCGCGGCGAGCCGGCAAGGACGCTGGAAGGCGTCCCGGTCGCTATCAAGGACAACATGTGCACGCGAGGGATCGAGACGACCTGTTCGTCGAGGATCCTCAAGGGGTTTGTGCCACCCTACGACGCCACCGTTGTTGAGCTCCTCGAGCGGGCGGGCGCCATAATCATCGGCAAGACCAACATGGACGAGTTCGCCATGGGGTCGTCCACGGAGAACTCAGGGTTCTTCCCGACCCGAAATCCCTGGGATCTGGGGCGGGTCCCGGGAGGGTCGAGCGGCGGGAGCGCGGCGGCGGTTGCGGCGGACGAGGCTGTCGCAGCTCTGGGGTCGGACACAGGCGGTTCGGTGCGGCAGCCGGCAGCGCTCTGCGGCGTGGTGGGCCTGAAGCCCACTTACGGGTTGGTGTCGAGATACGGGCTTATCGCGTTCGCCTCATCACTCGACCAGATCGGCCCAATCACGAAGGACGTGCGCGACTGCGCTCTTGTGCTTGGCGTCTTCGCAGACCACGATCCACGTGATTCCACGTCCGTGCCTCGGAAACGGTGCGATTACCTGAAAGGCCTCGTGCCCGACGTTCGCGGCATGAGGATAGGCGTTCCGAGGGAGTACTTCGGCGACGGCATGGCTCCCGAGGTAAAGGCGGCCGTCGGCGCGGCTCTCAAAACGTTCCAGGACATGGGGGCGATCCTCGCGGACGTGTCGCTTCCGCACTCCGAATACGCCCTCGCCACCTACTACATCGTGGCCCCGGCCGAGGCAAGCTCGAACCTTGCACGCTACGACGGCGTCAGGTACGGTTACCGCGCGCCGGGGTGCCCCGACTCCGTGACGATGATGACGAAGACGAGGAGCGAGGGGTTCGGCGCTGAGGTGAAACGCAGGATAATGCTGGGCACTTATACTCTGAGCGCAGGGTATTATGAGGCATACTATCTCAAGGCGCTCAAGGTACGCACCCTCATCACCCGCGACTTCGACCGCGCCCTCGAGAAGTGCGATTGCCTGGTTTCACCCACCTCGCCGACCGTGGCGTTCAGGTTCGGCGAGAAGATGAATGACCCGCTCGCCATGTATCTATCAGATATCTACACCGTAACCGCGAACCTCGCGGGCATACCAGCGGTATCGATCCCGTGCGGGTTCGGTGAAGACGGGATGCCGGTTGGCCTTCAGATCCTGGGTAGACACTACGACGAGGCCACCGTGCTGCGCGTGGCGTACGCCTTCGAGCAGGCCACAGACTTCCATAAAGCGAAACCCGTCCTCCGAGACGCCGGAGCGGGCGGCGTCGCAACGGGTGCTGCGGAGGCGCGTGGCGCGGCTGCGGGCGGCGATGGTTCGGGAGAGGCCGGGGGAGGACCCACCCGCAAAGCGGCTGGAGGTGAAGCGGATGCCTGACAGGGGAAAGCTGGGCACGGCCTTGGCGGCGGAAGCGGCCGGGGGGCCCGGGCCCGCGCAAGACGGAGGGGCCGGTGCCGTCGCTTGCGCCTCGGAATTCGAGCCTGTGATCGGCCTTGAGGTCCATGTAGAGCTTTCGACGAAATCGAAGCTGTTCTGCGGATGCCAGGCGGCGTTCAATGCGCCTCCGAACAGCCACACCTGTCCTGTGTGCCTGGGGCTTCCGGGGGTGTTGCCGGTCCTCAACCGCAAGGCTGTGGAATTCGGAATAAAGACAGCACTCGCGCTGAACTGCGAGGTGGCAAGATTCTCCAAGTTTGACAGGAAAAATTACTTCTATCCCGATCTACCGAAGAACTACCAGATATCCCAGTATGACCTGCCTCTCGGCACCAGCGGTCACGTCGACGTCTCCGTAGACGGCGGCATGCGTCGCGTGAGCATAAAGCGGGTACACCTTGAGGAAGACGCCGGAAAGTCCGTGCACGAGAGCGGGACCATCACGGGGTCCAGCTTCTCGCTGGAGGACTACAACCGCACCGGGGTACCGCTCCTTGAGATCGTGAGCGAGCCGGACTTGAGGTCGCCTGAGGAGGCGTACGCGTATCTTTCAATGCTACGGAGCATCCTTCGCTACCTGGACGTGTCCGACTGCAAGATGGAGGAAGGCTCGCTCAGGTGCGATGCGAACGTTTCGGTGAGGCCGAAAGGATCGTCCGCGCTCGGGACGCCCATCGAGCTCAAGAACCTCAACTCCTTCAGAGCCGTGGAAAAGGCTCTTGCGTATGAGTTCAGGCGCCAGGCGGAGATCCTGGCGAGGGGCGAGCGTATTACGCGCGAGACCCGTCACTGGGACGAATCCCGCCAGGTGACTGTGCTCATGAGGCGCAAGGAGGAGGCCGACGACTACAGGTACTTCCCAGAGCCCGACCTCGTTCCGCTTGAGATCGATGAGGCATGGGTGGCCGAGGTGCGAAGCACGCTCCCTGAGCTTCCGGGTGTGCGCCACGAGAGGTTCATCCGGGAGTATGGGCTCCCCGCTTACGACGCGGCCATCCTGACCGAGTCGAAGGACCTCGCGGACTACTTCGAGGCGGCGGTCGCGGCGTACGGCGGCGATGCGAAAGCCGTGAGCAACTGGGTCATGGGCGAGCTTGCCGGGCTCATGAACGCGACTGGCACTGACATACGCGACGTGCGCGTGGCGCCCGCCGCGCTCGCGGCCATGTTGAAGATGATGGATGACGGAACGATCAGCGGGAAGATAGCGAAGACGGTCTTCGAGGAGATGTTCGCCACGGGAAAGGAACCCAGCCAGGTGGTCGCGGAGAAAGGCCTCGTGCAGATAGCTGACGAAGGGGAGCTTGCGAGGATCGTCGACGAGGTCATAGCGGAGAATCGCGACGTCGCCGACGAGGTGCGAGCGGGCA
>JBLNDE010000059.1:0-92954 GCA_050261335.1 Bacillota bacterium
CCCCCCCCCCCCCCCCCCCCCCCCCCCCCCCCCCCCCCCCCCCCCCCCCCCCCCCCCCCCCCCCCCCCCCCCCCCCCCCCCCCCCCCCAAAAGGATGGAAAACTGCGGGGTATCGGACACATGTACCCCAGTGGGTATAACTCTGCACAGCCTCAATTACAAATGTATCCACACCAGCCATGTGTGCCATTACGACCGCACAGCTCCAAATCTTGCCGGGTTTACAGATGGGCCTGGTTGCTACAGGTATTGCTGTCAATCGTACCCGTTTATAGGTAACGCTATTCGACGCCGATCGAGCAATTCCTTCAAGATGCCGTCGCTATCGGAAAAACTCCGATCCGAGGCGGTCCGGCGGGAGACTGGAAGCGTGGCGGCGGATCGGTCCGGTTCGCCCCGCAGGCCGCCGTGGTGCGGCGGCCTGCGGGGCGCGTCCTCGCGGGTAGACACGGGCCTGGTGGAGCGGGAGAGGCTATTCCTGGGCAACGATGTCCTCGAACTTGTAGGTGAACTCCACGAGTTTGGGGGACATGTAGATGGGGCAACCGCAACGCACGGCGAGCGCCACGGCGTCGCTGGGGCGGGAGTCGAGCACGAGCGACCTGCCGTCCTGTTGCAGGTGGACTTCGGCGTAAAAGACGCCCTCCCTGGTGTCGGTGATGACGACCTTTTCCACGGCTGCGCCGAGGCTGTCGCACACCGATTTCAGGAGATCGTGGGTGAGCGGGCGCGGCGGCTCCTCGCCTTGCACCGCAAGAGCTATCGACTGGGCCTCAAACTGGCCGATGCCTACGGGCAGGATAACCTTCTGGTCCGCATCGGTGAGCAGCATCGAGAAGCCACTGTCCATGTCGGCGACCACGCTCAGGACCCTCATTTCGAGCACCGCAATCACCCTCCTCCGCACTTCTATTCTACCACACTGACGCCGACCCGTTCCTCCTTCGACTGCGAAATTGTTGCGTGGCCCGGGCGGCCGGGCATCCCGTAGGCGGGCGCTTGCCCGCACGGCCGCGTCGGGGCAGCGGCCCCGGCGTTCCCGGGGAAAGATTGTGCAGATATCCGGTTGGTGGCCGGGCGCACCGCATACGGCCCGCACATGGTCCAGGTCTGAGCCTGGCTATCAGCAGGTTTGAAGGAGACACAGCGCTGCACGGCGAAAGTGTAGAAGCCGGACGCCGGCTATCCTGGAAGCCTGCTCCACGACGCCGCCGGATCCCATCAGGGCGCCTCGTGCCGCGCACTGATGGGCCGCGCGCTGAGGTCGTGTCCGCAGGGGAACGGCGGGCTTTCAAGGGGGCTTCCAGGGCGAGGTTGCTCCGGAGGGTAAACACCCGGAACCCGCGGAAGAGCAAGTGGAGGTCATCTTCTTGGCGTCTCGTGAGGGTCTATTCAAAGCCGCAGGCATAATAGTCTTCGTGTCGGTCTTGAGCAAGCTGCTTGGGTTCGCCAGGGAGACGTCGCTTGCCGCCGTGTTTGGCGCGACGTACGCTACCGACGCATACCTTGTGGGTCAGACCATACCGATGCTCGTTTTCGCCGCTGTCGGCGCGGCCCTTGGAAACACGTTCATCCCGGTGTTCTCCCAGGTCAGGCGGGACCATGGACGCGAGGCGGCGTTTCGCATGGCAAGCTCCGTCATCAACTCGACGGTGGTCCTGTCGCTTGGATGCGTCGTGGTAGGCGAATGCTTCGCCGGCCCCGTGGCGCGCCTCGTGGCTCCCGGGTTCGAGGGGCACGTCCGCGCACTCACCGTGAGCATGAGCCGGATAATGTTCCCGATGGTCCTATTCCAGGGCCTTTCCGGCATCCTCACAGGGATGCTCCAGACAGAGGGGAACTTCACCACCCCGGCCCTCGTGAGCCTCGCGTTCAACGCCGTCCTCATAGCCTCAATCCTCGGGCTTGGGCCTGTATTCGGGATCGGTGCCGTTGCCGCCGGCACCGTCGTCGCGGTGGCTGCGCAGGCGCTGCTTCAGATGCCGGCGCTGGCGCGTCTGGGCTACAAGTGGGAGCCTGTTCTGGACTTCCGCGATCCGGGCCTGCGGCGCATCGGCGCTCTGGTGGGGCCGGTGCTCCTGGCCACGGCAGTGGGACAGCTCGGCCTCGTGGTGGACCGCGTGTTGGCCTCGGGCCTCGCCGAGGGAAGCGTGGCGGCGCTCAACTACGGAAACCGGCTGATGGGGCTGGTTCCAGGGGTATTTGGTCTCGCCATCATCACGGTGATGTTTCCAACGCTGGCGGGCTTTGCGGCGGCGCGCGACTTCGCACGCTTCGGGAGGGCGTTCGCCGAGGCCGCGAAGATGATCAACTTCATCCTGGTGCCTGTGGCGGTGGGCATGGCCGTGCTGCGTGTGCCGCTGGTGAGGCTTGCGTTCGAGCGCGGGGCGTTCGATGCGCGCGCGACGGAGGCGACGGCCTGGGCGCTGCTCTTCTTTTGCGTGGGGGTCGCCGTCTTCACCCTGCGCGACATGGTCAACCGGGCGTTCTTCGCGCTCCAGGATACCACAACGCCCATGATTGTGGGGGCGGCCAGCGTGGGGCTGAACATCGTCCTCAATCTCCTCCTGGTAGGTCCCCTCAAGCATGGCGGGCTGGCGCTGGCGACGTCGCTCGCCGGGGTCTTCGGGGTCGCTGTCATGCTCTGGATGCTGCGCGTGCGAGTCAGGGCGATGGGCGCGATGCCACCTGCCAAGACAGATGGGCAGCATCTGACCGGTGACGCCGGTGCGCGCGGACTGTCTGGCAGTCCTGACGCTCAGCAGACTGCGACTGTACTCTCCGCCGCTCGGCGTGACCGGACGGAAGGAGATCGGGCGGAGGGGATCGGCGGCCGTGCGATCCTGAGTTCGCTGTGGCGGGTCGTGCTCGCTTCCGGCGTAATGGGCGCGCTCGCGCACGCTTCGTATTCCGCGCTGGAAGCCCGCCTGCCCGGCGGAGGCGTTCCCGCCCAGGCGACACGCCTTTTCGTCGCCGTCGCCGTCGGCATCGTGTCCTATGCCGCTCTGGTATGGGCTTTCCGGGTCCCCGAGGCCCGCATTGTGCTTGACACGGCATGCAAGGTGCTGCGGCGAGGCATCGCCACCGCGCGCCGCCGCTGCAGAGCGCCTGTTCGCACGTGATCCCGTGCTTCTCATGTCGTGCTTTGCGGCCCCGACGTTCTTGACAGCCACATCGATCGCGTGTCCAGGGTGTACGGCGGCATGACGGTCGCATCGCGTGCGCCGCGACGCCGGGGTCGCGGCTCGTCGTGGTGTATGGTACGTTGTGGTATAATGCACGTGTATCCGGGCACCTGGTGGGGCCGGCTAACGGGTCGGCGCCGCCGGTGCGCCGCGGCAAGCCGCGGCAGGTAGGAGTGGGAAGATGATGAGGGTCTCAATCGCACAGCTCGATCCGACGGTCGGCGATATCGATGGAAACAAGCGCAGGCTGCTTGAGACGCTTGCCAACGTGTGCGCTGCACGCGGCCGCACGGTGGCGGGGGCGGGGGACGGGGACGACGTTGACCTCGTGGTGTTCCCCGAGCTTTTCCTGGTGGGCTACCCGCCCAGGGATCTCCTTCAGCTCCAATGGTTCATCGACGCGTGCGAGGGCGCGGTGAACGAGATATGCAAGGCGTCGGTCGGGTTCCCCGGGGTAGGGGTGCTGTTCGGGACGCCTCTGCGGTCCACGGGCGCGCGCTCAGGGAAAGGCCTCCAGAACTGCGCCGTCCTCGTGTGCGATGGGCAGGTCGTTGCGCGCCAGGCCAAGTCGCTCCTGCCTACCTACGACGTATTCGACGAGGCGCGCTACTTCGATCCTGCTGCCGAGGTGAAGCCCGTCCCGTTCAAGGGTGAGACGCTTGGGATCTCCATCTGCGAAGATGCCTGGAACGACCCGGACCTCTGGCCTGGAAGGCGCATGTACGACTTCGACCCCATCGCGGCGCTGGTCCGGGCAGGGGCGACGCTCATCGTGAACATTTCCGCCTCACCCTTCCACGCCGGGAAGGACGCCCTACGATACAGGCTCATCAGCAATCACGCCAGAAGGCACGGCGTCCCGTTCGTTTATGTCAACCAGGTCGGCGCCAACGACGAGATCGTCTTCGATGGCCGCAGCATGGCCGTGGACGCGGGGGGGCGGCCCATCGCCGTCTGCCCCGCTTTCGTCGAGCACGTGCGGGAAGTGGACATGTCCGGGCAGGGCGTGGCCGGGCCGTACGTCCCGCAGGACACGGCGGAGTCGGTGCATGACGCGCTCGTCCTCGGCGTCAGGGACTACATGAGGAAGACGGGTTTCGCTCGGGCGGTTGTGGGCCTCTCGGGCGGCATCGACTCGGCGCTCACGTGCTGTCTCGCCGTCCGGGCGCTGGGGCGCGAGAACGTCCTCGGGATCTCGATGCCGTCCCCGTATTCGTCCCGGGGGAGCGTGGAAGACTCGCGCAGGCTCGCCGAGAACCTCGGGATCGAGTTCAAGGTTATCCCAATATCGTCCATCTATGCTTCCTACCTGGACGCCCTCGCCCCGCACTTCGCCGGCGCGGAGCCGGACATAACCGAGGAGAACATCCAGGCGCGCATACGCGGCAACATCCTCATGGCCTTCTCGAACAAGTTCGGGCACCTCGTGCTCTCGACCGGGAACAAGAGCGAGCTTGCGGTCGGCTACTGCACGCTCTATGGTGACATGAGCGGCGGCCTTGCCGTGCTGGCGGACGTGCCGAAGACCATGGTGTACGAGCTTGCGCGCTACGTGAACCGGTCATCGGGATCGGAGGTCATCCCCCGGGCCATCATCGAGAAGGCGCCTTCCGCCGAACTCAAGCCCAACCAGACGGACCAGGACACCCTGCCTCCATATGAGGTGCTCGACGCCATCCTCCACGGCTACATCGAGGAGGGCGAGTCGCCTGAGGACCTCGTGCGGCGGGGCTTCGCCCGCGAGACCGTCGAGTGGGTGGTGAGGGCCGTGCGGCGGAGCGAGTACAAACGGCGCCAGGCCGCTCCGGGCCTCAAGGTGACCAGCAGGGCCTTCGGCGTTGGGCGCAGGATGCCCATCGCGGCGAGGTACAGCTGGACGGCTTACTGACATTCGGCGAAAGAGCGCAGGGGAAGCGGGAGGAGCCTATGCGTATTCTCGACAGCATCCTCTACTGTCGGCGCACCCGACCCCCAGCAGGAAGGGCAGAGGATCGCGGGCACCGGCAGCGGCTGCCTTTTCAGGGCCGCCTCTGGTCTACTTCCGCCACGGCCGCTTGCTGTCTCGGCCCTGTGTGCCTTTGCCGGGCCGCTTAACGCTTCAGGCTATCCCTTCGCGCCCGCTCCGGGCTTCGCGACGAAGGCGAACAGAAAACCGCCGCGATAGACACCTGCCGGCCCGCCAGCCCGACCGCATGGTCTGCGTTTCCTGTGGGGCCTCCAGATGGTGACATCCTTCGTTTCGATGCGGATGCGGCATTTCCGGGAGCGCTGCGAAATGGCAACCAGTACGAGTCGCGCCTATCAGCAGCCAGTGCGAGTCACCCCTGGCATTTCCCGCAGGCTCGTGGTAGAATATGCATCAATATACATTCCGGGTGCATCCTCTCGTGCACCCGGGCCCCGCTGTCACACCCGGGGCGCGCGGAAGGACGGGATCTGCTCATGTCGGCCAGGCCACCCATGCGTTCCGCTGGGATCATCTCCGGATACCGTGACTACCTGCCAGAGATCGACCCTGCGGCCGCCGTGACCCTCGGGGAAGGTCAGACGCCGCTCGTCGAGGCCCGGACACTCTCGGAGGCTGTTGGTGCAGGAGTGCGCGTTTACCTCAAATGCGAGGGTCTCAACCCCACCGGCTCCTTCAAGGACCGGGGTATGGCCTTCGCTGTGAGCCGGGCGCGGGCGGCGGGGTTTCGCGTGGCGATATGCGCTTCCACGGGCAACACGGCTGCCTCGGCGGCGGCGTATTGCGCCAGGGCGGGCATGAAGTGCGTGGTGGTCCTCCCGGAGGCTGCCATCGCCGCCGGGAAGCTGGCGCAGGCCGTGGCTCATGGCGCGGTGGTGGTCGCCGTGAAGGGCAACTTCGACCAGGCGCTCGCCATCGTGCGGGACATGGTGGCGCGGCACAGGATAGCGCTCCTGAACTCGCTCAACCCAGACCGCATCGAGGGCCAGAAGACCGCGGCCTTCGAGGTGTGCGACCAGCTTGGGGGGCTCGTGCCGGATTACCTCGCCATTCCCGTGGGAAACGCGGGCAACATCACCGCCTACTGGAAAGGGTTTCGTGAGTACGGGGAGCGGGAGAGGGTGGCGTCGCTGCCGCGGCTGCTCGGGTTTCAGGCGGCAGGGGCGGCGCCGATCGTTCGGGGGCGGCCCATCGAACGGCCAGAGACCATCGCCACCGCCATCAGGATCGGGAATCCGGCAAGCTGGCAAAAAGCGGTCGAGGCAAGGGACGAATCGGGTGGCCTCATCGAGAGCGTGACAGACGTGGAGATCCTCGACGCGTGCCGGCTGCTTGCTGCGCGCGAGGGGGTCCTCGTGGAACCCGCGTCGGCGGCTTCCGTCGCGGGCGTGCTAAAGCTGGCGCGCCGGGGCTACTTCCGGGATCGGTCAGGTGCCTCTCGCCGGCAGGACGTCGTGATCGTGTGCGTCCTGACAGGCCACGGCCTCAAGGACCCAGACGCCATGATGGGACTTGGGCCGCGCCCGCTCGCAGTGGAAGCGGACATGGGGTCAGTAGAGGTCGCCCTTACCGCGGCGGGCGCCTGCCTTTGGGACGCGTGACGCAGCGAACGGGTGGGGCCGGGACCGGTGATGCACGTCATCCTTGTCCAGCAATTCTCAAGGTGGCATCTGTTGCTAAGAAAGGAAGGTGATCTTTGTGGCCGAAGTGGTTGAAGTCCACGTACCGGCGTCTACGGCGAACCTCGGGCCAGGCTTCGACGCCGTGGGCATGGCCCTCGAGCTTTTCAATGTGGTGAGGATCGGCACTACCACTACCACGGGCCTGGAGATCACCGTGCTCGGGGACAGCAAAGACCTGCCGCTGGACTGGACGAACCTCGTGGCTCGGTCTGCCGCAGCTCTTTTCGAGAAGATCGGGGTGCCTGTGCCCGGTCTGCGCATTCACGTGCAGCAGCGGATCCCGGTCTCGCGGGGCCTGGGATCGAGCGCCGCAGCGATCGTGGCGGGCCTTCTCGGCGCCAACGCCCTTGCCGGCCTTCCTCTCGGCGACGACGAGATGCTCCAGCTTGCGACGGAGATCGAAGGCCACCCTGACAACGTGGCGGCGGCACTCTTCGGTGGCTTTGTGGTCAGCGTGCGTGGGTTCGGCTCTGAGGCTGTGACCCCGGGCGCGGACAGCCGCGCGACCGGCGCCGGACTCCCGTCTGTAGGCTCTGTAGGCTCCATAGGCTCCGTAGGCTCTGGCGGCTCCGGAAGCGGCGCGCTCCACGCCGCCCGAGACGCCGCTATCAAGGCGTCGGCGCAGGCTGGTGCGGGCGCCACAGGTACTGCAGGCGCGCCATCCGTCGGTGGATGCCCCGGGGAGGGCCTCCGGTATCTGAAGCTGGATGCGCCGAGGAGCCTCTATGCCGTGATCGCCATACCCGACTTTCAGGTGCCGACGGAGCTTGCCAGGCGCGTCCTTCCGGCCAGCGTCCCGCTGGCGGATGCCGTGCACAACATCAGCCGGACCGCCCTTCTCGTGGCGTCGATTGCGTCCGGCAGGCTCGAGCTCCTGGCAGATGCCATGGAGGACAGGCTCCATCAGCCCTACAGGGCCGATCTCACGCCGGGCCTGACGGACGTCCTGGCCGCAGCGAGGAAGGAGGGGGCCCTCGGCGCGGCGCTGAGCGGCTCCGGTCCGTCGGTGCTCGCCTTTGCGTCCCGCGACCCGCGCGCCGTGGCCGAGGCCATGGCCGCGGCCTTCGCAGCGCGTGGCGTCACGTGCCGCACGGTGATCACGCGGGCCTCGTCCCGGGGCGCCACTGTACACATGGATCCGAGGGTGGTCGCGAAGGAGCAGACCTCCGGGCGCGCTGGGGCTTTCGAAACGAGATAGCCGCCCCGGGCGAGATGGCAAGACCCGGGAGAGAATCGCTTGCCTTGTCTCTCCGAAGCCGCTCTCGCGAGCGCCAGCAGGTTGTGTTCCTTCGGGATAGGGGATCTGAGCGTGGACCAAGATGGGCCGTCGCAGGTCCCGTCGCTGCGACTGGCGCCCGGCCATGGTGGCTGCCGAGCCCGGGATGCTGCGGTAATACGCGGACATGACAGGACGGTGCCAGTTCCGTGTGGGTCAGGAAGGAGCTTGCACGATCATGTAGAATACCCCAATGGAAGGAAGTAGATCCGTCAGTAGACGGAGTTTTTTCTGGATCGGAACATTAACGTTAATGCGAGGATGAGCCGTGCACTACCCGACCATCAAGGAGATCGCCTCCATCGCCGGAGTGTCCGCGAACACTGTCTCCCGGGCGCTGCGAGGTGAGTCTGGCGTAAGCCAGGAGACCAGGGCGAAGATAAGGAAGATAGCAGGGCAGATCGGCTACGAGCGGAACGTCCTCGCATCTCACCTGCGTACACGCCAGAATCGCACGGTGGGCGTTATCATTATCGATAACTCCAACCCATTCTACGCCGAGGTGCTGAAGGGTATCGAGGCAGGGTGCAAGCTCCGGGGTTACCAGATCCTCATCTACAATACTCAAGGCGACCACGCCAAGGAAGAGCAGGCCATCAGGCTCATGTTCTCGTACCGGACCAGGGGGATCATCATAGACCCCATCCCGAACTGCGGCGAGTCACACGTCAGGCTGCTGAAAGAGAGAGATTTTCCGTTCGTCCTGGCGAGCCACTACTATAAGGACATCCAGGCCAACTGGGTGGGGTACGACGACCACGAGGTGGGCCGGACCCTCGGCGAGCTCCTCATCAGCAAGGGACACAGCAAGATCCTGTTCTTCGGGGGCTACCCGGGCGACTCGACATATGATGACCGCTTCGAGGGTTTCTGCGCCGCCCTGCGGGCCCATGGCCTCGAGCCGCGCCCCGAGAACATCGTGAACTTCCAGGTGGATGGCGACATGGCCTACCGCAAGATGAAACTCCTTGCGGCAAGCCCACGCAGGTTTACGGCCATCATGGCATACAACGACATCGCAGCCCTCGCGGCTCTCAAGGCCATCAAGGAGGAGGGGCTGCGCGTGCCTCATGACATCGCGCTCGTTGGGGTCGACGACATCGCCATGACCGACCTGGTGGAGCCCGGCCTCACAACGATGCACCTTCCGAAGCAGCAGGCTGGCCAGGTGGCGGCTGAGCTTCTCATCGATTGTATAGAGAATCACCCGCCTGAGAGGCGGATTATCCTGAAACCCAGGCTTGTCCTGCGCGGAAGCGTCTAGGCGGATCGCGACCGGCGGCTGGTGACCGGCGAGCGGTGAGCATCGGCCGCCGGCCTGCGAGCGGAGGCCGGTGAGGCCCGTGGGGCCGGTGACCGACGATTGCTGGATGGACCGGTTCGAGTTCCGGGCGACGCACCGGGGCTATACGACACAGAGGGGGGCCGTACGCGGTGGCTGGGACACGCATAATCTCTTTGAACGGCGAATGGAGGTACATGCTCGACAGGGAGGACCGGGGCGAGATCCTGCGGCTACACGACCCCGCGACCGACGACTCCGGCTGGCCCGGCATGGAGATCCCGGGCAACTGGCAGATTCGCGGCGTGGACGATTACTGCGGCAAGGCCTGGTTTCGTCGCACGTTCACGCTCCCGGAGGCATGCAGGGATAGCCACCTCTTCGTGCGTTTCTCCGGGGTCGATTACCTGGCGAAAGTCTGGCTCAACGGGTGTCTCCTTGGCGAACATGAGGGGTACTTCCAGCCGTTTGAGTTTCCGGCGGACCACGCCATCCTCCGGGACCGCCTAAACGTCCTCGTGGTCCGCGTGGATGCGCCCTTGGAGGAGCCGGGCGTGAGGTGGCCGGATAGGAAGCGCCTCATCAAAGGCATCTTCTCGCACCATGACACGCGCCCCGGATCATGGGACCCTGCGACAGGCCAGAGCCTCGGCACAGGGGGCATCTGGAACGACGTCGAGATCGTGGCCTCCGGCGATGTCCGCATCACCAGCGCATGCGTCACACCGACACTGCTGGATGACGGCACGGCGCGAATCAGGCTCTCGCTGGAGGTCGCAAACTACTCTGGGTTCCCGACGGAGGGCGAGGTGGGGGTCGCGCTCGTCCCCGACAATTTCGAGGGGGCGCGCCTCGACTGTGCGCCGCGGCGCCATGTATGGCTCCAGCCCGGCACGAGCAGGCTGACTCTCGTCGAGGCCATCGCCGACCCTCATCTCTGGTGGACCTGGGACCACGGCCGGCCCGACCTCTACCGAGCCGAGGTCGCCGTCACCACGGAGCGAGGTGGGGACGTGTCGCAGGCCAGATTCGGATTGCGGCGTTTCGCGGTTGACGCCGACGGCAACTTCAGCACCTTCAACGTGGCCGGGGTCCAGATGGGCGGATCCATCGACGAGTTCATCCAGAACAGCCAATCCTACCAGGCCGCGCTCCTCAAGGCGGCGACCGAGAGCTATCGCCTGGCGAAGTTCCGCAAGATCGCCTGCCTCTTCCAGTTCATGTTCGTGGACTGCTGGCCGTCCATCACGTGGTCGGTCGTGGACTACTATAGGGTGCCTAAACAGGGGTACTTCGCCCTGGGCCGGGCCTTCCAGCCCGTCCTGCCGTGTGCCGTCAGGGATCGGGAGCGCCTCGTTGCGGGCCAGCTCGTCTTCAAGGAACTCCGGGTGGTGAACGACCTTCAGGAGGCGTTCCCCGGGGCTCGTCTCGAGGTTACGCTGGAGGACCAGCACAGCGAGGCCTGCCTCGCCGAGACGTTTGTCGTTGATGTCCCGGAGAACCAGGCCGCCCTGGCCTTCAACGCCTGGCCGAAGGGCGAGGCATGGACGGTAAGCGACGCTCTCGTGCCTGGCCGATACAGCTTGAAGCTGGCGCTGCGGTCGAGCGACGGGAGGCTGCTCGGTGAGAACGAATACCCGGTGGAGATCCTCGCAACCCCGGAAACTTTCAATATGAGCTTCTGAGGACGGCATGGGGCGCCGGGGGGTTGGCGCACGTGTGTGGCGCGAGATGGAGACTTCGTGTCTGGTGACGAGGCGTGACAGGCCCGGCGGGCGCGGGATCTTTGTGGGAACGAGGTGCATCATGGACGACCGGAAGGTGAATGTGCGCGAGGAAAGCATAGTGCACCGTGGCGCGGCCAGGGCGCGGTGGGATTTCTACCTGGAGGACTGCATATCCGGTATGGCGAGCCGTCTTGCGCCGGGGAGCGTCGACGTGGTCGTCACGTCGCCCCCTTACAACCTGGGCGTGGAGTACGGGGCGTACGACGACACGATTGAGAGGAGCGAATACCTGGCCTGGACGGCGAGGTGGGCGGCGGCCGTGAAGGACGCCATGTCCGACGACGCCTCGTTCTTCCTCAACGTGGGGTCCAAGCCCACGGATCCGTGGGTTCCGTTCGAGGTGGCCGCGGTGCTGCGGCGGCTTTTCCACCTTCAGAACGTGATCCACTGGGTCAAGTCCATCGCCATCTCGAAGGCGGATGTAGGAGATTACGGCGCAGTGACATCCGACATCGCGGTGGGGCATTATAAACCCATCAGGGGCGAAAGGTTCCTCAACGACTGCCACGAGTACGTCTTTCACTTCACGAAGTCAGGGAACGTGCCTCTCGACAGGCTCGCCATCGGCGTGCCATACCAGGACAAGTCCAACGTGGGGCGGTGGAAGGGTGCGGGTGCCGGGCTGCGGTGCCGCGGGAACACCTGGTTCATCCCGTACGAAACCATCAAGCGGCGCGAGACTGACCGGCCACACCCGGCGACGTTTCCGCCGCGCCTGCCCGAGATGTGCATAAAGCTACACGGCGTGGACCGGTGCCGCCTTGTGCTCGACCCATTCCTCGGCATCGGCAATACCGCCATCGCGTGCGTCAGGCTCAAGGCGTCGTTCGTGGGGTTTGAGATAGACGAGGCGTACTTCGATGAGGCTGTGCGGAGGGTGAAAGCGGAAGCAGGGGAGGCACGTCGTGCTCTGCAGTCGCAGTCTTGATCATTTCACCCTCCCGTGCGCGTGGGCCGGTCGCGTGCGAGGTGGGCTACGGCCGGCCGCTCGGGACGGGACTGCCGCCGCTTCGCCGACGAACCTCTCGAAACGGTGCTCCTGGCGTAGGGCCTGGTGCCATCTCGGCCAGCGTGCCACTGTTCCTGGTCCGTGCGGCACCACCTCCTCCTGGCCGTCCGCAGGGCCGCCCCGCCGCCGCTGACGCGGTTGCCGACCAAACCTGAGTGTGGTACACTTATGGTGACAGTATAATTGCTGGCAGCGGAGCCTACCCTCGGTAGGCCGGAGACTGTCAGGCACCGCGGCGACCTGGTCCGACAGGAGCGACCGGGGCCGACATATCGACATCGGCGACGCGTAAGTCGCGCCGGTAAGGGGGAATGGTGGCAGGTGCTAGCAGAGGCCAACTACAGCGGAATGAGTGGGGCGTCCGGTGCCACTCCTCTTGTCTCGGCGCGGGGCATCTCCAAACACTTCGTGCTTCACGAGACGCTCCTCGCGCGATACCTGGCCGGGGCAAAGGATCGCGCGGTCAGAGCGGTGGACGGCGTCAGCCTCGACGTTTACCCGGGCGAGACGCTCAGCCTCGTGGGGGAGTCGGGCTGCGGCAAGAGCACGCTCGGGCGAACGATCGTGGGGCTTTACGAACCCACCTCGGGGCAGGTCATGTTCGACGGGCGGCCCCTCTCGGGACCGAACGCCCTGCCGCGAGCGAGCCTCAGGCGCCAGGCGCAGATCATCTTTCAGAATCCGTATAGCTCGCTCAACCCTCGTCATACCGTTCGCCAGATACTTGGTGTGGCGCTCGCTGCGCGGGGCGTCCCCGCAAGGGAGCGGGAGGCGGAGACCATCGCCCTGCTTCGCCGGGTCGGCCTGAGCGCGGAGCACATGGACAGGTACCCGCATCAGT
Source organism: Bacillota bacterium (assembly GCA_050261335.1). GTDB lineage: Bacteria > Bacillota > SHA-98 > UBA4971 > UBA4971 > UBA6256. Next base: position 13,029 of record JBLNDE010000059.1, read on the forward strand.
TCAGCGGCGGCCAGCGTCAGCGCATAGGCGTTGCCCGCGCGCTCGCCACGCGCCCGAGATTCGTGGTGGCTGACGAGCCGCTCTCTTCCCTGGACGTATCGGTGCAGGCGCAGATCATCAACCTGCTCCAGGAGCTTCAGGAGGACCTTGGTCTCGCGTACCTCTTCATCACCCACGACCTGCGGGTCGTGTACCATATCAGCCATCGCGTGGCCGTGATGTACCTTGGGCAGGTGGTCGAGGTCGCTCCCACGGACGATCTGTTCGAGAACCCGCTCCATCCATACACGCAGGCGCTCCTATCGGCGATCCCCAGCATCGAGCGGCATCGCCGGCGGCGAAGGATCATACTGGACGGGACTGTGCCTACGCCCATCGACCCGCCCTTGGGCTGCCGCTTCCATCCGCGATGCCCGCGGCGCGCCCACCGATGCGAGGAGGATCCTCCGAAGCTGGAGCAGGTCGGCGAAGGACCGGGATCGCGGAGTCACCTCGTGCGCTGCCACCTGGCGGCGTCGCATTGACACGACGGCGAGTCGCTGGCATGATGCCCCCACCTCGGCCCCGTGCCGCATGCCTCGCGTGCGGCACGCAATCCCAGCAGGCCGAGGCCTCGCCACAGGCTGTAACCCAGGAACCCCGCCGCACTCGCAAAGGCGGCACCGGTTTTCACCATCCCGGTTTCCGCGTCTATACTCTCGCAGACGAGTCCGGAATCCATCGGCGCTGCGGTCAAGAGTTCAACAGCGCTCCTCACGATACCGAGGTCGCAGCGCCCGGTTGCGTCCTTCGCAGCAGCTTCGGCCAGGACGGAGCTGGCCACGGCCATCGGCCACGGATGCGGTGAGTGCGCCGATCCCGGGGCCGCGAAGCGGCCCTCGACGAAGTAAGGGTTGTGGAGCGAGCGTATCCAGCGTCTGGTGTTGGCCAGGATGGACGCGCCGTCCCCGTCCCGGCAGTAGCCGTAATGGCCCAGCAGTTCGAGGCTCCCTGGCGGGTCGTCGTACAACTCGGCTCCGGCGCGACGTGACCCTCGGTAGGATGCGCTTATCTCGACGGCCTGTATAGCTCCGGGATCCCCTTCAACTCCGGACGGTTCGTGCGGCGTGACGCCCACGGCCCACGCATACATGGGGCCAAACGGCCCATCCACAACGCAGTAACGGCGGATCGCCTCACCCAGCGCTTCTGAAGCCTCCCGGAGTTCACGGGCCTGTTGCCTCAGAGCATGGCAGGCCTGGTCGTCGTCACCGTCAGCCGCGATGCGCTCGAGCACGTCCGCGGCAACAAGCCACCCCTTTCTCACCAGCACGTTGTCGTAGGTCAGGAAAGGCAGCCTCACCGGGTCATCCGACGGGTCGAGGAAGGTCCGGCAGAGGAAAGGTTTTCCGTCCGCGGTGCGCACCGTCCATCTCTCGATCTCAGCCAGGACCCGCCTTACCCCCTCCAGGACCTGAGGTTCGCGGACGATGTCGAAGTCGCAAGTCGCGTCCAGGTAGGTGCCGAGACCCACTAGAAAAGCTGCAGCCTCGTCGAGCTCGAACCCGGGGTAGAGCGCCCGGCCGTCGATATACTCCGCGTGGTCCCCCACGTGCCTGGTCCCCACGGAGAACGCACGGAGCAGCACCTCGCGGCCCCGAGCGCGGTCCACCAGCATGAGCCCTGGCAGCGACCACAAAAGCACGTCCCGTGCCCAAAAGGCGGCACTCACGTAGTAGCGCGGGCTGCGGGAGGTCACTGCCACGACCTCCTCCGAGTCCAGAGCCCGTCCTGTCGCGAAGAAGCGGCAAAAGAGCAGGTTTCTATTGAGGAGTGCTTCCTCCCGGGGCCGGCCGGGAACCGGGATCCGCCGGTCCGCAAGCCACCTCCGGGTCTCCGCCTCGAGCGCCTGCCAGCCCAGCCGTCTCAAGTGGACGCCGGTGGTGCCAGCGCCATCTGCCTCCCGGTTGAAAGCCACGTAGAAGGCCACCGTGGCGCGCCCGCCCGAGGTAAGGGTGACAAACTTCGTGGCGCGGATAACAACGCCCGACGTGCCGGCGCCGTCCGGCGAACCTGGGGCTGGGATCGCCCCTCCCGCCGGAGCGGCACAGTCCCGCCCGCCTGCGCTCGCCGCCACGTCGCCCGCCGACCCCGCTACCTCCAGTCGATCGAAGTCTCCGGACGCGTTCAGTGCGAATCCGAACACGGGAACAGGACCCAGGGCCTCCGCGACGACGCCGTGGGTCCATCGGTCGTACCTGCACGTGCGAACGAGCGGAAGCTCGCGCGATGTGAATACGCGGATGCCGCTATAACCCCAGGCGAGACGCACTCCGAGTTCCGCCCGGATGGTCCCGGCGGTCTCCGGGTCGTGCTCCGCGCAACCGTCCTCCTCCGCTTCGCCGCCTTCACGCCGCTCGAGGCCAGGGCGCTGAAGCTCAAGTATGTAGCAGAAACCCTTTTCATCCGGCGGCGCCACTATGCGCGCGGAGAGCCTCCACTCGACACCCCCTGACCCGGGCCCACTCCCGCCCGTCCAGGAGAAGGTCGGGATCCAGTCCTCTTCCAGCGCGAACTCAGGCACCGCACAGTCAAGATCTACGGCCGCACCGTTCCACACAAGCACGGGCGCGACAAACGGCGGGGCGTCCCTGTTGTCCGTCTGATCGCTTCCGGCGGGGGCGCCGCTCGTTGCAGCCCGGACCCCGCCAGGCCCGTGCCGGCCTCCCCTCACTTCAATCAGGCCCGCACACCCCGCATGCAAGAAGGTCACGCCCGCTATCCGGCCCCAGGCATCGATCTCCGGCAGCGACACGAAGTCGTTTCCGGTCACCGTGACAAACCGGTCCTCCGTTATCTCATCGGGAACGGTCACGATACGCGTACAATCGTCACTTAACTGAACGCCCATTCCATCAACCTCGCTCGCCTGGCACCGCTCGATCATCCAGCTTCAAGAGTCTCTTGGCGTTGCCTCCGAATATCAAGGCCATGTCGTCTTCCCCGATCCTCAGTTCCCTGCACGCTCTGATCTGGTCAAGCAGGTAACGGTGGGCAAAGCCTCTCGGAAACCAGCTTGAGTCGCTTCCGAAGATGATCCTGCGCGGCCCCACAGTCTCGTAGAACAGCCGGAACAGCTTCTTCAGGTCAAGCTCATATGGAAACCAGCGCACCCATTCGTTGTTGCCGGACGTGTCCACCGACACGTTCGGACAAGCCCACGCGAGTTGCAGAAGCTCCCGGGTGTATCCGCACCCGAAGTGGGGGATGACGAACGTGACATCAGGGAAAGCCTTCGCGACATCGTGGATGACCAGTGGATCGATGTTGGGCGCGTTCCCAATGCCTCCGCCCCCACCAAGAATACCAAAGTGTATGAGGATCGGCACCTCGAGGTCTTCCGCGGCCTGCCACACGGGGTAGAGCCTCTCGTCCGCAAGAGACCCCTTTAGGAGCGGCGCCAGGATCTTGTAGCCCCGCAGCCCGAGCTCGGTCACGGCCCGCCGCAGTTCCTCTGCTGCGTGCGCCTTCTCCGGGCTGTGGTGCGCGAACCCGACGAACCGCCGGGGATCACTTGCCACAACGCGTGCCAGAAGGTCGTTGCCACCGCCCGTAACGAATGCGATCCCGTCCAGGCCGTAGCGGTCCACCTCAGCGGCCCAGCGGGCCATGAGCGCCTCCGGCGGCTCTCGCTCTGTGTCCGGCCTCAGGAAGCTCCACGCCTGCCACCAGTCCTCTTGCAGCCTATCAGCCTCGCGGGCGATCTTCTCCCATTTTTCCCGGCCGAACGTGCGGATGTACTCGTCGCTGTTGGCGAAGTCCTCCTCAACCGGGAAGTGCGCGTGGAAGTCGAACACAGCAAAGGAAGGCCTGCGGTACCCACCGAAAGCCCCCTCCGTCGACTGGGATTCGCGGCCTGCATCAGCGTCTGGAATCATGCCCCTCACCTTACCCTGCACATTGCCCTCCCGCATCCGTGGCACATGCCTCACAGCGTCCCGTGCGCTACCCCTTCAGCCCGGTCATCGCTATGCCCTCGACAAACTGCCGCTGCAGGACCAGGAACGCGATGATGAGCGGGGCCACAGCTATCACCGATCCGGCCATCTGCCAGTGAATGTTGGTGCCATACTGCTCCGCGAAACTCTGCAGGCCCACAGGCAGGGTCCGGCTGGCCTCTGAGGTCGAGACGATGAGAGGCCACAGGAACTCCTCCCAGTTGGCTGTGAGAGTGAAGACGGCAAGCGCCGACAGGGCCTGCTTGGTCAGCGGCAGGATTATGCGCACGAAAATGAACGGCTCCGACGCTCCATCGATCCTGGCTGCTTCGATGAGTTCCGTCGGAATCGTGGCGATGAACTGTCTCATAAGGAAAATCCCGAACGCGTCTATGAGCCACGGGAACATGACTCCAAGACGGGTGTCAATGAGTCGGAACGCAACCGCCATCCTGTACAGCGGAATCATGCGCGTCTGAAATGGAACCATCAGACTCGACAGGATAAGGAAGAAGATGAACGTCCTACCGGGCACGTTGAACTTCGCCAGGCTGTATCCAGCAAGGGAGCTCGTGAGAAGCACGCTCACAACAACCACCGCAGCAACGATGACGCTGTTGAGCAGGTAGCGGCCGAACGGGAACTGAACGAAGACCTGGCGGAAGTTGTCGAGCGTCGGTTGGAGGGGAATCCACGTTGGTGGGATTCTCATCACCTCCGACAGAGGTTTCAGAGAGGCGCTGACCGTCCACGCCAGCGGCAGGAGCGTCCAGACGGCGCCCGCAAGCAATGCGACGTATGTCAACAGGTGCAGCAGGGCCAGAGGCCTTCTCTTCGAGCCAGGTATCCCGGTGCGAGCCGGCGCCTTTACTGTATTACCAGAAAAGATGTCAGGGCTCATTATCCTATCTCTCCTCAAACAGCAGATGCAAAACCACTCGCTCGTGTAGACTGCGATGCTTCGCGCGCTGTACAAATCCCGGAGCGCCGGAGCAGCGCCCTTCGCCGGCATGCGGAGCGACCTAATACTCGAAGGGTCTTTGCACCAGCTTGATCTGGATGATCGTCACCATCATGATGATGACGAGGAGCACAAACGCGGTCGCGGATGCGTAACCCACCTGGAACTTGCTGAAGGCCAAGTCGTAGATGTGAAGCACCAACACCCTAGTGCTGTCCAGCGGGCCTCCCGGCGTTGCCCAGGTGAAACCGCCTGCGCTCATGACGTACGGGATCGTGAACACGCGGAAGGCATTAATCACCAGCATGACCAGCACCAAGACCACGGTGGGGTTCAGGAGCGGCAGGATGACCCTGAAAAACTGCTGGCTGGAGCTGGCACCGTCTACCGTTGCTGCCTCCTTCAGTTCCTTCGGTATCGTCTGCAGGCCTGCAAGGAATATCACCATGGCAAAGCCGACCTGCTTCCAGACACCCACGGCCATCATCGCAGGCAAGGCCCATGTTGTGCTCGCGAGCCAGCCTGGCCCTCGAATCCCGATTAGACCCAGAAGCCAGTTGATGACGCCGAACGTGGGCTCAAAGAGCCATTTCCATGCAAACGCCGCCCCCACCACCGATGTCACCACTGGTATAAAGTAGATGGTCCGAAACAAGCTCCGCCCCTTGAGAAACTTCGCCTCCAGCAGCAGCGCAACAGCAAGCGATATCACCACGGTAGCCGGCACCACGCAGCAGGTCCAGCATACGGTGTTTACGAGGGATTTGCGGAAAAGGGGATCAGAAAGCATGCGCGTGTAGTTGCCTAGCCCCACAAAGGTTCTCTCCCCAAAGACGGGCCAGTCATAGAATCCGAGCCACAGCGCGTACAGAAGTGGGTAGACTAGAATCACAGCAAACAAGGCAAGGGCCGGCGCAAGAAAGATACAACCCCAGACCACCTGCCTACGCCGTTCATGCGAGATGCCACGCAATGTTGATCACCATTCCTCTTGAGAGAGCGAACGCCACGTCCTTTCCCATCGGCCCGTTCAGCATTCGGCCCTCTCAGGTCGATTGAAGCCAACCCTACCAGCTCAACCAGGGCTTCATCCGCTCTAAGTGAGGGTTCGTTAGTTCCTCCCAGCTTGCCAGCATCTGGCGGGTTGCCGGTGTTGCACTCGGGGACGGCGCCCCAAGCGGGGCGCGCTTCGCCAAAATCCGGCCCGTCGGGCTAGGCAGCCGGATTTTGACACCCCTCGTGCAATCACCGGCAACCCCTGCCAAAGTCGGGAGCATTTCTGCACCCTCACTTAGTGTACTTCGCGGTCCCGGCGCCCCATCCTGCCTCTCGGTCCGGAGACCAGCACAACCAGCCACCTTCTCGTCACGACAAGGAACCCACGGACGGCCGTCCTGCGCGTCGCCTTGTCATGGGAGGCCGATTCCCGCGTCATGCGACCCGGCGGCTCGGCGCAGAGCCGCCGGGTCACGGAAACCAGCGCAACCACCTCGTCACCCCTGGACCGTCTCTTGGTCTACTTTACTTGAGCACCCGAGCTAGCACCTCGTTCTCCCTGCCAGCCCCGTCTTTGACGGCCCGCTCCACCGAGGCTTTGCCCAACACGATGCTATCCCAGATTGTGGCGTGAATGGCGTCCACCTCGCCCCTCGTCACCTGCTGACAGGGACGGGCATAGAGCAGAGAGTCCATGCACACGCGAGCGTTCTCGTCGGGCGTCAACTCGGGCAAGCCGACCAGTCCCTTGAGCGAAGGAAGATCGCCCGCCTTCACGCACCAGGCCATCTGCCCGTCCTTCCCGGCGAGGAACTGCACCCACTCCCAGGCCAGCTTCTGGTTGGAAGCGCGTTTCGATACGACGTACGCCCAATGGTGCCCGACGGTGAGCGGCTTGCCGTCCGGGGACGGGACAGGAGCTATCGTGTACTCAATGTCAGGGCACTCGAGCGAAAGGCGGCCTCGCGTCACGGGATGGTTGATGTAGAACATCGCGCGCCCCTGCTCGAACTTCTTCTGACCGGTCAGGAATTCGGGGGAGTCGACACCGTGTTTCACCATGAGGTCCGCGACAAACTGCCATGCTGCGAGACCCTCATCGCCATCGTACCGCACTCTCTTCGCCTCAACGTCCACGACGTCGCCCTTTACCTTCTGGTACATAAACAACTGATACACAGCCCACTTGTAACGAGTATCAAGGCCGGCCTGGGCGAGGCGGCCGGACGCGTCTTTCTTAGTGCCCTTCACTGCCTGGGTCTCGAATTCCGCCCACGTCTTCGGAGGTTTCGCAGGATCAAACCCTGCCTCGCGGTACAGCTTGTTGTTGATGAACAACACAAGCGTCTGCACGTCTGTCGGCAGTCCATAATACTGTCCCTTGTACTTCAGCTGGGAGGTCGTCCACGGCAGGTAGTCTCTGTCGATCTGCTCGGTGGTCAGCACTTCCTTCGGCACGGGAACCAGCATGCCGGAACGCGCCATTTGCTGCCCCATCGACATCGGGATCTGGAAAACGTCAGGACCCGTCCCGGAACTCAGCGACGTTATGAGCTTGTCGAAGTACGAGTCATAAGGAATGGGCTCGAACTTGATCTCGACGTTGGGATGAGTCTTCTCGAACTCGCGCGCCATTTCCTGCAGCACCGGCGTCCTCGCCTCATGGTGGTGCTGCCAGTGGACGATCGTTGTCTTCGTAGCAGCCGGAGCCCCGACCCCCACTGCAAATCCAACCAGTGTGAGTACTAGCGCACACACAAGCGCTCTTGACGTAAGACGACGAATCTGTGCCCTTGCCACAGTAACACTTCCTTCCAGTGAAGATTGTCTGGATCGCGCCAACTCCACCCTCTTGCCTCTCACCCCTCACATTCCCCTCTCATGACTCCCAAACCGCTTGCAGCTTGTTCCCCCTCTCTCCCCCCTTCATGGCGACTCGTGCCGCGTGCGCCCCCAGGCTGCCTCCTTCGTTCTGAGGAACCGCGAATGACGAGTCTCACATCTATTACCAGGTGCTTCCGTCGCAACGGCTTCCCCTCTATCAAGCTGAGAAGCATCTTCGTCGCGCGCGACCCCACCTGGTAAGCCGGCTGACGCACAGTGGTCAGCGGCGGCTCGAAGTACTGGGCGTACTTGATGTCGTCGAACCCAACCACCGCTACATCATCTGGTATGCGAAACCCCATGTCCTTCAGGGCCTGCATGGCGCCCATCGCCATGGTGTCGCCGCCCACGAAGAGTGCCGTCGGTCTGAGCGGTCCAGACATGATCTCCTTGGCGGCAGCATAGCCTGAGGACCGCGTGAAATCGCCTTCAACGTAGAGATGTTGGTCGGACGGGACACCTGCTTCCGTGAGAGCGTCCTTGACCGCTTCAAAGCGCTCGCGGCTGTCGAAGACCGTGAGGGGCCCGTTGATGAAGCCGATCCGCTGGTGCCCCAGCTGGAGAAGGTAGCTTATGGCCTCAGAAGCTCCCTTGCGGTTGTCAACCACCACTGATGGCACATCCTGGCCCGGAGACTCGCCGCCGACAACGACGACTGGCAGCGCGGTGGCACTAACCTCTGCGAAACAGGGGTCATCCACTTTCGGGGCCGCCAGGATGATGCCGTCCACTCGTCCATCTCTGAAGAGGTTGAGGTACGTGAGCTCCCGTTTTGGGTCGCGAGCTGAGCGGCAGAGGATCAGGTTGTAGTTTGTTGCGGTGGCCACCTCTTCGATCCCCTCGATCATCTCGGAGAACATCGGGGTTGATATGGTGGGGATGATCAGCGCAATCATGTTTGTGCGTCCAAGCTTCAACCCGCGTGCGATTGCGCTCGGTTGATAACCAAGCTCGCGCACGGCGGCCAGCACTCTTTCCCGGGTCGTCTTGGCCACATAGCCGGTGCCGTTCAGCGTGTTCGAGACCGTGCATGGTGCGACTCCCGCCAGTCTCGCCACGTCCCTGATCGTCGGCATACCGTTATCGCCGTCCTTCGCTGCAGTGTTTCGATGCCTTCTCTACAGCCCTCTCTCCTGCCCACCCTCGATGCGCTCCCGCAAACCCGTCTCTCGGTGTCGCCCCTCGGCATGGGTGTCGATGGTGCAGAGTCCCAGACGCTGTGGATCTGCGGAGCGAGGTGGACACGGTCGGTGACGCGATTGGATGTCGCTTCGGAGAGGCTGCCTTTCCAAAATCGGTTTTGCAAAAACGTTTTTCTATACGACCGCCTGAATTCCTTCCGAACGTCTGGTCGTGTTGTTCCCATCTCGCCTTCGCCTGAGGGCCGCCTCGACAATCCGTCGGCGCTGAGGTCAGTAGTTCAACAGTGCTCTTTACAACACCGAGGTCGCAGCGCACGGTAGCGTCACACGCCGCAGCCAGCGTGCGGAAAAGTAGCGCTCAGGACTCGACCCCAGGCATCGCTTTCAGGCAGCGACACGAAGTTGTTGCCCGTCACCGTCACGAACTCGTGCTTCGTTATTTCGTCCGGCACGGTCATTATCCGCGCCGACTCGTCCTTGCGCCCCGCGCCCATCTGCCCCACCCCGCTCGTCTGGTCGGCTGCTCCGCCTCCCACGACTCTTGACCGCCCGAGGAGAGCAGTTCATCGCGTGTGTCCTCTTTTCTCCAGCGGCACAGAGTAGCGGCCGAAGGTTTGTCCGCCTTGGCCCGCCAGGTGCCGCACGCTCTGTCGCACACGAGCCGGTTCGGGCGAGTCTGGACTCGACAGCCAGTTTGGGTTCGGGTTGACATAACCGAGGTGTGGGTGGTAATATTAAGACAACGGAATAGATGCGTCGGTTTTTGCCGCAGCAAAACCGCGTGCGGCCGCTGAATCTTCCTTCGGGAAGAGCGGGGGAACCAAAGACCCAGGTGTCCGGGGCGAGTCCTGCGGGAGAACGCAGGTAGGGCCAGCTCCTTCGGTCCGAGCCCGTCAGCTAACCTCGCAAGCGTCGTAAGGGGGACGCCTTCGTATTGCCCAGGGCTGCCCCTGGGCTATTGTTGTCTTCAGCCTCTTGTCACCTGTGTCCCCGTTCTTGCGGCTACGTCCACACCAGTCGCCCGGACACTCGCGGCCGTGGGCTACGCGCAGGGTTCGTTTCCTGAGACCGGCATTCGGCGCCTGGCATGCTCCACCCATGCGGCTGCGTGGCTACATGGCTACGTCGCTGCGCGGCTGCGCGGGTGCAGCGCGGGTGCAGGCCCGAGGGGTTCATTCGTTTCCGGTTGCCCCTTGGCGGACCGGGATCCTCTGATCCGCTCCGCTGATCCGCCCCGCCAATTACGGTGGCCGGGTCCCTCAGCTTGCCTCAGGGCGTCCCTGAAGCGCACTCTTGACACGGTGCCGTAGGCTCAAGTGGCGCCGCGGAGAGCGAGTGGGCTGCGGAAGCCGAGTATGAATTCGGGAGTCCGTGCCGGTTTGGCGGAGGCCTGTGGGCCGTCGGCGCTTGCACGATACGGCGTCGAAAGAGTGGCGGCTCCTGGCAAGGCGGCAGCGATTCCTGAACCCGCAATCGAGCAGCGGTGACGACCACTCGCGTGAAGCGGCGTCCCTTCCGGGCCCACGCCGTGTTGCCGCGGGGAGGCGCATCTGAACCTGCCATATCATGATAAGGAGGCGTGCGGGATGAGAGCAAGTCTGGTCCGTAGAAAGGGTTTTTGGGTTGCGGGCGCCGTGGTGGCTCTTGCGTTGCTCTCGATGGGGTTTCTGAGTGGTGCACCGCTCAAGGCGGCCGGGAAAACCTTGACCGTGGTCATCGATGCGGAGGCGAACAGGGCTGACGAGGCTGAGGCAATCGCAGCCGACCTGAGGGCCATCGGCGTTCAGGCTGACGTGCGAATCTGGGAGTGGAGCGCACTCAAAGACAGCGCACTCAGAGGCGAGCGGCAGATGTATCTGACCGACTGGGGCAGCGCATACTTCGATCCCTTCGACCTCGCAGTGCCCAAGCTGCGCACGGAGGATCGAGGCAACTACTCACACTACAGCAGCCCGGCGTTCGACCGTGCCGTCGACAAGGCGCTCACCACCATCGATCCGGAGGTCCGGCGAAAGGCCTATCACGAGGCCCAGTCCATCCTGTATGAAGACGCGCCCTGGATCTTCGGGTATTACCTGAGCGAGACCGAGGCCGCCAGGGCCGAGGTGCAGAACTGGCAACCGGCCATGGACTCCCGTATCAACCTTCACGATGTCGGGCTTACGCGCGGCGATACCATAGTCGTGGGCATGAAGACCGACAAGGCGGTTTCGCTGGATCCGGCCATGCACCGCGAGCGGGATACCGAGACCGTGCTCCGAAACATCTTTGACGGGCTTGTGACCCGCACCTGGGACGGCAAGGTGGTGCCGGAGATCGCCGAATCGTGGACGACACCCGCGGACAACGTGTACGTGTTCAGGATCCGCAAGGGCATCAAGTTCCATAGCGGCGAGGCTCTCGATGCGGACGACGTGGTGTACAGCTTCGAGCGCGTTCTGAAGGAAGGCGCCATCGGCGGCCGGTCGTCGCCTCGAAAGGGGCTTCTCGGCCCGCTGGAGAAGGTGGAGAAGGTTGACCAGTACACGGTCAGGTTTACCCTGGCCAGCCCCTTCCCCGTGTTCCTGCAGGGCCTGGTGCACATTCAGGTGGTGCCGAAGGACTACATACAGAAGGTCGGCGACGACGAGTTTGCCAGGAAGCCCGTGGGCTGCGGTCCGTTCAAGTTCGTCGGGGGCAGGCTCGACGACCAGATCGTGATGGAGAGGTTCGACGACTACTACGGCGGATCGCCAGACCTGCCGCCCATGGGGCCAGCGAAGGTGAAACGGGCCATCTTCAGGATGATGCCTGACCCCACAGTGCGCATCGCCGCGCTCAAGGCAGGCGAGGTGCAGATCGTGCAGCAGGTGCCGCCCGACATCGCCGCCAGCCTCAAAAGGGACAAGAACGTGCAGGTGAAGAGCGTCGAGGGGACCCGCGTCTACTGCGTGGAGCTGAACTGCGCAAAGCCGCCCTTCAACGATGCCAGGGTGCGGAGGGCGATGAACTACGCGGTCAACTGGGACAGGATCCTGGGGACCATCTATGGGGGCACTGCCACCCACCTTGCCACGGCGTTCCTGCCGAGTGGGTTCGGGTTCAACCCCGATCTGAAGCCCTACCCGTACGATCCGGAGAAGGCGAAAGCTCTCCTGAGGGAAGCGGGCTATTCTGTGAAATGAGAATGCCGGGCGGACCAGTCGGCATGGCGGCGACACCAGGGACGTGGGGGGATAGATGTGAGAAGGACACACGTGCAGATTCTCGAACGGGTGCTTGCGACGATACCCATAGCCCTCGGTGTCGCCATAGCCGTGTTCATCTTCATGCGGCTCATGCCGGGTGACCCGGTTGACATCATGATGGGCGAGGCTGGCGGCGTCACCCGGGAGGACATCCACGCCCTCAAGACCGAGCTTGGCCTGGACCGGTCCCTTCCCGTCCAGCTCTGGAGGTACCTCGCCGGGCTTGTCCGAGGCGACCTCGGGTACTCCATTCCGAGCTCGCGTCCGGTGGCCGTGGTGATCCTGGAGGCGCTGCCGGCCACCATGGAGCTTGCCCTGTATTCGCTGCTCTTCGCGCTCGTGATTGCCGTGCCCATCGGCGTTGTGTCTGCGCTCCGGCAACGGTCGATCGTCGATAGGGCCAGCATGGCCGCGTCGTTCCTCGGGATATCGATGCCTGCCTTCTGGCTGGGCATACTTGGGATCATCGTGTTCTCGCTGCACCTGCGGTGGCTGCCCACCTCGGGACGGATCACCTATGGGTTCGAGCCTGCGACGGTCACAGGGCTCTTCACGGTGGACGCCCTTCTGACGGGCAACATGCCAGCCCTGTGGGACGCCCTGAAGCACCTCGCCCTCCCCGCCGCCACGCTGGGCGCCGGGGTGGCTGCGGTGGTGGCCAGGGTCGTGCGGTCGAGCATGCTGGAAGTGCTGCGTGCGGACTACGTGCTCTTCGCGAGAGCGAAGGGTGTCGCCGAGCGAGCGGTGACCATCCGCCACGCGCTGCGCAACGCACTCATCCCCACGGTCACGGTGGTCGGCCTCCAGGTTGGCACGCTCCTCGGCGGGAACATGATCGTGGAGTCCATCTTCGGGTGGCCCGGGCTCGGCCGCGTGGTCGTGGACGCCATCTTCTCGAGGGACTATCCCCTGGTACAGGCGGCTGTCATGGTGTATGCGCTGACATTCGTTGTCGTGAACCTGGCGACCGACGTCCTGTATACGTACCTCAACCCGAAGATGACGCTTTAGCGATGCGACGCACCAAAGATGAGAGGAAGGGGTGAGAGCCTTGCGAGACTCGCCCATGTGTCTGGAAGGAATGGAAGCCATAGACGATGGACGCCGTGCGGCGCCGGGCTGGGAGGCCAGACGACCTGACGATCTCCGGGACGCCTGCGAGGCGCGTGCGGCCCGGACGCGCGGGTCGTGGAGTACCGGGCCGCTGGGCCTTGCGGTGAGGAGCTTCCTGAGCTTTGCAGGGCAGATGGCGGAAAATCCGGCCGCGATCATCGGCGGCGTGGCGATCCTGCTGTACGTCGCGGCGGCGGTCTTTGCGCCATGGGTGGCGCCTTGCGCCCCCGACCAGGTGGCCCTTTCTGAACGGCTTACGCCGCCATCCTGGACAGGTGAGTTCCCCCTGGGCACCGATCAGCTCGGGCGGGACATCCTGTCCCGGATAATCTACGGCGCGCGGGTTTCGATCCTGGTGGGAGTCCTCACCATCGCCATCTCGGTCACGGTTGGCGTGGGCCTTGGGGTGGTGGCAGGCTATTTCCGCGGTTCCTTCGACAGGATCGTGTCGAGGTTCACAGACCTGCTGCTTGCGTTCCCATACCTGATTTTCGTGATCGGGGCCATGGCCGTCCTCGGGCCGGGGTTCTGGAACCTCATCTGGGCCCTGAGCTTCAAGGGCTGGGTTGAGTTCTACCGGCTTGCGAGGGCCGAGGTCATGTCGGAGAAGACGCGGGAGTACGTGGAGGCGGCGAGGGCGCTCGGGCGGTCACACGCCGCCATAATCTGCTCGGAGATCCTGCCCAACGTCGTCCACTCGATACTGGTCCTGGGGACCCTCCGGATGGGGAACATGATCGTCCTGGAGTCGTCCCTGAGCTTCCTGGGCCTCGGGATACCGCCGCGCATCCCGGCGTGGGGGTCCATGGTGAACGACGGGCGCCGCTACATGCTCACGGCGTGGTGGGTTGCCACGCTGCCGGGGCTCGCCCTTGTGGGGCTGGTCCTGGCGATAAACCTCGTCGGGGAGGCGCTCCGTGATGTCCTCGACCCGAGGCTGAGGGAAGGTTAGCGGCAATGGGGATGAAACGGAAGCGGGGGCGGACCTGACGATGACGCGATATGGAGCTGGAAACGGACCAGGTGACGGACGTGAAGACGGACGCGGTGTGGATGTGGGCGTGGAGATGGACGTTGGGACGCCGCGCGTGGGAGCATGCCCGCGCGTAGCGACGCGGACGGAGGCGAGCATGGGATGGACGTGGCGATCGGAGCACCTTCGAGTGACATTCAGGCCGATGGCGTGGATGCCGGCAGCGCACAGCGGATGGTGCTGCAGGTATCGGGCCTGTTCACGGTGTACCCCACCCCGCGGGGAAACGTGCAGGCCGTGCGCGGGGTGGATCTGACGCTCGAAGAGGGCGATGTCCTCGGAATCGTTGGGGAGTCGGGCTGCGGGAAGAGCGCGTGCCTCCTTTCGATGATGCGGCTCGTGCCCCACCCGGGACGGTTGGTCGCGGGAAGCGTCGTTTTCGAAGGGCGCAACCTCACGAGCCTGAGCGCGAGGGAGATGCGGGAGGTGCGGGGCAGGGACATCGCCATGGTGTTCCAGGACCCCATGACCACGCTCAACCCCGCATTCAGGGTGGGCGACCAGATAGCCGAGTCCCTTCGCGTCCACGGGTTCCTGCCGGGGTTCCCGGTGAGCCTTGCGCGCCGCAGCCGCGTGCGGGAGCGGGAGATGGTCGTCGAGCTCATGCGGCAGGTCGGGATCCCGTCACCCGCAACCAGGCACCTTGAGTATCCGCACCAGTTCAGCGGGGGTATGCAGCAGCGCATCCTCATAGCCATAGCGCTTGCGTGCAGGCCGAGGGTGTTGCTGGCCGACGAGCCAACCACGGCGCTGGACGTGACCATTCAGGCCCAGGTGTTGGAGCTCATGAGAGAGATCAACAAGACCACCGGCACCGCGATCGTGCTGGTCACGCACGACCTGGCGATTGCCGCTGAGTTTTGCCGTGAGGTTGCGGTCATGTACGCCGGGCAGGTCGTGGAGCAGGGGCCCATCGACGCCGTGCTCGAGGATCCGGTACACCCCTACACGCGGGGCCTTCTGCGCTCCATCCCGCGCCTCGGCGAAAGGAAGCCTCTCACGCCGATCATGGGTGAGGTTCCTGACCTCGCTGCCCTTGGGCCCGGCTGCAGCTTCGCTCCCCGCTGCGAGGCGCGCAGACCTTGCTGTGATATCTCTCAGCCCGAGCTTGTGGCCGTTGACGGCCGCCGCCTCGTGCGGTGCCACGCACTCCGCGATTAGCGCTCTGGTCCGCGATTCGTCACCACGGGCCGGCGGCATCGCCAGCGGCCGGCCGCCGGGTGCGGGTCCTCGGGCAGCGGCTGCTCAATGAACATGAGCTCCCATCTCACCCCGTCTCGTCCGTAACGGCGGAACAGCCACAGCATCTGTTCCCACATGGCGCGCGCAAGGACGGTGCGCACGATAAGGCCACGGTGGCGTTCGTCGTCCAGCGCGTCGAGGAGCGCACCACCAGTCACCATTGCTGCTGCGATCAGGGATCTCAGCACACACTGGGCGTTCTCGTCGAGGATCGGGTCGATAGACATGCCTTCCCCCCTCTTCTACCGTTATATCCCGAGCCCTGTGCAGTCACAAACGATTATTCTCACCCGGGTGAAAGGTTTTGCCCCACCTCCTCGTCTAATACTCATGTAGAACGAACCCTGCATGCGCCTGCAGACGCAGGCACGATTGGGAGGGACGAAGGTTGGATATAAGGATACGGGCGAGACGAAGAACGCTAGCATGCCTCGTGGCCGTGGCGGCCGTGTTCTATGTGGGTGTGGCGCCGCACACCGTCGCGGCTGCCGACGATGAGCTGAAGCTCAGCATCGAGGACGCGCGCAAGCTCGCGATTGAGCACAATAGGTCTTACGCAGCGGCGAGGCTCGACTTCGAAGCCGCCAAGATACAGCTTGACATAACGCGCGCCGAGGGGCTTGTGAGACCCTCGGTGGTGGCCGCGAAGAGGGCGGAGAATGCGAGGAAGAACGCTGCAAGGGCTCTTGCTGCGAAACGGCAAGATCTCATGCTCGACGTTGATAGCGCCTACTACGCTCTGGTGGCTGCGCGGGAGAAGCTTGCCATCCGGCAGAAGGCGGAGGAGCAGGCCAAGGAGAGCCTCCGCATCGTGAAGCTGAAATTCGACTCCGGGCTTGCAAGTAAGCTCGAGGTCCTGGCCGCGGAGATACAGCTTGCGCGCGCCTCGTCAGAAGCGTGCTCGGCCCAGAACGACCTCGAGATGGCGGAACTCGGGCTCAAGCAGATGGTCGGCGTGGACCTCGCGACCCGCGTGATCGCGCTGGACTCCGCGGTTCCCCTGAAGGGAGACGTGGACTTCGAGGAAGGCCTGGCGCCGGCGCTCGCAAACAGGCCGGAGATCATGCAGGCGCGCGAGGCGCTGGAGATTGCGGAGCTCGAGGTGAAGTTCTCGGATAACGACTATACGCCCGATCTCACGAAGCGCCTCAACCGGAACAACCTCGAGAAGGCGCGGATACAGCTTGAAGAGGTCAGACGAGCTGTCTATGTCGAGACGAGGCGGCTTTACCTTGCCGTGCGCGGGGCGGAGGAGGCGATGAAGATCGCCAGTGCGGCGGCGGGACAGGCCGAGGAGAACTACAGGGTGATGAAGCTGCGCTATGAGTACGGGATGGAGATAGCCAACTCCCTCCTGGGGGCGCAGGTCGACCTGACCGAGGCGAAGCTGGGGGCGCTCCAGGCCATCATGAACTACAATACCGCCCGCCTGCGTTACGAGAACTACGTGGGCTATCCCGCCGACGGGGCCGAATAGGGGGGGCCGGGAATGCGAGCTCCACGAGACATGACATACGGGGCGTGGTGGCGCACTCTCGCGCGCGTCGCAGCGCTTGTAATCACAGCGGGCTGCTACCTTGCGCCTGTTGCCGCCAGTGGTGGGGCGGGACCCGCGGTGAGCCAGCAGCCTGAAGGAACACTAACCGTCGACGAGGCGATCGCTCTCGCGCTTGCCTCAAGCCCCGAGGTTGCCGCCGCCGAGAGATCTCTCGAGCTGGCGCAGATGCGTCTTTTGGCCGCCGAGGCCCTTCGCCGCCCGACGATAAGCCTTCGGGCCTGGCCGGCGCAGATCTCGCGCCCTCAGGACAGGGCCTCACTCATGCCTGCTCCCCTTGCACCGGCGCCGACGCCGGAGCCAGAGGGCATACGGTTGCTCTCATCGGCAGGCCTCGACGTTTGCGTGCCCATCAGCGAGATGCAGATCACGCTCTCCATCGACGGGACCTATCTGTCGGGGTCATCCGTGGAGCCGGATACCGACCTCGGCTGGAGCCTTAGCGTGTCTCGCCCCCTTCTGGGGCCGGGGTCGTCTCTGCCGGGCAGCGCCGCGAGCGCCGGGCGGGCCGGCACCGGATCCGTCGACTCCCAGGTGCGTACGGCGGCGGCGGCGGTGAGGAGCGCGTCGTTCGCTCTGGAGCAGGCGCGCGAGAAAGCCCGCGCCTCCCTGGAGGCGGCATACCATGCGGCACTGCGGGATCGGCGGAAGCTCGATGCGGCGGAAACGAACCTCGAGCGCACGAGACAGCACCTCGCGGTTGCAGAGGCCAGGTTCGAGCAGGGGAATGCAGGCGTGCTCGATGTGCTCGACGCAAGGCAGCGCGCGGCGGCGGCGGAGGTTGCGCTGGATGCGGCAAGACACGCGGTTGTGCTGTCAGACATGAGCTTCAACAGAGTCACGGGCCGCAGCCTCGAGACGCCTGTCAGCCTGGCCCCCGCAGGCGAATACGTGTCCGGGAAGCTCCCCGGGCTCGAGACATGCGTGAAAACGGCCCTCGAACGTCGCAAGGAGCTTGCCCTGGCGGCGCAGGATGTCAGCGATAGGGAGGCCGAACTCACATCGGCGCGGAGAGAGCTTCTCCCGTCGGTCGCACTGATTGGGAGCGCAAAAGACGACGGCTCATGGAGTATAGGCGTAGAGCTCACGAAGACCCTCACTCGTGACCTCGGCGCCGAGGCCGTCGTAAAGGCCGCCGCCGACGCCGTTGCGTCCGCGCGTGAGCGTCTGGAGAGCACGAAGACAGCCGTGGTGGTTGAGGTGACAGAGGTCTATTACGGCCTACTCGAGGCAGAGGCGGCGCTCTCGCTGGCGAAGTCAGGCCTCGAGCGAGCCCGCCTTGCGCTCGACACCGTCCAGGAGCAGTGCCGACTCGGGGCCGCAACGCATCAGGATGTGGCGACGGCCATCGCTGCCGTCCACGATGCCGAGGTTCAGCTTGCGGACGCGACGGCGGCTTGCTTCATGGCACGATCCAGGCTGACCCGCGCCATGGGCGCTGCGGGGTAAGACATCCGTGGGCGGCTGGCTCTTGTGAACTCGTGTGCGCCGGACACGCATAATCCGGCTCAAGCCGCGAATCATAAGAACATGGCACAACTTCCCAGAACAAGGCACGGGAGGGGACGAGATGCGTGTTCTTATGCTTTCGTGGGAATACCCGCCGAGGATAGTCGGGGGGATCGCGCGGCACGTTGAGGACCTCTCGAAGGCTCTCGTAAGGCGGGGCGTGCACGTGGACGTGGTCACCTGCGCCGCGGACGGCGCCGACGAGGCCCAGGACGACGCGGGAGTAAAGGTCTCCAGGGTGCCCTTCGGCAGCCCGCCGCCGCGCGATTTCGTCACGTGGGTCATGCAGATGAACCTGAACCTTCTCGAGCGCGCAGTCCCGCTGGCGGCGGAAGGGGCCGACCTCGTGCACGCTCATGACTGGCTCGTGGCCTACGCCGCCAAGACCCTGAAGCACGCTTTCAGGATTCCGCTCATCGCCACCATCCACGCGACCGAGTACGGCCGCAACTGGGGGCTTCACAACGATCTCCAACGGTACATCAGCAGCGTCGAGTGGTGGCTCGGCTTCGAGTCGTGGCAGGTCATATGCTGCAGCGAGTACATGCGGGGCGAGCTTTCATGGGTGTTTCAGTTCCCCGCGGACAAGATGCGCGTGATCCCGAACGGGGTGGACCCGGGGAGGTTCGCGGTCGCCGATGGCGATGACCTTGTCGGGTTCCGGTCGAGGTGGGCCGCGCCCGACGAGAAGATGATCTTCTTCATCGGAAGGCTCGTACACGAGAAGGGGACTCACGTCCTCATCGAGGCCTTCGCCAAGGTGCTCGCATACAACGATAAGGCCAAACTCGTCATTGCCGGCAAGGGGCCGGCAGACTCCCACCTTCGGCACCTCGCCGGATCCCTTGGAATACAGCATCGTATCTACTTCGCAGGGTTTGTGGATGACGCGACGCGCAACCGCCTGTACAGGTGCGCCGACATAGCCGTGGTGCCCAGCCTCTATGAGCCCTTCGGCATTACTGCGCTGGAAGCCATGGCGTGCCGCGTGCCGGTGGTCGTGTCAGACACAGGCGGGCTCGGGGAGGTCGTGCGCCACGGCATCACCGGCATGAAAGCATACGTGTCAAACCCGGACTCGCTCGCGGACAACATACTGACGCTCCTCGGCGACGACAGCCTGCGTGAGCGCCTCCAGACCGCCGCCTACCGGGAGGTCCGGGAGCGGTTCAACTGGGACGACATTGCGGATACTACGAGGGCCGTCTATGAAGGTGTCCTCGCCGCCTACCGCGCAGGTCCCTGGGCCGTGGCAGGGCCGCGCTGGTTTGCAGACCGGGCTCAGGCCTCCGCAGACGCGCCGCCGGATTACTCGCGTTATCTGGTGCCGGAAGGTGTTCACTGACCGCCGGCTCGCTGGGAGGTGCAGAACGATATGAAGGCAGTGGTAATGGCGGGCGGGAAGGGCACGCGCCTGCGCCCGCTTACGTGCGACAAACCCAAACCCATGGTGCCGGTGGTGGGCCGGCCCATCCTGGAGCACATCGTCCGCCTCCTCCGGAAGCATGGGTTTACTGACATCTATACAACGCTGCACTACATGCCGGAAGTGATCGAGGAGCACTTCGGCACGGGCGAGGCCTTCGGGGTCAGCATCAGGTACGCCGTGGAGGACACGCCCCTTGGCACCGCCGGCAGCGTCAAGGCCTGCGAAGAGCACCTCGACTCCACCTTCCTCGTCATGAGCGGCGATGCGCTGACCGACTTCGATCTCGCCGAGGCGGTCGAATTTCACCGGGCGAGAGGCGCCATCGCGACCATCGTCCTTACCCGGGTGCCCACACCTCTCGAATACGGTGTCGTGATAACCGACGACGACGGGCGCATTTCGCGCTTCCTGGAGAAGCCGAGCTGGGGCGAGGTGTTCAGCGATACCGTCAACACCGGCATCTACGTGCTCGAGCCGGAGGTGCTGGGGTTCTTCGACTTCGGGCAGGAGTTCGACTTCAGCAAGAACCTGTTCCCTTTCATCCTCAAGAGAAAGATGCCGCTGTTCGGGTACGTCGCAAGCGGCTACTGGAGCGACATCGGGACCATCGACCAGTACCGCCAGACGCACTACGACATCCTGGAGGGCCGGGCCAAGGTGGACATACCCGGCCAGGAGGTGGAGAGGGGCGTATACATTGGGGCGGGTGCGGAGATCCACCCCAACGCCCGCCTCATACCGCCCGTCGTGATCGGCGACTTCAGCCGCGTGAAGCGCAACGCTGAGGTGGGGGCCGCAAGCGTCATCGGATCCCAGAACCTTCTCAACGAGGGCGCGTCTGTGAAGAGGAGCGTCATCTGGGACAACTCATACGTGGGCAAAGAGGCCGAACTGCGCGGGGCCATAGTGTGTCGGAGGACCAGCATCAAGGCGAAGACCGCGCTATTCGAGGGGGCCGTGGTCGGGGCCGACTGCTCGGTGGGCGAGCGGAGCATCATCAAACCCGGCGTGAAGATATGGCCTGACAAGGTCATCGACGCCGGCACCACCATCACCACCAGCCTCGTCTGGGGCGCCAAGTGGTCGAGGAGGCTGTTCGGGTCGTACGGCGTGTCCGGCCTTCTCAATGTGGAGCTTACCCCCGAGTTTGCCGCGAAGCTGGGCGCCGCCTATGGCGCGTGTGTCGGCAAGAAGCGGGCCATCGTGGTGAGCTCAGACGCGTACAAGCCCTCGCGGATGCTGAAACGCGCCATGACGGCGGGCCTCCTCTCCAGCGGCACCGACGTGTACGACCTCGGGCGCATGACGACCCCTGTCACCCGTTACGCCGTAGCGGCCCTCGGGGTTGCAGGCGGCCTGCACGTGAGGCTCTCGCCTTACGATCCGAACATCGGGCTTGTCGAGTTCCTGGACGAGAAGGGCATCAACATAGACAGATCCATGGAACGCAGGATCGAGAACGGTTTCTTCAGTGAAGACTTCAGGCGCGCGGGCGCCGAGGACATCGGGGAGGTGGCGTTCCTCACGCGGGTGGTGGAGCAGTATCTGGACGGGCTCCTCAAGGCCGTGTCCGTCGCGTCGGTGCGCGCCCGGCACTTCAAGGTTGTCGTGGACTTCGACCCGGGTAATCTGTCGCTCCTGCTCCCGACGCTCCTGGACGCCCTCGGGTGCCAGGTGCTGGCGCTGAACCCCGATAGCGTCGTCGCCAGCCGGCCCCGACAACACTTCGAAATGCTCGACTCCCTCGCTCTTCTTTCCGGGGCCGTGGTTTCGAGCCGGGCGGACCTCGGCATCGCTGTGGACGCCAACGCCGAGAGGCTTCTTCTCGTAGATGAGCAAGGAAAGGGCGTCTCGGAGGAGATGTTCTATGCCCTCATGTCCCTCCTCATTCTCAAGTCCAGGGAAGGGGCTACCGTGGCGGTGCCGGTGACGGCCCCCAGGATCATCGAGGAACTGGCGAGAACCTACCGTGGCCGCGTCATCCGCACCCGCGCCAATCCGAGGTCGGTGATGGAGAAGGTGATCGAGGAGAAGATCCTCATCGGCGTGAGAGAGCTTCCTGGGTTCCAGCCGGCCTTTGATGCGCTGCTATCCCTGGCAAAGATACTCGAGGTCATGGCCACGGAGAACGTGCGCCTCTCGTCGCTGCTGTCGATGGTGCCGCAGTTCTACATGAGCAAGCGTACGGTGGAGTGTCCGTGGGAAGACAAGGGCAAGGTCATGCGCATGCTAATCGAGCAGACGCGCGGCGAGAAGGTGGAGCTCATCGATGGGATCAAGGTATACCACGACACCGGTTGGGCGCTCATCCTGCCGGACTCGGAGGAGCCGCTCTTCCACGTGTACAGCGAGGCCTCCACGCCCGCCGACGCGGAGGCCCTGCGCGAGATGTACATGACCAGGATCAGCGAGATCAGGGCCACATAGGCCCGTCCCGGGTCACCCGCCTGCCGCTGCTGCCGCCGCGGCTGGTGCGGCGCCCGCGGCACCCGGGGGGTGCACCTCGCCAGCGTAAACCCGGTAGTCGATGTCGGGGAAGATATTGTCGCGGTGCTCGACGTCCGCGAGCCACCCTTCGTCGATGTCGCCGCTCCGTATTTCGTGATAGAGCCTGGTGAACCGCCACACGTGCTCCTTCGTCCGTCGCACCGCGTACGACACCATCGTCCCGGTCTTCATGATGAACGCCCAGTCGCTGCTCTGGGAGAGGATGAGTTCCCGTGCGGCCTGGTTCAGGGCGCGCCGCAAGAGGCCGTCCGCCTCCGGATAGGTGCGCGCCAGCTCCACCATCCTCTCCGCGGCCGTGTGAAGGTGCCGGTAAATCCAGTCGTTGGACCCCTCGAGCCACACCTCGCTGTAGCCCTTGTATCCCCAGCTTGACAGAGACGGGGTCGACACCTGGTTGCGCTTGTACATGTCCAGGTAATCGCCGGGCGTGATGAGAGTGATGGTCTTCTGATCGTATGCGATCTTCCTTATAAGGAAGTCCAGCCATTCAGGTCCCTCGAACCACCAGTGGCCGAAGAGCTCTGCGTCGTACGGGGCCACGACGATGGGCTTGCGGTCCATGACGGAGGCAAGGTACTCGACCTGCCTCTCCCTGTTGAACATGAAGTTCCCGGCGTGGACGGCGGCCTTCTCCACGGCCCGCTGTCTACTGTAAGGCTGCTTGTCGTGGGTCTTGCCCGTGATCCTGTAGTACTTTATCCCCGTGTTGACGCGCGTTCCGCCCGGGTGTATGTACGGGCGGATGTATTCGTAGTCCAGGTCGTAGCCTATGTCCCTGTAAAACTCCCGGTAGTCGTAGTCCCCCGGATATCCCTCGCGCGCGCTCCACACCTGTTTCGACGACTCCATGTCCCGCCCGAAGGCGGCCACCCCCGACCTGCAGTATATGGGAGCGAACACCCCATACTTGGGCCTTGGTGACGCGAAGAGCACGCCGTGGGCATCGGTTATGAAGTACCTGACGCCCTCCTCCCTCAGGAGCCAGTCATCGCCCGGGTTATACCCACACTCCGGAAGCCAAAAGCCGATCGGCTTCCTCCCCATGACCCGCCTGTGGAAGTCCGTGGCGATCCTGATCTGGGCGCACACGGCCTCCCGGCAGATCTCCATTAGCGGCAGGTACCCGTGGGTCGCCGCCGAGGTGATGATCTCGAGCCTCCCCTGGGCTTCGAACTCCTCGAACGCGCTGAGGATGTTGCGCCCGTACACGTCCTCGAAGATGCGGCGCGCCTCGAGGAACCGGTCCCTGTACATCTGCGCGTTTTCGTTGAACTCCGGGAGCCACCTCGTGCGCTCCACCTCCTTCTCCGCAAGCTCGATCAGCTTTCGGATGTGCCGCAGGTACCTCTCCTGCAGGAGCGGGTCGAGGAGCATGGATGCAAGCGGCGGCGTGACGGACATGGTGATCCGGAAGCCCACGCCATCACGCACGAGGCCTGAGAAGACCTTGATGAGCGGGATGTACGTTTCCGTTATGGCCTCGAACAGCCATGTCTCCTCGAGAAAGTCTGGGTACTCCGGGTGCCTCACGTACGGCAGGTGTGCGTGAAGCACAAGCGCGAGATAACCCTTTTCACAACCCATGTTCCGTTCTCATCTCCCTGTCTCACGAACTTACCAGGTTTGCCGGATCAGATTGACGGTGACGGACCGTCTCATGCGGCCATCTCTGGATATCGCCTCGATGGGCACGACCTGCTGGCCGTCGGGGAGGTGGCACCTGGTGGAGAAAGTGCCATCTGCGTGCAGCTTTACGGGGAATCCCTGGACCAGCACGGCGGATCCCGGCTCGGTGGCGCCGTGGATGATGACGTCCACCGATGCGTTCAGCCAGAACGCCTTCCGTTCGGAGGCCACTGCCCCGGCCCCTGCCCCTACCCCCGGGCTCGAGATGGCTGCCACGAACCCCGACCCCATCTCCACTGCCATGTGTTCAAGCCCGCGCGATACCATCTCCGGCGACGACGGAGTCCGTCCCGGGTGGGGGTAGTACCGTTCTATGGCGGAGATGGACATCCATTCCTCGTCTATCACCTCCGACGGGCCGGCCCGGGGCGTTCTGACCACGTTGGACCTGGAGAGCAGGACGAACCGTCCGTCGGGCCCGACCAGGCCCAGTTCAGCGCAGTAGGATCGGTTGGGGCGCTCCACGTTGACATACCAGTTGTTGGCGCCGCTGCCGATGTCGATGTCGAGGGTGCGATGGGCGTTGGTGCCGTCGAAGTCAACACCGGTCACATCGTGCACGCGGAGGGTCCTCCGGCCGACGTGCCAGCCATCAGGTCCAAGCGCCGCGGTCACGGTCTCCGACACGTCCTGCGCGATCTCCCAGTAGGCATGGACCCAGAACGGGTCACGCACCATGAGGACCACCCTCGTGGTGCCGTACCCCTGCGGAAGCTCATAGCCCGTCTCGGGCTGTGCTATATACGTGGGATAGGCCGCTCCGTGGACCACATCCTCGGCGAGGTTGATCTCTCTCGTCTCCACGATGCGAAGCTCCGATACGCTTTCAGGGAGGCGGATCTCCTCCATTTCCCCGGACGAAGTGGTCCCTTCAGTTCCCTGGTCCAGCGAAGGCCCGCCTCCGGCTTCCATCGCTTCCCCCAATTGCCCCACTCCCTCTGCCATCTCCGGCGCTCCCGTCCCTTTCGTTGCGCTCGTCTCGTTCATGATTGCCACACCGGCTACCCCCCGGCCGTCATTACATCCAACGCCATCGCCAAGTACGGGTCCAGAAATCGCCACCACCCTTCCAGGGGTTGCCGGTCTTGCACCCCCGGGGACGGCGCGTGCGGCGGGCCTCGCTGGAACTGGCACTCAGGCTCGCCAGACCGAGAGCGCTCCGTCGTACAAGCACCGGCGACCCGGAAGCTTCTCCTGAACCAGCACGGATTCCTGGACTCACACTTGGCACCAACTACCAGACGTGCTCGATCGCGTCCCCCGGCGCGTCTCTGTAATAATATCCCTTGCGCCCTGCGGGTTTATTCGAGGGCCATTGCGCGGATTTACCAGAAACGGTAACGGTTTTCCTGGCCGGCTCCGCGTGCCCGGGAGCGGCGCCGCGTGTCACCGAATAGCGAACCTGTGCACAGCTCAGACTAAACAGAGGCTGAGAGAGGAGGATCTGTCGTGTCCACAGGGTCATTCGTGTTCGTGCTCCACAGCCACCTGCCGTACTGCCGAAAGGCCGGGGTGTGGCCGTTCGGTGAGGAGTGGGTGTTCGAGGCCATGGCCGAGACGTATATCCCGCTCCTCGACATCGTCTCGGACCTCGTGGCCCGCGGCGTCCCGGCGCGGCTGACCGTCGGGCTCACGCCGGTGCTTCTTGACCAGCTTCAGGATCCGTACATGCTGTTTCGGTTCGACGAGTACGTGGAGACGAAGATCGCCGCCGCCGAGGGGGACATCGCGAGATTCGAGGCCGAGAGCGAGGGCCGCTTCCGAGACCTCGCCCGGTTCTACCGCGACCGGTACGACAAGGTGCGAACGAGCTTCCACGAAAGGTACGGGCGCGACCTTGTCTCTGCCTTCCGCCGGCTTCAGGACGAGGGCCACATCGAGCTGGTGGCGGGCGCGGCGACCCATGCCTACCTGCCCCTCCTTGCGAGGGAGTCCTCGGTATGCGCCCAGGTGAAGGTGGGATGCGACACCTACGAACGGTGCTTCGGAAGGAAGCCGATGGGGATATGGCTGCCCGAGTGCGGCTATCGTCCCCGGGACTCGTCGCGTAGCGAGCCCGGCTCGGCCTTTGGACGCGCCGGTGTGGACGGTGCCCTCGGGGCGATGGGGATCAGGCACTTCTTCGTGGACGCCCATGCCATCCAGGGCGGGACGCCCGTGGGCATGTATGGGGCAGGACTCTCGCAGCGTCAGCCTCCGCCGAGGTACGTCCCGTCGCGGCCGGGATTCACGACGTACCTGCCGTACTCGCTGCCCGGGAGCGACATCGCCGTCCTCGGGCGAAACGAGCGAACGGCTCTCCAGGTCTGGTCGTCGGAGTGGGGCTATCCCGGGGACGGGAATTACCGGGAGTTCCATAAGCGTGACTCGATTTCGGGGTTTCGTTACTGGAAGGTCACGAGCAGGCTGGTGGACCTCGGCTCCAAGGAGGTATACCAGCACGAGGCGGCCCTCGCCCGCGCGAGAGAGCACGCGGACCATTTCGTCGGCCTCGTGGAGAGGCTGCTGGGCGATTTCCACAGGGACGCGGGAAAGCACGGCATCATCGTTGCGCCTTTCGACGTGGAGCTTTTCGGGCACTGGTGGATGGAGGGGCTGGACTGGCTCCGCTGGGCGATCGAGGGGCTCGCCCGCAGCGACAACGTGGAGCTCACAACGGCTGCCGGGTATCTCGAAAGCCATCCCCCGTCCGGCCGCATAGACCTGGTGGAGAGTTCGTGGGGTATGGGAGGAGGCCACTACATCTGGGACAACGAGGCCACCGGCTGGATGTGGGACGAAGTCCACGCCAGCGAGGGCGAAATGGAGAGGATAGCGGCGATGGCGGCGTGTGCGGATGACGGCCCGGTCCGGCCGCCGCGTCATGAGGGCGACTCCTCCGCGTGGACGCCGGATGGCGCGCCACGGAGCTTCAGGGAGCGGATCCTGAGGCAGGCGGCCCGCGAAGCCCTGCTCCTCCAGAGCAGTGACTGGCCGTTCCTCGTCACGACCGATCAGGCCGCGGATTATGCCTCGAGGCGGTTTCTCGAGCACAGACACAGGTTCACGAGGCTTCTCGACGCCCTCCAGCAGGGGGATGCCACGCCTGAGGCCATGAGGTATCTCGAGGAGATCGAGGCCATAGATGCCCTGTTCCCCGATATCGATCCGGCCGCGTTCTCT
Organism: Bacillota bacterium; assembly: GCA_050261335.1. Taxonomy (GTDB): domain Bacteria; phylum Bacillota; class SHA-98; order UBA4971; family UBA4971; genus UBA6256. The sequence continues at coordinate 40,453 of JBLNDE010000059.1, forward strand.
GTGAAGCAGGGATCAGCCTCCCGACGTTGAATTGCTCCTTGTGGCGCACGAGCATGCGGCGCCGTGATACGGGCACCGAGATCCCCCGGGAGGACTTGACAATGCGGCTTGTTGCAGATCTTCACACTCACTCAGTCGCAAGCGGACACGCGTACAACACCATCGACGAGATGGCCCGCGCCGCCCGTGACGCCGGGCTCGAGATGATCGCCGTCACCGATCATGGCCCGAACATCCCGGGCGGCCCGCATCGCTACTACTTCGGTAACCTCAGAGTCGTCCCCGCCACCATCGCCGGGGTGGAGGTCCTCAAGGGGGTTGAGGCGAACATAACGAGTCCCTCCGGCGATCTGGACCTCCCCGAGCGATCCCTGCAGAAGCTGGAGTTCGTGCTCGCCGGATTTCACGCCGGCACTGGTTACGACGGTGGGACGGTCGAGGAGAACACCAGGGCCATGATAGGCGCCATGGAGAACCCCCACGTGGACGCCATCGCTCACCCGGGGAACCCCGCCTTTCAAGTGGACATCCAGGAGGTCGTGCGGGCGGCGAAGCGCCTGGGCAAGCTCCTCGAGATCAACAATTCGTCGCTCACCGTGGTCAGGCTGGAGAGCCGCGACAACTGCCTTCGCTTTGCCGAGCTTGCTGCCGAGTACGGCGTCGCCGTGGTCATCGGGAGCGATGCCCACCATGCGTCGCGGGTGGGGGTGTTCGACGCAGCGATAGAGCTTGCGGAGCGTGCGGGTCTACCGGAGGACCTCGTGCTCAACACCAGCGTCGGGCGGATCATGGACTTCCTCAGGTCCCGCGGAAAGGTCCGGATGGAGCTCGATAGGCCCGAGGTCTAGGTAGATCGCCGCAGGCTCGCGCGACCTCTCAGCGGGTGAGTCCTGTCCAGGGTCGCCGGTGTCGCGCTCCGGGGGCGGCGCGCTCGCGGCGCGCCTCGTTCGAATTCGACGCGCGGGCCGGCCAAATTCCGGGCGCCCCGCCCTGGCAAGCACCGCGAGCCCCAACACCGTCAGGAGAACTGGCGCAAACTCATGGCGCCATACTTGGCTGATGCCAGTCCGCGAGCGGGCGGGCATGCGGTATGCGGCCGATGGGCGGCGGCTCGGGTTTCGCTGATACACCCCGCTTCGGACGCCGTCCCGGGGTCCGACGCCGGTAACCCGGCGGCCGCCTGAAAGCGGGCAGGAATCTGCAAGCCCTGCGCCAACTGACACGCGGGACGTTGAGGAGGCAAGTGAGCCGTGGGAGAGGGTACGCCGACCCGAGGTCGGCCCGCGCGTCTTCTCCAGGTAGGCCGGGGCGTCCTGGATGCCTTTTCCGCTTTTCTCGCACTTGCAGGGAAGCTTTTCGCAACGCTCGCAGAAGCAGGCCCGGAGCACCGTCGGGCCTGCCTTGCTGTTGCTATCTTCGTCATGGGAGGGGCGGTGTGCGTTCTCATGAAACCTCGGGTGGATGCGGCGTGGGTCGCGGAACACGAGATGCGGGGCCTCTGGGTGGTTCGGACGAGCATGACCACCCGGGAGTCGGTGGAAACGATGGTGGATCTCGCCTCGAGGCACAACTTCAACGCCCTTTTCGTGCAGGTGAACGGGCGTGGCGAGGCGTATTACACGAGCAGCGTGGTGCCACGGATGCCCGATGTCGCGGAGGGCCTCGATCCACTGGAGTTGTGCATCGAGCGGGCCCACGCGGCAGGCCTTCAGGTACACGCATGGATCAATGCGTTTACCGTGGGGAAGCTGGGCTGCCGGGAGTACCAGCCGGAGCACGTGCTCAGTCGGCACCCTGAGTGGGCGCTCGTCGATGAGCGGGGCATCTCGACCCTCGACTATACGCTGGAGATGGCCCAGGGCCAGATCGTCTCGCCGATGCTCGATCCCGCGATAGAAGGCGTGAAGACTTATGTCCATGACGTCTTCATGGAGGTCGTCAGCAACTACGACGTGGACGGGGTCCATTTCGATTACATAAGATACCCGTCGCCGAGGTTTGGGTACGGCGAGGCGGCCAGAGACGCGTTTCGAGATCTTGCGGGGTATGATCCTCTGGATATCGCAAAACGCCCCGAGGCGTCCGAGGGTCCGCGAGGAGAGGCGCTGCGCCGGGAGTCGTCGGCGACGTGGGACGCGTTCCGGCGTGACCAGGTCACAGAGGTCGTCCGCCGTGTATACGAGGATGTCAAGCGGGTGAAGCCGGGGGTGGCGGTGTCGTGCGCCGTGTTCCCCGATGCAGCGGACGCCGCCGAGCACAGGCTGCAGGACTGGAAAGGCTGGCTTGCTCGTGGTATCGTTGACTTCGTGGTTCCGATGGCGTACACGCCCGATACCGGGCGCTTCGCTGCGCACGTCGACGACGCGGTGGATGCCGCCCCCGGATGGGGACGCGTGCTGGCGGGCGTGGGTGCCTACAACATGCTTGAGGACCCGGCAGGATGCATCGAGAAGATCTCTACGGCCAGGCGCCTCGGAGTGGCGGGCGTGGTGCTGTTCTCATACGATGCCATCCGGGATCGGCCCGAGTACTGGGAGGCCCTTGCCGAAGGGCCGTTCAGGGCGTGCGCGTCCGCGCCGGCCCTTGCCCGCGGAGGCGGAGGTGGGAGCGGCCGCGGCCAGGCGGCGGAGGAGGGGGCAGAGCGGTAATGAAGTGCGTGTTGGGAGTCGATGCGGGCGGCACGAAGACCCTGGCGCTTGTGAGCGCTCTCGACGGGCGTGTGGTCGGGGCGGGGAAGGCCGGCCCGGGGAATTTCCAGGCCGTCGGCGTCGATCTTGCCAAGGGCCAGGTCAAGAGAGCGATCGACCTTGCCATCGAGTCGGCGGGTGTCACGCCGGCGGACCTCGAGGCTGCCTTCTACGGGATGGCCGGGGCCGATCGTCCTGCCGACTTCGCCATTATAGAGAAGTTCCTGACCGAGGTGAACCCGGCGCCCCGGGTGGGCCTGGAGAACGACGCCACGATAGCGCTCAGGGCCGCCACCGGCGACGGTGTCGGCGTGGTGGCGGTCTGCGGCACCGGCACAAACGTGATCGGGTTCAACCACGAAGGCAAGCGGGTGCAGGTGGGCGGGCTGGGTTACATGTTCGGGGACGGCGCCGGGGCGAACCACATCGGCATGCTTGCGGTTCGTATGGCAACCCGCGGCCACGACGGTCGCGGCAAGCCCACCGTGCTCTATGACATGCTCTGCAGGAAGCTTCACCTCGAGAACCTGGACGACCTCGTGGAACGGTTCTACCCCGGCTCCGAGTCCCGCGTCCACGTGGCGTTCCTGGCCCCTGTCGTGTTCGAGGCGGCACAGCGCGGCGATGAGGCGGCGTGCGACATCCTCCGTGAGGTGGGGGAGGAGCTTGCCACAGCGATTCTCGCCGCGCTGCGGAAGCTGTTCTCGCCAGGCGACAGCGTAAAGATCGTGCTCTCCGGCGGGGTCTTTGCAAACGCCGACGACCCCGTGATGACTGATACGCTCGAATCACATGTCTTGAGGGAGTTCCCTGGGGCCGATTTCATTCTGCTCAAGGATCCGCCCGTGCTGGGCGCGGTGCTCTCCGCCCTCGACCTTGCGGGCGTGGAGGCTGCGTCGGGCGTTCGGGAAGCGCTCTGGAGCACGTGGAAGGCGTACGTCTGAGTGAAGATGCGAGGATGCTCCCGACTTCGGGAGGGGCCGCGGTGATCGCGCAAGGGTGCCAAGTTCCGGGTACTTGCCGGACAGGCCGGGTTTTGGCCAGGCGCACCTCGCGTGGAGCGCGGCCCCGGGTGCAACGCCCCGGGCCGACGGCCGCCGGCAAACAGGGAGGAACTCACGAACCCTTACCTTACATCAACGGCGGGGGTTCCACTGGAGGATGCCCGTAGACATGTACACGGACAACGACAGAGATCTCGAAGGCCTGCTGACGGAGGAGTCAAACCCCAGGAGCGCGGATATCGATCTCCTGTCCACGCGGGACATCGTGAAGCTCATCAACGACGAGGACAAGAAGGTCGCCTCCGCCGTCGCGGACGAACTCGGCCACATTGCGGAGGCGGTGGACCTTATCGTCCTGCGCCTCAGGCGGGGCGGGCGGCTCATATACATGGGCGCCGGCTCCAGCGGACGGCTGGGGATGCTCGATGCGTCAGAGTGCCCACCCACCTACGGGACGGACCCCCACACTGTGCAGGCCATCATCGCGGGGGGGCCCGATGCGGCCTGGAGCGCGGTGGAGGGAGCCGAGGACGACGCGGACCTCGGCGCGAGGGATGTGGCCGAAAACGAAGTCGGAGAGCGCGACGTCGTGGTCGGGATATCCGCAAGCGGGCGCACGCCCTACGTGCTTGGCGCCATCAGGGAGGCGCGGGCGCGCGGCGCGGCCACCGTCGCCCTCGTGTGCGCGAGCGGATCGCCGATAGCGGCGGTCGCAGACGTGGCCATCGAGCCTGTCCCCGGTCCCGAGGTGATCACCGGGTCCACGCGCATGAAGGCCGGCACGGCCCAGAAGATGGTGCTCAACATGCTCACCACTGCCAGCATGGTGAGGCTCGGCAAGGTATACGGAAATCTCATGGTTGACCTGCGACCCGGCAACAGGAAGCTCGTTGACAGAGCGACGAGGATCGTCATGGCAGCCACGGGCGTCGGCCGCGACGAGGCCGGGAGGCTTCTCGCAGCATCGGGCGGGAACGCGAAGGTGGCCATCGTGATGGAACGGGCAGGCGTAGATAGAGGGCGCGCCGAGAGGCTTCTCGAGGCCTCAGACGGCCATGTTCGAAGGGCGCTCGAGCTTGCGGCGGAAGGAGGGGCGGCATGGGGCTCGTCATCGCAATAGACGCAGGCGGCACGAAGACGGATTGCCTGGTAGGGACGGTGCACGGTGAGGTGCTCGCCCGCGCCTGGGCAGGCCCGGCCAACTACCAGGTCTCGGGCCCTGAGGGCATGAAGGCCGAGATCCTCGCCGCAGCAGGCAAAGCCCGACACCTGCTGCCCGCCGGCGATGAGGCTCTTGACGTCGCTTTCATCGGCGCCGCCGGGGTGCACAGGCAGGGCGACCGTGAGGCGGTGTCCGGCCTCCTGCAGAGCGCCGGCATCGCGTCGAAGGTTGTGGTGGAGAACGACGCCGTGATAGCTCTCGCCGGGGGCACCCTGGGCCAGCCGGGCGTGGTCGTGATCGCTGGCACCGGGTCGATGGCCTTCGGAATGAACGCCAGGGGTGAGAGAAAGAGGGCGGGCGGCTGGGGATACATTCTCGGCGACGAAGGCAGCGCCTACGATATCGGACGCGAGGCCCTTGCGTCGGTGGTCCGGGCGAGCGACGGCCGGGGCGGGCCCACGGCGCTCTCCGAGGCCGTGCTGCAGCATTTCAGGATAGACTCAGCCGACGACCTGGTTGACCTGACGTACCGAAAGGGTCTCGGAAGGACGGGTATAGCCGCGCTGGCCGTGCTTGTGGCGGATGCGGCCCGCAAAGGGGATACCGTTGCACGCCGCATACTGCGCCGCGCCGGGACCGAGCTTGGCCTCGCCGCGGCGAGCGTCGTGAAGGCCCTGGGCATGCAGGACGACGGCGTGCTCTGCGTCACCGCGGGCGGCGTGTTCGCCGCGGGTGACACCGTCAAGCGGGCCCTCGCAAGGGAGCTGGCCAAGGTGGCTCCTGCATGCGAGGTCGTGGAGGCGCGGTTCCCCCCTGTCGTAGGGGCTTACCTCCTGGGCATCCAGGAGGCGGGCGGCCGGATCACGGGCAAGGTCATTGCGAACATCGAGGACTCGCTCCCTTAATTAGGTCTACGCTACTTCTTCTGACTTCTGACGGTGTCGGGGCTCGCGGTGCCGCCAGAGCGGGGCGCCTGGGGTTCGGCTGGTTTCAAGTGCCGGATTCGAACGCGTCTTGCCGCACGCGCTGTCCCCGGAGGGCAATGCCGTCAATCCGGCAGGAGCTGGAAGGCAATGAGGGATTGATGAACCCTCACTCTGCGCGATTGGAGCGATTGGAGGAGGACACTGCAGGTGATCATCAGGAACGCTGACATCTTGACGCCACAAGGTATAATGGTCTCGGGGTTCCTCGTAGTGTCCGGGGGCAGGATCGCGAAGGTTGGGTCGCACGGTGAGTTCAGGGAGTATTCCACCGCCGGCCACGAAATCCTCGACGCGTCGGGCCTCCTGGTAGCGCCCGGGTTCGTGGACATCCACGTGCACGGGGGAGGCGGCCACGACGTCCTGGAAGGCACGTACGAGGCTGTGTCCGCCATGTGCCGGGCACATGCGCGTCACGGCACCACCTCCATGGTCCCCACGACGATGGCCGCGCGCCACGAGGATCTTGCGGCTGCTGTGCGGGCCGTGGCGGACGCGGCGAAGCGTGGAACAGGTGGAGCCGAGGTTCTCGGTGTACACCTGGAGGGGCCCTGGGTCAATCCGGATAGCCGCGGCGCCCAGCCGCTCGACGTGATTCGCCCTCCGAGCATCCATGAGCTGGACAGGCTCATCGAGGAGTCAGGCGGCCTCGTGAGGGTCACCACCGTTGCGCCCGAGCTCGAGGGCGCCCGGGAGTTCATCGAGGCGGCGGTCGCGCGAGGGGTGAGGGTGTCGCTCGGCCACTCCATGGCATCGTTCGAGGATGTCGCGCGTGCGGTCGAGGCGGGCGCCACCCATGTGACACACGCGTTCAACGCCATGCGCGGGCTGCATCACCGGAACCCTGGGATGGCTGGTGCGATGCTTGCATGTGACGACCTTACCACAGAGGCCATCCTGGACGGCTTCCACCTGCATCCCGCTGCGGCCACCGTCCTGTACAGGTGCAAGGGGATGGACAGGCTCGCACTCATCACTGACGCCACAATGGCTGCCGGCATGCCCGAGGGCGAGTACACGCTCGGCGGGCAGCGGGTCATCTATGAGGGCGGGGCGGTCAGGCTCCCGGACGGAAACCTTGCCGGGAGCGTTCTCACGCTTGACAGGGCGGTCCGGCGGGCGATGGATGATCTGGGCGTTCCGCTCGCCCAGGCGGTCGCAATGGCGTCGCAGGTTCCCGCGAGGGTGGTGGGGGTCCACGACCGCAAAGGCAGCATAGAGGAGGGCAAGGACGCCGACCTGGTCCTCATGGATAGGCTGGGGGAGGTGCGCGCGACGATCGTCGGTGGGGTTGTCGTGCATCGGGCCTGAAGTGCCCGCGGCAGGGCGTTACCGGCCCTGATTTCGATGCCCAGGGATATGGGGGTGCGTGGTATATGGTTGTTGTGGTTGCGCAGGACTACGATACGATGAGCCGTGAAGCCGCGAAGGTCGTGGCCGGGCAGGTGCGGCGGAAACCCACGAGCGTGCTCAGCCTCGCGACCGGCGCGACTCAGTTTGGGCTGTATGCTGAACTGGTCAGAATGCATCGTGAAGAGGGGCTGGATTTCTCGCAGGTCACCACGTTCAACCTCGACGAGTACCTCGGGCTGGGCCCGGACCACCCGGCGAGCTTTCATTACTACATGCGTACCCGGTTCTTTGACCACGTGAACGTGCGACCGGATCGTATTTACATACCTGACGGTCTCGCCCCGGATGTCCGCGAGGAATGCCGCAGCTACGAACGGGCAATAAGAAATGCGGGAGGAATCGATCTCGCGATCCTCGGCGTCGGGAGAAACGGCCATATCGGCTTCAACGAACCGAGGACCGAGTTCGGGTCCCGCACCCGTGCGCTGTTCCTCGCGAAGCGTACCATCGAGGCAAATGCGAGGTTCTTCGACGGCGACGAGAACGCCGTGCCCCGACAGGCGATATCGGTGGGTATACGGACCATCATGAACTCAAGGTCTATCGTTCTCCTTGCCAGCGGCAAGGCCAAGGCACAGGTAATCGCGCAGACGGTGCACGGTCCCGTGACGGAGATGGTTCCAGGTTCCGTGCTGCAGCTTCATCCCGACGCCACGCTCATCGTGGACGAGGAGGCCGCAGCGCAGCTCGAACCGTCGCCGGAAGGGTTCGTAATGGGCACGGGTACACGGACCATGGTATACTGATGAGGGTGTTCGCTGACTACCATACCCACACGAGATTCAGTCATGGCAAAGGCACGGTCATGGACAACGTGCGGGCGGCGGCTCGAAAGGGGCTCGAGGCCGTGGCCATCACCGACCACGGTCCAGCCAATCTCTTCGGTGTGGGCGTCGAGAGCCTTGCGGCCTTCGTGGAAATCGCCGAGGAGATCGAGAGGAGCAGGGAGGCCTTCCCGGGAGTTCGAGTGCTCATGGGAGTCGAGGCGAACGTCATCGACACCGATGGCGGCCTCGATGTTCCCGCCGAGGTTCAAAGGCGCCTTGACATCGTGCTCGCGGGCCACCATCTCATTGTGCGCGGGCGTACCCTCGCGGACTGGTGGAAGCTCTCGGGTCGCAACTTCGCAGCGCGGTGGAGCAGACATCTTGCGGAGCGCGCAAGGGTTGACAATACGAAGTCGCTGGTGGAAGCTATAAGGCGGAACCGGGTGGATGTCGTGACACATCCCGGCCTCCACGTGTCCATAGACACCGAGGAGCTTGCCCGCGAGTGCGCCAGGGTCGGGACGGCCCTGGAGATAAACGCGAAGCACGCCCACCTCGACGTGGAGTTCCTGAAGATCGCGGCACGCCAGGGGGTCAGCTTCTGCATTAACAGCGATGCCCATGGCCCCGATGAGGTCGGCGAGTTCGGACGCGCCCTCGAGGTGGCGATGCGGGCGGGAATCGAGCCTGAGAGGATCATCAACGTGCGTGCGTGAAGAGAACAGGGGAACCGGGGGATGGGACTTGAGCGAGGGTCGGTTTGTGATAATCACCGGGCTCTCGGGCGCCGGCAAGAGCGAGGCGGTTCGGGCCTTTGAGGACATGGGCTTTTTCTGCGTGGACAATCTTCCGCCTACCCTCATTCCGAAGTTCGCCGAGCTGGTGGCACAGTCCGAGGGCAAGATAAATAAGATAGCTCTGGTGGTTGACATAAGGAGCCGAGAGTTCTTCGACAGGCTCTCCGGGACCCTTGACACTCTCGAGGAGATGGGCGTGACGTACGAGATCCTGTTCCTCGAGGCGTCCGATGAGGTGCTCGTTCGCAGGTTCAAGGAGACCCGTCGCCGTCACCCGCTTTCAGCGGAGGGCGGGGTCCTGGATGGGATAGAGGAGGAGCGCCGCAGGCTCGAGGAGATCCGGGGCAGGGCCACGCGGATCATCGACACGACGGCCCTTCCCCCGAGGCAACTGCGGGAGCGCATAATGAACGCTTTCGCGCGAGCGCCTCAGAAAGAGCGGCTCGACGTGGTCGTGGTGGCGTTCGGGTTCAAGTACGGCATCCCGATGGACGCTGACCTCGTTTTCGACGTGAGGTTCCTGCCCAATCCGCACTATGTGGAGTCGCTCAGGCCGCTCACCGGTGATATGGAGCCTGTCCGCGAGTATGTGTTCCAGTCTCCGGTGACGCGAAGGTTCCTTCAGAGGCTCTTCGACTTCATGGCATTTCTGTTGCCGCACTATGTCAAGGAAGGTAAGACCCAGCTTGTGGTGGGCATAGGGTGCACCGGAGGCAGGCACCGGTCCATAGCTATCGCAGACAGGCTCGCCGGTTTCCTGAAGGAACGGGGGTACAGCGTATCGGTGAAGTACCGCGACAGGGAGGTCCAGGACAGGCTCGCGGAATAGGGGCGGAGCGAAACTCAGACGGAAGACGTGATCGAGACGTGAAAACCCTCCGGTGGCTGTATCCGGGGATGAGAGTCAAAAGATGGCTCCTTTCGTTCGCGCTCGGTGTCGCACTCGTGGTGCTCGGCACCGTGACTCTCCTCGACGGCAGGGCCGTCGACGTTTTGCAGCGCTGGTTCGCGTGGCTCGCAGGCCCACATCCCGGGCCGTTTCCACAGGGCCTTGTGACTGTCGCAGGCACGGCTGCGGCGGTCAGCGGGGTCCTCATAATGGTGCTGTCGGCCGGAGCGGTCATCCGGTCGATCGTGGCAGCTCTCATGCCGGGAGCCGAGACGCGCATCGCAGAGCTCGTGCAGCGTGAGCGGCAGCTCGGCCGGGGCCCGAGGATCGTCGTGGTCGGCGGCGGGACGGGCCTCTCCACGCTTCTCCGTGGCGTCAAGGAGTTCACGAGCAACGTCACGGCCATCGTCACGGTTGCAGACGACGGGGGAAGTTCCGGAAGGCTGCGTAAGGAAATGGGAGTGCTGCCACCGGGAGACATCCGGAACTGCCTGGTGGCCCTGGCTGACTCGGAGCCTCTCATGGCGCGCCTCTTCCAGTACAGATTTCCCGAAGGCGACCCCACGGGTCTCGGGGGGCACACGTTCGGCAACCTTTTCATAGCCACCATGTCCGCCATTACTGGTGATTTCGAGCAGGCGGTGAAGGAGTCCAGCCGCGTGCTTGCCGTGAGGGGCCGGGTCCTTCCGTCCACGCTCGAGGATGTCATCCTCGCCGCCGAGTGCGAGGGTGGGGCGGTGGTGGAGGGAGAATCAGCGCTTGCGACGTGTGGCGCCCCGATAAAGCGGGTATTCCTGAGACCCAGGGACCCCGTGGCTCTTCCCGAGGTCGTGGAGGCCATAGCCGGGGCTGAGCTGATAGTGCTCGGGCCCGGGAGCCTGTTCACGAGCGTGCTCCCCAACCTCCTGGTGCCCGGGATTGCCGAGGCCGTCCGCCGGAGCCGGGCGCTCAAAGTGTACGTATGCAACGTCATGACCGAGCCTGGTGAGACCGACGGGTTTGCTGCATCGGACCACCTGAAAGCCATATTCGAGCACGTGGGCCGGGGCATCGTGGATGTCGTCCTGGTAAACACCGGCCTGGTGCCGGCGAGACTCGCCGAGAGATACCGTCAGGAGGGCGCGTACCCTGTCATTCCAGACACCGACACGCTGAGGGCGCTCGGGGTGTCGGTCGTGGAGGAGGATCTGATGTCGGCGAGCGATTACGCGAGGCATGATCCGGAGAGGCTCGCCCACGCCATCGTCAGTCTGGTGGTCGAGGCGAGAGCCTCGGCAAGGGGCTCGCACTACAACAGGGGGCGCGCGCTGGACCTCGCGAGCGCCCGGGCCGGGCGTCGGCGCGATGGTGCGACGGCAGCCGGACGGGCTGCCTCAAGGCGCAAGGCCCAGGATCAGCCGCCATACGGCGACTGACGAGAGAAATGCGATGAAGTCCGCGAAGAGGCCTGCCGCAAGCGTGTGGCGGGTCCTCTTGATTCCCACCGCCCCGAAGTACACCGTGATCACATAGAGAGTCGTCTCCGAGCTTGCCTGCATCGTCGAGGCCATCCTGCCTATGGGCGAATCCGGGCCGAAGGTCCTGACGAGGTTGGTGGTCACCTCCAGCGCGCCGCTGCCCGAGAGCGGACGGATGAGGGCGAGCGGCAGGAGTTCCTCGGGCATGCCGAGGAAACGCGCGACGGGGAAGAGGGCTGAGGTCACCACCTTGAGCGCGCCCGACGCCCTGAACATGCCAATGGCGACGAACATGGCCACGAGGAACGGGATGAGCCGGACTGCCGTGGTAAAGCCCTCTTTCGCCCCATCGACGAACGCTTCGTACACTCTCACGCCCTTCATGCGCCCGATGAGGCATACTGCGAGGATCATGAGAGGTATCACCACGTTCGATGCGGCGGTTATCGCCCTTATCAGCATCATATCGCCCCCTGTTGCCTTTACGCCGTCACGCGCTGGTTCGCAGGAGTAGCGAGAGTGCGGCCGGAGGTCGGGTTCCGGGGCCCCATCCTGGCGGTTCGCCCTCGCGCCCTGCTCTGACGCCGCGACCCTACGTCGTGCCCCGGCGCCCTGCTCAGGTCCGCCTGGAGCGCGACACGGGCCTCAAGAACCTGTCAGCCATGAGCGCAACCGCTGTGGCCAGGACGTTCACCAGGATGATGGGCGCCACGATCTCAGCAGGGCTGCGTGACCCGAACTGGGTTCTTATGGCGATTATCGTCGTCGGCACGAGGGTGATGCCAGCAGTGCATATGGCTACGAAGGTGCACATGGCGTCGCTCGCCTCGTCCCCGTCGTCCGAAAGCGTGGCAAGCTCCTCCATGGCCTTGATCCCCAGGGGAGTGGCAGCGTTGCCCATGCCGAGCAGATTGGCGGCGATGCTCATGGTCACGGCAGCGATCGCCGGGTGGCTTGCCGGAACCGACGGGAAGAGCGTCCGGGCGACGGGCGCGACCGCGCGGGCGAGCCAGCGCGCGATCCCGGCCTGCTCGGCGATTCTCATGACCCCACACCACAGGGCCATCACTCCGATGAGGCTGAGGCAGAGGGTGACAGCGGAGCTGGCCGATTCCAGCGCTGCGCGCGTCACAGCTCCACTCGTCCCGGTTGCCAGACCTGCGACAGCTCCTGCCGCTATCAACACTAACCAAACCGTGTTTGCCATCACATCCACCTCCGGTGATGGGGTAAGCCCCGAGGCAAATCTCGAGGCAAATCTCAAGGTAAAGCTATTCTGACGCGTACATCGTTTATGCCGCGGCACGTCCAGGAGACGTGTGATACAATAGGGACGGGTGGTGCGTGTCGCATGTTTTCCGTGACGACCAGGGATGAGCTTGCCCGGTTCGAGCCCGGGAGCAGGTGCTGCATGCTGGCGGAATCCGCGGCCATCGCGCGCATGACCGGGCGTTTCACGGGCGGCCGGCGGCCGGGGTGCTCGGGTCGTTTCGAGATGGCGACGGAAAGCGCTGCGCTGGCCCGGAGGATAGTGTCGTTCATGCGCGATCTCTTCGATCTGAGGCCGCCGGTGAAGGCCGCCCGGCGCAAGGGGGGCGCTCCGGGCAACCTTTACGTGGTTTCGGTGCCGTATGATGAGAGGGCCAGGGCCGCCCTGGGCGAGATGGGCGTGGTCTCGAAGAGGCAGGGGCACGATGAGCGAGGCGCCATGAGGCCTGGGGTCCCGTGGAGGCTATTGTCGAAGCAGTGCTGCCGAAGGGCATACCTGCGCGGGGCTTTCCTCGCCCGGGGGTACGTGCAGAATCCCGGGAAAGCCTATCACCTGGAGATAGTGACCGACGTGGAGCCGCACGCGCGCGGCATCGTACGCATCGCCGAAGCCTTCGGGGTGGCGGCCAGGATGTCGAGGCGCCGGAGGGGCTACATGGTGTACGTGAAGGGTGGAGACGACGTCGCCCAACTCCTGCGTGTCACGGGAGCGCACGCATCTGTCATCGCCCTCGAAAGCGTGCGTGTGATGCGTGGTGTCCGCGGCGACGTCAACCGGGCGGTCAACTGCGATACGGCCAACGTGGCAAAGGCCATCGATGCCGGGATTGCGCAGGTGGAGTCGATCAGGGATCTCATGGCCCACATCGGCATGGCATCTCTCACCCCGGGCTTGCAGGAGATTGCCCGGCTTCGACTCGAGCACCCGGAGGCCAGCCTGAAGGAGCTTGGCGAGATGGCGGCGCCGCCAATAACGAAATCCGCGGCCAATCACCGCATGAGGCGGCTCCTGGATCTCGCGCGGCGCGCGCGGCGCGGGGCGCGGCTGCCATGACGGGTGCGGTGGGCGCGGCCCGATCACGAAGGAAATCCTGTCGTGAGCGCGAATACTCCTAAGTACGGCGCCAGGAGTTTTCGGCGTTTTTCTTGAGGGTGTCAGGGTTGCCGGTGCTTGCTAGGGCGGGGCGCCTGGAATTCGGCTGGCCCGCGCGCCAAGTTCGAACGAGGCGCGCTCGCGGCACGCTTCGTTGAACCCGGCGGTCGAGCGTGGCGGATCGGAGGCGGCTCTTCCCGTAGTCACGGGCGACCCGAGGGCCTCAGGTGAACCTGCGCGGACTTGCCAGCTCATGCCAGGTAGGGGGAGGGGAAAGGGCAATGAGGATGGGTTACGAGATGAGCCTCAAGCAGGTCCAGAAGCTCGTCATAACCCCTGAGCTTCGCCAGGCCATAACCGTCCTGCAGTTGCCCTGGATGGAGCTTCAGGAATACATCGAAGCCCAGATGCTGGAGAACCCCGTGCTGGAGCTCAAGGATGGCCCTGACTCCGACTCCGATTCTGATTCCGACGCCCCTTCCGATTCCGACGTCGGTTCCGACCCTGACTCCGACCCCGGCTCTGGCTCTGATACCTCTGATACCATAGCTGGCACCGGCGAGGTACAGACCTCGGACGCGCCGTCCCGGGAGGCCGAGGCGAAACACGCCGACGCCGATATGGGCGAGGCCGTTGACGGTGGGCCTGCCGAAGGTGCCGACGCGGACAGGGACGGGCCGGATATCGACTGGCAGAGTTACTTCGATGATGCGAGCGACCTCGGGTACATCGGCCCACAGGATAGGCGCGGCGAGCCCGAATTCTCCTATGAGTCATACGTCGGGCAACCAGAGTCCTTCCAGGACTACCTCATGTTCCAGTTGCGCCTGTCGCCTTTGGCCGGGGAAGATGTGGAGATCGGAAGCCTGATCGTTGGGGGAATCGATGACGACGGCTACCTCCGGATGGACATCCCCGAGATAGCCGCCATGGCCGGCGTGGACTGCGACCGGGTCGAGCGGGTGCTCAAGGTCATACAGGGGTTCGAGCCCGCCGGGGTGGGCGCGCGAAGTCTCAAGGAGTGCCTCCTCATCCAGCTCGATACGCTCGAGATCCCGGAGCGTGACCGGGAGCTTGCGTCGGTGCTCGTTCAGGACCACCTGGACGATCTGGCCGCCGGGCGTCTGGCCAGGATCGCCGAGCGGCTCCAGAGGTCGGTGGCCGACATCCAGAGTGCATGCGACGTAATCAAGACGCTCGATCCGAAGCCAGGGCGGGAGTACGCCGGCGCACGCTCGGCAGGGTATATAGAACCGGACGTGACCGTGGAGAAGGCAGGCGATGACTATGTGATCGTCGTGAACGATGTGTCAGCCCCGCGGCTGACCATAAACCCGGCTTACCGCGCCATGCTGAGGAACCCGGGGCACGAGGCGAGCGCGGTGGAGTTCGTGAAATCCAAGCTGAATTCCGCCATGTGGCTCATACGCAGCATCGAGCAGCGGCGTCAGACGCTCTACAAGGTTACCGAGTGCATCGTCAGGTTCCAGCGCGACTTCTTCGACAAGGGCATCAAGCACCTGAGACCGCTCACGCTGAAGGAGGTCGCCGACGAGATCGGGATGCACGAGTCCACCGTCAGCAGGGCGACCTCGGGCAAGTACGTCCAGACTCCCAGGGGCGTGTACGAGCTGCGGTTCTTCTTCGCGAGCGGGGTTGCGACAACGGCTGGAGACGCGGCCTCGAGCGAGAGCATCAAGAGGATGATCCGCGAGATCGTCGAAGCCGAAGACCCGAAGAGACCCCTGAGCGACCAGGCCATCGCCGACACCTTGAGGGCCCAGGGCATCCTGATATCCCGTCGCACGGTCGCGAAGTACCGAGAGGAGGACATGATACCCGCTTCCAGGCAGCGGAGGAGGTTCTAGCGAAGGCCCCCGGCTCTGGCTGCGGGGGAGGGGGCAGCTGCCTCGCTCCGGTCCAGCCTTTCGAGATTTGATGCGCGGGGCGGGAAGGAATTTTTCATGTCGTGGAGAATAGACTAATAGGGACGAAGGGACCTTTTATTTTTGCCGTGGTGGGACAGCAACGGCTCCGCCGGGACGTTCAGCGTCCCAGGACTCTGCCACAATGTGCCACGCCAGCCTGGCACGCTCAGGGTCACGGCGGGGGTGGCGAGGAGAGCGATCGGGACGCACGACGTGGACAGGTTCGTGAGCCTCCAACGGAAGATCGCGCCGGAGATCGGGGAACTCATAGATACTCGCTATTCCATCCTTCGTCATATCCACTTCTCGCAGCCGGTGGGCAGGCGTACGCTCGCCTCCCGGCTGGCGGAGAGGGAGCGCACGGTGAGGAGCGAGCTCGAGTTCCTGAGGCAGCAGGGCCTCCTCTCGGTGGGCCCGGCCGGGGTAGTACTGACCCCGGAGGGGGAGAACACTTTCGCCGCACTCGGCGAGTACGTGCGCGAGCTTCGGGGTTTCGCCAGGCTTGAGCGCGGGCTCGAGGAGCGGTTGCCCGTGGCGAGGGTCGTGGTGGTGGCGGGCGACTCTGGACGCGATCCCACAGTCAAGAAGGAGATGGGCAGGGCCGTGGTGCGGATCCTCCGCGACATCGTGCAGGAGGGGGACATCATCGCGACGGGCGGCGGCACCACCATGGCCGAGGTCGCTGGGGCCATAGTCCCATCAGGGTGGCCGAAGGGTATAACGGTGGTCCCGGCCAGGGGCAGTCTGGGAGAGGAGGTCGAGACGCAGGCCGATACCATAGCGGTTACCATGGCAAAGCGCATGGGGGGCACGTACAGGGTTCTCAACGTGCCGGATGATCTCCACCCGGAGACCATATCGCGGATCGTGGACGAACCCCGCATCAGGGAGGTCCTCGACCTCATCAGGAGGGCCAGGATCGTCGTCCATGGGGTGGGCACTCTCGAGGAGATGGCGAAGAGACGGGGTATCGCCGGCGAAGCCCTGGAGATCCTGAACTCGCGCGGCGCCGTGGCGGAGATGTTCGGGTATTACTTCGACAGCGACGGGAAGATGGTCTACTACACGCCGAGCATGGGCATCCGCCCCGAAGACCTCGCCGGCAAGCGGCTTGTGGCGGTGGCCGGCGGGGCAACGAAATCCCGGGCGGTGCTGGCCGTCATAAGGCAGCAGAGCCGCGAGGCCCTGGTGACGGACGAGGCGGCGGCCAGAAGGATGCTCGAGCTGGAATCATAGGGGAACAGACGCGAAAGGACAGGGAGGAGAGGACAATGGCAGTCAGAGTCGGGATCAACGGTTTCGGCAGGATCGGTCGGATCGTGTACCGGGCGGCGACGGAGAACCCCGCCATCGACGTGGTGGCCGTCAACGACCTGGCGGACGCGAAGACCAACGCGCATCTCCTGAAATACGACTCGGTGCATGGCACCTTCCGCGGCAGCGTGGAGGCGAAGGACGGCGAGATCGTGGTCAACGGGAAGCCCGTGAAGGTGCTGTCGGAGAAGGACCCGGCCGCGATACCCTGGAAGGACCACGGGGTGGACATAGTAATCGAGTCCACTGGTGTGTTCACCAGCGGCGACAAGGCCGCGGGGCACCTCAAGGGTGGGGCGAAGAAGGTCATCATCACCGCACCCGCCAAGGGCGAGGACATAACGATCGTGATGGGTGTCAACGAGAAAAGCTATGATCCTGCGAAGCACAACGTCATCTCGAACGCGTCCTGCACCACCAATTGCCTGGCCCCCGTGGCTAAGGTGGTCCATGAGAACTTCACCATCACAAGGGGCCTCATGACCACGGTTCACTCGTACACCAATGACCAGAGGACCCTCGACCTCATGCACAAGGACCTCAGGCGCGCACGGGCGGCGGGCCTCTCCATCATCCCCACCACCACGGGCGCGGCCAAGGCCGTGGGCAAGGTGCTGCCCGATCTCAACGGTAAGCTGAACGGCTTTGCCATGCGCGTACCCACGCCCAACGTGTCCGTGGTCGACCTGGTGGCAGACGTCACGAAGCCCACCAGCGTCGAGGAAGTGAACGGCGTGCTCAAGGCGGCGGCGGAGGGCCCGCTGGCAGGCATCCTCGCGTATACCGATGAGCCGCTCGTGTCGAAGGACTTCAACGGAGACCCTCACTCTTCGATAGTCGACGGGCTCTCGACGATGGTGATGGGCGGGACCATGGTCAAGGTCATCGCCTGGTACGACAACGAGTGGGCGTACTCGGTCAGAGTCGTGGACCTCGCCGCGTACATCGCCGGGCGGGGGCTGTAAGGCCACGGCAGCGGACAGGCCGGGCGCAACCGATCCCGCCGTGCGCCAGGCGCAGGTCCACGAGTTCACACGGGCGCTCCGGCGGATCCGGGACCGCTGGCGCCCGCACGTCGGGGTCGTCGGAGTCCGCCGGGCCCGGACGCCAGGTGTCTCGGGGGCGGCGCGCCATGAGCGCACCCGCCGCCCCCGCGGGGACGCGGCACCGCGGGCCCCTGAGAAAGCGGCGGTGGTGTCTGCATTTACGCGAAGACCCTGTGAAGGGGTGAGTGAGTGTGCCAAAGGCTACCATCAGAGATGTTGACGTGAAGGGAAAGCGCGTGCTCGTCAGGGTGGACTTCAACGTCCCCATGAACGCCGAGCGCGAGATCACCGACGACACCCGCATCAGGGCGGCGCTGCCGACGATAAAGTACCTTATTGACCACGGGGCGAAGGTGATCCTGGCGTCCCACCTCGGCCGACCCAAAGGCAAGCCCGCGGACGAGTTCAGGATGGACCCTGTGGCGAGGAGGCTTTCGGAGCTTCTCGGAAAGCCCGTGCGCAAGCTCGACGAGTGCGTGGGAGACGAGGTCCAGGCCGAGGTCGCCGCCATGAACGACGGAGATGTGGTGCTCCTCGAGAACCTCAGGTTCCATGCGGAGGAGGAGGCGAACGACGAGGGGTTCACGAGGTCCCTCGCCGAGCTTGCCGAGATATACGTGAACGACGCATTCGGGACGGCCCATCGCGCTCATGCGTCCACGGCCGGAGTCGCCAGGTTCCTGCCTGCGGTCGCAGGCTTGCTCATGGAGAAGGAGATCGAGGTCATGGGCAAGGCCCTCGCTGACCCTGAGAGGCCCTTCGCGGCCATCCTGGGCGGGGCCAAGGTCAAGGACAAGGTGGGCGTGGTCAAGAACCTCCTCGACAAGGTGGACACGCTCATGATCGGCGGCGGCATGGCATACACGTTCCTGAAGGCCAAGGGCCTCGAGGTGGGCAAGTCCATCCTGGAAGCCGACAAGATCGACCTTGCGAACGAGCTCATGGAGAAGGCAAGGGCGAGGGGCGTGAGGTTCATGCTCCCGTCCGACGTGGTGGTGGCGGACCGGTTCGCCGAGGACGCGCAGACGAGGGTCGTGCCTGTGGACAAGATCCCGTCCGACTGGCAGGCCCTGGACATCGGGCCCGAGACGGTCGCGAACTTCAGCAGGGCTGTGGCCGGGGCGAAGACGGTGATCTGGAACGGCCCGATGGGCGTCTTCGAGATGAAGCCGTTCGCTGAGGGCACGAGGGGCATCGCGAAGGCCCTTGCCGGGTCGAGGGCCGTCACGATAGTCGGCGGCGGCGACTCCGCCGCGGCGCTCGAGGAGATGGGCTTCGCTGACAAGGTGACCCACGTGTCCACCGGAGGCGGGGCGTCGCTCGAATTCCTCGAGGGCAGGGAGCTGCCGGGCGTGGCGGCGCTCAAGGATAGATAGGCAAGGTCAGGCCTGCCAGCCAGCGAGAGGCCCGGCGGCGAGCAGTCCCGACTGCGACCCCGAGAGCCGCCGGACGCCCGTGGGCCGGCATGGGAATGTGGAGGTGAGGGGATTGCGGCGGCGGATAATAGCAGGCAACTGGAAGATGAACAAGACCCGCGACGAGGCCGTTGACCTGGTCGGGGGTCTCAGGGAAGCGCTGGCAGACGTGGGAGACGTGGAGGTCGTGGTCTGCCCCCCGTTCACGGCGCTTGACGCGGTACGGGAGGCTCTACGCGGCAGCAGCATCGAGATGGGCGCGCAGAACATGCACTGGGAGGACGAGGGGGCGTTCACGGGCGAGGTATCTCCCCTCATGCTGAAGAACCTCGGGTGCATGTACGTCATCCTGGGCCACTCTGAGCGGAGGACTTACTTCGGCGAGACGGACGAGTCTGTGAACAGGAAGGTCAGATCGGCTATGGCAAATGGCCTCCTTCCCATAATCTGCGTCGGCGAGACGCTCGATGAGCGTGAGGCAGGCAAGACCGAGGCGGTCGTGGTCCGCCAGACGAAAGCCGCCCTTGCAGGGATGAAATCGAACGGGGCAGAGAGGATAGTCATGGCCTATGAGCCGGTCTGGGCGATAGGCACGGGCCGTACCGCGTCGGCCGACGAGGCCAACAGGGTCATCCGCATCATCAGGCAGGCGGTGGCCGAGGTGTTCAACGGGAGGATTGCAGAGGAGGTTCGCATCCAGTATGGCGGCAGCGTGAAGCCACAGAACATCGCCGACTTCCTCGGGCAGCCCGAGATCGACGGCGCCCTCGTCGGCGGTGCGAGCCTCGACGCCGCCAGCTTCGCGGCCATCGTCAAGCCCAGGTGAAGAGGCAGCCGTGCTCTCGGCGGACGGACCATCGTCCGGAGGAACAGGGCGCAAGCCACGTGTGAGCCACGTGTGAGAAAAGAGGTGTTTCGATGACTACGATCGTAGATGTGTATGCGCGCGAGATCCTTGACTCCCGCGGCAATCCCACGGTGGAGGCGGAGGTGACCCTCGCCGACGGCACGGTCGGAAGGGCCGCCGTACCGTCGGGTGCGTCCACAGGCACGCACGAGGCGCTCGAGCTGCGGGACAAGGACGACAAGAGGTACATGGGTAAGGGTGTCCAGAAGGCCGTGGAGAACGTCAACGAGACCATCGGCCCCGAACTCGAGGGGATGGACGCCACCGAGCAGATGGAGATAGACAACATCATGCTCGAGCTCGACGGCACGCCGAACAAGGAGAAGCTGGGCGCGAACGCCATCCTCGCCGTGTCGCTCGCGTGCGCGAAGGCCGCGGCGGAGTCGCTCGGGCTTCCGCTCTACCGTTACGTCGGCGGGACGGCGGCGCACGTCCTCCCGGTGCCACTCATGAATATCCTGAACGGCGGCAAGCACGCCGACAACAACGTGGACATCCAGGAGTTCATGATAGCACCGGTGGGCGGGGTGACGTTCGCGGACGCGCTGCGCATGGGCGCGGAGGTATTCCACAACCTGCGCAATGTCGTGAAGAAGAAGGGCATGGGCACGGCCGTCGGTGACGAGGGCGGCATAGCACCGAACCTCGGGTCCAACGAGGAAGCGCTCGATCTCATCCTGAAGGCCGTCGAGACGGCTGGGTACAGGCCGGGCGAGGACGTGCTCATCGCGCTGGACCCGGCTGCGAGCGAGATGTACAAGGACGGCGCCTATGTGTTCGAGGGCGAGGGCAGGAGGCGGACGACCCCGGAGATGGTGGAGTACTGGAAGGGTCTCGTGGAGAAGTACCCCATCATATCGATCGAGGACGGGCTTGCGGAGGACGACTGGGACGGCTGGAAGCTGCTCACTGACACGCTCGGCAAGAAGATCCAGATCGTCGGGGACGACCTCTTTGTGACCAACACCGAGCGCATCGAGCGCGGGATCAAGTCCGGCGTCGCCAACTCGGTGCTCATAAAGGTCAACCAGATCGGGACCCTCACTGAGACGTTGGCCGCCATCGAGATGGCTCACCGCGCAGGGTACACGGCGGTCATATCTCATCGGTCGGGCGAGACCGAGGACGTGACCATCGCCCACATCGCGGTTGCGACGAACAGCGGCCAGATAAAGACGGGCGCGCCGTCGCGCACCGACCGGGTGGCGAAGTACAACGAGCTTCTCCGGATCGAGGACACGCTCGATGAGACCGGGCTGTTCGCCGGGAGAGGGGCCTTCCGGGTCTGAGTATGGTGCCATGGCATGGATTTGCGCCACTTCTCCTGACGGTGCTGGGGCTCGCGGTGCTTGCACGGCGGGGCGCTCTCGATTTGGCAAGCCCGAATGCCAAGTCTAGCGAGGCGCGCCGCAAGCGCGCCGTCCCCGGAGTACAACACCGCCAACCCTGGATGGGACCCGCACGCTGAGAAGTGACGCGAATTCGTGGCGGTCTACTTGGGGAGGCCGTGAGTGGCGGTCGGAGCGGTCTCGCGGTTCCGCGGTTCCGCGAGCGCTTGCCACCTCCCGGGCGATATGCTAAAATGGGTTCTGGTTCGTCCCGGGCATCCTGTAAGCCAGCGTCATGGGAGGTGGCAGGCTTTGCGAACGGTACTCATAGTGTTTCAGTTCATCGTGTCCATAGCGCTCATCGTCGTCGTTCTGCTCCAGTCCAGCAAGGGCGAGGGGCTCGGGTCGATCGGCGGGGGCGGTCAGCTGTTCTTCGCGAAGAACAAGGGCTTGGAGGACCTCTTGAGCAAGATAACCACTGTTGTGGCGGTGGTCTTTCTGGCTTCGTCTGTGTTGCTCACCGTTGTGAGGTAGGTCTGTGCCCCGTGCTGCGCGAAGGCCGGGGCTTTGTTTTCCTCGAGGCGCATAGCGGCGCACGTTGTGGGAGCGTGTGATGCGGCAGAGATGATGGAATTCGTCGAGAGGTGAACTGAAAATGCCGGTCGTTAGCACGTCGTCCATCCTGTACGCGACACTTGCAGGGGCCCTTGCCCTGGCGTTCGTGGGTTATCTCGTTTCGAGCGTCCTCGCGAGGGATCCCGGCAACGCAACGATGAAGGAGCTTTCCGGCGCCATCCACGAAGGCGCCATGGCGTTCTTGAAGCGCGAATACAGCATCGTATTCGTGTTCCTTGCGATAGTCTTCGTCATACTCGCAGTCGGCATAAGCCCATACAGCGCCGTAGCATTTGTGCTCGGGGCGGGCGCGTCGATTTCCGCGGGCTTCGTGGGAATGCAGATATCCACCCGGGCCAACGCCAGAACCGCCCAGGCGGCCACGAGGGGGTTCAACAACGCCCTGCGCGTCGCGTTCCCCGGAGGCGCAGTCATGGGGATGTACGTGGTGGGGATAGGCCTCTTCGCGCTGTCCATCGTGTACTACATATTCTCGAGGCTTCCCGGGCTCGATGTGTTCTCCGCTACCGAGCTCATCGCAGGCTTCAGCATGGGCGCCAGCTTCGTGGCGCTCTTCGCCAGGGTAGGCGGCGGTATCTACACGAAGGCCGCCGACGTCGGCGCTGACCTCGTGGGCAAGGTGGAGAAGGGTATCCCTGAAGACGACCCGCGAAACCCCGCAGTCATCGCAGACCTCGTTGGCGACAACGTCGGAGACGTCGCCGGGATGGGTGCAGACCTCTACGAATCCTATGTCGGCTCCATAGTGTCGGCCATGGTGATCGCCGCCGCCACGTTCCCGAGCGTGGAGGCCAAGTTCAAGGGCATCATATTCGCGCTCGCACTGGCAGCGACCGGCATCGTGGCTTCGATCATCGGCACTTTCTTCGTCAGAACCAGTGAGACCGGCGGGGACCCCGGAGGCGCTCTTCGCAAGGGTACGTTCGCCAGCGCGGCGCTGGTCGTCATCGGCACTTTCTTCCTCAGTCGTTACTACTACGGTGAACTCGGGGTGTTCTGGGCCGCGCTCTTCGGCCTCCTCTCGGGCGTGGTCATCGGGCAGGTGGCCGAGATGTATACATCCGGCAAGGCCGTCGCGGGGCTTGCGAAGACATGCCTCACCGGCCCTGCGACGAACATCATCGGCGGGTTCGCGCTCAGCATGAGGAGCACCGTGCTCCCGCTCCTGTTCGTGGCTATCGCGATCCTTGTGGCGTTCTCCGCAGCGGGGTTCTACGGGATAGCCGTGGCAGCCCTCGGGATGCTCTCGATTGCGGGCATGACGGTGTCGGTCGACGCCTACGGACCCATATCCGACAACGCGGGCGGCATCGCCGAGATGGCGCATATGCCCCCTGAGGTCCGCAAGATCACAGACTCCCTCGACGCTGCGGGCAATACGACTGCCGCCATAGCGAAGGGATTCGCCATCGGCTCCGCGGCCCTGACCGCGCTTGCGCTGTTCTTCGCGTACATCCAGGCCGCGGGGCTATCCATCATGGACCTGCTCAACGCGAGAGTGGTGGCGGGCGTGTTCATCGGCGCCATGGTCCCGTACATCTTCGCGGCAGGCACCATGGAGGCCGTCGGGCGGTCTGCGTTCAAGGTGGTCGAGGAGGTCCGCAGGCAGTTCAAGGAGATCCCTGGCCTGATGGAAGGCAAGGCGCGCGCGGAGTACGCGAGGTGCGTCGACATAACCACGGCCGGGGCGCTTCGAGAGATGGTAGTGCCCGGCTTGCTGGCGGTGGGCATTCCGCTTGCCGTTGGGGTGATCCTCGGCGTTGAGACCCTTGGGGGGCTTCTCGCGGGCGCGCTTGCGACGGGCGTGCCGCTGGCCATACAGCTTGCGAACGCGGGCGGCGCATGGGACAACGCGAAGAAGTACATCGAGGCCGGAAACCTGGGAGGCAAGGGCACACCCGTCCATGCCGCTGCAGTCATCGGAGACACCGTCGGCGACCCGTTCAAGGACACTGCGGCCCCGGCGATGAACATCCTCCTCAAACTGATGACGGTGGTATCCCTGGTGTTCGCGCCGCTCATCATCAAGCTGAACGCGCTCCTGATGGGCCTGTTTAGCTGATTCGGCCCGCATGTCCGGGCCGCGGTCACGGGGAACCCGAGGTAAGCGTGAGCGGCTTCCCCCCGGAGGCGGGCGGGGACCCGCGGACAGGCCGCCGGCCGAGCACGGCAAGAGGGCTATACACGTATGTGGGGATGGTGTGCGAAGAAGTGCACGGGTTCCGTGCACTTCTTCAGCACCTTCATGGGATGAGCTCGACTCGACGTTTCCGTTCGCCGCGCCGGCGCGAAGACCGAAGATCGAAGACTGAAGACAGATGAGCTTGTGTCAGGGGTGGGAAAGGCATGAGACGACGACCCGGACGCGAGATCTCGGGATCACTGGACAAAGGAGAGAGAAGTGCACGATGATGGACCGACAGCAGGCGTTGGAACTCGTGAAGAAGAACGTGAGGACGAGGAACCTCATCAAGCACATGCTCGCAACGGAGGCAGTCATGAAGGCTCTTGCAGCGCGCTTTGGCGAGGACGAGGAGAAGTGGGCGCTCGCAGGGCTCCTCCACGACATCGACTATGATGAGACGGCCCACGACCCCGACCGCCACAGCCTCGTAGGTGGCGAGATGCTATCGAAACTGGGACTATCGGAGGATCTCGTGCATGCAGTCAAGGCTCACAACGAGGCGCATGGGCTTGTGCGGGAGACCCGTCTCGATAAGGCGCTTTACGCGGTTGACCCGCTCACCGGGCTCTTGGTAGCGGCGGCTTTGATCCATCCAGAGAAGAAGCTCTCTGCGATCGATGTCGGCTTCGTGATGAACAGGTTCAAGGAGTCATCGTTCGCACGGGGGGCCAACCGCGATCAGATCAGGACTTGCTCCGAGCTGGGGCTGTCGCTCGAGGAGTTCATCGGCATCGGCCTCGGGGCCATGCGGTCAATCTCGCAGGAACTTGGCCTATAGAAGGACTGCACAGGCAGTCGATCGCTGATTCCCGGGAGTGCCCTCTCGTGGTGTGCCAAGGCGACGGTCATGCTCGTGGTGGAGGCCCTGCGAGGGGCAGCGGATACGGGAGGCTCCCGGTACGCCGTCGGTCAACAGCCGGCCGCGCCATCACAGCCCGCTCCTTGCCCTCCCGCGTCGCGCCTCGCGTGGCGGTGTCGCTTGAATGCGACGCGCCGCCATGGTATAATTGGCGTGCAGGTGAGGGGCTTTGTCAGAAGGACAGAAGATCGTAGCCACGAATCGTAAGGCGTATCACGACTATCATATACACGAGACGTACGAAGTGGGGATCGCCCTCACCGGCACCGAGATCCAGTCGGTAAGGCGCGGGATGGTGAGCCTCCGCGATAGCTTCGCGAGGGTGGAGGGCGGCGACGTACTGCTCTACAACATGAACATAAGCCCGTACGAGCACGGCAACAGGTTCAACCACGAGCCCCTCCGCACGCGCAGGCTGCTCCTGCACAAAGAGGAGATTCGCAGGCTCACAGGCAAGACCCAGGAGCGCGGCTTCACGCTCGTGCCGCTCAGGGTCTACCTGAAGAGGGGCCTCGCCAAAGTGGAGCTGGCGCTGGCCAAGGGCAAGAAACTCTATGACAAGCGTGAGGACATCGCAAGGCGCGATCTCGCACGCGAGGCGGACCGTGCGATCAAGGAGAGAACGCGCTAGCCGCGCTAGGCGCGCTAGGCGCGCCGGCCGACGGGTAACGCCTCGAAGTCGTGAGACGCGGATTCTGAAGTTTGTGGGGGCGTTACGGTTTCGACGGGGAGCTGTGACGACAGGGGTAGCGAGCCGAGATCCCGCCGACCTCGTTAAACGGTGGAACGCACGATAAGTGCCAACAACGAATACGCTTACGCTGCGTAACTAACGCAGCCGTCCAACCCGGGCTTGGCCTGGGAGACCGGTGCGGGCGTCATCTAAACCAGGATGCTCTCGCCCCAATTCTCGGAGGGGCGGGTCAAGATCATCGAGATAGTCCCGTGGGGAGCTGGCGCGGGAGCGCCTCCGGGGCGAAACCAAATCCCACGCTACGCTCGTAGAAGCTCCTCGAGTTGCCTCTTCGGACGCGGGTTCGACTCCCGCCGCCTCCACCACCTTTATACAAGTCGGTTCCAACTCTTAGGACAACATCGACTCGGTCACGGTAGACCGTGACCCGTTCCACGTACGCTTCCACGAGATGCCTGCAGGCGCTTTCGTCAGTCCGGTCCACGAGCGCCTGTTGGTGTTTCTTGAGGTATTCCAGGATCTTGTCCTTCGTGAGCACCATGGAGCGGCGCATCTCGATCTCCGCCAGCTGACTCTCGAGAAGGGCCTTCTGCTCCGCGAGCTCGTTCGCCCGGGGTCCAGCGACGTCGGGCCGCATGCCCCCGGTCTCCAAGGCCTCGAATATGTTGTCCATGCGTCTCCGGACCTCGTCCAGGGCGGCCGCGATCTCCCAATAGCCGGCATCTACTTCACTTGCCTGCGCTCGGTATCTCTCCTCCAGCTTCTCGGCGAGCTCCTCGATATGCTCCGGCATGAAGAGCCCCGCTATCTCGTCCAAGACGAAGCCCTCGACAAGCTCCTTGCGGATGTTCGGGTTATGGCACGTCCTCAGGCGTCTCTTGGTGTTGCAGACGTACAGGTGATACCTGGCGCGGTTGCGCCCTCCGACCGCGCTCGAGCCTGTCATAGCGCCGCCACACTCGCCGCACTATACATAACCTGTGAGGATATAGAGAACGTTACCCTTTCGCCGCGGTGTCGGCCGTTTCCTCACGGCCATGATGGCCTGCACCCGCCTCCAGTCGTCGTGGGAGACGATGGCAGGGATCCCGCGCCGGGGAACCTGAAGATCTCGTCCCCTGGCTTGCTCGCGTGGTTGTTGCGCCGCCCGAAGTGGGCGCTCCCCGCCCGATTGAAAGTGTAGATGCCGGAACACTTCTCGTTACGGAGAATGTCATGGACGGAGTTCTTGCCGAACGGCTGGTCGGCCCTGGTCCGGTAGCCTCGGCCGTTCAGGGTGTCGATGATCTCCGAGTAACCCTGTCTCCCTAACGTCATGGAGTAGATCAGGCGTATCGCCTGGGCCTCACGTTCATTGATGATGTACTTCTTGGCTGCCGGATCCACATCATACCCCAGGGGTGACCTGCCCCCGGCGTGTTTCCCCTGGTATGTGGTCTCACGCATACCCTTCATGGTCTCCCTGGCCAGGTTCTTGCTGTAGTACTCCGCCATTGCCTCGAGCATGGCCTCGAGGATGACGGACTCGGGCGAGTCGTCGAGGGGTTGTGCGACTGCCACCAGGCGGGCGCCGGCGCGCTGGATCTCTCCCGGATAGACGGCGGCGTCGTAACGGTTCCGGGCAAACCTGTCCAGCTTATGGACTAGCACCAGATCCACCTTGACGCCATCCTTGAGGTCGGCCATCATGCGGAGGAAGCCCGGCCTGTCGTCGGTGGTGGCAGACCTGGCTTCGTCTGTGTATTCGCGCACGATCGTGATGCCCTCGCGAGCTGCGTACTCCCGGATGGCGCGGAGTTGGGCCGTGATAGACTCCTCACGTTGGTTGTCGGATGAGAAGCGGGCGTAAGCGACGGCGTATTTCATGAGAAGTACCATCCTCGTGCGGAGTTCTGGCGGCCGTCCGTAGTCGCCGGGCGGGCTTCGTTTCGCAACGGACATCTTGATCTGCTGATGCTCTCTGGGTGTCCGATCTCGGCATGCCGCTGAGTGCGGAACTACTCGCGAAGCCATTTGGCGACGGTCATACCCTCCGGCGGTTGGTGGCCCTGGACACACGGACGAGCTATTTGTCCTCACGGATCTACTTGATCTGCCCGTCTCCTAAGTCGGTGCGGGTCTTTTTCACCATGTGGCTCGCCTTCCAGGGCGGTGTGGGTGTACAGCTCTAGGCTCACTGCAATACCCGTGCTTCTCGACACCGGGGTCCCGGCCTAACGAAATGAACATGCGCCAGGTGCCGGGCTCACGTTCTTGGATGTGGCCTCGCACGCTGTGCTGCCTCCTCCAACCTATAGGAGCGCGCCAAAACGCCAGCCTTCTCTGCGAATTAGCTGAAGGAACTCAGTGCACTCAACGCCAACCTCTTGACAGACATTGGGGATCTTAATCCTTTTCGCTCCTGGACTGACCGCCTTTTCGCCAGTTACGACTGCCCACCCATTTACCTTGGCAATGGCGACTATGTAGGGATCGGCCCAGATTCCATCAGGACTATCTGAGGGTAGAAATGAGGGGAAACTGTCTACGATGGTGGCAACTACTCTTTGAACTGTCGCATCGGCGTCCAGGAAGGCGTGCTCGCGTTGTTTTGCCCATTGATAAATCTCGTCTCCCCCTCGTTTCAGCTCAAGTAGAACCTCAATGGAGGAGAACAGTCTACCCTGTTTGATCAGTCGGTCCAGTTGATCCCAGAGGGACTGGAACACGTCGGGAGGATAATCCCTACGCCAGGCGTGTATCAGAGCGCTGGTATCAATGCAATACATTAAGGCTCAATGCCCCCTCTACTGCCTATCAGGGCATGTTCGATACGCCCGACGTGGTCGAGCTTAACCCCTCCCAGGAAGTTGGACAAGTCTCTCAAACTGATTGCCTGATTGTGGTAAGCGGACAAGACAAGACCGGTAAATGCGGGGCCATTGTCGCGTAGAACGAGGCGATGATAGGGAATAAATCCGCCCTCTTCGGCCCTCTCACGCTGGTAGATTCTTTTGTACTCTTCGTGTTTCTGGTGGTAAAATGCCCGTGTGGTTTTCCCGAGAGTGAGCAATCTCCGTAGAATGACCTCTTGGCTTACCTTATACCGGTTGGCCACCAATCGTAGTTGCTCTTCTTCCCAGACGGTGTTATTGCTGTTCTTGACGACAACTTCCTCACTCAGGAGAGCATCCCTCGGCACCAGGACCTCTCCGGCTACTTGGTTGCAGTACGCTTCAAGGGATCCGTCGTTATCAGACTCCAATTCATGTAGATCACAGATGCCCCCGGTTTGGAGCACAATATGGACTAGCTCGTGAAGCAAAGTGAACATTCTCCCGCGGGGAGAGTCCTTGCTGTTGATGCCTACAACGGGAAAAGGGCATTCACTTATGGAGAACCCCCGCATATGCTGCAGCTCCACATCTCTCACGTGAAACACGAAAGCCCCCAAACGCTCCACTGCGGAAATCCAGGATCGAAGAGCAGCGTATTGGTCGTGCCAGGAGAACTGGGCGCCAAGTGTGATACCCAGCGCCTGCCGGATTCGGGCGGCTAGGCTCCCAGGAGGTTCGGCCATGTTCGCGTGCAACGGGAAGTCTATGAGCGCCTCCCCCAATTGCT
Organism: Bacillota bacterium; assembly: GCA_050261335.1. Taxonomy (GTDB): domain Bacteria; phylum Bacillota; class SHA-98; order UBA4971; family UBA4971; genus UBA6256. The sequence continues at coordinate 69,889 of JBLNDE010000059.1, forward strand.
GTATCAGTTCGACGGCAATGGCCTTACGCTGAAAGGCACGGCGTATTCCGTAGAGAAGCCTGGGCGTGTATTTCAGGCGCTCGTCGGGAAAGAGACGGAAATCCGCAATGGTCGGGGGCTCCTTGGGAGCAGTAGAGCAGTAAAACAAGGCAGTGGGGCGCTTATAGACATTGGCCGCCAACCTTAGTTGCCGCAAGGTTGGTTTGTCTGCTCCGGCCTCCCATACTTGCAGCTTCTCCGGTGTAGTACCGATCTTCCGGGCTGCTTCTTCTACGTCGTAGCCTGCGGTTTGTCTAGCCCAGATCAGCATGTAAGGGTTGACGTCAGCCTTAACCTTCTGAGGCACAGTCTGCACCCACTTTACGGGTATTTCTATCACGTATTCTAGCACATTCACGGGCTCTCGGCATCGATTACGGGCTGAGCATGTACGGGAGTGCCAGAGAACCACTAGCGCCGATCAGGAATGTTATCAGCATTGTGGCATCCTCAGCCAGCCTATTCCGCCGCCCCGCACACGCGGCACAACACCCCGACTGGTGAATCGCCCTCGGCATCCCGCTCCCCCCTGAGACGCCGGGCGCACCTCTCAAGCATCTCCGTTGCCTCAGGGCTTACACACCTTGCAAGGCACATACCCGGCCTCGACTGCTTCCTCCCGGCTCTTGAAGACAATGAGGTTCTCCGGCTTGATCTCCTTCGCCCACTTGCACCACAGGTAATGGAACTTGTCCGACTTCGCGGAGGCGTAATAGACCTGCCCGAGATCGGTTTTTTCTTCCTCCTCGGCGGCCCACAGGCCCCTTCCGGCCTCTCGCGCCTCCCGTTGGAGTGCCGCGAACAGCTCCGCGCACTTCACGTTCAGCGGTATCACCATCACCTGGGCCTAGCCGGCCTCGACAAGCCAGGCGTTGACGAAGGCGGTCCCGGCGTACACGTACGCGAGGGCCGCCCGTACCTGTCGTGCTGCTCCGCGTCGAACTCGAGCTTGACCTTCCTGCCATCGACCAGCTTGCGGTTCGCCTCGTAGGCCTCCTGCCCCACCCGCTCGACCGGTTTCCGGGAGTGCTTGGTTTCGGGCGTGTCCACGCCGATGTATCGCGCCGTGCCGAGTTTCCCGACGTCGATAGTGTCGCCGTCGATGACGCGGAGGGCGGCGTAGTCGGCGAAACGTGAGGGAACTGGCCAAGCCTGGGCCCTCAGAGAGACGGGGGCGGCACCCGACGCGGGTGCAAGGGAAACCGCCGCCGATAAGGTCAGAAGTCTAGTCGTTGTGAACGTCATAGTTCATGCCTTCTGTCTCTGGGTCAGGTTTCGCGATATGGTCGAAGCCTTGGTCTTCCTCCTGCACTTGCTCAGGGCGGCGCAGCGGTCATCCGGGCACTCGCATCGCTCTTCTAGGTGTCAGGGGTATTCCTTAAAGACCTTGCCCTTTTCACTCCTCGACGCGACTCGATCCACTATGAGAGCTACTAACCGGTCTTTCTTCCGCCATTTATCCGCCAGTCTGGACGCATCAAAGCCGTGCTGCCTTATGATACTCTTCAGCGCCCTCAAGTCGAGAGGTGTCAGCAAGGCTCTGAGGGCCTCCTCTCCCCCTTCAGAATAGGCGCGGAATATGTCAAGCTCAAGCGATGACTTCTGTTCCTTCCTGTGCCGGACCACTCTTGGAACGTCCTCAACGGTAAGCCCCAAGCCATCTACCAGAGCAGGATTCTCCTCAAGTTTTGCTGCAAGTCTCCTGAGGACCTGTGCTATCCTCTTTGCGGTTTCCGCGTCATGCGACATAACGCAACACCTCTTCCACCAACCTCTCGAAGTCCGTGTAGATCGTGCCGTAGCCATACTTCTGCTTCAGGGTGTTAACCTTGGTTTCGTAATCCGCTGCCTCTGCAACCTTTACGGTCAGGGGGATGACAGTCTTGAATACCCTTGGGTACTCGCCCTGAGACGCCTTGGTTCTTAGGGTTTGGAGGACTGAGCTGTGGAGTCTACTTTGAGAGCGGAACATCGAGACTACAATGCCGAGAGGTTCTATATCTATGTGAGCCTCCGCTTTGAAACCCTCCACTCTGCTTATTATCTGCGGTATACCATAGGTCGACAGTATATCGGGTATGCAGGGGATGAGGTAGTAGTCCGAGATGTAAATCCCGTTGAGTGTAATGATGCCCAGATTGGGGGGGCAGTCCATCAGCACAAAATCGTATTGGTTCAGCACTGGAGAGACTGCCTCCTTAAGGATTGTCACCGGGCTTCCGAAGTGGAACCGACCGGCAGGGATCAGCGCAAGGGAGTCTTGGAGATCGATTAACCCAAGGCTGGAGGGCAACAGATGAAGTCGCCTGATACCGCCGCCAACATTCGAGACCCCTTTGACAATGGCCTTCTCGACATCGAATATGCTCGTCTTGTCGAGTTTGTCCCTAAACAGCTGTCGGAGCGTTCCGCCCTCCTGGTCCTTCTGGAACCACACGTCCTGGTTCATCAATGCTACCGTAGCGTTAGTCTGCGGGTCTAGGTCAATCACGAGTACCTTCTTGCCGTATTCTGATGCCAGAAACTCGGCCATGGCAACGGTAAGCTGTGTTTTTCCAACTCCGCCCTTCAAATTGATTGTACTTATGACCCTGGCCATGGTACCACTTTCCTCCTTTTCCTAGACCGGCTCTTGACGATTTGGCGTCCTCACAGTCACTGAGGGACGTGGGTTCGCGAGTAGGCCCGCAGCACGGCATACACTCTCTAGCCTTCGCGCCCTCCGCCAGTCACGCCCGTCTCATGCACGCTCCGTTCCCTGCACCTCGTAGTTTTCCCGAAGACTACATCCGCCCCAGGCTGGCTCCCACGTCGCGGCCTTCTCCCGGCACTCGCTCAGGTCAACGTCGCGGCCGCTGAGGCGGTCGACTCGCCGTCTGGACCTAGTCCGCGCTCTTCCTCCGGTAGAAGTCGCGGAAACCTCCCGTGACGGGCCTAACTGTCCACACTAGGTTGTGCGGGGCAAAACCAAGCACCACTGCTGCTGCAGTACCCTACTTTTCGGCCCACCTACGGATGGGACACAGGCGGACGGTGACGAATTCTTCGCGCCGGTTCTCTGAGCCAAGATTGCGGAGGCAACGGTACTCGCATTCCCTCCTCCCTCCCTGCAGTCCCTGATCGCCGAATTCGCTCATGAGCAGGTCAGAATTCAGTGGCAACCGGCAAACCGCATGAGCTCCTCTCAGTTTCCGGAAGCTACGTCCTGGATAATCTCTCGGATCTCCGGGTCAATTTCGTCCCTGCTCATCAGAGCGGCCAGCGTCTTGCCATCCTTGCGTTTGTTGAACTGAACCCCGAACCTACTGCACACTTTCTGCAGTAGCTCATCACCGGGGACAACGGCCAGTGGGTTGAGACTCCATTCGGACTCGACAAGCGCTGCCTGTTCCTCATAACAGGATGCTAGCTTGGACTCTGCTTCCTTCAGTCGCTCAACCACGTCCGCAATCTCGTTGGCTATTCTCACGGTGATGGGATCTACCTTCCCATCCCCGAATAGGCGCCTGTACGAAAGGTAGGGCGGCTTGCAGAACCGTCTAGCTACCCGTTTGTCTATAGCCAGCTGCTTCAACTCTTCAGCGCACTCCACGATCGCTTTCCTGACAGCCTCCTCCGCTGGTGGGCTGGCCTCCGGGTTTCCTCCCGACGCCTGGCTCTTCAGTGTAATGAACTTGGCAAGTGCCCCAGGGCACACAAGGTAGTTCTCAAGTTCCCGTTTCTTCAAGACCTTGATGGGCGCATCTTCGTTGAACAACTTCCTTAACCTCTCGATCTCCGATTCATCCCTTTCATCGCGATCCAGTATGAACCAAGGCTGGACTCGACGTTTCGTCAGGAAAGTCAAAGTAGAACTGGCTGCGTAGTGCGCGTAATTCCTCGCTCCCTCCATATGGATGAAACCGATGTTGTAACGATTGAGGTTTAGGCCCAACGTAGACGCCCATTCTCGGATGATTTCTTCATCAGTTGGGCCTTCTACGAACACAAGACGGTCGAACAGGAAGAAAGAGCTCGGTCGTAGCCCAAGCTCCTTGGGAATCCGGATCTCAGCCTGTTCCGTATCCACGAATTGGATCTGAGTTGAGGCCGTCCTTGACACAAGATACACGTTCCTCATTTCGGCGGTATCCAGAAAGTTTGTCGAATGGGTCGTTATGAACACTTGGCAGTCTTCGCTGACCCTTTTCAGGTACTCCATCATGCTTGTTTCTAGTGATGGGTGCAAGTGAATCTCAGGCTCCTCAACAAGCAAGAGCCGAGGTCGTTGAAACTCATAGTCAAGTACTACTCTTAGTGCCTCCCGGATTCCCGAGCCGTTCACCTCGGCCAGGAAGTCGTCAATGTCTATCTCGGCAGTCGCTTCGGCCCTAGGTTCATGCGTGTCTCCCGCAAACACGTCTATGTCTACGCCCATGAGCTCGTCTACTATTCTCCGAATGCCATCGAGGCGTTCCGGACCCCCACGACGGATTTTCAACTGCAGCAGGCGATCAGCTTCTTGCGCACCAATAGGCTTGCGTTGTTCGGTGAGATAGAGGACCTGCAACTGCGCTACACTCCGCAGGATATTTCTTACGTAATTAGGTACCGATGATTCCTCACCGGCAAATGTGCTAATCTTGTTCTCCAGAGGCTCCCTTTCTGCCCCTTGCACGTCCTCTTGTGATCGCGCTAAGAGAGACTGAATCTCGCGGTGGAACTCTGGATAGGAGTTCGACTTGCGGACCAGAGATTCAATTGCACGATCGAATTCAGAGCTGGTCCCTGGAGGTAGAACACGTCCTAGCAAGTAGCGCAGTGGAGGACGTCCCCCAGATGCAGTTTCGGACTCTTTCCGAAGCAACCGCCAATCATCCTCGTCCATGCGGCCGAGCAGTTGCCTTAACGCGATCGCGTCACGAAGACCTTTCTCTGCTTTAGCTGCCCTATCGCGAAGCTCGTGTGCTACGTGATTGTCGAGCTCAAGCAGAGTTCTCTTCGCTCCGGGACTTCCCGCATTCTCCAGAGTTATTCTGCCAATGACACCGAATGTATCAGGAGGGGGAGCTATGCGCAGAGCAAGAGACAACCTCGGCGTCGCATCAAAACCGTCAACTGCGTGCTTTACCTGAGGAGCGTCTGTAATGATGTCTCGGATAACAGCATCTCTCTCTGTCTGTGTTAGCAGAAACGTGAGCATAATCTCCATTGGCGACCTGGTGTCTCTCTGAAAGAAGTCTATGTCCTGCCGTCCGATGGGAGGATCGAGGGAGACCAAGTTGCCGTCACGTATACAGGTGAAAAAGGAGTAAATGGATGACAGAATATTGGACTTCCCAGAGTTGTTTCTGCCGATAAGCACGTTAAATCTCCCGCACCGGTCCAGTAGTCCGCTCTCGATGCTCCGATACCTCTCCACGTAGACTGACTCAAGAGTCATTGCTATTCGCTCCTTTACACGATACTGCTGACGACCTCCCGTACGAGAGAGAGCTGGCTTGAAGGACCCCCCCGCACTCGTACAAGACTGCCATTCACATGAGAAAGCAATCAAAGAACCGGGGATGACTCCTTGGAGCCGAGGGGTTAACTACAGGTTGTTGAGCCACTAATGGTACAGGTAGTGGTACTATTCGTGCATCATCGTAAAGCGACGACTGATGCAGTAAATGCTTCTAAACGCTTGTGTTTTCGCACTGGCATTTCCCCGTCCTCATTCGGGCGGCCCGCACACACTGCACGGCGCATATCCCCTGGCCTTCGCGTCCTCCAAGCCTGCCAATATCGGACTCTTCGATAGGTAACGGCACTCTAGCCGATGGTGTTTACTATCGACCGCCTGAATGAGAGCACATCCTACGGCATGAACTTACCTTGTTCAAGGAAGCCAAGGAAACCAGACTTGAGAGCGTCAGGGTGTGCCTTCGCATAGGATGACGACATGTCGGCCTCGTATGCCTCGCGAGTACTGTAGAGGTACGCCGCCACGAAACCCTCCTTAGCCGCGATGGCTCGCGCCACGGACTCACGCTTGGCTCGAGGGGTGCTCGGCGAAAGACTGGGTATCAGGATGTCTCCCATGCGACCGGTGCCATCGGCAAGGTCAACGGAGAGCAGAATTGTATACGCCGGGAGTTGGTTCACCGCAGGCCGCGCAATGGGTTCTTCCTGAGCGTTCATGGGATTGGACTCGGTTTCTCCCCATACGATCACGCGCCCCTGGTCTTCGGTCAGCGCATATACGGTCTGTACTTGCCCCTGCTCTGTGTAAAAGAGGTAGTCTCTCAGGCCACCATTGGTCCTGGTCGTTATTGTCTGACGCCTGCCCTTTACCCAGTCAGGCTGACTCGTGACAGCCACAACCTTCCCGTATTCGGGGTGTTGGTCGAGGAATGCGCGTATTTCGGGCAGCATTGTCGCATCAACAGAGGTTTGCTGTTTACGGGGCTGTACAACGCATCCTGAGACAGCCAACACCAAGCTGGCGAACAAGGCACCCAAGACAACCCTCCGGTTCACAGTCTGTCCCTCCTACTGAGGCGGTGAGAAACGAACCCTAATGCCCTTGTACCCTGTTCACGTCTCCGTCGCCTTTAACGCGACGATCATCTTGTGCCTGATCGCGCGGCTGCACTCTCTAGGAAACCCCCATTTGCGATGTACAAGCCGCCGTTCACGTCGGGGTCTATTCAGTATCGGATTCCATGCTGGCGGTCAAGTTCCGTGCGATGTTCAGTAGGTCTTTCGCCACGTCATAGATGTCATCCACACTTTCAATATCCACCCGCCTCGGCGGCTCCTCATGCAGAATGAGATACTTCTTGGGTCCATCGAGCTTGAACCGGCAAACCCAGCGGCGGATGTTGTTGTCAAGGAGGATACCAAAATACGACTGGGTATCCTTATGCGATATGCGAGAAGGGTCAATGTCCTGCCTTAGAATCGCCTTGACTATGTAGAAGGCTTCCAACTCCTCTGGGGTGGTAACGATTTTGCCGTCTTCGTCTTCACCTTCGGTCGCCTCGGCCGCTGCGGGCTTTGGCTGTTCCGGGTTTGTCATCTCCGGTGTCCGATCCTGTTCGACGCCCTGCATAGCCGTCTTGAGTCGTTCGCTGATCAGGTCGTTGAAGTACTGGGTTAGAGCCCGTTTCACGATGGGCCGGAACTGGGTCAGGGTGGCTTGAGTAAGCCGGCCTGAATAGACATCCTTGAGCCAGAATCGGAGGAAATCATCACTTGGTTCCTTGAGCTGCGCCTCCAGCAGTTGCTTTACCCTATTGGTGTACTTCAGATTCGCCGCCGCCGAAAAAAGGTCATCGACGTTGAAGTTCTCCTTGTGGAATCTCTTGAGCTCTCCGACGGTAGACTCATCGATCTTCAGAAGGTCTACCTCAAGGAAAGGCTGCATATCCATTTTATTGGGTTCCTGGAGATCGGAGAAGAACTTGTAGGCTATGCCATTGGTGAGTATTGCGAACTTGGCTTCTGTAACAGCAAAGTAGCGGAACAGCTGAGAACCATGGGTGGATAAGTCGTCTCCGTATGCCTTGGCCTCGATGAGAATAGCCGGTTTGCCGTTCACAATGATCGCGTAGTCTACCTTTTCGCCCTTCTTGGTGCCTACATCAGCGGTAAACTCGGGGACTACTTCTGTAGGGTCGAATATGTTGTACCCTAGCAATTGAATGAACGGAAGGATCAGCGAATGCTTCGTTGCCTCTTCGGTGGTGAGTTTGTCGAGAAGTGTCCCGCAGTGTTTGCTGAACCTCTTCACCTCGTCGATGAAGTCCATCCCGATCCTCCTCTCGAACCCTCGATACGCAGCTCCTCCTCCGGCGCAGGAAAGTCAGCCTGAAGAGGGTTTCGCCCTATACCTGTCCACCCCCACCGCCTCCAGCGCGCGGCCGCGATCCCGCAAGAAGCCACGCTTTCACGCTCGTCCTATTGCGCTACGCTATCGTACCCTCCATGATCCCGAGTTCCCTCACTCTCCACTGCAACGCCTCCATGGACACTATCACCCTCTCGGCAACTGCCTCGAAGACATACCGGTGCAGCAGGCCACAAACGATGTGCTCCGGCATAAGCAGGCAAGCGGCGAACCTGTTGGCCTCGCGTTCATACGCCCTTGTGTCGTCGAGGTGGGCCATGCCCATCAGTTTGTCCAGCGACTTGTGGTATAAGTAGTGGTAATATGGTATAAGTAGTGGTAATACTCGTGGGCCATCGTAAAGCGTTGGCGGTTGCTGTGATGGTTGGCGTTGACTGCGATTACTGGTTCTGGCTCCCGTAGTGGGACTCCCGATGCTGCCTCGTCGAAAGGCCAGCGAACGACTCGTACCCCCTCTCCTTTCAAGAACCCCTCTACGTCTACTACTTGGGACCCCGGGTCGTGAAAGCCTTTCAGGACGATCCGAGCCCGCTGAACGGCCTTCGACACGAACAGGCGCCCCCTTGGAGAGTGGTACCCCGATCATACTAGGGAACACCCGTTCGTAGCAATGCGCCCAAACCTCGTCGTTTCGGGGTCTAGGACGAATTCAGGGACAACCGCTTACTGCTGCTGTCCCTGCTGCTTCTCCTGCCGTTTCTTGCGCTCTTCTTGTGCTATGACGAATGCGATGAAGTCTTCGACGCTTTTCCTGGCCTCCGGTGAGAGCTTGGCCGGCGCCCGAAACCACGTCTCACCGAGAAGCCGTTCGATCTCCCCCTGATCGATCTCTCCAGCAAAGTACCGCCTGTCCACCTCGAAGACCTCGGCGAGCCTGTCTACCAGCTCGTCCGGCAGCCGTTCCAGGCCGCTTTCATAACGAGCAAGCTGTGGCACCGTAATGCCGAGGCGACTCGCAAGATCCTGTTGACTCCAGTCGCGCGAGACGCGAATGGCCTGGAGGCGGCGGGCGGCGGTGACTAGGTCCTGTATCGGTGTCGCAAGTCTAGGGTCATCAGTCCGGCCGAGCAAGTAGTCTATAGAAACGTCAAAGAAATCAGCTAGCTTCTGAAGCGTCGCATGGTCGGGTTCGCGGCTGCCCTGCTCATAATTAGAAATCTGGCCGCGTGAAAAGCCCAATAGCTCAGCCAGCCTGTACTGGCTTAGGCCACGCGCCGCTCGAAGCTTTGCCAGACGCCTCGCAAATACCGGCTTGGCCACAATTCACATCCACCCTTCAAGGCCATTATAAGAAACAAGACGTGTCGCTTCTACGATCGAAACAAAAAGTTTCAGACTGCGCTTGACAGAAACGCTACGTTGTGCCGGGACAATCAGACCCTATCCCCGGGCGCAACCGGCACGTAATCACCCACCCTGATCTTACCCCTGCTCTTACCCCTTCGCCCTGGGGTTCGATACCGAATTCGCTGCGAAAGGAGGGGCAAGAGCATGCGAAAGACTGCGATGGTGAGAGCGGTGGACTTGCGGCCGAAGCGCAGGGCTGCAGGCTACACGGCAGACGCCTTTGCCGAGATACTGGACGTCTCCGACGGCAAGCATGTCTGCGCCATCGAGACCGGCAGGTGTGCCATCACCATCGGCAATGCCCTGCGATTACCTCCCTCGATGAATATGACCTCATCATGCGCGTCAGGGGTCACTCGCCCCACTGCCCGTGTGACCGACGAGGTCGAGAGGAAGAGTGTCACCTGCCGTTGGTTGAACATATGATATCGTGACCGCAGGTCGACTCGCAGGTCACGGTGTGCCGTAAACGGTAGTCCGGGGGGGGGGGTAGATGGCATGGCAGAGATCACCAAGCCCAAGCCCGAATGGGGATGGGGGGGCGGCTTCGACTGGTGGTGGATCATAATCATCGCCATCATAGTAATAGTCCCGTTCTTCTTCATCTTCTTCCTTTTCCCATTCGGCAAGTAAGCTGAGCGAGAGCGCAGAAATACTCCTGACTCTTGGGAGGGGTTGCCGGTGACTCAAAGAGAGAGCGCAACACCGGCAACCCCAAGACCGTCAGGAGAAGTGGCGCAAGCTTGCGGCGTCATACCTGACTCACATTTCGCAGGTTGGCCGGAACATGCCAGCTACAGTACGTGTCGCTCTCTCGACGCGACAGGAGGGTCAACTGAAGGCGTGCGAGCCGAAACATAGGCTTGATCGTCCGCAAGCCTGCATCTCGCCGTCACATCGAGCGGTACCGCCGCAGCCGGCGGGGCACGCGGCGGTGCCTGCTTTCACGCCTGCGCCTGACGGGGTACTGTCGTCGGCCACACCACTGTAACCCGCATATCCCTCGTGGTTCCGTGTACACCTACATACAGGTGGTGCTTCTCCGCATCGAAAAAGCACGCGCGCTGTCCGCCGACGACAGCGGCCGAGTCTGCCGCCCCGGGCACGGGCGCGCCGTCTACGAGCACCTCCGCGGGACGCGCCTGGCATCCCCAGACCCTGACCACGCCGACGGGAAGCGCGCAGGGGTAGCGCTCGTCGCGTGCGTTCATCGTCACCTGCAGCACGGTGCGGGGGCATGTCGGCGCTGCCGCCGCTGCCGCCGACAACGTTGCGGTCCCTGTCGCTCCTGCCGTTGCCGTCGCCGTTGCCGTCGCCGTTGCCGTGGCTGCCTCGTTGATCGAGGGCCTCTGGCCCTCCCCGTCCGCCTGGGTCAGCGTGTACGCTATATCCACGAATCCGTACGCACCCGCCGCATGGTCCGTGGTCTCGCCGTCGTCCACGTATAGCTCGAACCTTCGCTCGGGGACGGCCGCGGAGGGGTAGATGTCGACGACCTCCAGCGCCTGGGGGATCTCGCCGACGAAGTTCATCGCCCTGCCGTAGGGGACGATGGCGCCCTCACGATAGAACACGGGAATCCGATCAAGAGGGGCGTCGGCCAACACGCAGCGCCCGCCGCGCACTTTCTCACCTGTATGAAAGTCGATCCACTCGCCCTCCGGCAGGTACACTTTGCGGCATGAGGCGTGCGGCTGGTAAACGGGGGCAACGAGGATATCGCGTCCCAGCATGAACTGGTCGAAGGCCGCGTGCGCCCGTTCATCTCCTGGAAACTCCAGAATCATCGCCCGCATGGCGGGCACGCCCTCCATTGACGACTGCCACATCAGCGTGTAGATATACGGCAGGAGCCTGTATCTCAACTTGATATAGTCGCGGCACACCGACTCGTATGGTTCGCCCAGCGCGTAGGGCTCCTGCGACCGGCTTCCGAGCGCGCTGTGGTTGCGGAACAGCGGGGTGAACGTCCCAAGCTGCGTCCATCTCGCGACGAGTTCAGGGTTGCTGTCGCCGATGAAGCCTCCGACGTCGGTCCCGACGAACGAGACTCCGGACATCCCGAGGTTCAGGCACATGGGCACGGCCATCATGAGGTGCTCCCACCAGCTGGAGTTGTCGCCTGTCCAGATACAGGCGTGGCGCTGGATCCCGGCGCATCCGGCCCTGCTGATGACGAACGGGCGCACGCCCGGAAGAAGGTCGCGGAACGCCTGGCACGTCGCCTCGCTCATGAGATTGCCGTACGCGTTGTGGACTTGCGCGTGTGGCATCTCCTCGCCCGGCTCTCCGTGCAGCGCCTGCCCTGGCATGGTCTTCGTCGGGGTGTCGAAGCAGGACGGCTCGTTCATGTCGTTCCACACCCCGCGCACCCCCGCGTCGAAGAGGGCCCTGTGCTGCGCGGCCCACCATGCCCGCACCCTCTCGCGGGCGAAGTCGGGGAAGGACACGGGTCCGGGCCACACGCTCGCCACGAACCTCTTTCCACCTGGCAGCATCACGAAACAGTCTCCATCCACGCCCTCCCGGTACACCTCGTAGTCTGGGTCGACCTTTACGCCAGGATCGACGATGGTGACCACCTTATAGCCCATGGCGGACAGTCGCTTCGCGAGGCCGGAGGGGTCGGGAAACGCGTCCGGATCGAACGTGAACACGCGAAAACCGCGCATGTAATGGATGTCCAGGTATATCGCGTCGCAGGGGATGCCGCGCTCCCTGAACCTGCGCGCGACCTCCTCGACCTGCTCCTGTGGACGGTAGCTGAACCGCGACTGATGGTAACCAAGGGCCCACAGGGGTGGAAGGCTCATGCGGCCGGTAAGCTCGGTGTACCGCCGCAGGACGGCCTTTGCCCCTGGCCCCGCGAAGAAGTAGTAGTCCAGGACTTTCTCATCAGTGGCGAACAGATACTCATCGTGCGAGGACTTGCCCATGTCGAAGAAGCACCGCGCGGCGCTGTCGAGGAGAATGCCGTACGCCTGCCCGTGCGAGACCCCCATGAAGAACGGAATCGACACGTACATCGAGTCGGTCGCTGGCGTGTGGGGGTTTACATCCGTGTTCCACAGGGTCATAGCCGAACCGCGCTTGTCGAGGAAGCCGGTGCGCTCCCCGAACCCGTAGAAGTGTTCGGCGGGCGCAAGGGCTTTGGTGCACCCCGCCCCGGGGCCCCGCCAGCCCATGCCGAACGTCGGACTCTCCACGCATATGGGCGTGCCATCCGGCCGGAGGAAATCGATCTGGAGAGGCGCCTTCTTCACTCTGACAAGCACAACATCGGTTGCCAGGGTAGCCCCATCCGGGCGCTCCTCGATGCTGACCGGCACCTGGGGCCAGTCATGCTTCGCCACGGCGAACGACCGGCGCGCGCAGCCAAGCCCATCGTCTCCTCGCGCGTTGTTGCGGCTGCGGCGCGCATCCGGGGTCATCCGGACGCGCACGAGGTCGTCGGCGACGATCCTCACCTCGACGGTGGCATTATCCAGCTCGAGCACGATCCCGCCTGCGTCTTGCCGACACGTTTTCGCTGACCCTACCGGTGTGAGATGCTCTGCCAAGGTCATCCAGCCCCCCATCCAGATTGGCTATGGTCCAGCAAGAGCCTGGAGCATGGCCGACGTAAGGCGCGGACGCTGCCCCGGGCACAGGCGCTCGCGCAACAGTCGCATGATTCTCCAAGACCTGGGGGATTCCTGCTCTGACCAGTGACTTCCGTGCGGACGCCGCCGAAGCGTGCCGCGGCACATCTGCCGCGGCGCATCTTCATTTTCGGCACCGGCAGGCGTATAATCGGGGTGGCCCCACCTCTCCCGTGCCCCGCTCTGGCTGCGCGAGCCGGCCCCGGGGGCGTGGGGTTGGGGTGAGGCCGGCGCATGACGACGAACCTGTGATAAGGGGTGTTGGATAGTGGGTGTGGCCGGTGATGTCGGATTCACCCCGGTGGACGGCGATCCGGGCGCGGAGGGGCACGGCTTGCCGACCGAGGGGAGAACGCGCGTGGAGAAGGACCTGCTCGGAACGCGCGAGGTCCCTGAGGATGCGTATTACGGGATACAGACCCTGCGCAGTGCTGAGAACTTCCAGATCACGGGCCTCCGGATGCATCCCGCGCTTGTGAGGGCCTTCGCGATGGTGAAGAAGGCGGCGGCCCTTGCCAACATGCGCATGGGATACCTGCAAGAGGATGTGGCCCGCGCGATAGTGCAGGCGGCCGATGAGGTCATCGCGGGAGGGCTCCGGGAGGAGTTCATCGTCGACGCGATACAGGGCGGCGCCGGCACGTCCATGAACATGAACGTCAACGAGGTGCTGGCCAACCGCGCCGTCGAGATCCTGGGTGGCAGGAAGGGCCAGTACGAAATGGTGCACCCGCTCACCCACGTGAACATGTCGCAATCCACGAACGACGTGTTCCCCACGGCTGCCAAGCTTGCCATGCTACAGCAGATCAACCCGGCGATAAAGGCCCTGAACAGACTCGTGCACGCACTCCGCGAGAAGTCGGAGGAGTTCCGGGACGTCATCAAGATGGGCCGCACGCACCTGCAGGACGCGGTCCCGATCACGCTCGGCCAGGAGTTCGGCGCCTACGCCGGTGCCGTCAAGCGCGACCTCGAGCGCATCGGGCGCAGCGCCGACGGCCTTCTCGCGATCAACATGGGTGCGACGGCGGTCGGGACGGGCCTCAACGCTGACCCGGAGTACATGAGGCTCGTCGTGGAGGAGCTCGAGAACACGACCGGGTACGCGCTTCGGCTTGCGGAGAACCTCGTGGACGCCACGCAGAACGTGGACCTGTTCACCGATGTTTCGTCCTCCGTCAAGATGTGCGCAATCACGCTGTCGAAGATCGCAAACGACCTTCGGCTTCTGGCCTCCGGGCCATTCGCCGGCCTCAAGGAGATCAACCTGCCTCCCGTTCAGCCGGGGTCGTCCATAATGCCGGGCAAGGTGAACCCGGTTATCGCCGAGGCCGTGAACCAGGCCGCGTTCCAGATAATCGGCAACGACGTGACGATAACGCTTGCGGCGCAGGCAGGCCAGCTCGAGCTCAACGTGTTTGAGCCCGTGCTCGTCTTCAACCTGCTCCAGTCGATAGACATACTCAAAAACGTCGTGAACATGTTCGTGGACAGGTGCGTGACGGGGATCACGGCCAACGAGGACAGGTGCCGCGCCGTGGTGGAGAACAACGTGGGCATCCTCACGGCCCTGAACCCGTACCTGAGCTATGACGTGGTCTCTGCCATCGCCAAGGAGGCTCTGGCGTCGGGCAAGCCGGTGAGGGACCTCGTCCTGCAGACCGGTCTTCTGACCGAGGAAGAGCTCGGCCTCATCCTGAGCCCGGAACAGATGACCCGTCCGGGCATCGCGGGAGCGAGGAAGCTCCGCGAGAAGCTGCTTGCCCTCGGCAGAAAGGAAGCGACGGGCGGCACCCGCGGCGCGGATGATCTGGAGGCGGAGGACCGCTGACTCCAGTGACTCCAGGCAGATGCCCGGGCACGGCACAGGCATCCTCGTGGGGCGTCAGGCGATCGGTGACGTCCTGCCGGGAGACGGGTCGGGAGATGGTGCCGGGCCGGGCGCCGCTGCCTCAGGCGGAGTCGGACCCGGCGTGGGCGCTGGTGCAGGCACGGGCGCGGGCGCTGGTGACGACGGGGCCGGTGACGGCGTCGGCGTCGGGGGGCGTGGCGCTGGAGACCCCGGTCCCGGCTCTGGAGGCGCAGCCGGGGCAGGAACAGGGGCTGACACGGGCTTCTCGAGGGCCTTGCCCTGGCGCGCGATCTCGTCGAGGACCTCCGGCACGGTCAGAAACCGGTATCCCTTGTCCTTGAGGGTGCTGATTATCTCAGGGAGCGCTTCGAGGGTCCCGGTGAGGTCTTCCTCCGGCCCTCCCGACGAGTGGTGCAGGACTATCACGCCGCTCTTGAGAGCGGGCACAACGTTCTTGACGATCTGTTCCTTCGGCAGGCCCCACCAGTCCAGCGAGTCGATGGTCCAGAGGACCACCTTGAAACCCTCCCGTCCGACCGCTTCCACGGCGGGCGGATCGAGCGCGCCGTACGGCGGTCGTACGACTGCGGGCGCCTGGCCGACGAGTCGCTTGAAGACGCCCTGCGCTTTTCGAAGGTCCAGCAATACCTGCCACGGCGCCATGCGCGACATGTTGGAGTGGAAATACGTGTGGTTGCCTATGGCATGCCCCTCGTTGACGATGCGCGCGACCACCTCCGGATGCTTCTCCGCGGCCTGTCCGATGAGGAAGAAAGTGGCCCGTACCCCGTGTCTGGCGAGGATATCAAGGATCTTCGGGGTGTAGGTACTGTCAGGTCCATCATCGAACGTTATGGCGACGGCCGGTGTGTCAGGAGTCCATTGCCTTACCACGACGTCGGGAAACAGCTTCACAAGGTCCTGCGGTTCAGGTGTCCTGTTCTGCTTCTCTGTGCCGTCGGCAAAGCGCGGGAGAGCGGCTTCTCCTAACACCCTCGACTGCAGTATGGTATCGAGGGTCCGGGGCCTCGCGACCATGACTGCGAGGGCGACGAGCGCGCCGATGACGATGTACCCGATGTTTCTCAAGACCGATACCCCCCTCGTGGTTTTCCCCCGGTTATTATCCCCCGTCAGGGCAGGCAGGCGCACAGGCCGACGGCGCTTACTCAGTTTTCGTTCAGAACACCGATCTGCTCTCATGGCGGAGGAATGTCGCGGGTTTGCGTAGAGGCGGGAGATGTGAGGAACGTGATCATCGAGGTAAACGACGTCTGGAAGGTGTGAGCACCGAGAAATAGCGCGGAGCTGTGGCGATCTGCTTAGCTCGGGCGCTGGCCGCAGCCTCCGAAATCCAGCCGGAGGACGCGCGCGGAGTTCAGGGTAGCGAGAAGCGCCACGCCGACATCCGCGAATACCGCCTCCCACATGGTGGCGACGCCGATGGCTCCCAGCAGAATGAACGCTCCTTTCACGCCGGAGGCCAGGGCGACGTTTTGCACGACCACGGCGCGCGTGCCTCGCGCCATGCGAACCGCTGTGACCAGCCTCGACGGCATGTCGTCCATGAGCACGATGTCTGCGGCCTCGATGGCGGCGTCCCTGCCGAGGCCCCCCATGGCTATTCCCACGTCGGCGCGGGCGATCACGGGGGCGTCGTTGATCCCATCGCCCACGAACGCGAGTTTTCGCCCGTCGCGTCCGGCCATGGCTGACTTGATCTCCTCGAGCCTCGCCACCTTTTCCTCCGGGAGCAGCTCGGCGAAGTACGAGTCCATGCCGGTGCGTTCGGCAACCTCCCTCGCCACGGCCTCGTCGTCCCCCGTAAGCATGATCGCCTGTTTGACCCCGAGCTTCTTGAGGGATGCGACAGCCTCCGCGGCGTCCGGCTTCACTTCATCGGAGATGATGATGTAGCCGGCGAACACCCTGTTCACCGCCACGTATACGACCGTGCCCCGGAGGTCGCAGGAGTCGTGGTCGATGTTTTCCCTGTGCATGAGCCTGTCGTTCCCGGCGATGACCTCTTTGCCGCCAACGATGGCCTTCACACCATGCCCCGAGATCTCCTGGTAGTCTCGCACCAGGTCGGCCTGCACCGGCCGGCCGTAGGCCTCCAGGATGGACTTGGCTATGGGGTGTGCGGAGTTCGTTTCTGCAATGGCTGCAAGCTCGAGCAGCTCCTCCCTGGAATAGCCATTGCGGACCTGTGCCCCGGTGACGCGAAACACACCTTTCGTGAGCGTGCCTGTCTTGTCGAAGACCACGGTGTGCAGCGAGGTGAGAGCGTCGAGAGAGTTCGCTCCTTTTACCAGGATGCCATGCCTTGACGCGCCGCCTATGCCCCCGAAGTAGCCCAGGGGGATGGAGATGACGAGAGCGCACGGGCACGAGACGACCAGCAGCACCAGGGCGCGATACACCCACGTGGCGAACGTGGCCTCCGGCACGATGAGCGGCGGCACGACCGCGACCCCCAGTGCCGCCAGCGTGACCGCAGGGGTGTAATGGCGGGCGAACCTGGTTATGAACCGCTCGGTCGGGGCCTTGCGCGCTGCGGCGTTCTCCACGAGGTTCAATATCCTGGATACCGCGGATTCGGCGGAGTTTCTCTCGACGCGAACGTCGAGCACACCGCCCTGGTTCACCATGCCGGCAAGCACCTTCTCGCCAGGTCGCACTCTGTGGGGGGTTGGCTCTCCCGTCAGCGCCGACGTGTCCACGAACGAGGACCCCTCGATGACCTCGCCGTCGAGGGGGATCCGCTCTCCGGGCCTTACCAGCACGATCTGGCCGATCTCGACATCCTCCGGCCGGAGGGCCTCGACCTTCTCGCCGACCCTGACGTTGGCGACGTCGGGACGGATATCGAGGAGCGCCCCGATGGCCCGGCGCGAGCGGCCGACAGCGGCGTCCTGGAGGATCTCGCCCACGGCATAGAAGAGCATTACGGCCACAGCCTCCGGCAACTGATGGATGAGGACGGCTCCAAGGGTTGCCACCGTCATGAGGAACGTCTCATCGAAGACCTCGCCGCGCACGAGATTACGCACGGCAGTGCGGACCACCTTCGCACCGACCAGGAGATACGCTGCGAGGAACATCGGGTACTCAATCAGGCGGTACACGCTGTGGTGAAGCGCCCGCTCAGTCGCGAGGCCGATGATGAGAAGCGCCCCTGACGCCACGATCGCTCCGAGCTGTCTTCTGGCGCCGTCTTCGCGTTCCCCGGCTTCCTGCTCTGCACGCATGCTACCTGTCCTCCGCGAAGTGTTCCTGGGCCTGGCGGATCATGTTCACGATGTGCTCGTCGTCCAGCGAGTAGCACACCGTCTTGCCTTCGCGCCGGTACTTGACAAGGCGCAGGGCGCGAAGGAGCCTCAGGTGGTGCGATACCGCGGGGAGACTCATGTCGAGGATCGCGGCGAGATCGCACACACACAGCTCCTCCAGGGACAGCAGGTAAAGGATCTTCGTCCGGGTCTCATCCCCCAGGGCCTTGAATATCTCTGAAAGGCCGGCTACCTCCAGGAGCCTGTCCTTCAGCCCTGCGGTCCTGCTACCCGAGGGCGTGAACACGTCGCAGACGTCGTTGGTCGGCATAGCGTCGCCTCCTCACTGCAACAGGGCGGTCTGGCCAAATTCCAGGCGCCCCGCCCTAGCAAGTACCGGCAACCCGGAATCTTCTCCCAAACCGGCATGGATTTCTGAGCGCACACTTAGTACTGTTCAATTGAGCAACTGTTTAATTACAGTATAGCGCGTGGCGCGGTCGGGCGTCAATGTCGCGATTCAGGACGTCGGGTTCTCGGGGATGCCACGCTTCATGGGATTGCCCAGGCGGGGTCTTGGCAGGACAGAGTATGCAGGATATAATATTCCGTGGCACGTAAGATTGGGGACACGAAACATACCATCGGGACCGCGTGAAGGAAAGGAGGCGGGATCGGTGGGCGCATCCGGGGATAGCCGCGATTGGTGTGACAAAGGCACTCCGGCCTCACACGTGGACGAAGTGGAGATGCTCCTTGCACGCATCGAGCACCTCATGAGGACTCAGGGTAGGGCTGAGCTCGCGGACCTCGGCGTCACGAGGGATCAGTTTCATGCCTTGCTTGCGCTGTGCGGAGCTGAACTGACCATGAGCGAACTCGGAGAGCGGCTTGGCATCAGCTGCAGCACCGTCACCGACCTCGTGGACCGCATGGTGCGGGCGGGCCTTGCCGAACGCATTCGCGACGAGGGTGACCGAAGGGTCGTGCGTGCGAGGATCACGACCGCCGGGAAGGTCGTGCTGAACAGGGTCCGCGCGAGACGCCGGCGATACCTCGGGTGCGTGCTGGGCGCCATGACCGAGGAAGAACAGTCCACACTCCGCGACCTGCTCACGAGGGTGCACTCGCTCCTGGCATCCCGGTCAGGGCCATGACCCTCCCCACCCAGACTGAGCGTTCCTGCGACCCCTTCCCCTCGGGCTATCACGATACCGGGCGATGTCGATGTGATGAAGGTGATCTGACGGCATGAGCGATGTGGAAGATGTTGATGTCGAACTGCGGGTGACTCCCGCGTTCCAGCTCGACTCGGCCCCGGCGGTAAGACGACGTGTTCTCGATCTTGCTGGGCCGGCTCTCGTGGAGATGCTCCTCGTTACCCTTGTGGGCATGGCGGATATGATAATGGTGGGCAGGATAGGGCCTGCGTCCATCGCCGCGGTCGGGCTCACCAACCAGCCGGTCTTCTTCGCCACGGCGGTGTTCATGGCTCTCAACGTCGGCACCACCGCGGTCATAGCCCGCGCCATCGGGGCAGACGAGAAGCCGGTAGCCGATGACGCTCTGAGGCAAAGCTTCATGCTCACCACGATCATGGGGATAGGTGTGAGCGTGCTAGGGCTGGCGTTCGCGCGGGACGTGATGGTGCTGATGGGCGCCGAGGAGGACGTCATCCCCCTTGGCGTCGCCTACATGCAGATAGTCGCGGCCGGCGCGGTTTTCATGCTCCTGACCATGAGCGTCGCTGCGGCGCTCCGCGGCGCAGGAGACACGATGACACCGATGAAGGTCAACGCTTTCTGCAACATCCTCAATGTCTTCGGAAACTACGTCCTGATTTACGGCAAGCTGGGATTCCCGAGGATGGGCGTTGCCGGGGCGGCGCTCTCGACCAGCATATCCAGGGCGATCGCGTTCGTCCTCATCATGCGGGTCGTGACCGGCGGCAAGTTCATCCTCCACCTCTCGGGGCCGCTGCGGTTCGATTTCCCGCTCATCCGCCGCATCGTCAACATCGGCATCCCTGCAGCTGTCGAGCAGCTCATCCTTCGCGGCGGGCAGCTTGCTTACCTCAGAATCGTTGCGGGGTTCGGCACTGCCGTCGTGGCGTCGCACCAGATCGCCATGAACATCCTGGGGCTTTCGTTCATGCCCGGCCAGGCGTTCGCCGTGGCGGCGACGACGCTCGTGGGCCAGGGTCTCGGTGCACACAGGGCGGACCTCGCAGAGAAGGGGGCGCTCGAGACGCGCCGCATCGGCATGATGATCTCCGGGTTCATGGCGTTCGTGTTCATCCTGTTCGGCAGGTATATCGCCATGCTGTACTCGAATGACCCCACGGTTGTGGCGAAGACCGGCGTGGTCCTGAGGATAATCGGACTCGTACAGCCGGCGCAGTCCACCCAGTTCATCCTGGCAGGAGGACTGCGTGGGGCCGGTGACACCAAGTGGCCGCTTTACTCCACTGCAATAGGTATCTGGGGTTTCAGGGTCGCCCTGGGGTACCTGCTCGCCGTCACCCTCGACATGGAGCTTGTGGGAGCATGGATCGCCATGGCGATCGACCAGATAGTGCGCTCGGGCATCATCCTGTTCCGGTTCCGCAGCGGCAGGTGGAAGCTGGCGAGGGTGTAGCGGTGCAGCACGGTCCCGGGTCGCCACGACGTTGCTACCTGGGCTTCGACCAGGGTTGCGGCCAGGGTTCGCGTCGCGGCTGCGCTCAAGTTAGAACCTTCCAGTCCTGACGATCGAAACGAGGAGCCATGCTCCGAACACGAGGGCGATGATGAAACCGACTTCCGCCAGGGGCAGGCGCCAGAACACGACCGTGGGCGTGGCCCGCACCACGAGAGATGTGCCCACTATGATGCTGGCCAGCACGATGCTCATGGCGAGGCGGTTCACCAGCACTGCCAGGCCTCGAAGGAAGCGCTCGCCTCCCTCCAGCTCCCACCTCACCTTGAGCTGTCCTCCGGCGGCCATGTCGAGGAGTGTCCCGAGCTTTCCGGGCAGCCGGGCAGCGAAGTCCAGGTAATCCGCGGCGGATCTGCGAAGGCCCTTCAGGACCGATGCAGGCCTCAGCCTCTCGCGGGCAAGACGCCGCGCGAGGGGCTGTGCCACCTCCATGAGGTTCAGAGGCGGATATAGGTGCCTCGCGGTGCCTTCGACGGTGGCAAGGGCCTTCATGACAAGCGAGAAGTCGGCCCTCACCTTTATGTCGTGCTTGAGAGCAACATCCAGCACGTCCCTGGAAAGGTCCCGGACGCTGATCTGGGACAGCGGTACGCCATAATACCGCCGGAGCAGGACATCCACATCCCGCGTGAGAGAGCTGACGTCGATATCTCGAGGTGCTATCCCCAGGCTCAACACAACGGCAACCAGGCGCGGGGCGGATCTTGCGGCGACGGCCATGAAGAAGGCGCCGAACTGGGCTTTGAGGTCGTCGCCTACCTCGCCCACCATTCCGAAGTCCATGAGGCCAACATTGCCCGCGGGGGTTACGATCACGTTTCCGGGATGCAGATCGGCGTGGAAGAGGCCGTGCACGAGGATCTGCCGCAGCATGGTGTCCACGAGAGTTCTGGCCACCGTTGCTCTGTCGATGTACGGGGCTTTCTCGCCCTCCACCACCCGGGCCACCTCGGTCAGCTTCGTCCCGTGGAGGCGTTCCATGGTGAGGACCCGCTGTGTCGTATAGTCCCAGAAGACCTCTGGCACCACGATACGCGGGTCCAGCCTGAGGTTGCGGGCGAAGCGGTCCGCATTGGAAGCCTCCACCGTGTAATCCAGCTCTCGAGTGAGGGCGCCCGCGATCTCGTCCACGATATCGATGAGGTTGTACACTCTCGCGAGGCGCAGCCTGAGCCTGCGGCTGGCGAGAACAGCGATCTCCTTCAGGATCTCCAGGTCCAGCCGAACGGCCTCCTCGACCCCCGGGCGCTGGACCTTGACGACCACCTCTTCGCCCGTCCTCAGAACCGCGTTATGGACCTGCCCCAGCGACGCTGCAGCCACCGGTTCAGGCTCGAACCTCTCGAAGACTTCGCTGGGCGTCGCGCCGAGTTCAGCGGCGATGATGGCTTCGGCTTCAGCGGCGCCAAAAGGCGGGGCCTTGTCCTGCAGCTTCTCCAGCTCCGCCGCGAGGCCCGGCGGCACCATGTCAGGCCTCGTGCTCAGGATCTGGCCGATCTTGATGAACGTGGGACCGAGTTCCTCCAGCGCCCGGCGCACGCGTTCCCACCTCGAGAGTCGGTACACGTCAGGATGGGCCAGGCCCTTCGTGTGCCCGGGTGCCCGGCGCCTGCCGGCCTGCCCCAGCATGTCGGCGACGAAGCCGAACCCGTATTTGGCCGCCACGCGCGCTATCCCACGATAGCGCACGAGGTGGGCGTAGCTGCGGCGGATGTGCATGGGTCGTCACGCGGCTACTCGCGGAGCCGCGCCTCGAGATCCTGGAGATCCTTCTTCGTGGCAAGCCCCATCTCATCCACGAGCTTCTGCAGTTCGCCGCGGATGGACTCTCTGAGACGCGCACGCCCCTCCTCGCCCTTCTTCGTCAGATCCGACACGAGCCTTTCGGCTTCGGCCCTGCCGATCTCGCCGCGCTTCACGCACTCGTCCACGGTCTTCTGGATCTTCTCTTTCGTCAGGAGGACCGCGCCAAGTCCGAAATCGATTATCCTGCTCATCGTGTCAAGCACCGCCGACACCTCCCGTTCTTTGCGATCCGGTCTACGCGCCTGTCACTATCTTACCACACGCGGCCCTGTCATTAACGCTTCATTCTCACATCACGCCATCTCCGGACTCATCCCTTCTACTGTGCCCCGCTCAGCCGCCCGGCTACTCGCCAGCCTGTCTATCCGCCCATGCTGTTCGTCCGCTGCCTCGCTGCCCAGCGACACGCTGCCCGGTTAGTGTAAAGTTAGAGTAGGCGAAGTAGGGGAATCTGGGAGGGATGAAGAAATAGAGACCTCACAACCAATCCAGCACGAAAGGAGTGAGGTCTCTATGGCAGAAAGCGAACAAATCGC
>JBLNDE010000060.1:0-33559 GCA_050261335.1 Bacillota bacterium
CGGCGCGCCTCGTTCGAATTTGGCGCACGGGCCAGCCAAATTCCAGGCGCCCCGCCCTAGCAAGCACCGGCAACCCTAACACCCTCAAGAAAAGTGGCGAAGACTTATGGCGCCATACTTAAGCAAAACCAACGGTTTCGTTCAGAAAGTCCCACGAGATCTCCAGCAGGTTCGGGGCAGCGATCTCAAGACTCACACCCATGTACGCTGCGGAAGCTGGGTCTTCCAGACGCTGCCTCCGGCCTCACTCGGACGTGAAGCTACGATACACCGCCACCGAAATCCAGCAGGACCTTGAGGCTTCCCCGCCTTCCCGCCTGTTCGAACGCCTCTATCGCACAGGCCGCTGGGAAGACGCCATCGATGAGGCTCGCGGTATCGATCCTCCGTTCTTCCAGGAGCCGCATGGCAGGTGGAAACGGTCCGCACCTGGAGCCGACGCACGTCGCCTCATTGACCACCACCGGCGAGAGGTTCGTAGGGGCCTCGCCGTGAAACGTGCTCTTGAGGACGATCGTGCCGCGCGGGCGCACAAGAGCCACCGCCTCCGCCAGCCCCGACGGGCTTCCGGTGCACTCCACCACCACGTCAGCACTCCGCGACAAGGCCGGGGAGCCGGAGAGCGCTGTCTCGATGCCGGCCTTCCGCGCGATGTCCAGTTTCTCCTCGTGTCGTCCGATGAGGATCACGTGGTGCCCCGAGGCGTGGACAGCCTGGGCCACGAGAAGGCCGAGCTTTCCGTCGCCGAGCACCACGACACTATCGGACGGGCGAATGTGGACCTGCTCCAGCACTTCCACTGCCGCCGCGAGAGGCTCGGTGAAGACGGCCTCGCGGTCGCTCACCGACCCCGGGACGGGATGGAGGTTTTCGCACGGCAGCACCGTGTAATCAGCGAAGCAGCCAGGCCACGCACGCATTCCCATGGTGCGGATGCGCTGGCAGTGCCGGGGGTAGCCCATGCGGCACATGGAGCACTCCCCGCAGGGTATGTTTATCTCGCCGACCACTCTGCTACCCACAAGGGCCGGCTCATCCGCATCCTCCACCGTCCCGACGAACTCATGGCCCAGGATGCCGGTATACCCGAGGTATCCTCGGGTGATCTCAAGGTCGGTGTTGCATATGCCCGCGAGCCGCACCCGCACAAGGGCCTCGCCTTTGCCTCTTCCAGGGACGGGAAAGCTGTCTTGCACCAGGAGGCGCTCACCGTCGAAGACGACCGCACGCACAAAACCTCACCCTCTCGATCCTTCCGGCTCACCCTTCCTCGCCCGCAAGCCGTGCCACGGCGTCAAGGGCGATCTCGGCCTCGAGCTCGATGGCTTTCGCCACCACCTCGCGGTTGGGGTTGTACGCATCGCCCTCGAACTCGATTGCCATGCCGTCCACCGCGAGGATCGCGCCCGCGCGCGCGCCGCGCAGGGCAGCCACGATGAAGAGAGCCGACACCTCCATCTCAACGCCTATGGCTCCCGCCCGGCTCATCTCGGCGTTCGGGAGCGGCAGGATGCCCGGATAGAACGCCCCCACCGTGAGCACCACGCCTTTGGCGAGCCTGGCTCCACGCTTCACGCCCGCCTCGTACAGGGCGTCAACCACCTTCCCGTCGGCAATGGCAGGGAAGGACAGCGGGACGAGCTGGGAGGTCACCCCGTCCTCCCGCACGGCACCCGTGGTGACTATAAGGTCCCCGTCCACGATGGAGCGGCTCAGCGACCCGGCCGTCCCCACCCTGATGAGCACCCTGGCGCCCGCCTTGATGAGCTCCTCGAAACACACGCACGCCCCAGCCGCCCCGACGCCGTGGGAAGCGATCGTCACGGGCGCGCCCCGATAGACGCCGTTCACCACGCGATACTCGCGGCTGTACGCGATCTCGCGGGCGTCCTCGAGGCGCTTTGCGATGACATGAGTCCTTCCGGGGTCGCCGCAGACGACCACATAGGGGGAGACCTGTCCGGGGCAGATCTTCAGTATCGGCAGCATTCGCGTCTCCTTCATCACGCATCACCACGTTCGTTTGTGGATTCCCGCCAAGTATGGTTTCACCGGTCTCGGCCGGCTTGCCAGTGCGTTCCGGGTCGCCGTCGCTTGGGCGGCGGGGTCTTTGAGACTTGGCAAGCCGGAACGCCGAGTTTCACGGAGGCGCGCCGCAAGCGCGCCGACCCCGGAGGGAGAGCACCGGCAGCCCCTGGAGCAGTGGCAGGCGTCTTCGAACTCACACTGTGACGCCGCTGTCCTGAGGGCCTGGCGCCAGGTCAATGCTCGCCTGTTTGCTTCAGTTCGCCAGGTCCTTCAGACTCTTCTCGAACGGAGGACGAGCTACTCCTTCATCGGTGATGATCCCGGTGATGTATCGTGCCGGGGTGATATCGAACGCAGGGTTGAACACGCCGACCCCATCCGGGGCGATCCTGTGCCCGAGCATCTCCGTGACCTCCCTCGGATCTCTCTCCTCTATGGGGATGCCCTGGCCGGTCGGGCACGTAAGGTCCAGCGTTGACACGGGAGCCGCCACATAAAACGGAACGCCGTTCTCCTTCGCGAGCACCGCCACGGCGTAGGTGCCTATCTTGTTCGCCACGTCTCCGTTTGCTGCGATCCTGTCGGCCCCCACGATGACGCAGTCGATCTTGCCAAGGCTCATCACGTAGCCAGCCATGTTGTCGGTGATAAGCGTCACCGGGATGCCGTCTTCGAGAAGCTCAAACGCGGTGAGCCGCGCGCCCTGGAGGTATGGACGAGTCTCGTCGGCGAACACGTGCACGCGCTTCCCCCGCTCCACCGCCGCCCGCACCACGCCCAGCGCCGTGCCATACCCGGCCGTAGCGAGCGAACCGGCGTTGCAGTGCGTCAGGATCGTCACCGGATCACCAAGCAGGCTCGCCCCGTTTTGGCCGATCCGCCGGTTGGCCTCCACGTCTTTCGCCTCCATCGCCCGGGCCGCGGCTTCCACGGCCTCTGGGATCCCGCGCCGGTCTGCGCACCCTAGGGCCACGTGAAGCATCTTCTTCACGGCCCACGCCAGGTTCACGGCCGTGGGCCTCGCGGCCACGAGATCTTGCGCCGCAGCCCGCAGGCGCTCGATATATGGGCCGCGGTCATCCGCAGGGAATTCACGGGATGCGAGCACCATACCATACGCGGCGCTCACCCCGATGGCCGGCGCTCCGCGCACCTTCATCGTGCGGATGGCGTCCCTGACATCCCGATAGTTTACGCACCTGACATACCTCCTCTCCAGCGGCAGCCGGGTCTGGTCGAGGAGTTCGAGGGCTGTCCCGTCCCACACAATAGGCCTCAACATCGGTACACTCACATCCTCCATCGATCTCCGGACACACGCGCACAGCAAAACGTGCCCGGAAGCGACCGGCCCCGGGTGCGCGCCTCACTTGCGAACTGCTCCCGGTGCTGGTCGTCCTGGGCAGCCTGGCCGCTGCATCCGCTCCGGGTCCGAGTGTCGCTTCACAAATCCGTGCCGGTTTGGCAGAAGCCTCCGGGTTGCCGGTGCTTGCACAGTGGGGCGCTCCCGATTCGGCCAGCCTCAAGCGCGAAAAGTGACGAGGCGTGCCGCGAGCGCGCCGTCCCCG
The DNA here is from genome assembly GCA_050261335.1 of Bacillota bacterium. GTDB lineage: Bacteria > Bacillota > SHA-98 > UBA4971 > UBA4971 > UBA6256. Next base: position 3,597 of record JBLNDE010000060.1, read on the forward strand.
AGGCGTGACACCGCGAGCCCCTGGAAAGGTGGCAGTGACCGCTGAACCCACACTTAGCTCACACGGTACTTCCGAACGCCATCCTCGTAGAGGTCGTTCCCGTATATGTCGTTCACCACCACGGCCGGGAAGCCTTCCACCGTCAACTTCCTGATGGCCTCAGGGCCGAGGTCCTCGTACGCCACGAGCTCCGACGCCTTCACGCACTTCGCAAGAAGCGCGCCGGCGCCGCCGATGGCGGCGAAGTACACGGCCTTGAACCTGATCATGGCGTCCTTCACAGCCTGGGAGCGGCTTCCCTTCCCGATCATACCCTTGAGTCCGTGCTCCATGAGAAGCGGGGCGTATGAGTCCATCCTGTAGCTGGTGGTGGGTCCTGCTGAGCCGATGGGCAGGCCGGGGCGTGCCGGTGTCGGGCCAACATAGTATATGATCTGCCCCCGGATATCCGTGGGAAGCTCCTTCCCCTCGGCAAGCAGCGCCACCAACCTCTTGTGCGCAGCGTCCCGCGCCGTGTACAGGATTCCCGATATCCTCACGTTGTCGCCAGCCTTCAGCCTGGCAACGACTTCATCAGTGAGCGGAGTAGATATTTCGATGGCCACCTGTGATGCCTCCTTCAACTGGGCGCTCAGAGCACAACGGTTTCGTGCGGGCCGACGTGGCAGTTGAGGTTCACCGCCACGGGCATGCTCGCGATGTGGCAGGGCGCATACTCGATGTTCACGGCGAGCGCCGTGGTCCTCCCGCCGAACCCCTGCGGCCCGATGCCAAGCTTGTTGATCTCTGTGAGGAGTTCCTCTTCCAGCTTCGCGTACACCGGGTCAGGGTTGCGGGACCCTACAGGCCGCAGGAGCGCCTTCTTCGCGAGTAGCGCTACGCGGTCGAAGGTCCCTCCGATCCCGACCCCGACCACCACCGGAGGGCAGGGGTTGGAGCCGGCCTTCTGGACACGCTCCACGACGAACTTCTTCACGCCCTCCACTCCGGCCGCAGGCGTCAGCATGGCGACGCCGCTCATGTTCTCCGCGCCGCCGCCCTTGGGCGCCACCGTTATCTTGACATTCGTGCCGGGGACGATATCGACGTAGATCATGGCAGGCGTGTTGTCCCCGGTGTTCACCCTCTTGAAAAGGGGGTCGTTCACCAGGGACTTCCGAAGGTATCCTTCGGTGTAGCCCTGTCTCACGCCCTCGTTGATGGCCGCATAAAGGTCGCCGCCGACGAAGTGGACATCCTGCCCTACCTCAAGAAAGACCATCGCCACCCCTGTGTCCTGGCATGCAGGGACCCCTTCTTCCCGTGCAATCCGGTGGTTCTCGAGTATCTGCTTGAGGACCTCCCTGCCCACCGGGGACTCCTCCGTCTCCACCGCGCGTTCGAGCGCGCCTATGGTCTCGCGCGGAACGTTGCAGTTCGCGCTGACACACAGCTTCTTGATGGCAGATGTGACGCCCGATACATGGATCTCCCGTAACCCGTTGCAACCCATACGATCGCCTCCAATCCGTCCGGATTCGGCCACCCCTCATCCCCTGCCCGTCGAGTGCTTGCAAGGTGGGCACCCGCCCTCACTTGCCCGTCACGGACACACCTTCGAGCTGGATGTAAGGCAGCCTCATGTCGCCGATGGTTACTGCTTCTCTTGATACGGCCACTATGTGTGCGAATAGTTCGTAGATGTTTCCTGCGATCATCACCTCTTTGACTGGCTTTGCGATCTCGCCATTCTCGATGTAGTGGCCGCCCTTGACCACGCCGGAGAAGTCGCCGCTGACAGGGTCGAGGTTCCCCGAGAACCTGTTGACTATGAGGCCCTTCGGGGTATTCCGGACCATCTCGTCAAGGGAAATCGTGCCGGGCGCGATGACGAGGTTGGTGGTGCCGATTCCGGGCGTCGTCTGGTCGCTCCCGACCGCGCGCCCGTTGGACCGCACGCCGTCTTTGCGCGCAGTATAGCAGTTGTAGAGATAGTGTCCAAGCACCCCGCCTCCGATGATCTCGAGCGGCTCAGGCGGCACCCCCTCGCGATCGAACGAGGTCGAGCCCACGCCCCCAGGAATGCGCGGGTCGTCGGTGACGCGAAGAAGCCCCGACGCCACGTTCGCCCCGAGTTTCCCCGCCCATCGGGACCTTCCGTTCTGGACGTTTTCGGCGCTTACCGAAAACACGATGGGCTCCGCGATGAGTTCGCCGCCGGCGTAGGGCGTGATTATTACGGCCCCCTTGAAGCTGGGGACGGTCGTCGCCCCAAGAGCCTTCACAACCTTCTCGGCGAGCCGCCGCCCGCTCGCCTCCGGGTCGATGTCCGCCAGGACGCACGATCCCGAGTACTCCACGTCGAACGACGACACATCGTCGCCGTCGCGGGCGAATCCCATGCCCACACACGACAAACTGGTCCCTCTCTCCGACAGGCGCACGCCCTCCGAGTTCACGATGGCGCGCTCGCCGACCTGCACGACGAAGCTGGCGGAGTCGATGGTGACGCGACGGTCGTATCCCCTCGCCGACTCCACGAACCTGCGCCCGAGGTCGAGGGCGTCTTCCAGCGCAAGGCCCTCCGCCCTCTCATCGTAAATCCCGGGCACCGGCCGCGTCTCCGACGGCTCCGGAAGTACGTGGTTCGGGTCCTCCGGCGATGCCGCCGCTATGGCAAGCGCCGCGCAGATGGCATCGTCCACAGCCTCGTCTGTCAGCACGTTCGTTGCGGAAAACCCCTGTCTTGCGCCGCGGATCACGCGCACCCCGACCCCCTCGTATGTGTCGCCCTTGGGCACCTGGAGGTCGTTCTTCTCGAAGACCGCCTCGAGCTTGCGCGTTCTAAGGTAATAAACCTCGGCCTCGTCAGCACCCCTCGCTCTTGCGCGGTGCACGAGTTCATCGCAGAGTTCCACGCCCTTCATGCCACGCCCTCCTTCACTCATGGCGTCCGCCGATGGTCACGCGGCACCGGAGGTACGGCCCACCCGCATCGACCTTCGCAGGCTGCCACTTGCCGCAGTGACCCGAACCCAGGTTGAGCTCGAACTCGCCGGAGACCGCGTCCACGCTCTTCAGCACGTCGAACGCCTGACCGGAGATGGTTATGCCCTTGACAAGCTCACCGACCTTCCCGTGCCTGATCCGGTATGCCTCCGAGACCCCGAACATGAACTCGGCTGTGGCGTCCGCCTGCCCTCCCTGCCCCATCTCCCTGAGGAGAAAGCCGTCCTCGATACCGGCGATCATGTCGTCGAGCTTCGAATCGCCCGGGAGGATGAACGTATTCGTCATCCTTATGATCGGCTCATCGCGGTAAGTGAACGCCCGTGCGTTGCCGTGCGGTACCGTGTCGAACGCGGCCGCCGACTCGCGGCTGTGAAGATAGTTCCTGAGGACCCCCTTCTCGATGATGACCGTCCGCTCGCCCAGCACGCCCTCGTCGTCCACGAGCGCCATGCCTGCCGCGCCACGCATGGTGCCGTCGTCCACCAGCGTCACGAGGTCGGACGCGACCTTCTCGCCGATCTTGTCCTTCACGACGGACCCGCTTTGTACGAAGTCCGCTTCGACCGTGTGCCCTATGGCCTCGTGGGACAGCACCCCCACAAGCTGCGGGTCAAGGATGATAGTGTACTGGCCGCCCTTCGCATAACCTGCGTCGAGTTTCCTTACGGCGAGGTCCACCGCCTCATCAACCATCCTGTCGAGGTCCCGCTTTCTCATGAGGTCATGCCAGCCGCCGGTGACCCCCCAACCCTTGGCGGCCGTCTCACGCTCCTCGCCCCGGCCGACCGTGGCGAACACGTGGAAACTGGGCTTATGGTCCACGATGTGCGCCTCGGCGCCGTCGGACGTCACGATACACTTCTCGTCTGCATATTCGGTGTAGATCACGATGCTTCCCACAACGAGCGGCGAGACCTCGCGCATGCGTTTCTCGGCAGCCATAACGACTCCAATCTTCGCAGCCATGTCCGGCTCGTCTTCGCGGGCCTGGTAGATGAACTCCCCTTTCCCGAGGCGGGCCGGCGCAAGCCTCGCCTTCTCCCGCCTCAGGCGGGCGCCCGCCCTCGCCGCGTCGGACGCCTCGGCGATCGCCTTTACGAGCCCTTCTCGGGTTACGTCTGTGGTCGAAACGAACCCCCACGACCCATCGACGAGGCATCGCACGCCGGCACCCGCCAGGGTGCGCCGCTCCACGCGCTTGAGCGTGCCGTTCCGCGCATCGATGGCTGTCTGGAGCCGCCTGTGGTATCTGATCTCCGCGTAACCCGGCGCTCCTGCCAGAGCCGACTTCAGTACATCGAGCATGACTCCACCTTCCTTCCTCATCAATCCGGCCCTCGCCAATCCCGGACCTGGCGGCCTACCGCGTGGGCACCACCCCATGCCAGCATGGACGTGGCAGGCCTTCCCCCTCGAAGGGCCCGACGCCTCTCACTAACGCGCTGCCGCGTGCCTCGTCCGCCGCGCGAAACCCCTCCCTGTAGTCACGGCCCCGCACGCGCCGTATCCACCCGGAACGTGGTCCCGTCCGTGGTGACGACCACGTCGCCGTCAACGTCGGTGCGGTACACCCTGTCTGTGTAGTCCGCCAGGTTCAGGAGGGTTGTCCGGTGAGGATGGCCGTACGAGTTTCCCGCCCCGACCAGGATCACCGCGACGCCAGGCTTCACCGCCTTGAGAAACCATGGGCTCGACGAGGTCCCGCTCCCGTGGTGGGCGACCTTGAGGACCGCCGCGCGAAGGTGCGCCCCGCTCTTCAGCATGGCGTTCTCTGCGTCCCTCTGCGCATCGCCTGTGAAGAGGAAGCTGACTTTGCCGTATTCCAGCCTGACTACGACCGAACAGTCGTTCATGTTCTCCGGAAGCGGCTCTGTTGGGTGCAGGATCCTGGCGGCGAGCCCGGGGCCGAGATCGATGCCGTCCCCAGCCCGCCCCAGCCGGAACCGGATGTTCTTCTGGTCTATAAGGGTGAGGAATCGCTCGTACGTCGCCGTCGTGTGGACTTTCCCCGAATCCACCACTAGGTCCACCGGGAACGTGCGAAGCACCTCCACAAGACCGCCTATGTGGTCCGCGTGAGGGTGGGTGGCCACCAGCACATCGATCCTCGAGACCTTCTGTGCCTTCAGGTAGGCGACCAGCCGCTCGGACGCATCAGCCGGACCACCATCGATGAGCATCGTCTTTCCCGACGGGGCCAGGATGAGGACGGAGTCGCCCTGGCCGACATCGATGAAGTGGACCGCGAGCTGGCCGCCCCCGCTCGCGCCTCCGGCGCCTGCACCTGCGGTGTTCGCCCCCGTCACAGCGGCCCAGAGGGTCATCGCTGCGAGCGCCACAAGGGCCGCAGCCATCGGCATCCCTGTCGCAGTGCGGGGCCGACGGGCGAGGCGCGTCGGCGCGTCCCCCTGCCGGATTCCCGGACGAGCGTCACGGTGGCACCTGCGCCGCGGCTGACCAAGGCTCGTCAGAATCCCCTGTGCGAACGCGGTGGCCCTCATGTGCCAGCCTCCTGCCCTGCGGTGCTGCGCCGCCCTTTTTCATCAGCCCAGGGCTAATACTTCATCGCCCGGCCACCGGACTCCTGCACATTCGCGGAAAAGTCGCCGCCTGCTGCAGATGGCAGCGAGCCATGACGCGTACCCTGAATGAGGAGGATCACCGCGAGACCAGCTGCCATCGGAAAACGCGGAGGAGCTGACGAACCCCGACCTCGAGCCAGAGAGGCCGGACAGGCGGGTACGCCTCTTTGAGCGAGACCCACATTCAGCCCAACGCCTGGATCGCGCCCTCCAGCGCCTGCACCTTCTTCTCCTCGACAACGTACACGAGCCCCCTGCCTGTTGCCGTGACATAGTGCCCACCGCCACCGCGGGCGCCCGCGCCCACTTTCAGCTCCAGGACCTTGCCGTCGCCAAGGTCGAGTTCCACGCGGACCCTGGGTCGGTCGAGGCCGTAGCGGGCGTCGTCGGCCCCGGCCACCGCGCCCTGGACCACCATGGCCACGGTGACGTCGCGCACGGCTGACAGGAGCTCACCCATGTCATCTGACGAATACCGCTTTTCGCCCGCCTTGAGCTGCCACTTCTCGCCCTCCTTGACGACTTCGGGTGTCTGCGGCGCGGGCGTGCTACGGGGCAGGATCCCGGCTGTCGTCCCGGTACCCAGGTCAGGCGGCACGGTCTTCCATTCCTTGCCCTCTTTCAGGAAGGCCACGGATTTCCCCTGGTCCACGCAGGTGACGCGTATCAGGTCGTCGTCGTTCCACGAGAGAAGCTCCTTCTTGACGAGGTCAAGCGCCCCGGTCTCAAGGGGCGAGAATGCCGTCGGATTGACCAGGTACACCGAGAGCGAGTCGGAAGTGCGCACGTAGAAGCCCTTGCCGTCCGGGCCTGGAGCGCCCACGAAGAGCTCAAGCGGCGAGGGCCGGTCGGAGCTGTGAGCGTCCACGCGCAGCCTCGGGCGGTCAAGCCCCCACCGCGCGAGGTCTTTGCCCTCGTCGTCCACGAACTCGCTTACGCTGAGACCGGTCAGGTCCCAGATGAGGTCGCTCACCTTCCACCTGTCCGCTTCGTCGTCGAAGGGATGGACGATGCGCCACTCGCCCTCCCCTCCGCCCCTTTTCTCCAGCCTGATGTCCTGCCCTCCGGGCGCCACGAGGCGCAGGGCAGTGACGGAATCGCTCGAAACCCCGAAAACCTGCCGCTCGCGCAGGTCGTCGAGGCTCTTGGCAAGGGCGGACACGGTGCTCGACGCGAGGGTGTAGACCGGATCGGAGTCGGCCAGCTTCGCGTAGCGAGCGCCGCCGACAGGCGTCTCGGCCCCCACGAGGATGGTCTTTTCCCCTTGCTTCGTATCAAGGGTCACCTTGAGCCAGGGGGATTTGAGCCCGAAAGCCTCGAGGTCGCCGGCACCGACGCTTCCCGTCACCTTCTTCTCGCACTTCAGGTTCGAAGCGGCATCGACGAGAGCCTTCACCGCGGCCTCGCCCGCGGCAACGCGCCGTGGGAACGTGATCCCCCATTTACCCTCGCCGTCGCCCGTGCTTCTCGCGACCTCCACACGGCCTGACGCCTGCTCTATGGCGACGTGCGTGACGTCGTCAGCCGGCACATCGATTACGACCTTATCCGCATCCTTCTCCGGAGACCTCACGCCTTCTACGAAAAGGATGTACGCCCCAAGGGCGACCAGCACTGCAAGGGCGACAAGAGTGCTCGCGAACTTCCTCATAGGTTACGCCTCCTCAGCCACACGCCGCCGCCGACCAGCACGAAGAGCAGCGGCAGCCCGACGACCGTGGAGTAAAACACGAAGCCCGCCTGCGCGTCCGTGAGGTATACCTGGTTGAAGCTGGGAGACTTCGCACGTATGGCGATGGACTCCTCCTTGCCGACAAGCCAGCTCACCGAGTTCATGAAGAGGTCGATGTTCCCCTGGAACGTCACCACGTCGTTGTCGAGAAAGCCCGCATTGCCCAGCACGAGCATCCTCGCCCTTGGCCCTGCGCTGCCTGCGCCCGTCGCCCTGGCCACCTCCTTCGCACCGTCGCCTGCCGACGCCTCCTTGGCCTCTTTCGCCTCGACCTTCGGCTCCAGGGCGCGCTCAACAGCGTACGCGAGCACAAGGGGCCCTTTGATGTCGGTCTTCGCGTCGAACGACACCCGCTTCGCTGCAAGGTCCGTCTCACCCCACGACTCACCGGAGGTTTCGAGAAGCGCCGTCAGAGTAACGCCCGAGTCTCTCGTGTCCTTCACCTCATACAGGCTCCGGCTCCTCGGCAGCACGCACCCGAGTTTCGCGCTCGCGAGTTTCATGGTGATGTCGTGGTACCGCACCTCGGGAATCGGGCTCCCGGCGTCAAGGAAGTAGTGACTCGCGGGGTCGATGACCACATCATCGTTCATGCCCACGCCCCACCTTGCCACCATGGCCTTGAGGTTCGAAAGCTGCCCTTTCTGCCGGAGCGGCTCGGCGAGCACCATGACGCTGCCGCCACGGTTGACATAATCCTGGACTGCCTCGACCTCTTTCGGCGCAAGGTCCTTCTGAGGGCCTGCTATCACCAGGAGCGCCGCATCCTGTGGGACCTTGCCTTCGGTCGCCAGATTGAGGGTTTTCGTGGCGTACCCCTCGCCCTCGAGGAACGACCTCGCCTGCCAGTAGTCCTGTATGAGGTCGCGCTCGTCATGGCCGACAAGGAAACAGATCGACTTCTCCTCCTCCTGGAGAACGCCGATTATGGCCCGGGTGAACGCCTGCTCTCCCGCGAACCCCGGCGTCTGGGAGTCGCCGCCATACTCCACGAGGTCGTACTGCATCACCTTGCGGGACTTCGCCCCCGACTCGACCACGGACGTCCCATATGCAGTGATCTCGTACCTTTTCGCAAGCGACGGGTTCTTGTCCGGATCGACAAACGACACGGATATCTTCGGGGATAGCCGCGTGTACTCCTTGAGAAGGTCCTTCACCATCTCGCCCACGGGATCTCCCTCAGGGAAGAACGCCGTTATCTTGATGTCCCTGTCGACCTTGCGAAGGACCTGGCGCGTCTCCTCCGAGAGGGTGTACATCTTGTTCTGTGTAAGGTCCAGCTTGGCCGGGTGGCGCGCCACGATGAAGTTCGCCATGAGGACTATCGCAACCACGGCGCACGTCAGCACCAGAGCGTTGGACCCATAGCGCATCCTGCGGCTCACGATGAGCCTGCGCACCGGGCACGCGCGAGGAATGGCAAGTCTCATGCGCTCCACCTCCTGGAGTCGATGGTCCTTACGGCAAGGAACAGAAAGACGAATACGAAGCTGAGATAGTATAAGGTGTGGGAGATGTCTATGATCCCCTTCTGAAAGTCATCGAAGTGCTTCAGAATGGATAACATCGATATCGCCTGCCCGGCGGGTCCCGTCACCGCCGCGCTGACCCAGCTCAAGATCCAGAAGAGAAGAAGGATGCCGAACCCCACGATCCCGGCGACCATCTGATTCTCAGTGAGCGCCGATGCGAAAGTCCCCGCCGCAAGACAGGCTGCGCCGAACAGGAACATGCCGATGTAGCCTGAGTAGATGGGGCCCATGTCGGGGCTGCCGTAGTGCCTGAGGATGGCCGGGTAGATGAGGGTGACCGCCAGGAACACGAGGTAGGTGAGGACGCTCGCGAGGTACTTCCCGACCACGATCGAGGTGATGCTGACAGGAGACGTCAGGAGGAGCTCATCCGTGCCGAGCTTCTTCTCTTCCGCAAGCAACCGCATGGTGAGCACCGGGGCCACGAAGATGAACGTGACCGCCATGTTTCCGAATGTCCCCTGCATGCTCGCGCTCCTGGTCGCGAAGAGGAGGATGGAGAAGAAGTACCCGGAGAGCACGAGGAACACCGCTCCCATGACATAAGCGATGGGCGAGAGGAAGTACGCCGCGACCTCCCGCTTGAAGATGGACCATGTCTTAAGCACTTGCCGCCACCTCCGATGCGTCGTCCAGCTTCTCCTCGGTGGTGAGCCTGAGGAATACATCCTCGAGGCTGAGGTCGACGAACCTCATCTCCAGGATGGGCCATCCGCGCTCGGCCATTTTGAAGAAGAGCGCCTCACGCACATCCGCCGCAAGTTCCGTCTCGACAGACAGAACCACCTCGCCGGCCGGCCCGCCTGGTGTGCCGGCGCCGCTTCCCGCCTCCCCGACCGAGACCGACCTCACGCCGGCAAGCGCGCCCACATCTGCCACGACCCCGTCCCTCGGGCCGCGCACGCGCACCGCAAGGCATCGCGATCCGCGCAGCCTGCGCGCCAGGCCCTCCGGCGTGTCGATGGCGACGAGGCGGCCGTTGTTTATGATCACGACCCTGCCGCACACCATGCTCACCTCGGGAAGAACGTGCGAGCTAAGGATGATCGTGTGCTTGCTTCCGAGGCCGCGGACAAGCTCCCGGATCTCTATGATCTGCCTCGGGTCGAGCCCCACGGTGGGCTCGTCCAGTATGAGGACGTCAGGGTCTCCGACGAGCGCCTGGGCAAGCCCCACCCTCTGCCTGAACCCGCGCGAGATGTTCTGGATGAGACGCCCGTACACCGGGCCCAGGCCGCACGCCTCCACGACCCTTGCGATGTGCCCCGAACGTCGGGACCTGGGGATACCCTTGATTTCGCACACGAAGTGCAGGTAGCCCCTGACCGTCATCTCGCGGTAGAGGGGCGGGTTCTCGGGAAGGTACCCGATCCTCCGCCTCGCCTCCATAGGGTCCTCGAACACGTCGTACCCCGCGACCCTGACGGTGCCCGAGGTCGCCGCCAGGTACCCCGTTATGATCCGCATCGTCGTGGTCTTCCCGGCGCCGTTCGGCCCGAGAAACCCGAGGATCTCGCCCTTCTCCACGGAGAATGTGAGCTCCTCAATCCCTCTCGCCCTGCCATACGTTTTGGTGAGGTTCTTCACCTCGATCACAGCAACGTGTTCCCCCTTTCCGTTCATTAGCGCATCATGGATCATTTCATTGCGCACCACACATCTCGCGCGTCCCCGCACGTTTCGCGCGCCTCGACCCGAGGCGGCGGCGTCGCGATCCAAGGCGACCAAAAGCCCGTCACGGGCGAAGGCGGGGCGCGCACCCACATCCGGGACGGGCGGTCGCAACGTGCCTCGCTGGAAGACCACTCCAATAGAACGGTGGAGCGTGGGCGAAAGTTCCAGCCCGCGCGAACCTGCCCCCAGCGTCAGCGCCTATGCAGATCACCACGAATTCGCGCTGCTTTTCAGCGCGCAGGTCCTCGCCAGGGTTGCCGGTGTTGCCCTCCGGGGACAGCGCGCGGTGAGATGCGTTCGAATTGGGCGCTTTGAGGCCAGCCAGATTCCAGGCGCCCCGCCCCGGCAATCACCGGCAACCCAGCAACTACTGGAAAACGGACCAGGGATCAACGCACCCTCACTTGGGGCGCCGTACTTGGCTGCTCAGAACGTACGACGTCATCTCGAAAGCGATGAGGGCGGCTCCGTACGCCCCGGCGAACTGCGCCTCCTCCGGGACTGTCACCCGGCAGGAGAGCCTCTCCTCCAGCGACCTCCTGACGCCGTCGTTCCGGCTCACGCCCCCGGTCATGACCACCCCGCCGCCCAGCCCTACCCGGTGCACCATCCCCGCCAGCCTGTCAGCCACCGCGTCACACAGGCCTTTGATTATCGGCTCCGGGACCACGCCACGGGAGAGCAGGCTTATGACCTCGGACTCAGCGAAAACCGTGCAGGTGCTGGAGATCCTCGCGGCCTCCTTCGCCTTTCGCCACCTCATGCCGAACTCCTCCAGCGGAACGTTCAGCCTCTCGGCCATCACCTCGAGAAACCTTCCGGTGCCCGCCGCGCACTTGTCGTTCATCACGAAGTCCGCGACCATGCCGTCATCGTCCAGCCGGATGACCTTCGAGTCCTGGCCTCCGACGTCCACCACCACCCGCGCCGACGCGACGAGGGCCCGCGCGCCACGGGCGTGGCACGTGATCTCGGTCACCGTCCTCGCGGCACCGGTCACCCTGTCCCTGCCATACCCGGTCGCCACGAGGGCCGCAAGCCTGTCAGGACCCACACCAGCCGCGCGGCAGACCACACGAAGGCACTCGTCAGCCGCGGCGGCAAGGTCCACCCCCGTGGGCATCGCGTGCGTCCCCGCAAGCTTCCCGTCATTCAGGAGGACGGCCTTCGTGGTTGTTGACCCCACGTCTATTCCAGCCACAAACATCCTGTATCACCCGCCCCTCCGCCCATCGAGAAGCTCTATGAAGGCCCCGAGCCTGGTGATGGCCTGCGCCTCGGTTCCGCATCTCGCGTCGACCCCGTCTCCGTCCAGATTGAGGAAGGGAATGCCCTTCTTCCTGAGCTCCCTGGCGATGATTGCTGCACCGCCGTTGGACTGCCTGCACCCCCACTGGGCGAACTGCACCACTCCGTCGATGGAATAGTCGTCCACAAGCCTCTCGATGACTTCGAGCCGGCGCTCGATCGGGCCCCAGCCGAAGTTTGACATCATCTTCTCCGCAAGGCTCGCGAAGGGATCGCGGGGGTCCAGGCTGGGCCAGTATGCGAAGCTGTATTCCTCGAAAGCCACCGACGAAGCCCGGTCGCCTTCGAGATGCTTGAACACCCTTGTATCATGGTAGGGCCTGAGGTTCAGCCACAGGAGCCTGTGCCGCTCATCCCGGACCGGGAAGTCACCTGTGGCAATCGTCCGCTCGAGATGCAGCCGGAGCGCGCGATAGAACGGTGCAAGCGAAGGGCTTCCCCACGACCACAGGAACAGAAGGACGTAGTTCAGCGCCTCGGACCCGCGCCATGGGGCCGGCGCGTTTCGCCTGAGCGCCGAGACTCGCTCGTATTCGGCAAGAGCCTCGTTGGAGCGGCGAAGCGCCTGCGCCAGCCCCTCGAGGGAAAGACCCGGCACGCGCCGCGCGAGGTCACCGGCCACCTGCTCGATCTGGGAAGCAAGCCACCGCGTGGCCCGGTCGGAATGGACGTACGGGACGTCCAGCATGTAGAACGGGCATCCGGCGAGCCTGCTGATGTCAAAGAGCGACCTCTTGCCCCCGTCGCACAGGTGGGACGTGACGATGACGGCGGACGGGCGCGGCAGAAGACCCGCTGCGGCCCCGCCCAGGCCAGCCCGGTGGAAGCTGCAAAGGTCCGGCGAGTACCAGAGGGCCTCGCAGGCCGAGAGGCTCCTTGTGGCAAGGCCGAAAGCTGCCGCAAGGCCGGCGGCCACCTCAGGCAGGAACGGCACGCCGCCGAGGCCGTAAACGAGCTCGGTGGGCACGAAGGCGCTCGTGAACATGCAGGGTTTGCGGCCGAGATAGCCATCGGCGAGATCCGAGAGCACGCATCTTATCGCCGCGACCTGGTACGCCTTCGCCCCGCGCACCTCAAGCAACGGAAGCGCAGCGAAGGCGGTCTGGTATGCCCAGCGCCCCCGCAGCAGGACCTCCGGCCGGGCCACCGCCCACCGGGCCGCTCGCCCGGTCGCTCGGCGGGCCGTCCGACGAAGCCTCGATGGGATGCCGAGGTGCATCATCCCAGCCCCAACCGTCCTTCCAGCATCTCCCTGAATGCAGTGACGCGGGTAAGGGTCTGCCCGGATCCGGCTGACCCGTACTCGCCCTCCAGAAGAAGCATGGGCAGCGCTTCTCCCTCGCTCACCTGCCCCTTCAGCTCTGCGAAATCGTAATACGCGTGGTCGCAAAACTTGGGCGCGAAGTATACGATCCCCTGGGCCCCCGATGAACGGGCGAGTGCCCGGAGACGCCGCGCTCGCGCATCTCCCACGAACATCCTGGGACACGCGGGCTTACTCAGGTACGCGCGGGCGAGCATGCGGAACGGGTCAGGTCGCGCCCCGCCAGGACCATCCGCGTCCGCGCACGCGCCCACCCCGTCCGCCCCATCCGCCCCGTTCTCCGTTTCATGGGAGCCTGCGTCCACCGGAACCTCGAGGCCGAAGCTGCGCGACCCGAGGCACGAATCGACGAAAGCCACCGCAAGCCCTGCGCCCTCGAGGACGCCGAGAAGCGCGGGTTCCAGAAGGCACGTCCCCGAAACCCCAACACGCACGCTCTGGTCCCCTGCACGTCCATCTCCGGTGGCATCGACGCGGTGCGTCGCGCTCTCAAGCACGGCCGCAGCTATCGCAAGCGCCGTGGCAGCTTCATCTCCGTCCCCCGGACCCCTTCCGCCATCCGGCTGCGCGACAATGCGAGGGTTCTCGAGGTCACCCTTCAACTCCCCTCCAAGGGCATCGTTCACCTCAAGCGTCAGGCACATCGCATCCACAGCCGACATATGCCCGGCCGCCTGAAGCTCGAACACCCGCAAGAGCCCGCTGCGGATCCGGTTCATGGAGCGCGTGACGGCAAGAAGCCTCCGCTGGAACGACGGACCGTCCACACTGTCCACGAGTCTCCCGGCCCCGCCCGGTTCGCGGCCTGATATACCCGCAAGACCCTGGGCGAACTCCCTCAGCACCTCGGCATAGTAGGCCTCGGCACCGCCGCCGCGAGCTCGGGGCACATCCACGAAATGGACCTCTCGGGCAAGGCCGAAGTAGCGCAGTACGTCGCAGGCGCGCCTCATGGCATCGCAGGAACCGGCCACGGCGATGCGCTCGTCTTGCAGGTATTCACGGACGAATGCCTTCGCGTACGAGCAGAAGTCGCGCGGAAGATAGGCCTCGCAGGAGGGACCCGGCCCCCAGAACACGGCCCTCTTCGCCGGCATCCCGAGGGCAAGCGGGATCTCAAGTGGCACATAACCGCACGAGACGAGAACCAACCGAATTCCTCCCATGAAAGCAGCCTGTCACTGCGTGCCGGTCGACAATTTTACTATTCCTCGCAAATCGCCCCTTCTCCTGCCGCTCACCCTTGAGCCCGCGCCACCGCGGCTGACGCAGGTGGGCGGGCCAGCGTGGTCTCCGTACTGCGCTTTCCGGAAGAGGTATGATGCTGCAAATTCGCCCTTGACAGGAAGGGTCGAACAGGTATACTTTAGGGCCATATACATACACATGCTTGCCGCTGGTTGGTGGCTACCAGGTAATACACTCGAGTGCACCGACCATCGCCGCACCGTGTATGCATATGTATGCATCGCGCCGGAGAACAAGAGGAGGGAAGAAGCCATGAATGAGAGAGACAAGAAGGTGCTGATCGTTGACACGACGCTACGTGACGGGGAGCAGACAGCAGGTGTCGTGTTTGCCCGCACGGAGAAGCTGCGGATCGCGAGGATGCTGGACGAAATCGGCGTGGACCAGATTGAGGCCGGGATCCCCGCCATGGGCGGCGACGAGAAGGAGGCAGTCAAGCTGATCGCCCACGCGGGTCTCGAGGCCAGCATAATGGCGTGGAACAGGGCCGTCATCTCAGACGTAGATGCCTCGATCGAATGCGGAGTGGATGCCGTAGCCATATCCATCTCGGTCTCTGACATACACATCTTTCACAAGCTCCGGATGACGCGCCAGCAGGTCCTCGACGCCATGACGCAGGCGGTGGTCTATGCAGCACAGCATGGTCTGTACATATCGGTCAACGCCGAGGACGCAAGCCGCGCTGACCCCGCCTTCCTCCTCGAGTTCGCCATGGCGGCGAAGAGCGCGGGCGCGAACAGGCTCCGCTACTGCGACACCGTGGGCCTGCTGGATCCCTTGACCATGTATGACCGCGTAAAGACCCTTCGCGAGCAGACCGAGCTCGACATCGAAACCCATACCCACAACGACTTCGGAATGGCGACCGCCAACACCCTGGCGGGCGTGCAGGCGGGTGCCAGGTACGTCGGGGTCACGGTAAACGGCCTCGGCGAGCGCGCAGGCAACGCGGCTCTCGAGGAGGTCGTGATGGCCCTCAAGCACATCTACGGCATCGACCTCGGGATCAAGACCACCAGGTTCAGGGAGATTTCAGAGTACGTGGCGAGGGCCTCGGGCAGGGAGATACCGCCCTCGAAGCCCATCGTCGGCGCAAACACGTTCGCTCATGAGTCGGGCATCCACGCGGATGGAGTCCTGAAGAATCCCAAAACGTACGAGGTTTTCCCACCCGAGGAGGTAGGGCTCCAGCGGCAGATCATCATCGGGAAGCATTCCGGGAAGCACGCGCTCAGGGCGAAGTTCCTTGAATATGGCATCAACCTCACAGACGAGGAGGCGGCCGCCATGTTGCCCGCAGTGCGCGCCGCTGCGGTCAACCTCAAACGCCCCCTCTTCGACAAGGAGCTTGTATATATATACGAAGACGCCAAAAGAGATATGTCTGCTCACAAGTAGCAACGAGCGGCGCCAGCGCACAAGGGAGGCATCGTCAGCTTGGGAAAGACCATCGCCGAGAAGATCCTCTCAAGCCACTCGGGCACCGACGCGCGTGCCGGGGACATCGTCCTGGCTGACGTGGACTTCGCGATGGGGCAGGACGGGACATCCCCTCTCGCCATCAAGGCGTTCCGCGAAATGGGCGGCGAGAGAGTGTTCGACCCCGCGAAGGTCGCCATGGTGATAGACCACGGCGCGCCCAGCCCCAACGAGGGCACGGCCAACCTGCACAAACTCATGAGGGACTTCGCCAGGGAGCAGGGCACCATCCTCTATGACATCGGCGAGGGCGTGTGTCATCAACTCATCCCAGAGCGCGGGCACGTTCTGCCGGGAGACCTCGTCATAGGAGCCGACTCTCATACCTGCACCTATGGCGGCCTCGGCGCGTTCTCCACCGGGGTAGGGTCCACCGATCTCGCGGCAGCCCTCATCACAGGCAAGACGTGGCTCAAGGTGCCGGAGAGCGTGAAGATCGTGTGCGGAGGCCGGCTGCCGGCGGGAACATATAGCAAGGACCTGGCGCTGTACCTTGCCGGCAAGCTTACAGCGTCCGGCGCCACATACATGTCGTGCGAGTTCTGCGGCGAGGCCGTGGAACACCTCGGGGTGGATGCCAGGTTCACGCTATCCAACATGGCAGTGGAGATGGGTGCGAAGGCCGGGATCATCGCCCCCAGCGGCGAAGTGCTTGCATGGGTGCGCAGTCGTTCAAAGAGGAGATTCCACCCGGTTTTCGCCGATGAAGAGGCTACCTACGCGGACGTGCGCGAGTACGACGTCTCGCGCCTTACGCCGCAGGTAGCCCGTCCGCACAGGGTGGACCAGGTATGTGATGCTCAGGACCTCTCAGGGATCGAGATTCACCAGGCCTTCATCGGCACCTGCACAAACGGCCGTCTGGAAGACCTCCGCGTCGCTGCGACGATACTCGAGGGAAGGAAGATACATCCCTCTGTGCGCCTCGTGGTGGCGCCAGCGTCCAGACACATCCTCATGGACGCCATGCGCGAGGGCGTGCTGAAGATCCTCCTGGAGGCGGGCGCCGCGGTAGTGGTCCCCGGGTGCGGGCCGTGCGTCGGCACCCACGCCGGCGTGCCCGCGGACGGCGAGGTCGTGATATCCACCGCCAACCGCAATTTCAAGGGAAGAATGGGCAATTCCTCGGCCGAGATATACCTCGCCTCCCCCGCGACGGTGGCGGCTTCGGCCATCACAGGAGAGATCACTGACCCCAGGAAGTTCCTCCCCAGGAAGTTCCTCCGGTAACGGTGCAAGAAGAGGCCCGGCCGACGGCTGGTTATCACAGGGGGGATGGCTAAGTGGTCTTGAGAGGAAGATCCCACAGGTTCGGCGACGACATCAACACCGACTACATCATCGCCGGGAAGTACAAGTTCAAGACGCTCGACATGGACGAACTTGCGAGGCACGTAATGGAGGACCTTGACCCTGGATTCCATGCGAAGCTCAAGCCCGGTGACTTCATCGTGGCGGGGAAGAACTTCGGGTGCGGCTCTTCCCGGGAGCAGGCGCCGCTTGCCCTCATCCACGCGAAGGTCGGCGCGGTCATCGCAGCATCCTTCGCCAGGCTCTTCTACAGAAACGCGGTGAACACCGGCCTGCCCGTGGTGGAGTGCGACACTGGCGGCATCCTCGACGGGGACGAGCTCGAGGTGGACCTTGGCCGCGGCACCGTGCGCAACCTCACACGCGGCACCACCGTCAGGGCAACTCCGCTTCCCCCGTTCATGCAGCGAATCTTCGAGGACGGCGGTCTTGCGGCCCACATCCGCAAGCATGGGGGATTCCACCTGGGGACGTGATGCTGACGGCAGCTGAGGGTTTTCCGTGTCATCGGCAGCGTCCGTGCAGCGGGGGGTGGGAATAAATCGTGTCGCATAGAGTTACGCTCATCCCCGGGGACGGCATCGGCCCCGAAGTGGTCCTCGCGGCAAAGCGAGTGCTCGAAGCCACCGGAGCCGCAATCGAATGGGAACAGGTGCAGGCAGGGGCGGAGATGCTGGCGCGCTGTGGCAGTCCGCTCCCCGACGAGGTCGTCGAGTCGGTACGACGGACCGGCGTGGCACTCAAAGGCCCCGTCACGACGCCCGTAGCGAGCGGGTTTCGCAGCGTCAATGTGGGTCTGCGTGTTGCTCTCGACCTTTATGCCAATGTCAGACCGGTTAGAACGCTGCCCGGCGTGCCCGGAAGATATGCCCGAGTCGACCTCGTGATCTTTCGGGAGGCCACCGAGGACGTGTACGCGGGCAAGGAGCGGTGGGTGGACGAGGACACGGCAGAGACAGTCAAGGTCATCACCCGGAAGGGTGCCGAGCGCATCGCCCGCGCCGCGATGGAGTTCGCCCGGCGCGAGGGACGGCGTCGGGTGACCTGCGGCCACAAGGCCAATATCATGAAGCTCACCGATGGGCTGTTCCTCGAGTGCGCCCGCACGGTAGCCCGCGACTACCCGGACATCGAGTTCGACGATCGCATCGTCGACGCCCTGTGCATGCAGCTCGTCATGGCACCAGAGGGCTTCGATGTGTTGCTCCTGCCCAATCTGTACGGGGACATCGTGTCGGACCTGGCGTCGGGCCTCGCAGGCGGGCTGGGGCTCGCTCCCGGGGCCAACATCGGGGACGAAA
Source organism: Bacillota bacterium (assembly GCA_050261335.1). Classification (GTDB taxonomy): domain Bacteria; phylum Bacillota; class SHA-98; order UBA4971; family UBA4971; genus UBA6256. The sequence continues at coordinate 22,085 of JBLNDE010000060.1, forward strand.
TAGCCGTCTTCGAGCCCGTCCACGGAAGCGCCCCCGAGCTCGCGGGGCGAGGGATCGCAAATCCCATCGCCACGATCCTGTCCGGCGCCATGATGCTGCGACACCTCGAAGAGCCTGAACGCGCCGCCGCCGTCGAAGCCGCGGTGACGAAGGTCCTGGCCGAAGGCCGTGTCCTCACGCCAGACCTCGGTGGCGACGCCACCACCGACAAAATGGCGGATGCCATAATCGCTGCGCTTCCTACCTGACCGGGTCGAAGCCGCGCAGCCTGAGGGAGTTGGTGACGACCGACACCGACGAGAACGCCATGGCCGCCCCGGCGATCACCGGCGAGAGAAGGCCGAAAGCCGCGAGGGGGATGCCGATGACGTTGTAGATGAACGCCCAGAACAAGTTCTGGCGGATGGTTGCCATGGTACGCCGGCTGAGCCGGATGGCTGCGGCCACGGCGCGAAGGTCCCCCCGAATGAGCGTGATGTCCGCGGCTTCCATGGCTATGTCGGTGCCCGTTCCCATTGCAATTCCGACGTCCGCGGCGGCGAGGGCCGGCGCGTCGTTGATTCCGTCGCCCACCATGGCTACGACCCTGCCCTCAGTGCGCAGCCGCTCCACCTCCCTCGCCTTGTCGCCCGGGAGCACCTCTGCCAGGACCCTTTCGATGCCCACCTGCCGCGCGATGGCCCGGGCCGTGCGCTCGTTGTCACCCGTTATCATGACCACGTCCACGCCGAGGGCACGGAGAGCACGGACGGCCTCGCGGGAGGTTTCCTTCACGGTGTCGGCCACAGCAATGACGCCGAGCGCCCCTCCGTCCGCCGCCACGAGCATCGCGGTCTTCCCCTCCGCCTCCATGGCCTGGCGCGCCTTCTCCACATCCTCAGGCACGTTGACGTTGTTCTCCTCAAGGAGACGTCGCGTCCCAACGAGCACGGCGCGCCCGCCAATCTCGGCGCGGATGCCTTTGCCCGGGATCGCCTCGAACTTCGACGGCTCGGCCGGCTCGATCCCGAGCGCCTGCGCCCGCCGCACGATGGCCGCGCCAAGGGGGTGTTCCGACCGCAGTTCGGCCGATGCTGCCAGCTTCAGCATCTCTTCAGCGGGGTCCGCGCCGGGGTGCTCCCCGGGGCACGCAGACGCGGATGCGGCCTCGCCCACCACCTCGGGCTCGCCCTTCGTGATGGTCCCCGTTTTGTCGAACACCACCGTATCGATCTTGTGCGCCCTCTCCAGGTGCTCCGCGCCGCGGATGAGGATGCCGGCCTCGGCTCCCCTCCCCGTGCCCACCATGATGGCAGTTGGCGTGGCAAGGCCGAGGGCGCACGGGCACGCGATCACCAGTACCGCGGTAAAGGCGAACAACGCACGGCCGGGATCTCCCGTGGCGATGAGCCACCCCACGAGCGCCGCGAGCGCCACCCCGAGCACCACCGGGACGAAGTACCCCGCGACGACGTCGGCGAGGCGCTGGATGGGCGCTTTTGACCCCTGCGCATCCTCCACCATCCGCACGATCTGGGAGAGCACGGTGTCTCTTCCCACCCTGGCAGCACGAAGTTTGAACGACCCGTGCCTGTTGACCGTCGCCCCGGTGACCTCGTCGCCGGGGCCCTTCTCCACGGGGATGCTTTCGCCGGTAAGCATGGACTCGTCCACCACCGAGGTGCCCTCTAAGATAACTCCGTCTACCGGTATCCTCTCGCCGGGCTTGACCACAACGACATCGCCCACCCGTACCTCGTCCGTCGGCACGTCCACCTCCTTCCCACCGCGCACCACGTGCGCAGCCCGGGGCGCAAGCCCCATGAGCTTTCTTATGGCCTCAGAGGTCCTGCCCTTCGCCCGGGCCTCGAGAAACCGCCCGAGAAGCACAAGGGTGATAACTACGGCTGAGGACTCGTAGTAGACGTGGCCACGCCCCACGAACGTCTGGTACACACTGAATCCGTATGCCGCCGTGGTACCCAGAGCGACGAGCACGTCCATGTTCGGGGAGCGCGCGCGAAGAGCTGCCAGGGCCCCTCTGTAGAACTGCCATCCCGCCACGAACTGCACCGGCGTGGCGAGGGCGAACTGGAAGAGGGGGTCAGTGAAAGCCGAGGGCAGATGCACGCCCAAGAGGTGGGAAAGCATGAGAGAGAGGAGCGGCGCCGAGAAGGCCGCCGCGAGCACAAAGAGGCCCCTTTGGCGCCTTATCTCGGCTTCGCGACGGCGCTCCTCCCTATCCTTCGCGGCACCCGCCTCTTCACCTTCGCGGACCTCGCGCGCCTCGTACCCCGCGTCGCGGACGACTCTCACAAGACCAGCAGGAGAGGTCTCGTCGGGGCTGTAGCGGACCGTGGCCCTCTCGGTGGCAAGGTTTACTGCTGCGTCGATAACGCCCGGGGCGCGCCGGAGCGCCCGCTCCACCCTGGCCGCGCACGAGGCGCACGTCATGCCCGAGACGGCGAGCGTGGCCGTGGCGAGGCCCACGTCGTAGCCTGCGTCCCGAACCCTGTCAACGAGCCTGGATGCGCTCGTGCGGGACGGGTCGTATACAATGGTGGCGCGCTCCGTGGCAAGGTTGACGTGGGCCGAGAACACGCCCTCCGACCTGGCGAGCGCCTGCTCGACTCGAGCGGCGCACGACGCGCACGTCATTCCGGTGATCCGGAGCGTGGCACGCCTCTCGCCACCGGGAGCTCCGAGAGCCCCGGGGCTCGGTCCCGGCACCCGAGCATTCCCTGGCATCGCGCTGTCCAGACCGCTGTCCCTCGCCTCTTCAGGCGGTATAATGGGGCATTCGCCGGCTGCGCTCCTCACGGGCCCGGACCCGTCGTCGTCCGCACCATCCTCCACCGGTCTGCACTCCTCTTTCACCAATGCGTCTCCCTCCCGCGTGATACTGCGCTCCAGGACCTTTCCTTCCTGGCCTCTCCTTTCCGCTCCCACGATGGAGTTCCCTCGCAGCGGGCTACGCCCAGCGCTTCTCCACCCTCACGTTCTTGAAATAGTAGGTGCAGATCTCGTCGTGCCGACGCCCTGCCTTCGCCATGTTGTAGGCGCCCCACTGACTCATGCCGACGCCGTGGCCGAAACCCTTGCCGCTCATCCGCACCTGGCCGTCACGCACCTCGAGGCTCGTTATGAAGTTCGACCTCATGCGCATCGGATCCAGGGCCACCCGCAAGTCGTTGCCGCCGATGGTGACATCCCCGCCGGAGTGGCGGATGGTTATCGTCTGAGCACGCCCCGAAGGACCCCGTCTTGCTATGGTCATGCCGGTTATCCCCCTGACCGGGATCCCGATCTTGTTCAGAGCGGCCTCGATCTCGGCCGTGCTGAACGTCGCCGACCAGACGCGGTCCTGGGTCGGAACGTCAGGCGTCATGTCAGGGCTTTTCTTGACCGCAGTGTACGGCGGTTCGGGACCACGAAAGTTCAGGCCCTCCTTGGCAAGGGCAGTAAGACCACCGGCATTCGAGTGAAACCACGCGTCAATGAGCTTGCCGTCGTGGGTGAGCACTTTCCCCCGGGTCTCGCGGACCGCCCTCCTGATTGCGTCGTTCACGTTTTCCGGCTTGAACTCCTGAGCCTGCTTGAACCCTGCCTGAATGTCCGATCCCATCGGCCCCTTCCCGCGCTTCTCCTCGAGAGCCTTCGTGGCGAAGGTGCGCGCCACGATGGCCTGGGCCGCGAGGGCCTCCTGCGGCCAGAAGTTCTTCATCTCTCCCGCCACCACGGCCGCCACGTATTCCTCCATCGGCATCGCCTGGACCTTCTTCTGGTCTGCAAGGTAGACCCTGATCGTGGGCTCCTTCGCGAGGGCCGTCCTTCTCCCCCTGGAGACGCCCACCGCCACGAGCGCCACGACCAGTACTCCGATCCCGAGCCACAGCAAGGTCCTGCTCCTGTTGCCAGCCACTTCTACCAGCCTCCGTCCTGCGCAATGATGTCTTGTCGTGCTTGGTTTCTCACTCAGTGCGTATTATGCGCAGAACGGATGACCTGTACCAGCGGCGCCCCGCCCACCGGCCGCCTTCGGCGTTCCCGTGCGTCGCCGATCGCATACTCTGGAGCCCCGTATCGCAGTGTCGGCCGGATGTACCCACTGCCCCCTCGCACCGGCCGCCTCCACGCACGCCAACGAAGGCAGGGTCAACTGTGCGATAGGTACCTCTCGCCCCCATCAGGAAGGATCACCACTATGAGGCGCCCCTCGTTCTCCGGGCGGGCCGCAACGAGCAGCGCGGCCCCGAGCGCCGCCCCCGACGAGATCCCTGCAAAGATGCCTTCCTCCCTGGCAAGCCTGCCTGCCGTCTCGATTGCCGAAGCGGTCGATAAGGCCACGACCTCGTCTATGATGCGCTCGTTCAGCACACGGGGCACAAACCCTGCTCCGATGCCCTGGATACCGTGCCGCCCGGCCGGTCCGCCTTCGAGTACCCGCGACTCCTCCGGCTCCACCGCCACGACGCGCAGGCCCGGCTTCCTGGCCTTGAGAGCCTCGCCCGCCCCGGTGATGGTCCCACCCGTGCCCACCCCAGCAACGAACACGTCCACCCTGCCGTCGGTATCCTCCCAGATCTCCCGCGCCGTGGTCCTCCGGTGGATCTCGGGGTTTGCGGGGTTTGCGAACTGCTGCAGCATGTAAGCTCCTGGCATCGAGTCCACGATGCCCGCGGCTCGCTGGACCGCCCCGGCCATTCCTTCGTCCGCGGGCGTGAGGACCACCGTTGCCCCGTACGCTTCGAGTATCCGGCGACGCTCGACGCTCATGGACTCGGGCATGGTCACGATGAGGCGCAGGCCGCGCGCAGCGCATAGCATGGCGAGCGCGATCCCTGTGTTCCCGCTGGTGGGCTCGACGATGACCGACCCCGGACCGATCCGGCCATCTCTTTCTGCGGCAAGGAGCATCCCGAGAGCCGTGCGATCCTTCACGCTTCCACCCGGGTTCATGAACTCCAACTTCGCCGCGATCTGCGCCGGAAGCCCATGCGCCATGCGGCGGATCCTCACAAGGGGTGTCCTCCCGATGATGTCCTGCACGCTTTCGGCGATCCTCACCAAAGCCATCACTCTCCCCGAAAAGCCCCGCTGCAGGGGCATGCCGCCATGGAACGCATCGCATTCGGGCTCAGCGGCGTCTCTGCGTGTGCATACTGGCGCACCGGGACCCCGTGTGCTATAATACAACAAACCCGACCAAAATACTAGGATATTGCGCGGGTGTCGTGCGGCCTTCCTGCGCACGCTCCGGTGTCGAAAGTGGGAGGAGTTTCCCGTGTTCAAGCGCATTCGAGAGGACATCCATGTCGTATTCGAGCGTGACCCCGCAGCCAAGAACGTGCTCGAGGTCATCCTGTGCTACCCCGGACTCCACGCTGTAATGGGATACAGGATCGCCCATTTCTTCTATGAGAGGAAGATGTTCGTCATCGCGAGGCTCATCTCGCACGTGGTGCGCTTCCTCACCGGCATAGAGATCCACCCCGGGGCGCGCATCGGGCGTCGCCTATTCATCGACCATGGCATGGGCGTCGTGGTGGGCGAGACGACCGAGATCGGCGACGACGTCACCATCTACCAGGGAGTGACCCTCGGCGGCACCGGAAAGGAAAAGGGCAAGCGCCACCCGACCATCGGGAACCGCGTGGTCATAGCCGCCGGGGCTAAAGTGCTGGGGTCGTTTGAGGTGGGCGATGAGGCGAAGATCGGTGCGGGAGCAGTGGTGCTGAGGCCGGTGCCGGCCGGTGCGACCGTAGTGGGCGTCCCGGGCAGGGTCGTCGCAAGGTACGGCAAGCGGGTCCCGGGCATCGACCTCGACCACCAGAACCTGCCAGACCCCGTCCAGTCAGCGCTGGAAGCCCTCAGTCGCAGGATAGAGGAACTCGAGGAGCGGCTGGAGAGCCTGGAGAAGGACTCGGAGGCCCGCTGTCTAATATCGTAAGACAAGAGAAACCACGGGCAAATGCGCGCCTGCGCGCCGCTACCCACTCAGCCGCAGCACACAGGCCGCGCCGCGGCACGCTGTCTCGTCGGCCGCCTCGTTGCGCACGCACGCGGCAGCGGCATGCGACACGCCGGCAGCGGCGAGGCAGGCCCCGAGGCGGCTGCCCGTGGCGACAGCCACTAAGTATGGCGCCATAAGTTTGCGCCATCTGCCCTGACGGTGTTGAGGTTGCCGGTGCTTGCTAGGGCGGGGCGCCTGGAATTTGGCTAGCCCGCGCGCCAAATTCGAACGAGGCTTACCGCACGCGCCGTCCCCGGACGGCAACACCGGCAACCCTGGCGAGGACCTGCGCGCTGAAAAGTAGCGCGAACTTGTGGCGATCTACTTAGGCCCATGGAGGGGAGCGGGATGAACGAGATTCTCCGGCGGATCAGAGAGTTCCACGGCCATCTCGGTCCGTACGTGGTTATCGGTTACAGGATGGGGATGCTTGCCCTCGAACAGCTCGGCGCGAAGAAGTACTTCGACATCACGGTCGAGTCATCCGCAGGGGATACGCCCCCCGTCTCCTGCATGAACGACGGCCTGCAGCTCTCAACCGGCTGCACATTCGGCAAGGGCAACATCAGGAACATCGCGTCCGGCGACCCATGCGCAAGAATCACATCCGGCGGGAGATCCGTGGTCGTCAGGCTCAAACCCGCGGCAGAGCGTTCCCTCCCAGACGTCCTCAAGCATGAAAACGAGGAGGCCGCCGCACAGCGCATCTTCGGCCTCCCCTACGATGCTCTCTTTGACTGCCGGCCGGAAGGGATAAGCTGCGTCTGAGGGTCTCGGGTCTACCGCCCTGTGTCTCCAGGCGTAGGTTCAAAGGTGGCTGGCGCCTTTCCTGCGCGAATCGAGAGCGCCTCGTCGCGCAATGGCCGATCCTTGACCTGCCGCCAAGCCGGCCCGCATTTCTGAACTCACGCCTGGCCGCAGGCCCGCAGCGCGACATCGAACGATCCGGCGTTCCGGGCGGCAGAGGTAACCCGCGAGCGTCAGTCGCGCGCCTCGAGCACCTGGACCGTGCCGCGAGCCCCGTCCACCAGTACGAGGTCCCCGGTGTGGAGTCTGGTCGTTGCCCCTTCCACCTGCAGCACGGCTGGGATTCCGTACTCCCTCGCAACCACGGCGCTATGAGAGAGAAGCCCGCCCTCTTCGAGTACGATGGCGCAGGCAACGTTGAAAAGCGGCATCCATCCGGGGTTTGCGAACGGAGCTACCAGGACCTCGCCCTTGCGGAGGGCGCCGGCCTCGTCGAGCGACCGGATCACGCGCACGACCCCGCGCGCGACCCCCGCCGAGCAACCAACGCCCGTGTACGTCGATTTCGCATTCCCATCCTCCGCCGAAGCGCCGGATTCACGGTTTCCCCGATGTAAATAGACCCTGGCACTCACGTGTGTCGCGCCCTTCGAATCGGCACTCAAAGGGACCTTTGTGAGCACCCGGGCGGGCCCCGGCACGATCACCGGCGGCGGGGTGAAGTTCCTGTACGCCACGGGAATGCGCCGCCTTTTCCTGACTGCGTTCCGGACCCGGGAGGGATCCGCCCGTCCGTCGAGCATGTCGAGCACCTCGTCACGGGACATCCAGAAGATGTCGTCATCCGCGCGCGTCACGCCGCGCCGGGCCCAGCGCCTGCCCTGTTCCTTGAGGAAACGTCTCGTATGGTACCTCGCACGGCTAAGGTACACGCGCGTCTCTTCGCGCCACCAGGCAAGTCGCCTCACGAGCTCGAGCTGTGAGCGAAAGGCCCGGGCTGCGAACTGGCTCAGGAGGGCAGGCCACACCGACCGCAGGGCAGTGATAGCGACCTGTTCCTCCAGCCTGCGCACGTCTTCCTGTCGCGCAAGCTGGAGACGAGGGTCCTCCCCCACCTCTCCGGAGAGGCAGGCCTTCAGCATTGAGAGGGGAAGAGCCACGTCTTCGGGCCATCTTGGTGCCGCCAGGTCCTCGTCTACCTCTGACATGTATCGGAACTCGGAAACGCACTCGGCGAACCGCCGCCAGAACTCATCGATGTCGGAAGGCTCCGTCTTGTAGCCGGGCGAGGAGCACCCCCGGGCCTGCCATCCCCTGAATGCCTCCGCGAGTTCGCCGCAAGATAGCTGTCTTAAGGTCGCGGCAACCGGCGGCCTTGTATCAGCATGCTGCGCAAGCTCCCAGATGGCGCCGAGCGGCCGGGCCGTGGCCATTCGCGAGATGCCGGTGAGAAGCCGGGCTTCTGACACGGTCCTGCCCACTCGCCGTGCGGCCCTGTTCACGCGTTCAACGGTCGCATGGAAGTCATCCTGCGCCTGGGTTCCGAGCAGGGAGATCACGAGCGCCCAGCGGTTTGCCTGCCAGTGCAGGTCGATTGCGCGTTTTGCCCATGACGCAAGACCCGCATCGTCGAGGGCTTCAGGCTCGATCTCGTCCCACTCAGCCTCGCTTTCGTCGAACCACCGGGTGAATTCCGCGGCCTCCTCGACCGCGAGGCGATAATGCTTCTTCAGAGCGAAGAGCGAGGGAAGGGCGCGAAGCACCGTCGCAGGCGTCCACGGGGTCACCTTCCCGTCCCCTTCGTATGACGGTACGATCCCGACGGTCCGGTCGAATGCTCGCTCCCTGAAACCAGGCACGCGTGCTGCCGCCCGCTTGGCTGCCTGGACGTTCCAGTAGCCGTGTCCGAAGAAGGTCGCAGCCCACCTGGTCTCCGCGTCCTCCTTGCGAAAGAGCCTTATGCGCCTGAAGACCTCGTCCGTGGCGAGAGCGAAATCGTGGTGGAACGACATCGACTGGCTCAGGTACGAGGCAAACCCCGGCATCACTTCTCTGAAGTTCGCCGAGGTCCACTCGCCGAGGTCCGCTGCGAACGAAAAGGCCGTGAGGGGCCGCGCTTGCAGGATGAAGAACTGCCCGCCGGATAGGGCCCACTCGATGTCCTGGGGCAGGCCGTATTCCTCCTGGATCCACTCGCCCAGGCGGGCGAGGCGCAGCAAGGCCTCGTCGTCGAGGGTGCGCCTTACACGCATCTCGTCGGGCACAGGCGCCAGAGCGCCGCCTGCTTCCGTCAGCATGACCCTCTTGTCGCTCACCTGAGCGTCCAGGACGGCCTCGGCCCAGGTATCAACGGTGAATCTGTCGGGGGTGGCGAGCCCCGCCACGAGCGCCTCGCCCAAGCCCCAGGTGGCCTCGACGAGCATCTCGTTCTCCCGGCCGGACTGCGGGTTCAAGGTGAAGAGAACCCCGCTCACATCCGCAGGGACCTCGATCTGCACGATCACCGCCATGGCGTGCTCCGGCCGCGCCCCGCCACGGCGCGCCCCACGGTGCGGCGAGTATGCCCGAACCCTCTCGCCGTCGAGCGATCCCCAGCACGCGAGGACCGCCTCCACCAGGGCGTCCCATCCCCTGACCCCGAGGAAGGTATCGTACTGCCCGGCGTACGAGCACCCCATCTCGTCCTCCGCGCCGGCCGAAGATCGCACGGCACAGGACGCATCCGGGTGCAGGCTGAGAAGGCCATCGTAGGCCTTGCGGACAGCGCGCCACAGTTCAGACGCTTCCCCTGCCCGAAGCTCCGAGCGCCCCACTTCGTCAGAACCCTCGCCATCTCGCGCCCCGGCAGCCGACGGGTCCGTTCCGGACCCGCCGTCCCGCCGGGGAGACGTTTCCCCCTCCGATTGGCGCGATGGGGCGAGCGACGGCCCTTCCACACGGCGACCTTCCTCCGCGTGCCTGAGATATGCCACGGTGGTGATGACGAACCCCCGGGGCACAGGAAGGCCGGCGCGAGCCAGGCGAGCGAGGTTGCGCGCCTTGCCGCCCACAAGCGCATCATGTTCGGGTTCGATCTCCTCAAGCCTGAGAACATACGGGCCCATTTCGGTATTTCCCCCAGTATCCCGGCGTCGGTCGGGGAATCGCGGCGCCGGTCAAGGAACGTACGGCACCGGCGCCCCCGCGGCGACCATGTCTTCAACCATGGAGAGGGCGCGGCCCATGGCGTCGAGCACCTCATCGACCTCGTGAGGCTGTATTACGAGGGGTGGCATTATCTGCATGGCCCTGGGCCTGAAGTCGGAGAACACCGCGATGACGCCGCTTCTGCCGAGCGCATAGGTCATCATGGGCCCGAGCCTGTCATCGGAAAGCTCGAACGCCATCATGAGCCCCCGCCGCCTCCATCCGTCCACGATGCCGGGATGGGCATCCTTGAGTGCGGCGAAACCTCGCTCGAATCGCTCGCCCATGGTCCTCACATGGTCCAGAAAGGCGGGCCGGCAGACCTCGTCCAGCATGGCAAGTGCGCACACGCACCCAAGATCGGCCCCGCCGAACGACGTAAGGTGCACGAACGGGTTCCGCCGGAAAAACTCGTCCACGTGCGCCCTGTAGCACACGGCCGAAAGCGGGTAGATGCCGCCGCTCATGCCTTTCCCAAGTACCAGGATATCCGGCACCACGCCCCACTCGTCGATCGCCCACAGCCGACCCGTTCTCCCGAGCCCGGCCTGCACCTCATCGAGAATGAGCAGGGCGCCCGTGCTGTTGCAGATCTCCCTGACAGCCGGGTAGAAGTCGTCAGGCGGAATGATTATCCCCGCCGTGGCAGGAACGGTCTCGAATATCACGGCGGCTGTGGTTTCGTCGACCGCACGCCTGACGGCGTCGATGTCTCCAAAGGGCACCTGAGTGAATCCGGGCATGAGCGGCTCGAAGTGTTTCTTGAAACGGGGGTCGCCGGCGGAGAGCGCAAACCCTGTGTGCCCGTGGTACCCGTTCTCGGCTGAGACGATCCCCGGACGGCCCGTATAGCCCCTGGCGAGCTTGATCGCGACGTCACACGCTTCACCGCCGCTCGGTGTGAAGAAGCTATAGGTGATGTCGCCGGGGGTAAGTTCGGCGAGCCTCGCCGCCAGCCTCGCCCGCTGCTCGCTGAGGAGCATGTGGTCGCCGATGTCCAGCACGTCCAGGGCCTCCTTCAGCGCGCTCACCACAGCGGGCGGCCGGTGGCCCAAGTTGAACACGCCGCCGCTCGATCGGCAGTTGATGTACCGCCTGCCGTCGAGGTCCCACATGTACACCCCCTCACGCCTGCCCGGGACCGCGTCGAACCCGAGCGCCCGATACACATCGACTCTGCCGGGAGAAACGTACCTGGCAAAATCATCGACCACCTCCCTCTGGGTCTTCCCTTCGCACGTCTTTGTCTTCGTCTCCGCTCTCGTCTGCGTCATTTCTCGAACGTTCTCCACCCGGACTACCTCCACAGAGCGGCGCCCAGCGCCATTTCACTTGAGAGCAGTGCAAGCCGGGGCAGTTGAAGGGATCATTCACCGTCCCGGTCTGATCTCCTGCTTGTGCTTCCAGGGCATGCCTGCCCAGTGCATTGGGTAGCGTAAAGTTTAGGTAGGTAAGTATGGGGTCCATGAAGAAGAGAGACCCCAGGCAGTTGTCCCAGGCAGTTGTCGTGAGGATGACTGCACTTCCCTTGGATGGAGGGAGGGGTCTCT
>JBLNDE010000061.1:0-4186 GCA_050261335.1 Bacillota bacterium
AAGATCCATGAACACGCGCCCCACCTCTCTGGCTTCAGCCCTTGTCCTAGCCTGCGCACTCGCATTCGCTAGCTCAGCTCCGCCGGACGGCCGATAATCCCATTGCCCTGGTATCGTCTCCACCGCTCTCTCTTCCCGTTTCTTCTGAATGTCCTAGATCCCCTGCTCGTCCAGTCGTCGCCGGGCTCAAAATGGCCCTAGGCCGCCGGGGGCGCTTGACCAACCTCGCTTGACCCACCTCCCAGTGAGAGTCACCTTGCTCCCCATGGAATGGCGTCGCCTGTGACCCGCAACATTTGTCTAGCATATCGTATCATACACACGATTGCTCCAGGGAGTGAGCTCGATGTCTCTATGCCCCTTGATGACGGATTTCTGCCGACTCAATAACCTCATGCGGATGCTCTGGGAGCAGCACGCGACCTGGACGAGAATGACCATCATCAGCATATCCGAAGGCCTCGAAGATGTGGAGGAGACCACGACGCGTCTGCTCCGCAACCCTGCAGATATTGCGGCAGCGTTCCGACCTCTGTATGGCAATGACGTCGCTGTCAGACTGAATAGTCTCATCACGGACCACCTGGTGCTAGCCGCTGAACTAGTCAAAGCGGCTAAAGCCGGCGATATCGGTGCGGCGGCGGAAATCGAGAGAAGATGGTACGCCAATGCCGATGAGATTGCGTCGTTCCTCAGCGCTATCAATCCCTTTTGGTCCATAGAGAAAATGACGAGAATGTGGCACGAGCACCTGTCCTTGGTCAAATCTCAGGCGGTCGCCAGACTCAACAACGATTATGCGTCCGACATCGCTTTCTACGATGAAGGCGAGAGACTCCTTCTAGAGATGGCGGACGAGTTGACATGCGGGATCATCAGGCAGTTCCCTCTCCTCCGGGCACACTGCTAGACCGGGGTGGATACCCGGTGCATGGATCAGACATCTCGTGGGTAACGGCAGGGTCACCCTGCCGTAGACTAGTGAGGACCGTTCAACGGCCTCTCCGGCGGGCCTGCACCAGGTTCTACCATCGTTGCCTATGTCACAGGACAACAACTCAATGAGCATTCACGTGAGCAACGTAAAGGATGAGCCCGACCGAGCTCTCATGCGCATGTCACGCTCCATCCCGCGGGAACGGGTTGTGACATGCTCAAGGCAGTGTCCGCGCTACGGGGGCCGGAGTCCCCTTCTCACCGCCAGACAGGCTGCACTTCCCGGGCGGCTAGACCTAAAGCTAGGCAAGGGAGATTTCGGCACAATGTTCCAGCCCAACAAGGAGGAAGTGACGAGCGGATCTGGAATTAGGTCATAGGCTGGGTGCTCGCACTCCCCGGATTAGGTACTCACACTTCCAGTCGCGCTCCGCTCATTGATTGTCGAACCGCCATCGAATGCCGAATCACCCTAGGTTGCAGCGGGCGCATGGGCTGTGTTGTCCGTCCACCCCCAAGCGCTGAGAAGTCGGTGCTCCTGGCGGCGGGGCGCGCAGTACTCACAAACACGAACCAACGCTGTATCGGCGGCTTCAACGAAGCATGTCGAGGCTCGTCAGACGGGGCATACCCGTCGAAGGCGGGATACCCGTCGAAGTGCGTCAGCCGAGTCGCGCGCGCCGCACCTCTCGAGGGCACTTGCTAACAGCCCGTGACAGAAGGGCGACTTACTTGAGGAGGGAGGAAACCATCGTGTCCACTACGGTACTCGTGGCGTATGCAACACGTTACGGCTCCACGCACGAGGTTGCTGAAGCTGTCGCGGCAACGATGCGTGAGCGCGGCCTTGCAGTAGACCTTAGGCCTATGGCGAGTGTGGATTCACTCGCTGGATACAGGGCAATCGTGATGGGTGCGCCGCTATTCATGTTCCGTTGGCACAAGGACGCGCTCCGTTTTCTGGCACGACACCGCCAAGCCCTAACGGAACGGCCGGTGGCAGTCTTCGCGCTCGGCCCAGTCCACGACCCAAATGATCCGCAGTATGAGGAGAAGTGGCGGGATTCCCGCGCCCAACTCGACAAAGAGCTGGCAAGGTTTCCCTGGCTCACACCTATTGCCGTGACGGTGTTTGGCGGCAAGTGCGATCCGAAAAAGCTCCGCTTTCCCCTCAGCCTGTTTGCCGGCTGGGTGCCGGCAAACGACCTGCGCGACTGGGCGGCCATCCGTGCGTGGGCCGTAGACTTGGCGTCAAACCTGTGACGGCAGCGGAGACGGCACTAGACCGCGCCCGAATGCGAGCTACGTTAAGGCGAGGAGGAGGGAGCGGCGGTCTCGGATGGATGACCCGGCGAAACCGACAATAGCCAGGAGTCAGGAGTCAGGAGCCAAGAACCAGGAGTCAGGGCGCCGGCAGGCCGCACACCGCGGGACCCCGGGTGTGAGGCCCGCACGTTCTTCGCCGGTCATGCCGCTAAAGCAGAATTCGCGCGAGGGAACGTCTTAATGACGCTTCTCCCGTCTGCCCAGGCGCTTCCCGGCAAGAAAGACCTTGCCCACATCGCCGAGATGATGGGGGCCCCGGCAGAGCAGCGGGAGCCCCGGCAATACGTCCCGATTAGCGATACCAGGTTGGGAAGCCAGGTAACCTCTCCTCACTTGCAGTTGCCGCAACTCGAACCCGTCACAGACGGGCACGTCTCACGCCTCCCCCCGCTCACAGCGTCGACCGGCACGACTGCCGCCGAAATCTCCGCTGCAATCGTCGCGGCAATCGCCGCCAGCTCTTGACCAGACCTCGGACGTCTTGCGACAACGACGCGATGGCATCCGTGCGGCAGAAGACGCCCGATGAGTGGGAGGTGTTTCTCGATACCGAGGGGTCCCTCAACACGCAGTCGATGCGGTCTGCTCTAGATTGAGAACTCCAAGCAGACGTGGTAAGCTCGATGTCGGGCAAGAGAATCGGAATGGCCTGACGGTCTCATGAGACGCGGTCATGAGTGCGATGCGGCGGCCGAAAGTAGTTGAGCCCCCGCTGAGCCTCCAAGGAGGTTCCAGAATGAAGTATGACGTCATCGTAGTCGGAGCCGGATTCGCCGGGCTCAGCCTGGCCCTCCGCCTCCCGCGTGAACTGAAGGTCCTCGTGCTCGAAAAGAAGCAGCACATCAACGCAGCAGCCGCCACGACCGGTCTCGTCACCGTCACGACCAAGAACCTGATCGGATCGTTGGTGGACGTCGATCGCTACGTGACCAATCGCATCGTGGACATCTGTGTCGTCGATCCATCCTTTCACCGCTGGTTCGTGTCCAGGACGGAGTTTCCGTGGATCTTCTCGACCAATACACCGGAGTTGCTGCTGGCAATGGCCGCAAGATGCGGCGACAATGTCAAGATTCTCACCGGCACGACGTTTGAGCGATACCGTCTCGAGCGCGGGGATGGCTACCCGGTGATAGTCGAGTACTCCTCGGGCGGAACGAAGATGGAGGCCCGCGCGAAGCTCGTGGTCGGGGCTGACGGCGCACGGTCGGCGGTTGCGCAGTGGGCGCAGCGGGCGGGATGCGGGCTGGGGGTGAATCGGAAGTTCCTGTTTGCCTGCGAGCGCGTGTACGAAGGCGATTGCCTGCTCGGAGACGTGCCGGACCGAACCGTCTACCACGTCTGGTTTGGCAGCTTCTCGCTCGGATACGGCGGGTGGATCGCGCCCAACTTCATCGGGGGCAGGAGGTGTTTTCGCATCGGGCTGGCCACGTACTCGCCTGGTGCCGAGAAAGCCCGTCTGCTCGAACGCTTGGTTGACACGATGATCGCGTGCGGGGTTATCAGCGTCTCCGACCCAGAACGACCAGAGACGAGCTATGGGGGATACGTGCCGATTGGCGGCTACCACAAGCGCGTCTGGGATGAACGGGTATTGCTGTTGGGGGATGCAGCAGGCTTCTGTGGGGCCTTCAGTGGCGACGGGATCAAGGGGGCTGTGGTGTCAGGGCTAGTGGCCGGCGAACTGATCCCAGAGTATCTGTCGGGTAGCCATGGAGCACCCAAACTGTTCCTGCCGCGCATCGAGGAACGATACCGACTGCTCAGCTACTACAATCGGCAGCTCGTCTACCGGTTCATGTGGGACCGGATGACCTCGAACGCCAGCTTCGAGTCACTGTTCAGGTTGTGCGAACGGGAAAAGAGCGACTTCTTGAACCAGTTCTGCGACGCCAAGGACAAACAAGCCAGCCTCCTCAAGGGC
>JBLNDE010000062.1:0-42952 GCA_050261335.1 Bacillota bacterium
CAGACACGTGATGTGGGGAACGTTTCGTGGAAGACCCGTGATGCAGGGAACGAATATGACGCCAATGGTGATGTGCATCACGAACCAGTCCCGAACGAGTGACATATGGAACGCTTCGCGAGAGACCGCTGATGTGGGGAACGGTTGAGGCAGCAATGGTGACGTGCGGCACCAGTCAGCGGCGAACGGGTGACGTGAGGAATGCTTCGCGGAGGACGCGTGATGTAGGGAACGCACGAGACGCTATCGGTGCTGTATGTCACCGGTCCGCCTCCGATGCGTGACGTGTGGAACGGATAGGGCCTGGAATAGGTCTCGTGATGTTTGCCACCGTCGCGCAGTCGGTCCATCAGGCCGTGAGATCGGATGAAGCCTTCGATCTTGGCCATCGTCTCAGGTTCGGTTGAATAGGAGCCAAGGTGCATGACCTGAACACACAGCCCTTCATCGAATTCTTCAAATCTATCCGGCTCCCTCTCCTTGCTCCCTGGTGCCCTATGCTTTCTCGACCGGTACCTGAATCCCCGTGACATACCGGGCCGGATCGCTGGTGTCGCCAGGGCTGTACAGATAGTTTTGGCGCACCGGACCGGCGACACGGTAACCGTTGGGCTCCAGCCATGCCATGATGGCATTGTACGCCTCCCCGACACCTTTCTTGAGCACTCGGATTCCTCTCCCCGGACACCTCGCGGGGGTATCATCGTGGGGATACCATCGCTGTGAGCGCAGTTCGAGCATATACCCTAGCCTCTGTTCGCTTCACAGATGATCAAGCTGAGCCGGGATGACGCTCTCCTGACGAGGGCTTTTGCCTCACCATGTGATATGATACCAAATGATAGGACCATACAAAACAGGTGGCGTACCATGGCCGATCTGACATCGCGCGAAACCAGCCCCAGCCCGGATCATGTCGATGAGACCATGCTCATTCGACGAGCACCGCGTGAGGTGAAGGTCGTTCCTTACGATCCGGCCTGGCCGCAGCGGTTTCGCGAGGAAGCCGAGCGCCTTCGGGCCGTGTTCGAGCGCGAACTCATCTATATCCATCACATCGGCAGCACAGCGGTTCCTGGCCTGGCGGCAAAGCCGATCATTGATATCCTTCCCGTCGTTCGGAACATCGACAGAGTAGACTGCCTGAATGGGGCTATGGTGGAGCTAGGGTATGAGCCCATGGGCGAACACGGTCTATCCGGCCGACGCTATTTCCACCGGCGTTATTGCCGCGACGGTGCTGAGTACCATACACATCATGTCCACGTATATGAATCTGGTAGTCCAATGATAGACCGTCATCTCGCTTTCCGCGATTACCTCCGCGCATACCCTGACGTGGCGAGGCGATACGCCGCGCTCAAGCAGGAGCTAGCTCATCTTTTCCCGTATGATATCGAAAGCTACATGGACGGCAAGAATGCCTTTGTCAAAGTAACCGAGCACGCAGCCCTGGCGTGGTGGCAGCGAGTGCTAGTAGTTGTTCTGAGCGGACCCGTGGGCGTTGGCAAAAGCGCAGTGGCGAACGAGGTGTCAGACTCGCTATCATCCGCTGGGGTGCCGCATGCGCTTATCGATTTCGATGCCCTTACGCAGTGTTACCCCCACTTACCCGGCGACCGGTTTGGAAATGGCATTGGGTACGCCAACCTGGCCGGCGTATGGCGTAATGCCCGCTCGTGCGGAGCCCGTTGCCTCGTGATCGCGCGGGTGGTGGAAACGCGAGAGGAGCTCGACGGGCTGCGCGACGTCGTGCCGGGGGCGGACATTGTGGTGGTGCGGCTTGCCGCCTCGCTCCCGGTGCTGGCCGAAAGGGTTCGTATGAGGGAGCGCGGGCATGGCCTGGAGTGGCACCTGCGGCGCGCGGCGGAATTGGCCCGCGCCCTGGAACAGGCTGCGATAGAAGACTGCCTTGTGCAAACAGATGGGCATGCGGTGCCCGAGGTCGCCAGGGAGATCATAGAACGGGTAATGCGCCCGGCGTTGCCAGGGGACCTGGCGTCCATGCTCACCTGAACCAGCCGACAGGGATAAAGGCCTTCGTCTACCGAAACATGCTCGGGCTCTATTTCCAATCGAGCGACGCGTCGACACAGCCTGCCAAGACTCCGGAGACTCCGGTCTCCTCCGCCATCCCGCCTGGTCCCGGCGCAGTGTGAACTGGATAGTGCCGGCGCCAATCGCTCCATGATCCCCGGCTGTGGGAGTTGAGACGGTTCTTCTCTCCATCATCCACCGGACGAAGACCATCCTAACGAAGGGCACAATGACGAGGGTTGGCTCTCGTGGCTCGCCTTGTTGGGCAACGCTCACCCCGCTTCCTGTTCCGGTTCCGGTTCCGGTTCCAGGGTTACAAAAGGGCGCCCGTAGCGCCGGCAAAGGGAGCGGACTAGCCTCCGGCCTGCCGAGGCCACCGTGTTCAAACCGATCATGGCGCAGGCCCACTGCCCTACCATGAAGAAGTCGGCCAAGCCTGGCAGGCTTGTTGTGAATGCCCCTTTCAGCATGATGCCCATGGAATTGCCAGGAGGCAGCCAGGCCTGCAATCCACGCCAGTTCCCTGTATATCGTTCGATGGTCAGGGGCGTGGATACGTCTATAGCCTCCACCTGTCGGCCCAGGCCTGGGAAGCGGGCCTCGAGCAGGTGCAGAACCTGGGCGGCGACCTCTTCCTTCGCGGAACGGTAGGCTTCTTCTCCACGAGACTGCACAGATTGCCAAAACGCGTAATCGGCTTCGAGCGGGACCTTGAGCACAGTTTTACCTGGCGGTGCCGTGCTGGGGTCAGAGCCAAGGATCTCCACGCCGAGACGATCCCGTGTATGGCCGGCGATCTCCACGGGTTTGTCAAGGAGCAGAGCCAGAGCGTGCGGCTCCCGGGAGAGGTCGCCGTCTACCCCGAAGTAGACGTGCAGTGCCATCTCCTGGCTTTCCGGCGCCTGAGTGTAATATGATCGGAGCGCCTGGGTGGTATACCGACCCTCCAGCATATCGAAGACCGTGCTATGGCCGTCAGCGGCAGAGACCACCACATCCCCCCGGTGTTCGCTGCCGTCGGCCAGGCGAACGCCGACAGCCCGGCCGTTCTCTATCAGGATTTTCGCTACCTTCGACTTATAGTGAACCTGGCCCCCCAGGGCGCGGTAGCGCTGCTCAATAGCCCTGGCGAAAGCCAGGGAGCCGCCGATAGGCCAGCCGTAGTCCTGACGGCCCATTCCCGCCAGCATGTTGAGGTGCACACCTACGGGGATCCCGGGCATGTCATATTGGATATAGGGAAGCGCCCGCCGAAGAAAAGGGTCTGAAAATCGCTTGGCAAAAGTCTCCAAGGTGGGCTTCATCCATTTGGCCACTGTACCGGCGTACGGAAGCATCCGCAGGACGCCCCCGAAGCCGGCGCCTGGCAGACTGAGCAGGTCAAATCTGTGGAATGCGCGCACGCCCTGAATGTACTCGTCGACAAGCACCGCGTCGGCGGGAGCCAGGTCCTTTAGCTCTTGTTCCAGCCGGGCGATGTCCGGGCCGATGGTGAGGGACTTCCCGGAAGGTTCCTCAACGCGGACCATTTCTCTGTAGTGGTAGATGGGACAACCTGCAGATACATCGGGTCCGGAGGGAGGCGCACCGGTTGGTGAAGCGTGTGGCGCGGCCTGTTCCGCCTCTGGTATGGCGGTCTGGGCTTGGACCCGGGGCTGGGACTGAGACTGTGACTGGGACTGGGGCCGGGGCTCGAGCTGGGGGTGGAGATGAGGGTGGAGCTGGGGATTCGGCTCGGTATGGGCCCGGGCCTTCGTCTGGGTTTGGGAGCGCAGAGCGCCCAATTCCCGCCACATCCGGTAATACGGCGAGTTCGGCGCAGTGCCGGCCAGATTGTGAATGCAATAGTCAAACGTGTAGCCCTTGCGCCTCCACGCCGTGCAGAGCCCGCCCGGTTTGTCGTGCATCTCAAAGATTTGCGTGGAAAAGCCGTTCATCTGGGCGTAACACCCGGTCGAGAGCCCGGCGATGCCGGCGCCGATGATCAGGATGGAGGTAGCCACTCAGAACACCTCGCATATGCGTGCATACTTGTAGCCATTGGGCTCATCTTGGCCCATTTCCCGCATTAGGAGCGCGGCCAGGTTGATGGGGTCCTCCAACTGTTTTGCGGCACGCGACCATTGCGCCGTCTACTGAGAACACGTTTCTACTACGGAAAACGAGCTTAGCTGAAGCTGGTCAATAGCTGATGAACAGACGGTCAAGATCGCGCTAACCCGTCCGAATTGACAGTTATACCAAATACAGTTCTCCCCGACAGACAAGGCGACGCGGGGATGCAGCGAAAGCGACCCGACCACACCTTGTCGGATGTCGTGGGGGCGCCCGTCCTGACCACCGGAACGTTTAGCTTCCGGTTGTCTGACCGCCCTTCCGTGTGACGCCCTCGTCGCCGGCCACAACTTCAGCACATTATTCGTCTCACACTGAGCCAACTCCTACCTCTTCCGCAAGCGATTCAGGCGCCCTTCGACGTTCTTCCGTCATGGGACCGCCTTGCCCTCACGGTCTATGGTCCTATGGTCGGCAGTACCAGCAGCAGGCTTTCCTACTACGAAAATGCGCCGGGCGTTTTCATCCTTCACTGGTGCCGACGAAGTCGGCATGGGCGACTGCTTTGAAGATAGGCGTCGGCTACCATTTTCATCCGTTCGATGGCGGCGGCAGCTGGCCGTCATGGACGACTACCCCGAAAATGCCCGGCGGCTTCCATTTTCAGCCTTTCGATGGTGCCGGGCCGCGCCTGGCATGGCCAACTACTACTACTTTGTCAGATGCGAAATGCCACCCGGGCCCATAGGCTTCGTGGGCCTGGCGGGCATGGCAGGCTTGTCAGGCAGGGCAGCTCCCGGCCCTGGCGGTCCATGACCACGTACCCCCTTCTGTGGCCGTGCACTCCCTTCCATGACCCTGTACTCTTGTTCCATGAACGTGTACTCCCGCTCTCTGGAGGACCCGTGATGTACAGAACGGGTGGGGCGGGAAGAGTGACGTGCGTCAGCAATTGGATCTGATGCGTGACGCGGAGAACAGGTGTAGCTCCGACCCGTGATGTACATCACTGAACGGCTCTCAATGATGACCTGGGGAACGCCTCAGGAGGAACGCGTGATGTGCGTCACCGGTCCCGGTCCGACGGATGACACATGGAACACTTGAGGGAGCACCAGTGACATGCGGAACGCGTAGAGCGCCAGTGGTGATGCGCATCACGCATCAGGAGCGAATGCGTGACGTGTGGAACGCTTTGGGGAGAACCGGTGACGTGCGGAACAGGTAAAGCGCCAACCATGATGCACATCACTCATGGGCTGCGAATGCGTGAGGTATGGAACGATTTGTAGAGGATCCGTGACGCAAGGAACGGGTTACGCGGGAACGATGATACACGTCACCGATTGGCTGCCGATGCGTGACGTGCGGAGCGCGAAGAACCTGACGGATGACGCACGGCATACGTCGCCCGGCATGCGTGACGTCGAGAACAGATGTGGCCCTGACGAGTGGTGTTCGTCACCCGATAGCCCCCAATGATGATGTGGGGAACGCTCAGCGACAAACCCGTGACGCCCGTCAACTGTCAGCTCAAGCGACGGCAGCACCACGAGGTTCATACGTAACAGAGTAGCACGAGATAGTCGGTGAACGGCGAGAGAATGGAGTTCGGGCCGATATTGAACCCGGCCGGCCTCATTGAACGCCTGGCCTCCCGTCCGTCGATGGACTAGTCATCGGAGGATTCCGCGCCCTGTGGGGCACTCACGCCTTGCAGGGGGCCAGGCCGGCGTGGCCGATTCATGCCGCCTTCGGAGCTGCGACTGCAGGAGCGCTGGGCACCTCTCCATTGGGCCGCCCACAAGATTATCCCCTTTTCATCCTGCGCCACAACCGTCTTTCACAGCAGGGCGATCCGGGGCCTCCGGACTCCCGGATTCCCGGACTCCTGGACCGCCGACCCCCGGAGGGCGAAGACCAGCCTGGCCCAACTTCGACCTCATCACGGTCCGTGCCGCAGCCATTCCAGCACCGGGTCGCGGCCTTCGCGAATGTCCCGCATGGTCGTGGGGATAAAGACGTCCGGGTAGAGCGCGTCCGCCGGGTCGCGAGCCGGATCAGGTCGCACGAATCGGGTGGTTGAGACATTGAAACTCCAGCCGGTGTTTGGCGTCGTGAAACTCAGTGTGTCGCCGTACTCGGTAGGTGTCCCGCCGGTGGGAGCCCCCACCACCTGTGCCAAATGGTTATCCGATAGAATTGCCGCGAAGTCTACGGCAGAGCTAAAGGAATGCCACGAGGTCAAGACATGGACCTGGCCTCGGAAAAGCTGGTTCGCGCCCGCCCGGGGCTGGATGGGATAGGGGAACCATCGCCCGTTGAAAAAGGTCTCGCCTATCCATGTGAGTGAGCGAAGCCGGAAGCTGCGCTGCTCGGACAGTTGCGGAGAAGAGCGTGTGCTGCGGGATGGGGCGCGTAGATTCCTATATGGCAGGTATTTCAGAAAAGCGCTCACCACCATGGAATCGCCGCCGCCGTTGCGCCGGAGATCGATGGCGATCCTCTGGATGCCGTCCTTGCGGACCGCAGCGAAGAACTCGTCCACGGCCCGGCGGTAGTCTTTCGTGTTGTTGCACTCATCCAACCAGAAGAGGCCGTATCCGGCAGAGCGATCGATAGTCCAGCCGAACCACGAGCGCTTCTCGGCCTCCGATGTCGGCACGCCGCCGAGCATCACGCCTATCACGTATGATGTTTCAGAGGAACCAGGATCGCGCCGGGGTATGGGACGCACGGTGAACTCAAGGCGCTGACCCCGCCGCAGCACCTCCAGGGTCAGATCTCGGCCCTCTTGTCCGCACTCCTGGATTGCGCGGCCGAGATCATCAGTGGAGAGGACCGGCGCGCCGTCCGCCTTCAAGATCCTGTCACCCGGTCGCAGGCCCGCTTCAGCGGCAGGCGAAAAAGCGCGACCCGTGGCTGCGTCGGTGTTAGCTACAGTTTGCGTGACTGTGAGCCCGCTCCATATCGGGACCTCGGCGACGACGATGGTGTCCGTCGAAACCTGCGAGGCTATCCGGGATTCTTGAGGCGCCTGCGGTTCCTGTGATGTCTGGGGAGGTTCGGCAGGCGTGCCGAAGCCCTGAGGCACGTGGGATATGTCGGAATCCTGGGATGCGCCACATTCTCGCGGTTGCACTGAATCTGGTCGGCTGGCCGTCGGGCGGCGGACCACCATCCGCACCGCCTCTTCGCCGGTGTCCTGCCCGGATACCAGGCCCAGGCCCTGCAGGACGAGCGCATTTCCCAGGTACTGGCTGCCGAGCGCCTTGACCCAATACGCGTTTCCGTGAGGAATCCAGGCGCTGAGGTCCACCAGCAACTGCTCGGGTGTCCGGCCGCCCAGGCTGACCAGTTCGTCTCCAGACTGTATGGGAAGGGTGGGGTCGAGAACGCGGCTTGCCACGATGCCATCCTCGGCCCAGGTCAGGCCTACCGGCAGTGTTCCAGCGCCAGGGGGCCAGAGCGACGTGTGTGCGTCCTGCAGCGAAGCGACCAGGGCATTGGCCAGGGCGAAGAACCGCCACGCCGGCAGGGGCTGATGTAGCGCCGCCTTCGTGGCATCCGCGCGCGCTGCAAACTCATCCAGGGCAGAACGGCTGCTCATGGCTGGATGGACTTGCTGTATGACGGAGCTGATATACCGGAGGTCCTCCAGCATCTGTTGCGGCTGCAACAGTGCCCCTGCGTGCGAAGGCCTATTTCGGGGAGCGGGAGGATTTGCATAATCCGGCTCGGCCGCGATGATCACTCTGACCGCTGACCAGAATGTCGCCGCCGGCAGCAGGACAAAGGAAAACGCCAGGATCCTGACCCAGGGCCGTCGGAGATTCAACCATATTCACCCTCTCCGGCTCTCGTTGTCGCTCTCGTTGTCGCTGGCGCTGGCGCTGGCGCTGGGCTGTCAACGTTCCCTCTCCCAGCCCAGAGCACGAGCAACGGCCTTCTGCCAGCCGCCATAGAGGCGCTCCCGCTTGCTCTCCTCCATGGCAGGCTCAAACCGCGCCCCGGCACGCCAGCGCCGGGCCACCTCGGCCCGATCCCCCCAGAACCCTGTCGCAAGGCCGGCAAGGTAAGCCGCGCCGAGCGCCGTCGTCTCCGTGACCTGCGGCCGCTCCACCGCCACGCCCAGGATATCCGCCTGGAACTGCATGAGGAGGTTGTTGCGCGCCGCCCCGCCGTCGACACGAAGGGCCGCAAGGCGAATGCCGGAGTCCTTGACCATGGCTTCCACGACGTCCCTGGACTGATAAGCGATAGACTCCAGGGTGGCGCGGATGAGGTGGTCCCTGTTCGTGCCGCGCGTGATGCCCACGATCGTGCCGCGGGCGTACATGTCCCAGTATGGCGCCCCGAGTCCGACGAAGGCGGGCACCACGTACACTCCGCCCGAGTCAGGCACCGCGGCAGCCCGCTCCTCCGACTCCGCGGCGCTCGCGATGAGCTTGAGTTCGTCCCGCAGCCACTGGACGGCCGCGCCCGCGATGAACACGCTCCCCTCGAGCGCGTACTCCACCTTGCCATCGATGCCCCAGGCTATCGTGGTGAGAAGGCCGCTTTTCGAGCGCACGGGCCGGTCACCCGTGTTCATCAGCATGAAACAGCCCGTCCCGTAGGTGTTCTTGGCCATCCCAGGCTCGAAGCAAGCCTGTCCGAAGAGGGCCGCCTGCTGGTCGCCGGCGTCGCCTGCGATGGGTATGGGAGCGGCGGCGCCACCGCCGAACACGTCGGGCGCGCTCTCGCCATACACGCACGAGGACGGGCGTACCTCGGGGAGCATCGCCCTCGGGATGCCGAGGTGGTCAAGGATCTCGTCGTCCCAATCGAGGGTACTTATGTTGAACATCATGGTCCTGGACGCGTTCGAGTAGTCGGTGACGTGCACGCCCCCGCCCGTGAGGTTCCAGATGAGCCACGTGTCCACCGTGCCGAAAAGGATCTCGCCGCGCTCCGCCCGCTCGCGCAGCCCCGGGACGTTATCCAGGAGCCACTTGACCTTCGTCGCCGAGAAGTACGCGTCTATCACAAGGCCCGTCTTCTCGGCCACCTTCGCCGTCCATCCCTGCGACTTGAGCTCGTCGCATATCGGGGCGCTGCGGCGACACTGCCACACGATGGCGTTGTGGACCGGCTCGCCCGTGGCGCGGTCCCAGAGGATCGTGGTCTCGCGCTGGTTCGTGATGCCGATGGCCGCGATGTCGTCCGCGCTGATGCCGGCCTTTGCGATTGCCTCTTCGGCTACCTCGATCTGCGTCCGCCAGATGTCCATCGGGTCGTGCTCCACCCAGCCGGGTCGCGGGTAGATCTGCGGAAACTCCTTCGCCGCACAGGCCACGGGCCTTGCGTCACGGTCGAAGACTATCGCCCGGGAACTCGTCGTGCCCTGGTCAAGTGACATGATGTAGCGTCCTCGCATCCGTTCGCCGCCTCCCAACACAGCCGCCTCCCGACACATGTCAGAGTAACCCATCAGAACCGGAACCCAAGCAGGTTCCAGTAGTTGAGCCAAAGAGCAAAGACGATACTTGCGGCCGCCACCAGCGTGAAGTGCACCCGGCCTGCCAGCGTGAAGTAGCGGTTCCGCCACGCCACGACAGCCGCGGCCGCCACAGCGGGCGGGAACAGCGCCGTGACCAGCGCCAGGCCCAGGAGTGCCCGCAATCCTGTGGACACCCCAAACGCGATCTCAAACGGATCCTGTAGCATTACCAACAGGACGACGACCACCACCAGGAAAAGCCCGCTGACGATCCCGGCCAGCCACCTCGCCAGCCGCTCGCCCCTCAGAGGGCTGCGGGAGCTGAGGGCGCCCGGACCAGCGGGCCGCGATCGCGTCTGGGTCCGCGTCTGTCCCTGCGGTCGGGATTGTGGTCGCGGTTGCAGTCGGCGCCGTCGTTCCCGTCGCAGCGAGACCACGGCGGCGACCGGCCAACCTGCCGCCGCCGAGAGGAAGAGCAGAGAGCACACCGCCACGATGCCAATCTGGAAGGGAGGCGTCTTGTACCAGGCCATCTTCTCGCACATCCAGGCGGAGCCCATGAGCAGCCTGTCAGGCCTGCCCTTGACGCCCGTAACGAAGGCTATCCGGCCCGGACCGTCGACTTCCTGGAACAGACCTGGTTCAACCTGTTCGAAACGCTGAGCGCCGCGGGACGGCGACAGGGTCACAAGCAACGACTGGCCTGGTTCATCCGCCGAGGTCCCGGCTTCATCCGCCGGCACGGGCCTCACGATTACGGCGCTCAGGAGTTCGATCAGCCTGTCGACGGTGGTGCGAGGCACCCGGGTGGAGCCGTACACGCCGGCGTAATCGGCGGCATCCCTTACCTGCTGAGACTCGCCAGCCTGCGCCTGCGTCGTCCCCGTCGTCTCTGCGGCCCCCTTTGCCCCGGGCGCCCCTGTGGCCTCGATTGCATCGGGCGTCCCTGCGGCTCCGGTAGACGCTGATGTCGCTGTGGCTGTGCCCGACCGGGACTCCGCAGCCGAGCGCGCTTCCGAGCCCGATCCCGCGCCTTTCTCCGCTGGCTTCATGGGCCAGTCGGCGTAGCTTGCGAAGTAGCGGTCGAGAAACGCGCGCACCAGCTGGTCGCGGGCCACCGCGCCATCGGGACTGTTATATGCGACAAAGATGCCGACGTTGTGGGACGGCACCAGCCGAAGCTCTGAGTGGAAAAGGAACGTATCCCCGCCGTGTCCGATGGTCCGCAGCCTTCCGTAGGGCTGCTCGAGAAAGCCGTGGGCGATGCCGCCGAGACGCGGGTCCTGGATGAGACTGGTGCTGTGCATCTCACGGGCCGTCTCCACTCTCAGGATCCGCATGCGGCTGTCCTCGAGCCGACTCGCCTGCAGATGTGAGATCATAAACCTTGCCATGTCCACGGCAGTAGCGCTGAGAGCGCCGGCGGGAGCAGCGGGTACGTACTCGAAAGGCCGCTGCTCGAAGCGCCCTAGGGCCGACGAGTATTCATACCCGACGGCCAACCGTCCTTCGAGATGCGGCGGAAGGGGTTGCCTCGGGGTGGTGTGGTCCATGCGGAGAGGTTTGAGGATGTTCTCCTCGACGTAGCTGGCCCACGGCATTCCGCTTACGCGCTCGACGATGTATCCGGCGAGCGCGGCTCCGTGGTTCGAGTAGGCGGTGACCTCGCCAGGCAGCCGCACGCGTTGGGGCAAGGTACCGGCCAGCACCTCGCCCAGGGGCCGGACGCTTCCGGGCTCATGGCTGAACAGGCCGACGTTCCGGTCCTCGAAGCCGGCGGTATGGTTCATGAGGTGAGCCATGGTGATAGGCTCGGGATAGGTTGCGGGCACGCGGAAGTCGGCGCCGGCCAGATAGGCGTTGACGTCCCTGTCGAGCTCAAGCGCCCCTCGCTCGACCAGCTGCATCACCGCGGTCCATGTGAAGAGCTTCGAGACCGAGCCGATCCGGAAGAGGGTGTTCGCCGCGTCGACGGGCGTGCGAGTCTTGAGGTCCGCATACCCGTAACCTTTGGCGAAGAGAATCTCTCCGCCCCTGACAACCGCCACTGCCGCGCCCGGGATATGATAGGTCTGAAAGTGGGCCGCCATGGCTCCATCGAAGAACGCCTCGAGATCAGCCGGGGCGAGGAGGCGATCCCCGGAGCGGGCAGGGTTTTCCCCGCCCGCGAAGCCGGGCGTGGGCGCAAGCAGCACCATCATCACGATCGTCAACGGCATCCAGGCGGCTGAGTGCGGCGCCAAGAGTCTGCGCGACTTGTCCTGACGGTGGTGCGGCTGCGGGTGCTTGCACGATGGGGCGTTCAAGATTCGGCCGGCCTGTGCGCCAGATTCGAACGGGGCGTGCGGCGGGCGCGCCGTCCCCGGAGGGCAACACCGACAACCCTGAACAGGACTCACCCGCAGAAAAGTAGCGCGAACTTGTGGCGATCTACTTATTAGTGCCCGACGGCTCATTGTGAGACCATCTCTCCTTCCGCGACCTCATCCCCGCACTCGTTCCCAAGAACGTCTTTCGACAGCAGGAGCCGTGCCTCCTCTCGCGGGAAACGAGGTTGCAGAGCGAAGGTTTGTTGCCTCTCCTCGATTCCCCGAGGGTGCCGGGGCTGAGGATGTGCCGGCCTTCATCACGCAGAAGCTTCGCAGACCAGCGTTTTCAAAGAGGCCTGCGGGTGGGCAGGAGGAGTTCCTAATACGGGTAGAGAAGCGTTTTATGAGAGCAGGCGGGTCAGAAGAGGGAATCGGAAGAGAGATCGGAAGGGAGACCGGGAGGGACACGTGTTTGTGACGCTCATGAGACATTGGGTGAGATCTGCCCGGCGCCGCGCGTTCTTGCGTCAGCCAGGGACCGTGCCGGGCATCCCGCCGGGGGCTGTCGCCACGCTCATCTTCGCCATCATCATCGCCGCTGTCGTCATCGTCGGCACCGCCGCAGTCAGCCCGCCGCCGCAGCGTGCGGCCGCCGCGTCCGGCACCGCTGCCGCAGACGAGCAGGCGGTCCGGCAGGTGGTCGCGGAGCTGTACCGGGCCATGACGCTCAAGGACGTCGACCTCATGTTGTCGCTCTTCGTGCCACCCGACCCTGCCGAGGGCGGGGACACGGAGGCCGTCAAGGCCCAGATCCTGGCAGAGCTCGGGCCGGTGGTAGCCATTACGGGCGATTTCGCCAGGGCTAAGCTCGTCTTCGGCGACGGCGTCGCGGTGATGTATCTGCCCGAGACGCTCACGGTGAAGGACCCACGTTCCGGAACCCAGAAGGACGTGCGCATGAACGCGGAGTTGAAATTGATTCTGACGCAGTCCGGATGGAAAATCGCATCGAAACGCACGGTGCCGCCGGATAGCTTGGAAAGGCAAGGTCCCGGGCCGGAAGGGCAGGAACCAGAGCTTGCTGAACCCGCCGCAGAAACCGGCGGAGCTTCGACGAAGACGTCGGTCACGCACGTCGCGATCGAGACCGTCCGTGACTGTCAGGGCGCGGAGGGCTCGGGCCGCGATCCCGCAAGGCCCTCTGCTGGCCGGCCCGTTGACGCCACGATCACGGTCGAGGCGCAAAGCCCGGGCCACGCCGTCAGCCCCTACATATATGGCAGCGCGTGGGGGCAGTGGGTAGGCAGTCTCCCTCCTGACGATGAGATTGCTGACCTTCACGTCAGGCTCATCAGGTTCGGGGGTAACAATGTGAGCCGCTACAACTGGAGGATAGACACGTACAACGACTGGTGGACGAAGAAGAACGTCGTCCAGAGGCCCGGCCTTCTCGAGTTCGTGACCTGGGCGCGCAGGCTCGGGGCAGAGCCGCTCATTCAGGTCAATGCCTTCGGATTCGCCCCGGAGGAAGCCGCGTCCCCCAGGATGTCGCGCATCATGGATGCGGCGGCCGCCGCCGACTTGGTGAGGTTCCTCAACGTCGAACACGGCCTTGGGGTGAGGTTCTTCGAGATAGACAACGAGCCGTTCATCTGGCACGAGACGCACCGCGACTACCAGAAGCAGGCGATCGGATACGATGAGTACCTTGAGCGATTCGTGGCGTTCTCCCGGGCGATGAAGGAGGTGGATCCCTCCGTCGTCGTCATGGGGCCGAGCAACTGCAACCCCACCTACTACCTCCGCAGCGCGGTGGCGGGCGACCGCCTCGCCAGGGGCGAGTGGATTCCCTACATGCTGAGGTATTGCGCCGGGTATGAGGCCCGCCATGGTCTCCGGGTCCTCGACGCGGTGTCCTTCCACCGCTACCCCATATACAGGTCGTTCAGCGCGAAGGAGGTTCGGGCGAAGCCCCAGGACATCCTCGACGCGACGCGCGGGTGGTGGGATCCCTCGTACGACTCGAGGCTCCTCGACCCCACCTCCGAGTCGGCGGCGCGCGCCATCCTCCCGCTCTTTCGGAGGTGGATTGACGAGAACTATCCCGGCACGGCGCTCGCCATCACCGAATACAACCTGGACTTCGATAGTTCCATCGAGTACCCGCCCGACGTGCGGGCGCTTTGGCTCGCTGAAGTGCTCGGCGAGCTCGCCCGCCACGACGTGCGGTACGGGGTCTACTGGAACCTTCAAGAGGGAGGACACCACGGCCTCGTCGACATGGATGGTCGCCCTGCCGGCCCGTACTACGCCTTCAGACTGTACTCCCGCAATTTGACGGGCAGGGCGCTGCCCGTGAAAGGGGAACTCGCGCGGGTTCACGCTTTCGCCACCCTGAACCAGGACGGTGCGGTGGTCGTCCTCGTGAACAACCTGGACCTGGAGCGAGGCTTCGACGTTGAGGTCGTGCTTTCCGGCGTTTCCGGCTCAAAGAGAGTGCGCCTGGCGCTCGAGCCGGGCTCGGTTACGGCGGTTACCGTCCGGGCCGAGGAGACGCACGCCACCGTGGAGGTCTATGACCCCTGAATCAGGAACCCTGAATGCACCAAAGTCGCATGCCTGCAACGGCTGCGGGTATGCAGTAGTTGCAGGCATGGAAGGAGTGTGGACGGTCACGGGCAAGGTCAGCACGTCGAGCCGGGTGCGCGCGTTCGGCAGCGTGGTGCAAGCCTGGTGCATCAAGAACCGTCTTTGAGTCTCTGCGCGTTGGGGTTGGGGTTGGGGTTGGGGGTCTTCACCACAAGCACGCTGAACTCCTCAGAACCGCTGGCCCGGAGCCCATGAGGTATCCCTTTGGGACTGAGCACGATATCACCGTCTGACGCCTCGATCTCCTCGTCGCCCACGATGACTACGCCGGACCCCGAGCGCACGTAAAAGAACACGTCCACCGGCGTCGAATGCACCGGCAGGTCCTGGCCGGGTGCGAGAATTACGTTGGTGATCGCGACGTCGTCGGAGGACAACACCTTTCGGATCTTGGGGCCTCGGGGCGACACGGTAACCGGAAGCTCCTCCACCCTGATCTTTCTTGCCGCACTCATCATGCTCATCCTCCCCTCGTCTTGCTTGCGTCACAAGAATACAGGCAGCCAAGCCCGGACGTCAACTGCCAGCCTTGCCGACTACCGCCCGCCACCGGCCGCTGGCCACCCGCCACCTACCGCGGACACGGCGACCGCTACTGCTCTGTTACGCATGGATCTCCTGGTACTACCATCGCCTGAGCTGACAGTTGACGTACGTCACGGGTTTTTCGCTAAGCGTTCCCCACGTCATCATCGAGGGCTGTCGAGTGACGTACATCACTGATCACGGCCCTACCCGTTCCCTACGTCACACATGCCAGGGGACGCGTGACCTGCGTCACTCGTCAGGCTCTTCCCGTTCCGCACGTCACGCATCAGGAGCCAATCGGTGACGTGCGTCATCGTTCCCGCCTTATCCGTTCCCTGCATCACGGGTTCTCCATGAAGCGTTCCATACGTCACCCGTCGAAGCGGGACGAGTGACGCACACCACGGGCTCTTCCTCAACCGTTCCGCACGTCATCGTTGAGAGCCGTCCAGTGACGTACATCACGGGTCCGAGCCTCACCCGTTCCCTGCGCCACGCGTCGAATCCAATTGCTGACACACGTCACTCTTTTCGCCCTGCCCGTTCCGTACATCACGTCACGGGTCTTCCGGGAACCGCGCGGTCAAGGGCCACCGGGGCCAGGAGTCGCCCTGCCAGGCAGGCCCGCCATGCCCGCCAAACCGGATGGCATTTCGTATCTGACAGGGCAAGCCTAATTGGGCCTGAGCGAACCCACCGGCGGTAGGATGTTTGGAGGCGTCCGCCTCGTCTGGAGGATTTGCCCGGGGTTAGTGGAATGGATATATGGAGGCAGGATTGGCTCCATCCCGAGTCTGCCGACATCCGCTGGCAAAGGGGGGCGATCGGTATGAAATGGCGATGCCAGGTGTGCGGTTACATCCACGACGGGGATCAGGCTCCGGAACGGTGCCCCAAGTGTGGTGCTCCCCGGGATAAGTTCGTTCAGATCGACGCAGATGCGGCAAACTTGATCGAGCGATCAAGAATGGGGAACGGTCTGCTGTGCAGGTTGATCTCGGCGAGCGAGGAACTCCTCGGCCTGGCCGAGGCCGGCATAAGGGACAACCTCGATCCCACCTGCGTGCAACTGTATAAGCAGCTCACTGCGGGAGCGACCGAACTCCGCCAGGCCGCGAAGGCGGAGATCGCCGCGCACATGTCGAAGGGCAAGTGGG
Source organism: Bacillota bacterium (assembly GCA_050261335.1). GTDB lineage: Bacteria > Bacillota > SHA-98 > UBA4971 > UBA4971 > UBA6256. The sequence continues at coordinate 16,218 of JBLNDE010000062.1, forward strand.
GCTGAGAGGCAGACAGCCTCGCCCTCGAGGAGCACGGACTGCACTGACCGGGCGGTAACACCGAGGACGATACTCTAGGTAGATCGCCACAAGTTCGCGCTCCTTTTCAGCGGGTGAGCCCTGTCCGGGGTTGCCGGTGCTGCCATCCGGGGACGGCGCGCTTGCGGCGCGCCTCGTTCGAATTTGGCGCGCGGGCTAGCCAAATTCCGGGCGCCCCGCCCTGGCAAGCACCGCGAGCCCCAACACCGTCAGGGAAGATGGCGCAGACTTATGGCGCCATACTTAGGTTTGCTGCAGCGAACGAAGGCGAACCACGAGGTCGAACACAGGAACGCAGAGTGAGCGGGGAGCCACGTTCTTTGCAGTGCTTGACGGAGTCCTGCCGTGACACTTCTGAAGGCCTGACAACGCTTCTGGGCTTCGGCAGGATCCCGGATGCCAGGTACCAGGTGCCCCGGGTCCCAATACCCGATCATCAGATTACCGGAGGTGCAAGAAGCATGCAGCTCAAAGGATCGAAAACAGAGGCCAATCTCAAGGCCGCGTTCGCTGGCGAGTCGCAGGCGAGGAACAAGTACACCTACTTCGCTTCCGTCGCCCGCAAGGAAGGCTACGAGCAGGTCGCCGCCATCTTCGAGGAGACCGCGAGCAACGAGAAGGAGCACGCGAAGTTGTGGGCGAAAGCCCTCGGCATGATTTCCGACACAGCCGCCAACCTCGAGGAAGCTGCAAGAGGCGAGCACTACGAGTGGACCGCCATGTACCGGGAATTCGCCGAGACGGCGCGCAGCGAAGGCTTTGAGGATCTCGCGAAAGCGTTCGAGGAGGTGGCCGAGGTCGAGGAGGCCCATGAGAAGCGTTATCGCGCACTTCTCCAGCGCATCCACAGCGCGACGGTTTTCCGCCGCGACCGCCCCATCAAGTGGCACTGCAGGAACTGCGGGTACATCCATGAAGGCACCGAGCCACCGGAGATATGCCCGGCCTGCGCACACCCGAGGGCGTTCTATGAGCCTCTTGCCGAGAATTACTGAGGGCTTCCGGTGAAGCAGAAAGGCAAGGATGCTGATGGGAGGGACTGCGCTTTCGGGCGCGGTCCCTTCTTTGTACCTTCTCACGGTTCATGTGATCGTCCCGAACGCGGTTTTTCTGTGCGGCGGGGACTGTTTCGGCAGGAGAAGCGCCCAGAGCCGGCGAAGATATGTAACCGGCTACAGATAACAGTGCGAGCTGCGATGGGCTTCTTGCATGGCTGGTAGGATGACATATGTAACCCATTGCAGCTGCGAAACGGGGATGGGAACATCACCACGATCTACGAAGTTGCAGAGCTTGCCGGGGTGTCGGTGGCCACCGCATCCAGGGCGCTCAACAATACCGGATACGTGAGCAAAGAGGCAAGAAGCCGCGTACTCGAGGCGGCGCGCCGGCTCAACTACCACATCAACGTCAACGCCCGCAGCCTCACGAGCGGAAAGACCTACACCATAGCCCTGGTGCTCCCCGACGTGACGAACCCGTTTTTCCCGGCGGTGGCGCGTGGTGTCGAGGATGCAGCGAGCAGAAAGGGCTACAGCGTCATCCTGTGTAACACCGACGGAAGCCCTCGAAAAGAGGCGGATTACCTCAACATGCTCAGGTCTCGGCGGGTCGATGGTATCGTCTTCACCACGTCAGAGCTTCCGGGTGCTCGCATCAGTAGCATCATAGGGGATTCCAGCGCCGTGGTGCTCGTGGACCGTGATCTCGATGAACCCTACGACATAGTGAAAACCGACAACGTCAGGGGCGGGTTCCTGGCCACGAGCCACCTGATCAGTCTCGGTCATACCCGGATCGCGGTCATATCAGGTCCCTTGAGCCTTACGACCGGCATGGAGAGGCTACAAGGTTACAGGGACGCCCTGGGCAAAGCGGGCATTCCTTTCGATGAATCGCTGGTAGCTGAAGGTGACTTCCGCCAGGAAGGGGGACGGGCCGCAATGGAGCGCCTGATCGAGCAGTGCGGCGGGAGACCGTCCGCGAAGCTCTCAGCGGTGTTTGCCTGCAACGATCTCATGGCCGTGGGAGCGCTCACCGCTCTTGAGGAGCATGAGATCGCGGTGCCGTCGGAGGTCGCGATCGTCGGCTACGATGACATAGCCCTTGCTTCCGTGACGAGGCCGCGCCTGTCTACCGTGGCTCAGCCCAAGTACGAGATGGGCGTGCTTGCGGCGGAGATGCTCCTGCGGCGAATGGCCAACCCCAACCTTCCCAGGCAGCAAGAGGTCCTCCAACCGATGTTGGTGATCCGAGACTCCACACTTGAGAGGAGATCGAGATGCGGATGAGCATAGTGGTTGTCGGCAGCTTGAACATGGACTATGTCATGCAGGTTGACGAGCTGCCCCGCTCCGGGGAAACGGTGTTTTCAACACGGTACACCGCCGCTCCAGGGGGCAAGGGCGCGAACCAGGCAGCGGCGGCTGCACGTCTTGGAGCCGAAGTCAGGATGCTCGGCTGCACGGGCGACGACGCGGCCGGGCGGGCGCTTCTTGGAAGCCTCCAGGCGCTTGGGGTTGACGTTTCTGCGGTGCGGGTCGAAGCGTCGGAGCCGACTGGGTCTGCCTTCATTACCGTATCTTCCTCAGGCGCCAATACCATAGTGGTGCATCGGGGGGCGAATTTCGCGCTGACGCCAGAGCGTTGCCGAGAGTGCGAGGGCCTCATCGCGCAGGCAAACGTGCTCGTGACCCAACTTGAGATCCCGCTTGATGCCGTCGTCGCAGCCCTCGAGATAGCCCGCCGCCATCACGTGGTGACGGTCCTCAACCCTGCTCCTTCTGTTCCGATCCCCGGCAATGTGCTGGAACTTGCGGATTACCTCGTCCCCAACGAAACGGAGGCCGCCTCCCTTGCCTGCCACATGGCGAAACGGGGTGCCGGCAGCGAGGCTGCTGTGGACGCCTTTGACCTCTCCGACCCGCGACAGGCAGCCGAGGTTGCAGCCCGGCTCGCAGAAGCTACGTGCGGCACGGTCGTCATAACCCTCGGCAAGAACGGCTGTGTCTGCTCAACACCAGCGTGCATGCCGTCTTCGGCTGACGCGAACGCCGGTGGGCGGGTGGAGAAACGTGGCGTCGTCGGAGCACCCGTGGCAAACGATGAAGCCCCCGGAAGGCAGCGAAACCTTGCGATACCAGCGTTTAAGGTGAGAGCGGTCGATACCACGGCGGCCGGGGATGCCTTCGTAGGCGCGCTGGCCTACAGACTGGACCGCGCACGTGCTGCAGGTGGCACCGGCCTTCACCGATTCGATCTCGAGGAAGCCCTGCGTTTTGCGTCGGCCGCCGGGGCCCTCGCCACCACGAGGGTCGGGGCTCAGCCGTCCCTGCCGGCGTTTCATGAGGTTGCCGAGTTCATGAGAGCGTATGGCAATGACAGCGACCAACGGAGGTAGGGTCTTGTGAGCAACAACAGCCTGCGTGCAGGCGGTCTACGGCAAAGCCGCGCCAGGTTACGGCAAGACGGCAAGGCCAGCCAGCCCATTCTGGAAATGGTCGGCATCACCAAGCGTTTCCCCGGGGTTCTTGCCCTCGACTCGGTGGACTTCAGGCTCATGCGGGGTGAGGTTCACGCGATCGTCGGCGAAAACGGAGCGGGCAAATCGACACTCATAAAGATCCTCGCCGGCGCTCACCAGAGGGACGCGGGCACCGTGTACCTCGACGGGCGGCCGGTGAACATATCGTCCCCCGCCGACGCTGCGCGCCTCGGCATCAGCGTGATATACCAGGAATTCACGCTCGTCCCGGCGATGACCGTGGCAGAGAACATACTGCTTTCGGACCTACCTGTGCGTCGGGGCGGGATGCTCGACAAGCGCGCTATCGCTTCCCGCGCAAAGGACGTGCTCGACGACCTCGGCGTCGACATCCCTGTGACTGCATCCGTCAGGTCGCTACGGGTGGCAGAACAACAGATAGTGGAGATAGCCAAGGCCCTGTCGCGCAAGGCCAGGATCATTGTGATGGATGAACCTACCGCCGCGCTAAGCGAGATGGAGGTCGCCCGGCTGTTCTCCATCATCCACTCCATGGTCGAGCAGGGCGTTTCCATCATCTACATATCCCATAAGCTCGATGAAGTGTTCAGGATAGCCGATACCATCACCGTCCTCAGGGACGGCCGGAGGGTCTCGACCACGCCTACTTCCCTTCTCACGCTCACGAAGGAACGGATCGTCCACGAGATGGTCGGGAGAGACCTCGGAAACATGTTCCCAAAGGAGGAGGTCGCTCCGGGCGACGTAGTGCTCGAGGTGAACAATCTGCGCCTACCAGGGGGGCCGTCTCCCATCTCGTTCAGCGTCAGGGCTGGCGAGATAGTCGGGGTAGTCGGCCTGATGGGCGCGGGGCAAATCAGATTGGCAAGGGCGCTCTTCGGTCTGGAGCGGATCGCCGGGGGCGAGGTGAAGATCAGGCGAAAGGCTGCTGACCTGCGGTCGCCGCTTTCCGCGGTGCGTGCGGGTATCGGGCTGGTGACGGAGAACCGCAAGGAAGAAGGCCTCGTGCTGCCGCTATCGGTCGCCAGGAACATCACGCTTGGCAGCCTTGACCATGTGTCGACGCTGGGCGTGGTGTCGCAGAGGAAAGAAAGGGCCGTAGTGGATGAGAAAGTGGCCGGGCTCGGCATCAAGACCCCGTCGATTCGCCAGCTCGTGCGCAACCTGTCCGGAGGGAACCAGCAGAAGGTCGTCCTGGCCAAGTGGCTTACTGTCGATCCGGACGTCATAGTCCTCTGCGAGCCTACACGCGGGATCGATGTCGGCGCGAAGGTGGAGATATACAGGTTGATGGGGCTCATGGCGTCGCAGGGTAAGGCCATTCTCCTGATCTCATCGGAAGTACCCGAAGTGGTTGCCATGAGCGATAGGGTCCTGGTCATGCACTCCGGCAGGGTCGTGTGCGATCTCCCCAGGGAAGAAGTCTCGCAGGAGGCAGTCATGCAGTACGCGACAGGAGGGAACGCCCTTGGGTCGCACGTCGTTAGCTGAAATCGTCAAACGGTTCGGGATGGCCTTAATGCTGATAGCCATCATTGCCGTAGTGTCAGTGCTCAACCCCAGGTTCTTCAGCGTCTCCAACTTCCTCATAATCATGCGCCAGGTTGCGATCAACGGCACCCTGGCTGCTGGCATGACCATGGTCATCATTTCGGGAGGCATCGATCTCTCCGTCGGCGGAAATGTGGCCCTCGCGGGGTGTCTCGCAGCAGGAGCCTTGCGTGCGACCTCCAGCCCGGCGCTGGCGATCCTCGCTGGGCTGGCGGTCGGCGTGGCGGTGGGGCTCGTCAACGGGCTGTTCGTCGCCTACCCGAAGATGCCCCCGTTCATCGTCACGCTGGCAACTCTGGCTCTGTGCCGCGGGCTGACTCTGGTTTACACAGGCGGCCGCCCACTCCTGGTCGATTCGAGGGTATTCGACTTCCTGGGAGGCGGCTTCGTGTGGGGAATCCCGTTCCCAGTGTTGATCATGGTGGGGATCTACGCTCTCGTTTACTTCCTCACGAACAACACCAAGTTCGGCAGGATGGTCTATGCTATCGGCGGAAACGAGCAGGCCTGCCGCCTCTCCGGTATCAATGTGGAGAAGTTCAAAACGGCGGTGTACACGCTCAGCGGCCTCACTGCCGGCATTGCCGCGGTCATCCTTACGGCCCGTCTCATGTCTGCGCAGCCCACAGCGGGAGCGGGGTACGAGCTCGACGCAATTGCCGCTGTCATTCTCGGAGGGACCAGCCTGTCCGGTGGAGAGGGAGGGATAACCGGAACGGTGATCGGCGCGTTCATCATAGGGGTTTTGGCCAACGGCCTTAACCTCCTGAACGTCTCCCCGTTCTACCAGGAGGTGGCAAAGGGGCTCGTGATCCTGGCGGCAGTGCTCATGGATAAGCTCATCCACACCACTGCCACCCAAGTAGAGGGTGTGCCCCTGGTTGGCGAACGCGCGGACGCACACCAGAAACAGTAATGGCAACCACCGGCCGATGACCGAGGATCAGCCGATAACGAGGGGCCGGCCCGTAACCAGCGGGAATTCAGCCGGTAGGCGCGTGGAGGTCGAGGTGCGTTGAAGAAGTCCGGAATCATCAATCCGTGCCTGTGCGAGGCCATTGCCAGCCTTGGACACACCGATTCGCTGACGATATGCGACGCCGGGCTGCCCATTCCAGCAGGTGTGAAGCGGATCGACGTTACTGTCTCCAGAGGCGTGCCCACGTTCGCGCAAGTCCTGTCAGCGATCGCACCGGAGCTCGAGGTCGAGCGGGCCGTGATGGCAGAGGAAGCCGTGAGAGAGAACCCCGAGGTCGTGGAGTTGGTCCGAAGCACGTGTCCCGGGGTCACAGTCGAGTTCGTGCCCCATGAGCGTTTCAAGAAGCTGGTCGAACAGAGTAAGGCCGTGGTGCGGACGGCGGAGTTCAAGCCCTTTTCCAACGTGCTCCTCTACTCAGGGGTTGCGGGGCTGTTCGAGAGATCCGCCGGATAGCCGACAGCAAAGAGGAGGTGGTAAACCGAGGACTCCAGTGGAATTCCAACAAGGTATTGCCCGGTGTCACAGATGTCGTCAGTGTCTCGGTGCCGTGCTCCCAAATCTTACGCGAAAGGCAGGTCAGTCACATGAAGGCGTCCAGAATCCTTGTGGCCGTTCTGTGTGTAGCCCTTTTCGCGACCCTGACAGGCTTTACGGCAGCGGCGACGAAACCCAGGGCAGGTCTTGCCATATCTACGCTCAACAACCCGTTCTTCGTGGACCTCAGAGACGGGGCGCTCGAGGCAGCCGCCAAGGTCGGAATGGAGGTCAACGTGGCGGACGCCCAGAATGACCCCAACAAGCAGCTCAGCCAGGTCGAGAACTTCATCCAGGAACGCGTTGATATAATCCTGGTCAACCCGTGCGACTCTGCGGCCATCGTGCCCGCGATAAAATCGGCCAACGCCGCCAAGATACCCGTGATCACGGTGGATAGGGGAGCGGACGGTGGCAATGTGGTGTGCCACATCGCGTCCGACAACGTCGAAGGCGGGCGGATGGCCGCCGAGTACCTCGCGAAGCTCGTCAACTACAAGGGCAGGGTCGTGGAGCTCGAAGGCATACCCGGAACCTCGGCCGCGAGGGACAGGGGCAAGGGCTTCAACGAGATCATCAAGAAGTACCCCAACATCCAGGTGGTGGCGAGGCAAGAAGCCGGGTTCGACAGGGCCAGGGGCATGACCGTCATGGAAAACATCCTCCAGGCGCAACCCGCCATCGACGGGCTCTTCTGCCACAACGACGAGATGGCTCTTGGCGCCCTGCGCGCCATCGAGGCCGCCGGCCGTCTCTCGGCCGTCAAGATCGTTGGGTTCGACGCGACCGACGATGCCGTGAAGGCCGTGAAGGAAGGCAAGATGGCAGCCACGGTCGCCCAGAAGCCGCGAACCATGGGAGCCATCGCAGTGGAGACGGCCAGGAAGGTGCTTGACGGTGCAAGCGTTAACGAGTTCATACCTGTCCCGCTCGAGCTTGTCACGAAATAGCCTGTAGGCGAGGCTTGACCTGACGTTGGATGACCAGAGGTGGGGCGGGGCCGCAATCCCCGCCTCGCCGCACGTGGAGGAAGCAGGTACGGCACGACATCGGAACATGACGCCGACAGCAATGCAAATGCAAGGCCTGTAATCCTCGATTGCGGCCCGGGCCATGACGATGCCCCGGCGATCCCACTCGCGGCGGCGTCGCCGGAACTGAAGATACTCGGGATCACCACAGTGTGTGGCAACACCGCACTCGGCGACTCCGCCACGAACACCCTGCGCCTGGTGAGTTTCGCAGGCCCGGACCCATGATCGGTTGCGAGAGGCGCGGCGAGGCCCCTCGGCCCCTCCTTGCCAGGCTGCGCGCAGGGTGAGGAGCCGGCCCCGTCAACCCGCGATGAGAGTAACCAGGCCATTCCCTGGCAACATTATTGGCGTTGGGGGGAATGGCCATGAAGCGCATCCATAAGCATGTGCGCACATTCTTCAGGGTCTTCAAGTTCTGGGCTGGCGCGACGCGTGCCTCTTTCGCGTCGGCGAGCATGGTCCCGGTGGTGCTCGGCGGCTCCGTCGCGGCCGCCCACGGCGCCTTTGCCGTGGGGCCGTTCCTGTTGAGCGCCGTTGGAGTGCTCGTCCTGCACCTTGCGGCGAACCTCGTCAACGACTACTACGACTATACGAGCGGCGCGGACGTGATCCGCGACAGCCGCACGCCTCTTTATGGCGGCGGGACGATCCTCGTTGACGGAACGCTGATCCCGCGGCAGGTGTCGCGGGCTTACAGGTTCCTCTACGCGGTGGCGCTCCTCGCAGGGATCGCCCTCGCAGCAATGCGCGGCACTGGCGGTGCAGGGGTGCTCGCCTTTGGCCTTGCAGGCTCTCTATGCGGGTACTTCTATACCGCGCCGCCCCTCCACCTCTCCTACGTGGGGCTCGGCGAGGCCACGATAGGGCTATGCTTCGGGCCGCTCACCGTGGCTGGCGTCTACTTCGTGCAAACCGGCAGGCTCGGCGCGGAGGCCGTGGAGGCCCTGGTCGCTTCACTCCCAGTGGGCCTCCTTGTGGCGGCCATAGTATTCGTCAACGAGTTCCCTGACCGCGCGTCCGACGGCGCCGCCGGCAAGCGCACAGTCGTGGTGCGCCTCCCCCTGCGCGCGGCCCTCGCCTGCTACGCCGCGCTCGTGCTGGCGCCGTTCGCCGTCATCGCCGGCGCCATCCGCTTCGGGCTACTCCCGCACGGCGCCGCTCTCGCGTTTCTCGGCCTGCCCCTCGCCATGCTGGGCATCAGGAACCTGGGCGCCGCCTATGCCACTTCGGGTACGCGGCGTGCCGGCGCAGGCGCCAGCTCCCCAGGCGACCACGAGTCCTCCACCGCCTGTACCGCGTACGTTACGTCCCGTCAGGTGGTAGCCAGCATCTCAACTATCCTGCTACACCTCGCGGTGGGCCTGCTCCTCTCGCTGGCTTTCGTCTTGCAGTTGTCTAGCTGAGGCGCCCGTGCATCGTCGGTACCCCAGGCGGCTCGCCTGCCCGCTGGCTTGCCCTGGGCCGGAGGGAGATCACCAGACCGGCATCCAGGGCGCGAACCAGCTTCTTTAGGCTGTTGTTCTGGCTGCAGGCTATGAGCGAACGCACGAGACAGGTTCAGAGACCGACGATGGCCGCGACTCTGTCTGCGTATTCCTGCGCCCTGCGAGCGGCGGCGCCCTCCGTGACGTCCTCGGAGTAGACGTGGATGAACGGCTCCGCCGGGTCGGGAAGCACGAGCAGCCAGCCGTCGTCGAAGAACAGGCGCAGGCCGTCGATGAACTCCCGTCGCATGTCGCCCGTTTCCTCGGCGAGCACGCGCATGACCCGCCCCTTGTGTTCCCACGGACAGGGCACCGACCGACGCTCCATGGGCGGGATGGCGAGGCTGTCCACGACATGCGACAGCTTCACGTCCTGCCTTGCGAGGAACTCGAAGACCTTCGCCAGCGAGAACATGGCGTCGAAAGCCGGCTGGAACCCGGGGAAGACGAACCCGCCCTCGGTATCGCCTGCAAACATGATGTCCTGGCCGGCCCTGGAGGCGAACTCCATGAGCGACCGTGCGTCCTGCCTCGTGCGCACTACCCTCGCGCCGCTCTCCGCGGCGATCCGGTCCACGGCGCCTGTGGCGGCCACGGTCACAGCCACGGCCGGCTCCCCGGCGCCGTCCCCGCTGCCACTCCCGCTCCCGCTGCCACTCCCACTCCTACTCCCGCTCCCGGTGCCGGATCCAAGTGCGGACCTGGACGCGCCGGAGGGAGCGGAGCTGGGGCCGAACGCGAGCGTGCGGGCGCCGGCAGGATTGGTGGCCGCGGCATCGAGTCCAGGGTAGTACCCCGCCGCGTCACGTATCGCAAGCCACGCCACGGTCGCCAGCAGCGTGTTGCCCTCCACGACCCGTCCTGACTCATCCACGAGGGCCAGGCGCTCACCGTCGCTTTCGACCAGCACCCCCACGTCAGCCTTGAGCGTGCTCACGGTCTCCGACAGCTTCCCAAGATGCGCCAGTCGGTCGTCGCGGGTTTTCGGCGCGCGCGAGTGGTCAGGGTACGCGTTCAGGGCAACCATCTCGCATCCCAGCCGTCCGAAGATGCTCGGCAGAAACATCGACAGCCTGCTATACGCATAATCCACCACTACGCTCAGGTGAAAGTCCGCGACAACCCTGGCGTCCACGTAGTTGAAAAACGACTCCGTATAGGGCTCCAGCACGCGGCCGGGGAACTCCAGCTTCCCCACCTCGTCCGCGTCTGTGCGACGGAAGTCCTCCCGGAAGAAGATGTTCTCGATCTTGCGCTCGTGTGCCCTGGGCAGGTTTATGCCATGCCTGTTGAAGATCTCGATGAGCGTGAGCCTCGGGCTGTCCGGAGACACCCGGATGTGCACCCCGCCGTCCACCCCGAGGGTCTTGATGTTGTAGCGGCTGACCGGGAGGGGCGTGGAGCGCAAGTCGAAGATGTTCACGCCCACCGTCATCAGGCCGCAGATGATGGAGCGGAGGATCATCCTGGACGCCGGGTGGTCGTCGCGGCTCGTGGTGACCGTCGCCCCCTTGCCGATGGAGCTTCCGAACGATGCCCCGAGCTTCATGGCGAATTCCGGCGTAAGCTCGATGTTGGTGAGACCGGTCACGCCCCTGTCTTTGAAGATGGACCCGGGCCATTTCGTGCCCCAGATGAGGCTCATGGTCACGCGCGACCCCGGCTCGATGACTTTGTTCGGCCACACCTTGATCTGGGGCTGAAGTATGGCGCCCTGCTCGATCCTGCATCTGTCGCCCACCACCACGCCCTCGTGACACGTGACGAAGTCCTTGATGACGGCGTGCTGGCCGATGACGGCACCGCGTATCTCGGTGCCCCGGCCCACGAAGGTATCCTGCCACAGTGTGCTCCGCTGGATCACCGCGTCTTTTTCAATTATGCAGTTATCGCCCATGAACGTGTATTCGAAGCAGCCCGCGCCAGGGTTTATCCGGCAGTTGCGTCCTATGACGAGCGGGCCCGACAAGCGCGTGTCAGGGGCGATATCCGTGCCCTCGCCGGCCCAGATGTCGGCCCCGATCTTGTTGCCCGGGATCTCCACCTTCACCTTGCCCGTCACGGCGTCCACCTGGGCTTGCCTGTATTGCTGGATGTTGCCCACGTCACACCAGTACCCCGACGCCACGTGCGCATACAGCCTCTTGCCGTCGCGAAGAAGCGCCGGAAACACATCCTGGCTGAAATCTGTGGACTTGCCCGGGCCTATGTAGTCGAGCACCTCGGGCTCGAGGATATAGATCCCCGTGTTGACGGTGTCGCTGAATACCTCGCCCCAGCTCGGCTTCTCGAGGAACCTTCGTATCCTGCCCTCGTCGTCGGTGACGACGATGCCGTACTCGAGCGGATTATCCACCCGCGTGGTGACTATGGTGGCGACGGCCGACCTCGCTTCGTGGAACCTCACGGCCTCATCGAGGTCGATGTCGGTAAGGGCATCCCCGCTTATCACGAGCACGCGCTCCCGGCCGAACACCTCGGCGGCCTTCTTCACGCTGCCGGCCGTGCCCAGGGGCACGTCCTCCACCGAGTAGGACAGGTGCAGGCCCAGCTCGGCCCCGTCCCCGAAGAAGCTCTCGATCTCGTCGGCGAGATAGTACAGCGTGACCGCTATGTCGGTGATTCCGTGGCGCTTCAGGAGCTCGAAGATGTGCTGGATGATGGGCTTATTGACCACGGGCACCATCGGCTTCGGACGGTTACACGTGAGCGGACGCAGCCTGGTTCCCTCTCCACCTGCCATGACCACCGCTTTCATGCTAAGCCCCCCACTCGCGATGCCGACTCTCTCCCTTCACCTCTTGCACAAGGGACCTTTGCCGGACAGGATCGAGAAGTCGAGCCATGGGAACGGGTCGTCGAGTTCGCTCACAGCGACGAGGTAGCGCCTGCCTTCCTCGCAAGACTTCTCGTCCGGCGCGGCCCCAAGGAGACGCTCGGCGTAATCCATGAGCCTATCGAACCTTTCGGCATGCTCTCTGAAGCGCTTCGCCCCGTACTCCGTCGCCTGACGCTCCGTCACGAGGAACGGCCAGTCGCTCGACATGAGCAGGAAGAACTCGCGGAGCGCCTGGGCCTCCATACCTTCGAGAAGCCCTGCGCATGGCGGAGGCGCGCCGCCTGGGCTGTCTGCGGCGCCCGCAGTGCCTCCAGGGCCTGCAAGGCGGGAAGGCCCGGAAGGACGGGCAAGGCCTGCAAGGCCCGTCGCACTCGCCGCGGCCGGGATGCCCTCGACCTCCCCCATCTCTTCCTGGCCTTCGGTGCCCCCACCGTCGTTCCGACCCGGGGGACACAGCGCGGCAAGCCGCTTCACACGCGCCTCAGCTGCATGGATCATCTCCCACATCCAGGCCGTGTTGTCGTTGAGCCAGACGTCGTGCCTGCCGCCACGTCCCCATGACGACTCCGGGACGTCCATGGCGTCCTCCGGCGGGTGCTCGTCGAGCACCTGGCCCGCAGACTTCACCGCCACGGCGGTGCCTCCCGAGAACCCCTCGAGGACTGCGCCGAGCCAGTCAACGCCTTCGTACCACCAGTGCCCGAAAAGCTCGGTGTCATAGGGAGCCACGACCACGCCGTGCTCACCGGCGCTCGCCCACCAGTCGGCCACGAGCTCGTGGACGAGCCCAACAAAGTGGGCGGCGTGCTCTCTAAGCCTGGATGATGCGGCGGCCGCGTCATAGAGCTCCTTCGCGCCGAGGTCGGTGTCCCTGGACGTGACCCGCCAGTACTGAAGCCCTGAGACGTCGTCCTTCCTGTGGAATTCGCGGTATAGCCCGTCGCCGGGGTAACCAAGCCAGGATGACCACACCTGGGTCGTCACGCGCTCGTTCCGCCCGAAGCAGGCCACTTTCGACCCGCCCACGAGGTAAGGCCTGAAGGTCGTCCGTGCCGGCGCGTCCGGGCTGGCGCCGCGCGGCCCTGAGCCACCGTCCGCACCACTGGACCCCGCCTCGCGCCCCGACGCGGCGGGCCATGGCGCGGGGTGTGCCGCGTGGCGTGCCGCGGCCTCCGCCGCGCCCATGTCGCCTCTGCGCTCCTCCTCCGGCCGTCCGCCGCCGCTCGCTATCCCGATGGGCTCGCCACCCTCCACGGCATGCCTGTCAACGAAGAAGTACTCAAGGCCGAGAGCCTGCAGGTATTCCTCCAGGCCCGGCCTGTATGCGCATTCCGGCAGCCAGATCCCTCTCGGCACCCGTCCGAAGCGTCTGACATAGCTCTCGCACCCAGCGGCAAGCTGCGCCCGGATGGATGTATCTTCCTTCAGAAGCGGCAGATACGCGTGGGTGGCCGCGGATGTGATGATCTCGACGACCCCGCGCTCCTGCAGCGCGCCGAACGCCCCCGCGATGTCCCGCCCGTACTCGCTGCGGAAAGCGTTTATGGCCCGGCCGTATCTCTCGCAATACGCCGCCGCCTGACGCTCGCGCACGCTATCGCCTGCAAGCCTGAACCGCCCGCGGTCGTCTTCGGCCCGCGCAAGGCGGGCCTCCGCCCATGTCAGAAAACCCTCCCGCATATACTCATCGTCGAGCTGGTCGAGGAGGATCGGGGTGATGCCAATGGTCACACTCACGGGAGGTTTATGCGTCGCGGTGGTCCCCCTGCCGACCTGAGACTGGGCCTGGGCCTGGTACCGGGACGGGGACTGGGACCGGGATTGGGACCCGCCCCCGGGAACCCGGTTCGCGACGGCCCTGAGGAGTTCCAGAAGCGGGATGTACGACTCCAGCATGGCCTCGTAGAGCCATTCCTCTCCGAAAGGCCACATGCCGGCCTTACGGCAGTAAGGTATATGGCTATGGAAGACGAACACGCAAGACCCACTGGGCCCGGCGTTGCCTGCGCCGGCACACCCTTCACCACGCACTTCGCTGGACACCTGTCGCGCGCAGCATCACGTGCCACGTCCGGCCGGTCCGCACACCACAGACCACGACCTGAGCGCAAGCCTGGGGATGCCCGCATGGCAAATCGAGGCGAGCCTGCGGACCCACGCTCAGGCCGTCCGCTCCGTCAGGAATGGCACGCGAGGCCCCGCTCCCCCCTTTCGCTCTTTCACTCGTAGTCCCGATCACAAGTTCGCTTTCCTGTGGGCCCGGAGGCATGCGCTCATCCGGGCGCCTGGGCCGCAGCACCGTTCTGTGGCCGCCGGGCACCGGGGCTTGAGGCGCGCCCGCCGCCCGCCGCCCATCCACTGCTCGCCGGCGGCTCGCCGCCCGTCCGTCTGCCTACCACGACACGCGCAATGACTCATCGATCACACGCTGATACACAGACCGGGTCGAGGACGCCACCGAATCCCAGGCGTACCTTGAAAGCGCCTCCTCGCGACCGCGTTGCGAGATGAAGCTTCGAAAGCCCGGGTCGGAGAGCACCCTCTTGATCCCCCATGCCAGCGAGTCCCCGCTGCCCGAATGCACTTTAACTCCTGTCTCCTCGTGCCTCACGACCTCCGCAAGCCCGCCGGTGTCTGACGCAACGACGGGCGTCCCTCTCACCATGGCCTCGAGGGCGACGATGCCGAAAGGCTCATACAGGCTGGGGAACACCGCCACGTCTGCAGCGGCGTAGAGCGCGTCGCGCTCCTGGTCGCTTATGCGTCCCGCAAAGCGCACGGCGCCGCCGAGACCCATACTCTCGGATTTCCCCCGCAAGACGCCCGCGTAATACCCATCCCCCGCGATGACGAACCGCGTGTTCGGCATCGCTGCGAGCACCTGCGGGGCCGCGTCGAGAAGCACGTGAACGCCCTTCTCGTATACGAGCCTGCCCACGTAGAACACCACCCGGTCTTCCGGACGCGCGTAGCGCAGCCTCGTCTCGCGGATGAACTGTGGGTCCGGAGGTACGCCGGGATCAACGCCGTTCGGAATGACGTCGATCTTGTCTGCAGGCAAGGAGAATATCCTCTTCAGCTCGTCTGCCATGTAGTGGCTGCAGCATATGACCCGCCATGCCTCGAAGGTGATCATCCACTCGACCTCATGAATATATTTCTGAAGGTCCGAATGGATGCCTCTGTTTCTGCCGTACTCGGTGGAGTGGACCGTAACGACAAGAGGTACGTGCAGCGCGTGTTTCAGGGACTTCGCCGCGAAGGCCACGAGCCAGTCGTGGGCGTGAAGAACGTCATACCTTGGCCGACCCCGAACCTCCAGCACCGTGCGGCTGGTGAGGCCGAAGTTCGCTTCCATGACGGTGTGAAGGAAGCTTCCGCCGGCCCCGCCATAGGGGTCTGCGGTCGCCTGGATGGTGGAGCGCGCGACCCTTGAGACCTTTACGCCTTCCTGAACCGACGATGCCGCGTCGCCACCGGAACTTGCGCAAACGACGTGGATCTCGTCCCTCTGTTTGACAAGCGACCGCGCGAGCCCGGCGACCGCCGCGCCGAGCCCGCCGACGACCTCCGGCGGATACTCGTACGAAAGCATCAGAACGCGCATTGGGATCCGCCCCCCTGTATCACCACGGTTCGACAGACCGTTCCGCGTATCCTTCCGCCCTGCAAGATTCACAGGCCCAAAGGAATCTGCGCCCCGATGTAGTAAACAATACGCAAATGGAGGCGGTGCCCGCTCGCCCGGCGCACGGCAGCGACGGCTGTGCCGAGGCACGGAAGCGCGGAGACGCGGGCACCCAATCGAATCTGGGGGGTTCGGCGCATGGATCTCATGGATGCAATCAAGGAACGACGCAGCGTGCGGGCATATCAGGACAGAGACGTGGCCGCAGACAAACTCGAGAGGGTGCTCGAGGCCGCCAGGCTCGCACCGTCCGCGAGCAACCGTCAGATGTGGAAGTTCGTCGTGGTGCGCGATCCTGACAGGCGCCGACTGCTGGCGGAGGCAGCGAACGGCCAATCGTTCGTTGCGCAGGCGCCCGTAGTGATAGCCGGGGTTGCGCTCCGCACGGGTCACGTCATGAGTTGCGAGGTCCCGAGCTACGCGGTGGACCTTTCCATAGCCATGGAGCACATCGCGCTGGCCGCGGCAGCCGAGGGTCTCGGCACGTGCTGGATCGGAGCGTTCTCGCAGCCCAGGGCCAGGGAGATCCTGGGGGTGCCGGACCGCTACAAGATCGTCGCACTCATGCCCCTCGGGTATCCGGCGGACAGCCCCAGGCCGAAAGAGAGAAAGACGCTGGACGACATCGTGTGCTACGAGGGATTCTCAGAGTGACCTGGATCGGCACCCGACGACCGCGAGGAACCCGTTGGACCGGACGGGCCGGACGGATCGGCGGGACCGGATGGATCGTGGAAACCTGCGCGGGACGCGCGACGAGACACACGAGGCAGAGCGGCTAACACGCGGACGGATTGGGAGGCGGCCGGGCACGATGACAGGCAAAGAGAAAGAATCTCGCAAGAAGCGTGGCAACAATGGCAGAATACCCAGGAGGACCCCGTGGTCCATCGAGGAAGTCCGGGGAATGCCCAATGACAAGATCCTCGCGGCTCTCCACGGGCTCGGGATCTCCATTTCCATGGACGACCTCCGCGAGCAGGTAAAGGAGTTCTGCTCGGCGGAAGACCTGAGCGAACGCTGGTTTGAGACGTACCACGTTACAGCCACCGGGTGGGACGAGGACTTTCCGTGGTACGCGGCCTGGGTGCTGTGGGAGCGGCTCGACGGCGACACCATCCCCTATGAAAGCATCAACGACCTCATGGGGGAGGGGTTTCCCTTCGGCGTCGGCGAGGACGGAGAGGGCGTCCTTCTGGTGGACGTCCCTGGGTTCTCCGACGAAGACTACGACGATTCCGTGTTCGAGGATGAGGACGGGTCGGATGAGGACTACGAGGACGAATACGAAGACCCGGACGAGAATGATGAGGACGAGGATGAGGACGAGGACGAGTGTGGGGAGGACGACCTCCCGGGCGATCTCGGATTCGTCGGGTCGTCTGCGGACATCTCCGTATGCTGGATGCAGCTTCGGGCATGGGACTACATAAAGGCCCTTTTCTCGGGCAAAGCCACGTCCATCGAGGAGGCCATGGAGATTTGCCCCACCGCCTCGTCGCTCGGGGAATGGTGCCTGGATTTTGCCGACACGCTGGGCTCTGAGGCCGCCTCCAGCCCGGTGCTGGCGCGCGAAAGGCTGCGCTTCGCGAGGGAGTTCTGTGAGGTGTTCCCCGAAAGCGACGAGGAGTATATCCAGGCCATGCGGTGGGCGGAGGCTGAGACGCTATTCCTGCTCGACCGCGTCGCGGAGGGCGACGAGGTTTACAGGACAGTCGCTCAGCAGTGGCCTGACTCGACGTGGGCCTTCATTCATTGGGGCGACGCATACGCGGACAAGGCTGAAGGGTGCCTCGAGTACGCGGCCAGGGCGCGGGAGATCTTCAACGCCGCGCTCCAGCGTGCCGACGCTGAAGAGGCGGAGATCATCCGCGACCGGCTGAAGGATCTCGGCGGGGCGTGAGCTACCCGGAAAGGGGGCAGGGCAGTGCAGGCGCTTTTCCTTGTGCTAAACAAAACCGATCAGTTGAACCATGTTCTCAAGGCGCTCTATGATTGCGGGGTTCGTGGCGCAACGATCATGAACAGCACCGGAATGGGCAGACAGCTTTCCCGGCAGATACCGATCTTTGCAAGTCTGGGGTACCTGGCTGACGAGGACCGCCCGTACAACTACACAATCTTCGCAGTCATGAAGGACGAAAAGGTGGCGCACGTGATCGACGCGCTCAACGCCCTTCTCGGCGACCTCTCGCGCCCCGGCACGGGCATAGTCTTCACGGTACCCGTCGGAACGGTGGTGGGCCTTGCGCCGGAAGGCGGGCCCGTCGGGCCCGGGAGTGATGACAACCGAGCGCATGGCCGTCGGGACAACGAGTGAACGGCTCGGAGGCGCCTTCAGCCAGGCCTGTGGTCGTGAGGAGAGACGCAATGAACATGAACATAGTGTTGAGCGGCGGGTTCCTTCTACTCGTGGGGCTTGCCGCGGGAAAGCTAGCCAACTTGCTGAAGTTCCCTGCCGTGACAGGCTATCTCGTGGCCGGCATCGTGGTCGGTCCGCCGGTGCTCAATCTGCTTACACATGACCTTCTCAGGGCGTCGATATGGATCAGCCATGGCGCGCTTGCCCTCATCGCCTTCAGCATAGGTTCGGAGTTCACCATCGACAATATCAGACGGCTGGGGGCCCGGGTGCTGATCATCGCAATGCTGGAGGCGCTGGGAGGCGCAACGGCCGTTTTTCTCGCGACGCGGTTCGTCTTCCACCGACCGACGGCGGAGGCCCTTCTCTTTGGCGCCATAGCGGCCGCTACAGCACCCGCCGCGACGATAATGGTGATCCGGGAGCTGAGAGCGAGGGGACCCATGACAGACACCTTGCTTGCCGTGGTGGCTATCGACGACCCCATCTGCGTCATGATCTTCGGCGTGGCGTCGGGAATCGCCACCATGCTCATCGGCGACGGATCGCTATCCCTCGGATCAATGATCCTGCAGCCGATCGCGGAGATACTGAGCGCGCTCGGCATGGGCATCGCCGCCGGGATTCTCGCGGTGCGGTTCATGGCGAAGATGCGCGATCGATCCGAGACTCAGGTCCTCATGCTCGGCGGCATCCTCGCCACGGCTGGCCTGGCGATAGCGGCAGGGCTGTCGCCGCTCCTCGCGTGCATGGCCCTGGGGTCGACCGCGGGCAACCTCTCGCGCCGGTCGGATGCCCTCTTCGGCGCTGTGAGGGCGCTGGATACTCCTGTGTACGTCGTGTTCTTCGTGCTTTCGGGAGCAGGCCTGCATGTCGAACTCCTCCGGAGCGTCGGATTGCTCGGCATAGGTTACGTCGTGTTCCGCGTCGCCGGCAAGATCGCGGGCGCTGCGGCCGGGGGGGTCCTCACCAGCGCCCCCGCTGTCGTGCGGAAGTACCTCGGGTTCGGCCTGGTGCCGCAGGCCGGCGTGGCGCTGGGCCTTAGCCTCCTGGTGAAGCAGCAGTTTCCCGGGCTCGGCGACATGATATCGACGACCATCGTGGCGTCAACCGTCATCTACGAGCTCATAGGTCCCGTATTCTCCAAGATGGGGATCGCGCTGGCGGGCGAAGCCGGCGCTGCTGAAGATGAAAGCGTTTAGTCCGCACCAGGGGTCCAGCAGGTGTCACCGTGAATAGGGTCGAATACTATTGGTAGTGAAGGGAGAGATCCGGCGCTGCTGCATCGTGCCGCACCGCGCCGCGTCGTGCCGCATCGTGCCGCCGCGTGACAGGCACCGTGGAGAGCCGCCGAGCCTGTGGAGCGGGAGTCATGACGCATCGCGCTCGCGGGGCAGAGCGTCGAACGGCGCGGCTTGAAAGACGGTCGAGGGCAACGTGAAGCAAGCTGCTGGGCCCATCCGGTCGAAGAATCCGGTTAGCGAACATTGAGAGACTCCGGCAATAGCCGTCGGTGCGTGCGGCGGTATGCGCCTGCAGATACACGGACGGGGGAGGCGTGTATATGTATGCCGTGTCGTCACTCAAGGTGCTGGCCGATGTGCTGACCCTCTCGAGAGGCGTCATCGCTATTCTTCTCCTGCGCGCGCGCGATTTCGAGGATCCCGCCACCGTGGTCCGCTTTGTTGTGCTTCTCACCCTACTCGGGTGGACAACCGACGTTTTCGACGGCAACCTGGCACGGGCTTCCGGACGCACCGGGGGCCGAATCTCATCAGCCGACTTTCCCATGGACATATTGATGACGTGGAGCGCGGGGTACGTGTTCGCCCGCACCGGGCTCATCCCGCACGCTCTGTACGTCGGCTACTCCGTGCTCATGGTAGTGGCTGCCCTTCTCTCGCGGTTCAACAGGGCGATGGTCCTCGGGTTCTGTGCGCCTCTGGCAGGCCTGCCTCTCGTGGTGAGCTACGTGTATTCGCCCCGCTACTTCACGTTCTTCGTGCTCTGGATCGGCGTTGTGCTCATAGCGGACTGGAAGCGGTTCACCCAGGTCGTCGGCTCGTTCGTGGATGCGCTGCCAGACCCGGAAAGGCGCATCATCAGAGGCATCCTGGGACGTCTCGGGTCTCATCGTACCGGGTTCTCGGGGTAACCGGCGCACCGGTGTGGCCCCAGGCTCCCAGCACGGCCTGGTGGCGCAGAGCGGCGCGAACGCGATCTGGTTCACGCCACGAGGTGGTCACGTCCCTCATGCTTTGCCGCGGCACCCGGCAAAGAGCGCCATGGCCTGCCGTGTTGCCCGGCAGGCCACTTGCCACTTGCGCTCTACTCTGCGGCACTACAGCCGTTGTACCGCGGAGGGACCCGGGGCCCCGGGGGCGGCCCGCCGCCCGCGACGAGTGAGCCTGTGCTCCTGCCCGGTGCCCTCGGCACTACCCGGACCACAGGCACGACCGCGCATCGACTCACGCCTTCCGCAACTGCACCGCCTGCCAGCGGTTGCCGCACGCCTGGCACTCCATCCAGTACGTATACATGAACCCGTGTTGGCACGTGGTGATCCCGATGGTATACTCACGGCCGGCCTCCCGGCCGCATCTCGGGCAGATTCGCAACACCAGAATCCCTCCCCCTCCCGACATCGCCGGCGAGGTGGTGCCAGCTTCACCGCCCACCGTTTACGCCGGTTCCCTGGTTGTTGTCGTATGCGTTGCTATCATATGCTTCCACCGCCAGGGGGAGTGCCTATAAAAGGCGCTACAAGGCGCTCCACGTCCGCAGCGCCCCCGCCGGCTGAGACGCCCGCTCAGGCTGGCAGAGTTGCCGGCCGGTCTGAGCCGCACGGCATCAAGCCTTTCCGCTTGCCTGGTCCTCGAGGGCGATCCGCTTCATCGCCTCCAGGGCGATGGAGATGATCATGTCCTCGCCGCGTAAGAACTCCTGGTCGGTAGCGTGATTGGCGATGGGTATGGACACCTTCCCGGCGGACTTGATCGCCTTGCTCTTGGGCCCGCCGTCCATGACGAACAGCGCGCCGCACCGGAAGCGACGGTAATGTCCCAGGATGAACACTGTGTCGCTCTCCATCTCCACGCAGATCACCCCGGCGTCAACCAGCATCTTGTTGAACTCCGGGTTCGGCGGAGCGTAGAAGGCATCCCCTGCCGTGACCACGCCGATGTGCACGTGCGCCCCAAGCTCGCGCGCGACATCGTGGAGTTTCCGCGTGACGAAGAAGTCCGCCACCGCGGGGAACGGCCCGGGCAGGAACTTGTATGACGTCCCGCCGTCGCGGTAGGTTGCGGTGGCGATGGCGATGTCCCCGACGCCGATGTCATCCTGAAGGCCGCCGGACGAGCCGACCCGGATGAACGTGTCCGCGCCCATCCTACCCAGCTCCTCCATGGCGATAGCCACCTGGGGTCCGCCCATCCCCGTCGAGCACACTGTCATCCTCACGCCGCCGTAATACCCGGTATGGACGAACATGCCCCTCGTGGCGCTCACCTGCCGCACGTCATCGAGCCGCTCGGCGATCTTGCGGCCGCGGATGTGGTCGCCGGGGATGAAGCAATAGCGCGCGATGTCTTCATCGCGGGCCTTGATGTGGTGCTGGGTGTACTCTGGCCCTCCTACGCTCAGAACTTCCAATTTCAGCTCGCGCTTCCCGGGGTTCGCGCCCTTCTCCATGATTTCACGTCTCCCTTCCCTCTCCACGCCAAGTGTAAGCTCAGGACACCATTGAACTTCCCCAGTATGTGCCAGTTTGGCCGAGCGCAGCGCCGGTTTTGCGCGATTCAGCCGAGCTGTGTTGCCATACTATGGGAAACATCAACAGTCTCGCTCAGAGACCCTTGTCGCTTTTCCGGGAGTTGCCGGCGTTGCGCTCCGGGGACAACCGGCGCTATTCTTCAGGTCCCGTTGAGCCCCCAGGACCGGGGCTCCGGTAGCCCGAAACACCGCTGCATCAATCCCTGGTGGCGATCGTCTTGAAGCTGTCGCCGGCGAGACCATCGGCAGGCACGCCGAGGAGATCCGCCACCGTGCGCCCGAGGTCTGCGAACGTGTGGCGGGTGCCAAGGAACGCGCCTGGCCGTACGGCGTCGCCGTACACGAGCAGCGGGACGTACTCCCTCGAGTGGTCCGTGCTGAGGGTCGTGGGGTCGCAGCCGTGGTCGGCGGTGATGACAAGCACGTCGCCTCCGTGGAGCACGCCTGCAAGGTCCTCCATCATGCGGTCAAGCTCCGCGAGGGCGCGCGCATAACCACGGACATCGTTGCGGTGCCCCCAGAGCATATCAAAGTCTATGCAGTTCGCGAATATGAGCCCCCGGCCTTCCTCGCGGGCAAAGTGGGTCACGGCTTTCATGGTGTCCTCGTTGTTGCCCGTGTGGTCCGACTTCGTGAGGCCCTGGAAGGCGAAGATGTCCTCGATCTTCCCGACCCCGATGACGTCCATCCCGGCCTCCTTGACGTGGTCCAGCAGGGTGCGACGCGGAGGCTCGATGGAGAAGTCCTTGCGGCGCTCAGTCCTTGTGAAGTTGCCCGGCGTCCCGACGAAAGGCCGGGCGATCACCCGCCCCACGCCATGCTCGCCCACGAGGAGCGATCGGGCCATCTTGCACATCTCGTAGAGCCGCTCCACCGGGATCACGTCCTCGTGCGCAGCTATCTGGAACACGCTGTCGGCGGAGGTGTACACGATGGGGAACCCCGTCCTCATGTGTTCCTCGCCAAGCTCCTTGATGATCTCGGTGCCCGAGGCGGGCCTGTTGCCGAGGGTCTTCGTGCCGATGGCCTTCTCGAAGGCGTCGATGACCTCGGGCGGGAAACCGTGCGGATACACCGGAAACGGCCGGTCGAGCGCGACGCCGGCGATCTCCCAGTGGCCCGTGGTGGTGTCCTTTCCTGCGGATCTCTCGGCCATGCGCCCGTAAGCAGCAAGTGGGGCGGAGACGGCGGGCACCCCTCCCAGCGGCTCGCCGAAGGTCTCCGCGAGATTTCCGAGGCCGAGACGGGCAAAGAAGGGCATGTCGAGCCCTCCCACCGCCTTCGCGGTATTTCGCAGCGTGTCGCTTCCGGCATCCCCGTACGCGTCAGCGTCCGGCAACGCGCCGATGCCGACGCTGTCCATCACGATCAGGATCACTCTATCTACGTTTGGTCTTCCCACGTGGCGTGTGCCTCCAGTTGTGTAGATTCGTCCACCCGGGCAGCGCCATCACTTAGGCCTCTTCAACGTGCTGCCGCGTCGGGAGGGACATCGCACCTATACAGGCCCACCAGACAGGCCAGCGGATCGTCAGGCGCATTCTCCTGCCGTCTGAGCTCAAGCTCATCGAGGTACCCTGCCACAGCCTCGCGGACAATCGATGCCTCCGACCCCCCCTTCAAAGCTGCCCACTTCTTCAGGAGGCCGTCGCTTTCGTCGTCCAGATAGATTTGTTTTCGCTTCATGCCGCCGGATCCCTTCCATGCCCATATGCATCATTGTGCGCTTACCGCACACATCATCACCGCCGTACCACACGTCGGAGGGGACGTCAATGGGGTGCGCACGCTTTCTGCGGTGGTCTGGGGGCCGGATCCCGCCGAGGTTCGCTGTAAGCGCCGCTGTGTGCGACAGAGCATCAGGCGCCTGGTGCACTGCACGCAGGAACGTTCCTGTTCGCGGCGAAGTTCATTCTGAGCGCGGAGCCGTTGGCGGCTGTATGCGGTTGAAGTCCCCGGGGGCTGAAGTCCCGGGTGGTCGGAGTGGTGGCCGATTGAAGTCGTGGATGAATGGAGGCGGTCGGCGTGACCCAGGTGGATATCATACGGGCGGTGCAGTCCATGGCAAACCCGGTGCTCGACGTGATTTTCGGCGCCATCACCATGCTGGGCGCCGAGGGGTTCTTCGTCGCGATCGTGGCGGTCCTCTTCTGGACGGTGTCAAAGCGGCTGGCGATCAGAATCGGCGTGCTCCTCATCCTATCTTCGTTCGCCAACTCCGGACTCAAGGACCTCTTCCGGCTGCCCCGCCCTTCGCCGGAGGACGTGCGGGTGATAATGCCTGAAACGGCCGGAGGATACGGGTTCCCCAGCGGTCACGCGCAGGCGTCGACGGTCTTCTGGGGCTACCTTGCCCACGCCATCCAGGAGCGCTGGTTCACTCTTGCCGCGATTGTGCTGGTCTTCCTCATAGGCCTCTCAAGGATCTACCTCGGGGTTCACTTCCCGGGCGACGTGGTCGGCGGCTTCTGTTTCGGCGGGATCATCCTCGCGGCGTACATCTGGATCACCGGCCGCCCAGGGCTACGCGCCGCCGCTTCGATCTCCACCGGCCAGCTCGTCCTCATCGTAGCGGCGGCCCCGTTCGCTCTGCTCTTGCTATACAGGTCGGCCGAGGCGTTCAAGATGGTGGGTTTCCTTGTGGGGGTCGGAGCCGGATACGTGCTCGAGGACAGATTCGTCCGCTCGGAGGAACGTGCGCCCCTTGCCACGCAGGTGCTCAGGGTCGTCATCGGTCTCGCAGGGGTCTTCGCGCTCCGCGCCGGGCTGAAGGCTCTCTTCGCACCGGAAACGGCAGTGCTTGCGCTAGTGCGCTACGCAGCGATGGCCGCCTGGGCCAGCCTCGGCGCGCCTTTCGTGTTTGCACGGGCGCTCGGCCTCGCCCGGCGGCAATAAGGGACGCAAGCAGGAAACCGGGGAGGCTGCGCGAACATTAACTGTTATACCTAATACTGCTCTGTTGGATGCGAAATGACGTCTTGTTTGACGGGCCCGGCGGGCTTGTCTGGCGGAGAGACTCCTGGCCTTGGCCTTTGAGCGTGCAGTCCCCGGAGGACCCGTGATGTACGGAACGCGTAGGGGAAAAAGAGTGACGCACGTCACGCTTCGGCTTGCATGCGTGACGCAGGGAACGGGTAAGGGCCGGAACAGTGATGTACATCACTGGATGGCTCTCAATGATGACGTAGGGATTAGCTAACGAGGGACCCGTGACGTGCGTCACCGGCCCCGCTTCGACGAGTGACGTAGGGAACTCTTCGTGGAGAACCCGTGACGTGAGGAACGCGTGAAGCGGCAAGGATGATGTGCGTCACCGGTTGGCTCCTGTTGCGTGATGCGGGGAACGGGAAGGACGCGACGAGTGACATGCGTCATCTTTCCCCTTGCATGTGTGCCGTAGGGAACGGGTAAGGCCGGGACGGGTGATGTACGTCAATCGTTGGCTCCCAATGACGACGTAGAGAACGGGTGAGGAGCATTCCGTGATGTACGTCACTCGTCCACGCCACCCGTCAGCTCAAGTGACGGCACCCAAAAGGTCCGTATGTGGCAGAGCAGTGCTGAGCAGGACAGAACAGCTGCCTCGGGGATGGCCCCGGGGTCCTGAGCGTTTGAGCCCACAAGCAGACTGACTGATCGTTAACTGGGGGTGGTCCTTAAGATGCAGAGCATGTTCGCCGCACGGGCACAGAAACTTCAGCGCTCCGAGCTCGCAGCCCTTTTCGCGCTGGCGGAGGAGCCGGGGGTCATATCGTTCGCAGGCGGGTTTCCAGACCCGGAGTGGTTTCTCCCGGAGGTCACCGAGATAAGCGACAGGATCATGCGCACAAGCCGGGGGGTTGCTCTACAGTATGGTCCGACGCCCGGTTTCACCGCGCTCCGCGAGTTCATGGCGGCGAGGCTAACCGGCCAGGGCATGAGGTGCAGCGCGGCGGACGTCCTCATAACCAGCGGCTCGCTCCAGGGCCTGGACCTCGTGTGCAAGATATTCCTGGAGCCGGGCGACGTGGTCCTCACTGAGGCGCCCACATACATCGGGGCCCTCCAGACGTTCGCAAGCTACGAAGTGGACATCGTGAGCGTCCCAATAGACGCCGACGGCATGAGGGTCGACGCTCTCGAGTCCCTGCTGGCGGACATACACGCCGGCAAGCGGGCAGGCGGGCCCATGCCGAAGTTCATCTACACAATTCCGTCGTTCCAGAACCCGTCAGGGTGCACCCTGAGCCCCGAAAGACGGCGCGCCCTCCTCCAGGTCGCGTCCGGGTTCGGCATCCCTGTGGTCGAAGACCATGCCTACGCCGAGCTCCGCTATGATGGGGCGGACTTACCCGCTCTCAGGGCCCTCGACGAGGACGACGTCGTCATCCACCTCGGGACATTCTCCAAGATCTTCTCGCCGGGCCTCCGCCTGGGATGGATGATCGGGCCGAGTCCTGTCATGGAAAAGGCCATCCTGTTCAAGCAGGGTACAGACCAGTGTTCCAGTTCCCTGGGCCAGATCATGGCGCTCGAGTACGGCAAACGGGGCCTCATCGAGAAGCAGATAGAGGTCACCATCGCGAGCCTCCGAAAGAAGAGGGACGAGACGCTGAAGGCCCTCCGCGCGCACTTCGGCGACAGCGTAAGCTATACGGTTCCCCAAGGTGGCTTCTACACGTGGGTGACGTTCCCTGAAGGCATCGACACCGTGGCGCTCCTGCCGCGCGCCGTCAAAGAATACAGCGTCGCCTACGTTGCAGGCCCGTCGTTCTATGCCGATCGCTCCGGCGGGAACCAGGCCCGTCTCTGCTTCAGCCAGCCCAGGGTGGACCAGATCGAGGATGGCATCAAGCGCCTGCGGAAGTGCTTCGCCACTCTCGCAGGGCAGTAGAATGCGGTTGCGCGGTACTAGCCATCAGCACTAGCCAGCAGCACTAGCCAGCAGCCTGTCAGGCCAGCATGGC
>JBLNDE010000063.1:0-6765 GCA_050261335.1 Bacillota bacterium
ACCACAACATTTACACTCACCTCGCGGGTGCCGGCGCCCGTCCCACCCCCGGGCCCCCCACCGCACCCGCCCCCGCCACCAATCCCAAGATGATAGGTGACCTCCCCAATCTCTGTGGGCACCCCGCGCCTGATGGCTTGCTCGAAGGCATGCCTGCAGGCGGTGGTATCGAGCGCAGGCAGGACCTCGAATATCTTGCGCCCGATGGCTCCCTTCGGCGCCTGGCGGCTCACCCGGCCGCCAGCATCGTTGAAGCTGGTGACGATCATGTTGCGGTCCACCACCACGATACCCTCGGTGATGCTCTGGACGATGTCCTCGTGGTACGCCTTCAGGTCAGCAAGCTGCCTGTTGTGGACCTCGAGCTGCTTTATCAGGTATGGAAGGCACATCTTGTTCTCGGCAAGGCCCTGGAACACAGCGATGGCCTTCTCGCGGCACGTGTTGTAGCCGCACGCCCCGCAGTCGAGTTCGTCCTCCGGCCTGGTCTTGTCGAGTTCCCGCAGTATGCGCCGGATGTCGTCGTCGCTGGGCGTGGGAAGCGGCACCCTTCGCGACCTGAATGAGCGCCTGGCCTTTATCCCGGGAAACGAGGGGCACGACGCGGTAATGGCCGGGGCAGGAGCTACGGCCGGGGCAGGGGCCGCCGCGGCCGTCCTCCGGGTCAGCTCGTCCTCCGTTCGCCTCGCGAAGTCCACTGCGACCCGCCTCCTGCCATACCCGAGAAGCGGGCTCGTTATCATGGGACCATTTATGCATCCCTCGCAGAAGAGCATATCAACGAACTCGGGGCACTCGCGCCCGCGGCGGAGGGCCTCGAGGAACTCTATGCAGTTGTCCTTGCCCTCCACGGTGATGATGTCGTTCTCCAGCATGTCCGACTGCAGCGCGGCACTGCGGAGAAGCCCTCCGGCCACCGGGTACAGCCTGCCGAGGTGAGCGCCGGGCCGGTCGAAGGACGCGTCGGGAAGCGCGTCCACGTCAACGGTCAGGCCGTCGAGCAGCGCCCGGAGCTCGGCAAAGGTCAGCACGGCATCGACCGCATCGCCGACCTCCCCGTCCGCAGCCTCGCTTTTCTTGGCGACGCAAGGGCCGATGAACACCGTGCGCGCCCCGGGGTGGGTACGCTTTATCATCCTGCCTGCAGCCACCATGGGCGACACCACCGGGGCAAGCCTGTCCAGAAGCTCCGGGAACCTCGCCTCGACGAGATTCACCACGGCGGGGCACGGTGTCGAGATGATGCCGCGACGGCCTTCCTCCTCAATCAGCCTGATATACTCCTGCGTGACGCGCTCGGCCCCCCACGCAACCTCGTACACGCCGATGAACCCGGCCCGCCGGAGGGCCTCAACCACCTGCCCGGGACGGAGCTCCCCCGCGAACTCCACCACGAACGACGGCGCCAGCATGGCGTAAGCAGCCCCGGAGCGGAGCGCTTCTCCGGCTGCCGGCAGGTCCTCCTTGATGTGCTTGGCGTGCTGGGCGCAGACGCGCACGCAATAGCCGCAGGCGATGCAGAGGTCCTCCATCACGGTCGCCTGGCCGTCCTCGACCTTGATGGCTTTTACGGGGCAGTTGCGCACGCACGCGTAACAGCCCCTGCACTTGCCCTTTATGGTTGTGACGACGTTCACGAATGCCGCCCTCCCGTCGGCGGATCTCGGACCACAGCCATTATACCATAAGCATCCCTGCTGTTCCCTCTTGCGCTGGCGCGCGAAGTTGTCCAAAGTTATAATTGGGCATGGAGAGGAGAGCACGACGCTCTGTACGAAGCGGACGGAAGCGGAGGAAGGTTCATGACGAAGAAAGTGCTTGTGGTCGACGACGAGGCCCCAATCCTGGAGCTGGTCCGGTTCAACCTCGAGAAGGAAGGCTTCTCGGTCTTCACGGCCACCGACGGCGAAGAGGGCCTCGAACGCGCGCGGAGCGACTCCCCCGACCTCGTGATCCTCGATCTGATGCTCCCCGGGATCGACGGCATCGAGGTGTGCCAGCAGCTTCGCCGCGAGATGAACGTGCCGGTCCTCATGCTCACGGCGAAGACGGAGGAGTTCGACAGGGTGCTCGGACTATCGGTGGGGGCTGACGACTACGTCACGAAGCCGTTCAGCCCGCGCGAGCTCGTCGCGAGGGTCAAAGCGCTCTTGCGTCGGCGCGAGATGGACCTCGAGGAAACGAAAGCGCGCGATGCTTCGGGCCGCATCCACGTTGGCGACCTCGTGATAGACACCGCGCGGTTCGAGGTGGAGGTCAGGGGAGCGCGGACCGAGCTTACGCCCAAGGAGTTCGATCTCCTGCGCGTCCTCGTGGCGAACCGGGGCAAGGTGCTCACCAGGGACTTCCTCCTGGAAAAGGTCTGGGGATACGAGTACGGCGGGGACACCCGCACCGTGGACGTGCACGTGAGGCGCCTGCGCCAGAAGATCGAGGAGGACGACTCGCGCCCCACGTACATCCAGACGGTCCACGGGGTAGGCTACAGGTTCAGGGAGGACGTCTGAGTAGATTTAGCGGCGCGGACTCATGGCGCCATGGTTGGACGCTGAGCACGATACGGAATGCCGCTTTGGAGCAGCAATGCAGACTCGAGGAGGCGGGGATCCCGCAATGGTCCTGGGGTATCGGAAGAGGCTGACTCTCACATACCTCCTCGTGATCCTTTCGGCACTGGTCCTGATCGGGGTGTACCTCACCCGGGCCATCCAGGTCTACTTCATCGCCCGGCTCGACGACGAGATGAAGGCCAAGACCTTCCTCGTCTCCGAGCTGACGCGCCGGGGTCTCGAGGAGGGGCGCGGCGTGACCGCCATGGACGCGCTCACCGACCGCATCGGCCGCGAGATCGGGCTGCGAGTGACAGTCATCAGCCCCAGCGGGGTGGTGCTCGGAGATTCCGAGGAGGAACCGGGAACCATGGAAAACCACGCCACCCGTCCTGAGGTGTTGGAGTCGCTGAAGACCGGTACCGGCATGGCAGTGCGCTACAGCACCACTCTTGGCGCCCGGCTGAGATACGTCGCCATGCCCGTCACGTCCGCCGATGGCGAGAGGATCGTGGGGTTCGTGAGGCTCGCGATACCGCTTTCCGAGGTGGACCAGCTCGTCAGGATCATCCGCCGGTTCATCCTCCACGCGAGCGTAGTCGCTGCCTTGACGGCGGTGGCCCTCAGCGTGCTGCTGGCGAGGAACGTCGGCAGTCCCTTGCGCGACATGGCCGAGGCGGCGCGCGAGATAGCCCGCGGCGACTTCAGGCGCAAGATCCGCGTGGCCAGCCGCGACGAGTTGGGGCAGCTCGGGGACGCCTTCAACTACATGGCCGCCGAGCTCGAGCACAACATCACCGAGCTGTCCGAACGCAAGAACCGGATGGAGACCATCCTCGCGGCCATGGCCGACGGGGTCATAGCGGTGGACCCCTCAGGAAGGATTCTCCTCGTAAACCGCGCCGCCTGCGAGATGCTGGGTATCTCCGAGGAGCGCGCACGCGGCAGGTACGTGCTGGAAGCCGTGCGCAACCACGATCTTGCGGAGTCGCTGGAGTCCGCGAGACGCGGCGAGGCCGACACCCGCGAGATAAGGCTGAGAAGCCCGCGACAGGCGTACGTCGGGGTGCTCTCGGCGCCCATATTCGAAAAGGAGAAGGATTCGATGGAAGGCGCAGTGGCCGTGCTGCACGACGTGACTGAGCTGCGACGGCTGGAGCAGATCCGCACCGATTTCGTGTCCAACGTGTCGCATGAGCTCCGCACGCCCGTCACGTCCATAAAGGGGTTCGTGGACACCTTGCTCGACGGGGCAATGGAGGACAGGGAGACTCTGAGGAGGTTCCTCGGGATAATCAGCCACGAGACGGACCGGCTGACCCAGATCATCTCCGATCTTCTAGAGCTGTCGCGGCTCGAGTCCAAAGGCACCGGGATGCGAAAGAACCCGGTGTCGCTGCGGGCTGTGGTGGACGCCGCGCTGGGGATAGTCCACGACAAGGCGCAACAACGAGACATCGACATCACGGTGGACATCGACCCCGCCTTCCCGCCGGTCGCGGCGGACGAGGCGCTGCTCGTCCAGGTTTTCGTGAACCTCCTGGACAACGCCGTGAAATACACGCCTGAAGGAGGGCACGTGAGGGTCAACGCGTGCCGGGTTGAAGGCGCGACGCGCGTGGACGTCAGCGACACCGGCATCGGGATTGGCCCGGAGCACCTGCCCAGGGTATTCGAGAGGTTCTACCGGATAGACAAGGCCCGATCGCGACAGCTCGGAGGCACAGGGCTCGGCCTATCCATCGTGAAGCACATCGTCGAGCGTCACGGCGGCCAGGTCTCGGTGGCAAGCGTGCCGGGGGAGGGGTCGACGTTCTCATTCACGTTGCCTGATGCATGAGGATGCGTGACGATGTGTGCTCACTTAACATGGATTTAACATGGCCGCAACACATCTTAACGAAGGCACAATACGCGGGCAACACCGCTATGTCAGAATCGGATGTGTGACAGCAAGGAAGCTCATGGAGCGAAAGGGAGGGCGTCCTGTGATCGCAAGGCCCGTCACGCAGGTCGCGCCGCGTGCGACCCAGGCAACCGAAACAGGACCATGCGCGGGCCGCGCGCCGCGACATGCCGGCGCGCAGCGCCCGAAGATAGAGACCTCGACGTTGGATCTGTTCTACGGCCCGTTTCGCGCGCTGAAGGACGTATCCATCTCCATCGAGGAGCGGAAGATAACGGCGCTCATCGGACCGTCGGGCTGTGGCAAGTCGACGTTCCTGCGCACTCTGAATCGCATGAACGACATCATCCCTGGCGTGAGGATCGAAGGGCGGGTCGTCATCGATGGACAGGACGTCTATGGACCCATGGTCGACCTGGTGGAACTCCGCAAGCGAGTGGGCATGGTGTTTCAGCGGCCGAATCCCTTCCCGATGTCCGTGTTCGACAACGTGGCCTACGGCCCGAGGATCCACGGGCTTGCGACACGGGCTACCCTGCCTGACATCGTGGAGCGGAGCCTCAGGGCCGCGGCGCTCTGGGACGAGGTGAAGGACAGGCTGAAGGACTCGGCGCTGGGGCTATCCGGCGGGCAACAGCAGCGTCTGTGCATCGCGAGGGTGCTCGCGGTGGAGCCGGAGGTGCTTCTCATGGACGAGCCGTGCTCTGCCCTCGATCCGATATCCACCGCAAAGATCGAGGACCTGATGATCGACCTCAAGCGCGACTACACAATAGTCATAGTCACCCACAACATGCAGCAGGCCGGACGCGTCTCGGATAAGACGGGGTTCTTCCTCACGGGGGAACTCATAGAATACGGTGAGACGAAAGACATCTTCGAGCGGCCGCGCGACAAGCGCACTGAGGACTATATAACAGGCAGGTTCGGTTGATGCCGGGGACGCCCAGAGGTGCCCGCTTCAGAGTCAACAGCCCAACCAGAGAAGGAAGTGTTGATGGTGGCAAGACGGGCATACGAACAGGAGCTTCGTGCCCTGAACCAGGATATCCTGATGATGGGAAGCATGGTCGAGGAGGCCGTGCACCTTGCCATCGAGGCCCTCGCCCGGCAGGATGTGGACCTCGCCAGGAGAATCATAGAGGACGACAGGCGCGTGGACGACCTGGAGCTTGCCGTCGAGGAGCGGTGCTTGAAGCTCCTCGCACTGCAGCAACCCCTCGCGGGCGACCTGCGCATGATCGCCACGGCCATCTGGGTGATAACTGACCTCGAGCGAATGGGCGACCACGCCGTGAACATATCGGAGATAGCCGTGCGCATCGGGAACCAGCCGCTCATCAAGCCTCTGATCGACATCCCCCGGATGGCAGGGATAGCGGAAGGCATGATCAAGGGGTGTCTCGACGCGTTCGTGGCGCGCGACCCGGAGCTTGCGCGCAAGACCTGCCGGACGGACGACGAGGTCGACAAGATCTACGAGGACCTCTTCGACGAGCTCATGGGCTTCATAGTGAACAGCCCGGACACCCGCACCAGCACCCAGGCCGCGAACCTGCTCTTCGTGGCGAGGTTCCTCGAGCGCGTCGCCGACCACGCCACCAACATCGGCGAGCGGGTCATCTACATGGTAACCGGGCTGCGGGAGAGTTACTGACGAAAGAAAAGGGACCCGCATCATACGCGCGGGTCCCCTGCGATCCGTCTCAAGGGTCGCTGCTGCCGCTGCTACCGCCTGGCTCTCATCGCCTGGAAACAGTCGGCGCAGTAGACCGGCTTGTCGTTGCGGGGCTTGAACGGAACGGTGGTCTCGGCACCGCAGTTGGAGCAGATGGCCGGGAACATCTCCCGGGGCTCCTGGCGCCCGCCGAAGCGGCCGCCGCGGTCAGCCTGCTTCCTCGCAGCCCGACAGGCCGGGCAGCGACTGGGCTCGTTCTCGAACCCCTTCGATGCGAAGAATTCCTGTTCGCTCGCGGTAAAGGTGAACTCCTGTCCGCAGTCCCTGCACACGAGGGTCTTGTCCTGGTACATAGAAAACCTCCTAGATGTGGCCCTAAAGGGCTCTATTTTGCCGTATCCTTTGGGCTACGTGTGGAGGCAAGAACTCCGAATCAGGAGCGGGTCTGCTGGTCCAGTCAACCCTCAGTCTTAGGCTTCTAGAGTATACCACTTCCTGGAGGCCGTTACAATACCCGCAAGGAAAATAAAAAAGCCTTCCGGCAGCGACCTACTCTCCCGCACCGTTACCAGTGCAGTACCATCGGCGCTGGAGGGCTTAACTTCTGTGTTCGGAATGGGAACAGGTGTTTC
>JBLNDE010000064.1:0-273435 GCA_050261335.1 Bacillota bacterium
CCTTAAGCGCCAAATTCGAACGCATCTCACCGCACGCGCCGTCCCCGGAGGGCAACACCGGCAACCCTGGAAAGGACTCACCCGCTGAAAAGTAGCGCGAACTTGTGGCGATCTACCTAGAAGCTAAGATGCGGCCTTCGCGCTGCAAGCTCGGCGCGCTTCGCGTCGTTGAACCTGTCGATGGTCGAAAGATACCCGGTTATCCGCCGTACCCTTCTTATGTCAGAAGACCCGCACCTCGGGCAGTCATCCTCGATGACTCCGGAGTACGCGCACGACCTGCACTCGTCTATCGGGAAGTTTATCCCGCCGTACCCCACGTCTTGAGATGCCATGTGCTGGAGTATGGCCTCAACCGCCTCGGGGTTGTGCACGGGCGGCGATGAAAGCTCCACGTAGGAGATGTGCCCCGCATTGGTGTACTTGTGGTAGGGCCCTTCGATCGCGATCTTGTCGTACATGCTTATCTCGAAGTCCACGGGCACGTGGAAGCTGTTCGTGTAGAACTCCTTGTCGGTCACGCCCGGAATGACCCCGAACCTCTTGCGGTCGAGCGCCACGAACCGCCCCGAAAGCCCTTCCGCAGGGGTCGCGAGCAGCGTGTAGTTGAGGTCGTGGATCTCAGCCGCTTCGTCCACGCGCTCCTTCATGAACGCCACGATCTCGTGACCCAGCTTTCGGGCGTCATCATTCTCGCCATGGTGGGCTCCGACCAGAATCCTGAGCGTCTCGGCAAGCCCGATGAACCCTATCGAGAGCGTGCCGTGGCGAATCGCAGGCTCGATGGAGTCGCACGGGCCGAGGCCCTGGGAGTCAAGGTAAAGGTGCTGGCCCATGAGGAAAGGCATGTCCTTCACCTTCAGTTTGCGCTGCACGTTGTAGCGATGGTAAAGCTGCCTCGCAACAAGGCGTATGACCTCGGAGAGCCCGACGAAGAACCTCTCGATATCGCCCCTCGCCAGGATCGCCACCCGGGGCAGGTTGATCGATGTGAACGAGAGGTTTCCCCGCCCCGTCGTCACCTCCGGGCCGTGCCGATTCCCTATGACCCTCGTGCGGCAGCCCATGTAGGCCACCTCCGCCCCATAGCCCCGGTTGAACGACGAGTCCATGAACGAGAACGTCGGGTTCATCCTGCGGCTCGCAACCCTTACGGCCAGCCTGAAAAGGTCGTAGTTCGGGTCGCCGGGCTTCATGTTGACGCCGTCCTTCACCCTGAAGATGATGTTCGGGAATATCGGATTCTCGCCGCGCCCGAGACCCCTCTCGAAGGCCAGCAAGAGGCAGCGCGTGACCATGCGCCCGGCATCGCTTTCGTCGCACCCGAGGTTGATCGAGGAAAACGGCACCTGCGACCCCGCGCGGCTGTGCATGGAATTCAGGTTATAGACCAGGGCCTCCATGGCCTGGAAGACCTCGTCCTCGGAATGGCCCTCCATGAAAGGCGCAAGGTCGCGGTCGAAGAACCCGAACGACTGGCCGCCGTGCATGTCGTTCTGGGAGCTTTGCAGGATTATGGCCGCGAGCGCCGTCGCCGATGCCGGCCGCCTCGGCGGCCGTATGTACCCGTGGCCTGTGCTGAAGCCCTTCGAGAGGAGGTCCAGAAGGGGGATCTGTACGCACGTCAACGTCTTGCCATACCAGTCCAGATCATGAATGTGTATGTCCCCCTCGATGTGCGCGCGGGCGATGTCCTCGGGGATGAGCCTGTGAAGATAGTAGTGCCGGCTGGCCGCAGAGGCGATCTGCAGCATCTTCGCGGACGGGGAATTGCCCACGTTTGCGTTCTCCCGGCTGGTCTCGACCAGGATATCCGCAACCACGTCCATGAGCTCGGCTTTTGCCTCGCGAATCCTGGTGCGCTTGTCGCGGTACAGTATGTACGCCTTCGCCACCTTCGCGTGCCCGGCCTCGATGAGGACCCGCTCCACGATGTCCTGGACGCCCTCGACGGTGGGGATCGCCCCCGTGCACTCGTCTGCCATGTGCTCGAGGACCTTGTCCGTAAGCTCCTCCGCAAGCCTCAGGTTCTCCTGGTCGACCGCGCGCGTGGCCCTGTAAATGGCATTTACTATCTTGGCCTTGTCGAAGGGCACTATCCTGCCGTCACGTTTCTGAATGCTGGAAAACACCCTGACCGGCTTTGCGCCCCTGGGTTTCTCCGCTCTCTCGAGGCCCGGAGTCACCATGCTCGCCCTGACTGCCACCTGGAACCCACCTCTCTATTCCTCGTTGAGGAGCTTCTTCAGCTCGTCCATGAATGTATCGATGTCCTTGAACTCCCTGTACACCGACGCGAAGCGCACGTACGCAACCTTATCGAGGTCGCGCAGTCTCCGGATGACCATCTCCCCGATGTCCCTGCTGGACACCTCGCGCTCGAGGCGGCCCCGGAGTTCCCTCTCGACATCGCCGGTTATTCCCTCGAGCACGCCCATGGGCACCGGCCGCTTCTGGCACGCTTTCATGAGGCCGGTCAAGATCTTGTTACGGTTGAAGGGCTCTCTCCTGCCGTCCTTCTTCACCACCATGAGCGGGACCTCGTCGACGACCTCATAAGTCGTGAACCTGCGCTCGCACGAGACGCACTCACGCCGCCGTCGGATCGCCGAGCCTTCGTCGGTCGCACGCGAATCAACTACCCTGCTGTCAGGGTGTCCGCAGTACGGGCACTTCATGGGTCTCCTCCAGGACGGGATGTTGAAGGTCGATGTTACCATCATCTACATATTGTGGGCAAGTATCATTATAATGCCCAACATGTTGTATGTCTAACCCCGTTTCACCGGCGTGGTCCAGGGAAACACTGATCACGCGAGGACAGCTCCTCAAGACGGCCTCTATCTCATCATTGCTGCATTACGCCACCGGTCATGTGTTCGGTCGATCCCGTCAACGTATAGTTGCGCGGGAACACGCCCGTGCACCGGGTAGCCGGACGGGACGGGACAGGACAAACCGGGCAGTTTGGCACGCTCGCCCAGAATAAAAGCGGATACCGGGGGCAATACTTCTATTGGGGCTGAGATATTCTGGAAACGCGGGGGACCGCTCATGATGGCAAACAAGGTCGAGATATGTGGAGTCAACACGTCCAAGCTCCCCGTGCTGAGCAACCAGAAGATGCGCGAGCTGCTCGATCTTGTGCGACGGGGGGACAGGGAGGCGCGCGACAAGCTCATCCATGGCAACCTCCGCCTCGTCCTCAGCGTCATACAGCGCTTCAATAACCGGGGGGAGTACGTGGATGACCTGTTTCAGGTCGGTTGCATCGGCCTCATGAAGGCCATTGACAACTTCGACCTGTCGCAGAATGTCAAATTCTCGACCTACGCGGTTCCCATGATAATCGGAGAGATCCGCCGCTACCTCCGGGACAACAATCCCATCAGGGTATCCCGGTCGCTCCGTGACGTCGCGTATAAGGCGCTACAGGTCAGGGATGCCCTGGTCGGCAGGAATTCCAAGGAGCCGTCCATCACAGAGATTGCGGACGAGCTCAAGCTGCCTCGCGAGGAAGTGGTGTACGCTCTCGACGCGATCCAGGATCCGGTCTCGCTGTTCGAGCCGATATACCATGACGGGGGAGATCCCATCTACGTCATGGACCAGGTGAGCGATGAGAAAAACCAGGATGCCATCTGGCTCGAGGGGATATCGATCCGGGAGGCCATGGACAAACTGAGTGAAAGAGAGCGGCTGATCCTGAAGTTGCGCTTTTTTGAGGGCAAGACCCAGATGGAGGTGGCCGACGAGATCGGTATATCCCAGGCCCAGGTATCTCGCCTCGAGAAGGCTGCGTTGAAACACATGAGGCGGTTCATGTAGGCGCTTTTCCAGCGCGCGGAGGAATCGTTCCGGAGGTGGCCGTGTTGCGGGTCAGGATAGCGGTGAGCGCGCTGATACTTCTCACCACCGTCGCGGCTGTGGCTCTGTCGTCGGCGGTTTTCGATACGAGGATCTTCCCTTCCAGCCCCAGGATAGGCGCTCAGAACGCGTTCAATACCAGGAACCTCGTGCGCCTGCACGTCGTCGCCAACAGCGACAGCGACGACGACCAGGCCCTGAAGCTCGAGGTGCGTGACGCGGTGCTGGCACGCGCGAGAGAACTCCTCGACTCCGTGAGGACAAAGGAGGAGGCGTGGCGCGTCCTCCTTGAGAACGCAGGCGAGATTCAGACGGTTGCGACCGACTGCGTCCGCGCCTTCGGCAAACCATACGGCGCCCGGGTGGAGATGGGTAGTTTTGCCTTTCCCGAGCGCACGTACGGCTCGGTGACTGTGCCTCGCGGCGATTACGACGCCGTGAGGGTAGTCCTCGGCGACGGCAACGGTCGCAACTGGTGGTGCGTGCTGTTTCCGCCGCTCTGCTTCATTCAACTGAACACGAACAAAGAAGTCGAGGGATTGAAGCTCGACCTTTCGCCCGGGGAGGCCCTGGCAAAGCTGCGGCTCGACCTTGCCGGGCCTGTTGACCCGCGTCGCGCCACTGGAATGTCGGGCGTCCATCTGCGTCATGGAGCAGGCATTGCCGCTTCGACACCTGCGGTTCGCACACCTGTATCCGGGTCGGCCTGTCTCTCGCTGCCGCTTGCGCTTGCCTTCTCAGCGTGGACCTCTGCTGAACCACCGCGCGCGCCGATGCCACACGAGAGCGCAGCCCACCTGTCGCTGACTCCCCCTTCCAGCTGACATGCTGCGGTGGCAGGCCCGCCTCCCCGCCCCCGCCGCCGCGCGCGCGATATCACCGCAATCGCGGTTCCGGGCACGCACACGCCGCCACGGACACGAATATAATACTCTGTGTAAGCTGTGGGGGTGGTGGTAGTGCTGGTCCGGATATCGGACCTTCGGACCCGCGAGGTGGTAAACGTCGTCGACGGCCGAAGGCTCGGACCTATATGCGATATGGAGATCGACCTCGCCACCGGCCAGGTGAAGTCCATAATGGTGCCGGGCCCTGCGAAGCTCATGGGTATCCTCGGGAGGTACAACGACTACGTCATCCCATGGGAGAAGATCCGCAGGATCGGCCTGGACGTTATCCTGGTCGAGGCGAGCGAGTACGCCGAGCCCCCGAAGCAGTAACGCCTGCAGCGCAATCATGAGAGGCGGCTTTGGATGAAAGCCGCCTCAACTCAACGCTCGACACCGTGACCCCGGTTCGAGTCCTCATTCCCCGGCTGCCGCCATGGCGCTCGCCCTTGCCTGCGGATACCCGTTCTGCCACGCCGCGTCGGCGATCCTCCCGTAGGCCGCCGCATACTCGTCGAGTTGCCCGGCGAGCACCGTGGTGACGCAATCTGCGCCTTCATGAGTCGGGTGCGCCCCGTGCTTTGCCACAACCTCCCTCAGGATGTGCGGGTTATCGATTATCATGCACGGCCTCAAATGGTTCCGGTTCAGAGGCATCCTCGACTTGATATCCATGAAGAACGGCGACTTCAGTACATCCTTGATGGTGGTGCTCCTGATATTGTCCACGGCAAAATGCACGAAAACGCACGGCTCGATGTCGCCCCTCGCGTTTATGTGCAGGTACGACCTGCCGCCTGCGAGGCACCCCGCCACGAGCGGCCCGTCATTCCAGAAGTCCGCCACGAAAATGGGCCGCGTCTCGCGGATGTGAAGCACGTGCCTGCGCATTTCGTCCCGCTGCTCGGGGGTGCACATGAGACTCATGTCGGCGTCCTTGCCGACGGGCACAAACGTGAAGAACCACCCGTACATGGCGCCTTTTTCGATCAGCATATCGATGAATTCGTCGCCAGCCACGACGTCAGTATTGAATCTCGTATATGTAGCAGAGAAGCCGAAGACGGCCCCGGCCTCCCTGAGATTGTCCATGGCCTGCATGACCCTGGCATACGTGCCCGGCCCGCGCCGTGCGTCGGTCTCCTTCTCGAAGCCTTCGATGCTGATGGCGGGAGAGATGTTACCGAGCTCAGCGAGGCGTCTCGCCGCGGCCTTGTCGATGAGGGTACCGTTGGTGTACACCATGAACACAACGTCATCGTGTTTTGCCGCCATATCCAGCAGATCGTCCCTGGTGAACGGTTCGCCACCAGATATCACTATGAAGTGAATGCCAAGTTCCTTGCCTTCCGTGATGATCCTGTCGAAGGTGGCGGTCGTGATCTCGTCTCGCTTCGTGTACCTGCCGGCGTAACACCCGGTGCACGCGAGATTGCACCGCATCGTCGGGCTTATCACGAGGAGCGCGGGAATGTTCGTGCCCAGTCTGTCAGCGTGCTTCTTGCGCTCCTGCCACCCCAGGTAGACCTCGTTGACGAAGAGGTTGACAAGGCCCTTCGTCCGAAAGCTGGGATGGAGCGAGGAGAACGCTCTCTCGGCATACCGGGTCCAGACGTGATCGGGGTTCTCGAAAGCCCGCCTGGCCGCCTGGATCTGAGCCTTGTGCTCAGGCGTGCCGGCGAAGGTTTCAAGGATCCTCGTGAGCGTCACCAGGTGGCGCTGCGGGTCTTTCGCAAGCAACGAAAACATGTAGTCAACCACCTGGGTCGCCGCATACTTCTTCATGAGATCGTACGCTTTCACCGTGGAACCTCCTTTCCGGAACGCTATCAGATCATCCAACCCGTGCCTCGCACATCGCCGCTTCCCCAAAAGGCCAAAAACCTGCGGACACAACACCTCCCTCGGCCGGGCGACATACGTGCCCGGCGGCATCACACCGGTCCCGCGATCTCCTTCACGAACTCGAACAAAACGCTCCTCTCCTGACCTGTGAGGCTATCGATGTGGTCCTGGAACCTCCTCATGTAGCCTGCCATCTTCCCGGTGACCTCTTCAGAGGAGGCATGCACGACAAGCATCCCCATGCCGGCCCCTGACAATACCACGAGAGCGCTGTGAGCGTCCGCACCGGCCTGCATAAGGCGGCCTACGGCATCCAGGCTGTTCCCACCGAGAAGACGCGCGCACGCAATCAGAAGCACGGCCATGTAGCCACAGAAAGCAGCCGGCCGGCTCGCCCTGTCCAGCTTTTCCATCAGGCTCTGCCATAAGCCCTGCGGTGCAGGGCCGCGTAGCTCGGCAAGGCAGGTGACGAGGCTCTTCTTGATTCGGGCCAGTTCCTCGGTAAAGGACAGGCGGCTGCCCCGCCCGGCCTCTTCGGCGCGAACACCCTCATTGGAATCCTCGTGAGGACGGAACATCACCATGGATCTCCCAGGAGTCTTGGAGTGTCTGTTCAAAGTGTACTCCACGCCTACCAGCCCGTCAGCGGCGAGTTTCTGGAGCATATCGTATGCGGTCCATTTGCTGACGCCCACGGCCTTCGCCACGTCCTCGTAGTGGACTGGCCCGTTTTGCTCCTCGTAGAGCTTCCACAGGGCCGCGAGGAACTCCCTGCTTCTCTTGGTAAGGCTCACGACGATTCCCCCAAAAGACCCAAAAGCTCGGTTTCAATAAAGACCGGCGCGATCGGCACCAGCCCGCTTCAAATCTCACGATAGCGCGGGCGTGCCGAATCCGTCAATTCCTCCAGGGCATCGAAACCCGCGGATTTCGGCGATTTCGCGATGGCCAGCGCCCATCTCCTATTCCACCTTCCTCATCTCCCTGCGGAGCTTCCTGATGATCCTCTTCTCGAGCCGAGAGATGTATGACTGCGATATACCCAGGAGATCGGCCACCTCCTTCTGCGT
The DNA here is from genome assembly GCA_050261335.1 of Bacillota bacterium. Lineage (GTDB taxonomy): Bacteria > Bacillota > SHA-98 > UBA4971 > UBA4971 > UBA6256. The sequence goes on from JBLNDE010000064.1 coordinate 7,670, forward strand.
CTTCTCCATCCCATCACGGAGGCCGAACCGCAGCTCCATGATGCGCTTCTCCCTGGTGGAGAGCCTCTTCATCGCGTCGTCCAGCAGAGACCTGTCCACCTGTTCCTCGATGCACTTGTACACGACATCAGTGTCCGTCCCCATCACGTCTGACAGAAGAAGCTCGTTGCCGTCCCAGTCCACGTTGAGCGGCTCGTCAAATGAGACCTCTGCCCTGGATTTGCTGGTCCGCCGAAGGTACATGAGGATCTCGTTCTCGATGCACCGCGACGCGTACGTGGCCAGCTTTATCCTCTTGGACGGGTCGAACGTGTTGACAGCCTTGATGAGGCCTATTGTTCCGATGGACACCAGGTCCTCCACGCCGATCCCCGTGTTCTCGAACTTGCGCGCTATGTATACGACCAGCCTGAGGTTTCTCTCGATGAGCTCGCCCTTCACCTGAGAGTCGCCGCGTTCGAGCCTGGCAAGGAGCGCGCTCTCCTCGTCGCTCGAGAGCGGAGGCGGAAGAGACTCTCCGTTTCCCACGAAGAGCACGACATGGCCACGGATGAGCCCGCGCCTCATCGCGCAAAGCACGAGGCGGACCCGCAGAGCAAACAGCCGCCGTTCCATGCGCAAGCCAATGCTCATCCTGGTCCCTCCTCGGATAGTACTGCTGTGGCGATGACCGCGACGCCCGGATCCCGCCACGGGGCCCACAGTGCCGGTTCAGGACGCCTCGGCAAGGATATCAGGGTGAAGCAAGGCCGCAAAGGTCCCCTCTGGCGAAACGCGCCTCATGAACACCCCGATCACAGCGTTCCGGCTGGAAGTCATCCGCGGCCCGGCCAGCAGCCGAACCTCGTCCACCCGGAAACCGGCAAGGAGGCCCTTCTCCGCGCCCACCGACACGAACGGGATCACACGGAACCTGGCGAGCCAGCTGGAGTCCGCCAGAAGCTCCGACACCAGTCCGAAGTCGCCTGCGTCAAAGGCAGTGAAAGCCCGTCTCACCCGTTCCGGCAAGGCGTCGGCGACCGCGTTGTACTCGAGAAGGATGACGGGGGACCCGGTTATCGGATCCCTCAGCCGGTTCCCCGTGTCGATGAGCGCGTCGAGCTTCAGGGTCACCTCGCAGAGGCTCACTTCGATCGGCACGAAAAGGAGCCAGTCGCGGACCCTTCGATGGACGAGGCCCCAGCCGATCTCCGCTGTCAGGAGGATTGTGCCAACAAGCCCGATGAGCGTCGGCACCAGGCGCCAGCCGGTAAGATATGCGGTGGCGGACGCACCGCCGAAGGCAAGCACGCTGATCCCCAGCACATGAGCGCATATAGGGAGGAACCTTGCCAGAGGCAGGCGCCCGAACGAGACTACCACCGCCGGTATGATCGACAGCACCGCGAGAGGCACCGCAGCACCCGCGGGGATGCAGTCTGCGAAGAACATCGCCACGAGCGCCGCATCGATGACGCCCGCTGCAACGGAACCGGCAAGAAGCCTGAGGTGTCTGGCTCGATAACCCAGCACCGCCGCGGTCGCCCACAGTGTCAGCCAGTGCATGACGACTGTCATTACGCAGGCATTTACGATCATACCACGAGTCATCGCGTACGCCTCCCAGGCTAAGCCCACGGATCGTCGCCCCCGCTGCCAATCCGGCCTCTCGTGCCGTATGTTTCCACTGACAGGCATCCCTTCCTCTCTAAAAGTATACAGCCCCTCATGACAGAAATATGTCAGACGGTGACGACGCCGAAAAGCAAAAGCTCCGGCATGTGCCGGAGCTCGTACCCCCACCCTCACAGAGACTCGCGTTACCTCCTCTGCCCGCGACGCAGAAACGCAGGGATGTCCAGATCGTCTCCGCCCGGAGCGAAATCGCTGATCTCCACAGCCTCGAGCCCGACCCTCTGCTGGCGTGCCCTTGCCTCGAACCCGGTGGCGATGACTGTCACCCTGATCTCGTCCTTCAGGGACTCGTCGATCATGGCCCCGAAAATGATATTCGCTTCAGGGTCCGCCGCCTGCGCGATAATCTCCGCAGCCTCGTTCACCTCGAACAGCCCCAGCGTGCTGTTGCCCGTGATGTTCATGAGCACGCCCTTCGCGCCCTCGATGGACGTCTCCAGGAGCGGGCTTTCGATGGCCGCCCTGGCGGCCTCCTGCGCCCGGTTTTCCCCGGATGCTATGCCTATGCCCATGAGCGCCGAACCCGCGTCGCTCATTATGGTGCGCACATCTGCAAAATCGACGTTGATTAGCCCTGGCACCGTGATAAGATCGGATATGCCCTGGACTCCGTGCCTCAGCACGTCGTCCGCCAGGCTGAACGCCTCGAGTATGGATGTCTTCCGCTCGCTCACCTGAAGCAACCTGTCGTTGGGGATGACTATCAGCGCGTCCACCTTGGACTTGAGGTTGTCGAGCCCGGCCAGCGCCTGCGTCATGCGCCTGCGCCCTTCGAACGAGAAAGGTTTGGTCACCACGCCTACCGTCAGGGATCCGAGTTCCTTGGCTATGCCCGCAACCACGGGAGCACCCCCGGTGCCCGTGCCGCCGCCCATGCCCGCGGTGATGAACACCATGTCGGCCCCCTCGAGCGCCCTTCGGAGCACATCATAGCTCTCCTGGGCCGCCTGCTCGCCTATGTCGGGGTTCGAGCCCGCGCCCAGCCCCTTGGTAAGCTTCTCCCCCACCTGGATTTTGACGTTCGCATCCGACGCAGCGAGAGCCTGAGCGTCCGTGTTTATGGCCACGAACTCCACCCCTGAAAGACCCGACGCGATCATCCTGTTGACAGCGTTGGATCCCCCACCGCCGACGCCGACGACCTTTATGTTGGTGAACTGCTCCATTTCCAGCTCAAGGTTGAACACAAGCCATCCCTCCTGCGCCGCCTCACCCGCGAGCTTCTGTATGACATAAAGTAGCCCCCGGTGAGGCTACCCACACCCGCAACCAGGTCGCACCCTAGAAGAAGTCCTTCACGAAGTCGCTCAACCACCCGCGGACCCCGGCAAGTAGACCCCTGATCGGCGACGGCCTCGTCTCACTCGACAGTCTGAACACCGAATCGTTCACCACGTAGGCCAGGACACCGAGGGCCACGGCAGAAACCTCACCCGTTTCCCCGCTGCCACGCTGCCTGACCTCGAACGGAGCGCCCATCCTGACGGGAAGGCCGAGGATCTCGCCGGCGATATCCAGAATGCCCGGCACGAGCGAGCCACCGCCCGTGAAGACAACCCCGCACGGCGCAAGCCCCTTGCCCCTGACCTGCCTCGTCTCGGCATCCACGAGTTCAAGGATCTCCCGGAGCCTTGCATCAACGATCCTGCGCAGGAAATCCTCGTCGTCCGGGGGCGCGCCCGACTGCGCCTGACGGCCCGGAGCCTGCTTCCTTTGCCCCGCGAAGCTCCGCGTCGCCTCCTGGGCCGCCTCTCGTGTCGCCTTGTTCCGGACCGCCTGCCCCGCCACCTTCACCCCCATCTGCCTCTTCAGGCTCTCGGCCTGCTCGACGGGCACCTTCATCCCTATGGCGATGTCGTTCGTGATGTGCACGCCGCCCGCTGGCACCCACGACAACAGCACAGGCGTTCCTTCGTAGAACGCAGCGATTTGCGTTATCTGCCCGCCGACGTCGACAAGGATCACGCCCCGCTCACGTTCCTCGGGGTCCAGAACGGCCTCGGCGGTCGCCACAGGTTCCAGAACGCGCCCAACGACGGCAAGACCTGCCTTCGATACGCTGGTCGCGATGTTCTCGAGCGAGGTGGCCTGTCCCATGATGACCCTGGCGTCGACTTCCAGCCTGACGCCGGTCATCCCCTCCGGGTTCCTGATGCCGCCAACCCCATCGACGATGTATTCCTTGGGCAGGACAGAGATGACGTCGCGGTCGGGAGGAACCGCGAGCACCCTCGCCGCATCCAGGGCTCGCTTCACGTCTTCGGCACTGATGACATCGTCCTCACCGCTGACGGCAGCCACGCCCCTCGTCTCTCGACAGGCCGTGTGAATCGCCGGTACCCCCACGCACACGCTTCGAACGTCGAACCCTGCCATGTGGCACGCTCGTTTGTTTGCCGTCTTGACGGCAGACGTCACAGCCTCGATGTCGGCAACGAGGCCGCGACGAAAACCCTGGCATGGCGATACGCCCACCCCGAGAATCTCGATGCCGCCATCGGGCCCGACTCCCGCAATGACCTCTTCCACCTTCGTGCTGCCGATGTCAAGCCCGGCGACCACGTTTCTACCAGGCATATGGTACCTCCCCGAGCGGGCTTCCCGGCGGGTTCACGGGCTTACGGCACCCCGACTGGAACCTCCGGGCCGCTCTGACCCTCCCCTACGACTTGTCTAAGTAGACGCCACAAATTCGCGCTACTTTTCAGCGCGCAAGTCCTACCCAGGGTTGCCGGTGTTGCAGGGTTGCCGGTGTTGCACTCCGGGGACGGCGCGCTTGCGGCGCGCCTCGTTAGATTTGGCATTCAGGCTTGCCAAATCGAGAGCGCCCCGTCGTGCAAGCACCGGCAACCTGGAAGCTTCTGCCAAACTGGCGCGGATTTGCAAACCCATACATAGCCAAATTCCAGGTGCCCCGCCCTAGCAACCACCGGCAACCCCAACACCGTCGGGAGAAGCGGCGCAGACTCATGGCGTCATACTTAGTTCAACGAATCTGATGCTTATCCTCTTTCCGATTCCCGCTTCTCACGCCCGGGCGTCGTGCGACCCCGCCTGGGACCGTCCGGACAGGCGCTGCAAAAGGTAGCGCCGGATCATACCAACGTTCGTGAATATCCGGATGCTGAATGCGACCGTCGCACCGAGGAAAAGGTCCACCCCGAGTTTGTCCCCGACAAGCGTGAGGCTGGCCGCGAGCGCCATGTTGCTCACAAAACCCGAGATGAACACGACTTTGTCGAACTTGTCCTCCAGGCCCGCGCGGATGCCCCCGCACACGCTGTCGAGCGCCGCCAGTATCCCGACAGCCATGTAATCAGAGTATACGGCCGGGAACCTCACGGGTGTCAGGAGCGCGATGACAACTCCCACGATGAGACCCAGGACCGGCAGCATCACTTCCCCGCCCCTTCCACCACTGGCTTCGCATACTGGAAATAGAGGCTTCCCTTGTACGCCGGCACGCGGACGCTGGTCAATCGGGTCACCTTTACCTGGATTCCCCAGGCTCTCAGCGTATCGAGGATCCCGTCGCGCATATGGAGCGCCGTATCGAGAGTGGCCGGTTCACCGATGGCGGCTACCTCGTACGGAGGACCGATCCTGACGTTGTTCACCGATATCACGGGGCCGGCACAGCGTATCTCAGTTGTGGTGATCACCCGCTGACCATTGATGGAGATGGCCTCTGCACCCGCTGCGAAGAGCTCGTTCACGATCTTGAGGATGTCCTCGTCGTGTACAAGGAAAAGCTCAGGGCTCTCGCCGGGCGCAGCCTCACGCTTGCTATCGTCCACCGCGACGACGATCCCGGGTCCCTCAACCTCCACCAGGCCGGCGGCCATCCGCGCCTTCCCGAGCTCAGCCCTGAGGGCTTCAGTGGCTCTCTCGCCCTCTCCAACCGAGGCGAGCTGTTTGCGAAGGGTGTTGACCTCCTTCTCCAGGAGGGTGCGCTCGGCATCAGACCTCCGCAGCATATCGCTGAGGTCCTCGAGCCTCCTGGAGGGAATCTGCGCGCGCCCGATGTACTGTTGGGTACGAAACTGTGCCACGAGCAACACGCCGAGTACGACGCACACCCCGGCGACGTACACCTCGAAGTCCCGCACTCTCCTCAAGCTCTCTCCCCCTGGCACACGCCGTTGGACCCTGTCTCAATTATACACTTCCCAGCCAGGTTGTCACTATCTCCGGGTCTTCACGACCGGTCGTTTTTCGAACCTGACATCGATGTACGTCGCATGCCTGCCCTCCTGCTCGAGCCTGGCCAGAACCGCCTCGAGCACCTTTGCCCGGGATCCCAGCTCGACCGCTCCTCCGCTGCCCAGGATGGCCTGCGTTCCCGACTGCATGTGAAGGGAGAATCCATGAGACGAGTCGAAGTTGATCTCGGAGACCTGCTGAAGGATAGACCCCGGAAGCGCGGTCGCGATGGCGAGCGCCGACGCGATCTCGGGCGCGTCAACGGGGTAGCCGACCCTCACCGACCGCAGCGTGAGCCCGGTCAGGAGCGGAAGCTCTCTCGCCCTGTAGCTCTCCTCCAGACCTATCACCATGCCAGAGCCGTCGACCTCTACGAAATACCCGGCATAGGGCACCACGGCCACGGGGGTGCGTTCCTCAATCTGGATCACGACGGTGGACGGAAGACGCCGGGATACGAGCACCTTGTCCACCCTCGGGATAGCCTTCACACGCGAGGCGACACGCTGGAGATCGACGTCGAAGATGTTCTCGTTCTCCACCAGGCCACAAGCCACCACGACCTCCTCCGTTGAAAGCCCCCGGAGACCTCGGACGTCGATGTGTTCCACGCGAAAGTAAGGAGACCTCAGGAACGTGAACCCCGCGCTTGCAAGAAGAAGCAGGATGAAAACATGTTGCAGTCTCTTGGCCCTCGCATCCATAGTCTCGCTCCTGTCACCCCACCTGGCATTCAGAGGTTTCGACCCTCTCGATGGCGGCACCCAGCTTTGCCAGCTTCCCGGGCAGGTCCTCGTAGCCCCTGTCGATGTGATGGACGCCTGTAAGCTCGGTAGTGCCATCAGAGACCAGCCCTCCGAGGATCAGGGCCGCGCCCCCGCGGAGATCAGGGGCCTCGACATGGGCACCCGACAGGGCCGGGACACCTTGCACAACCGCCACACGGCCCTCGACCCTGACATTCGCCCCCATCCGTCTGAGCTCCTCGGTGTACCTGAACCTGTTAGGGAAGATGGTTTCCGTCACGATACTCGTCCCGTCAGCCACGCTCATGGCCGCGACGAACTGCGGCTGCACATCCGTGGGGAAGCCCGGGTATGGCAGAGTCCGGATGCTCACGGCACGCAGGCGTTCCGGTCCTCTCACCACCACGTATGAGCCTCCTTCGACGACCTCCGCCCCCGCTTCGCGCAGCTTGGCTATGAGAGCCTGCACGTGCTCGACGATGACGTTCTCGACCCGGGCCGTGCCCCCAGTCATGGCTGCAGCCACCATGAAAGTCCCGGCCTCGATCCTGTCCGGTATCACCGCATAGTCGGTCGATCCGAGCGATTCCACCCCTTCGATCCTGATAGTGTCGGTGCCCGCCCCGCGAACCTTCGCGCCAAGGCGGACAAGGAAGTTCTGCTGGTCCACGATCTCGGGCTCCCGTGCCGCATTCCTTATGACCGTCGTTCCCTCGGCGAGGCAAGCCGCCATCATGATGTTCTCGGTCGCCCCCACGCTCGGGATGTCCAGGAGGATCTCCGCTCCTTTGAGCCTTTGCGCACGCACCGAGACGTAGCCGCGTTCCTCGGTGATACTCGCCCCGAGCGCCGCAAAACCTTTGAGATGCAGGTCGATGGGCCGCGGGCCTATGTTGCACCCGCCGGGCTGCCTCGCCCGCACGTACCCGAGGCGTGCGAGGAGCGGGCCCATTACCTGAATCGAAGCCCGCATCTCCTTCACCAGTTCCTCTGGAGGCTCGCAGTGCTCAACGCCCGAAGGGTCTATGCTCATGCTTCCGTCGGGCCGCAGACCGACGCGGGCGCCGAGGCCCCGAAGAACCCCCACCATCGTGTCGACGTCCGCGATCCGTGGCACGTTGGAGAGTCGACACACCCCCTCCGCAAGGAGAGAAGCAGCCATGATCTTCAATGCGGCGTTCTTCGCGCCTCCGACTCTCACCACCCCGGAAAGCGGTCTCGAGCCGGCGATTACCAGCTTCACGGCAAAAGTCACCTCCGGGCTGTCAGCCTCCGAGGACCCTGACCTCAGGTTCCAGGACCACGCCGAACCTCCCGTACACGGCATCCCGGACCTTCTCAATGAGGGAGAGGACATCGCGCGCGGTGGCACCGCCCGTATTGACTATGAAGTTCGCATGGAGCGCGGACACCTCCGCCCCGCCCACACGCATGCCCTTCAGGCCGGCCGCGTCGATGAACCGCCCGGCCCCGCCCCCGGTCGGGTTCTTGAAGGCGCACCCCGCGCTCGGAAGTGAGAGCGGTTGCTTGCGCGACCGTTCCTCGAGACACGCCTGCATACGCTGGACAATGGCCTGTGGTTCGTCCTCCCTCAAGACGAACTCCGCTTCGAAGAGGACGAGCGGTTCCTGGAGCACCCTGGTGGTCTTGACGCCGGCAGCGAGGTCCTCGCGATCCAGCACCACGCGCTCACCCTCATATGTGAGGGTGGAGACGCTCCGCACGATCTCGCCCATGCTGGACCCATATGCGGCGGCGTTCATCGCCACGGCTCCTCCCACGGTCCCCGGAATGCCGCCCGCAAACTCGAGCCCGGCGAGGCCCCACGACGCCACCTTCCGGCAAAGGGCAGGGAGATGGACACCGGCGCCGCACCTCACGACATGCTCATCTTCCAGCGACATGTCTGAGAGCGTGCCAGCCAGCTTTATCACCACGCCCCTCACGCCCTCGTCCATGACAAGGAGGTTGGTTCCCGCCCCGATGACGTAAAACGGCGCCTGCACATCGGCAAGGGCGTGTACAAGGCTGACGAGGTCTTCGGTGTCCCTCGGTACCACGAGCACGTCGGCCGGGCCGCCGATGCGAAAAGAGGTGTGACGCCACATGGGCTCATCGGCGTACACTTCCCCGCGGACGGTCTGTCTGAGCCGCAAGGCCAGGCTTGTGCCTACCAATCGTCCCTCATCCTTTTCACCAGTTCTCTCGCAACACGGTCCACGTCCCCCGCACCCATGGTCACCACGAGGTCTCCGGGCCGCACCTCCGAAAGCAACCATGGGACTATCTCGTGTAGGCTGCCTATGAACTCCACCCTGGCACCGCCCGGGCCCTCATGTGCCCTGACGGCTTCGGCAAGCTTTTCGCCGCTCACACCCGGTATGGGATCCTCGCCGGTCCCGCGGTGATAGATCTCGGTTATGACCACCACATCTGCGGAGGAGAACGATCTCGCGAATTCGTCGAATAGCAGTCTCGTCCTGGTGAACCTCTGCGGCTGGAAAACGGCCAGGAGGCGCCTGCCGTAGCTTTCTTTCAGGGCTGCAAGGGTGACCCTGATCTCGGTCGGGTGGTGACCATAGTCATCCACCACCGTGACGCCCCGGACCTCGCCCACGACCTCCTGGCGCCTTCTCGCACCCCTGAACGCTGCGAGCGCGCGTCGCATGACCTCGAACGGCACCCCCATCTCCAGTCCCACCGCGACGGAGGCGAGGGCATTAGCTATATTATGCCGCCCCGGCACGCCGAGTTCCAGCTGGCCGAGGTGCCGCCCCTCGTGGACGATGCCGAACCGATGGCCCCGTCCCTCGGGAACCGGATCCGCGCAGCGGATGTCGCCGGACGACAGCCCGTAGAGCACCTTCCTGCACTTCACGTTCCTCGCGACGTCCGTGAGCCGGCGATTGTCGGCGCACAGCACGGCCAGCCCATCGACAGGGACGTGTGACAGAAAGGCGCTGAACGCCTCGTCGATGGCCGCGGGACTGCCGTAATGGTCCAGGTGATCGTCGTCTATGTTGGTTACCACGGCGATCTTCGGCCACAGCTTGAGGAACGAACCGTACGCCTCATCCGCCTCGGCGACCACGATATCGCTCCTCCCGAACCTGCCCCCTCCGGGCACCGCATCCACTTCATCCCCCAGCACACATGTGGGGTCGAGCCCGCCCCCCAGCAGGATCGTGGCGACCATGGACGACGCGGTGGTTTTGCCGTGCGTGCCCGAGATGGCTATACCGCGCTTCGGGTTCATGAGGTCCCCGAGCATCTCCGCGCGGCTCCGGATGGGTATGCCCAGGCGCTGTGCGGCGGCGACCTCCACGTTCTCGCGGGGGACCGCAGCGCTCACCACGACGCACGCGGCCCCTTCCACGAGACGCGCGAGATGCCCGATGTGCACGTCAGCTCCGGCAGCCCGCAGGGTCTCGGCCCTGGCCGAGTCCGCGACGTCGCTGCCGCTCACCGGGCAGCCCATCTCCAGGATGACCCTGGCCATGGCACTCATCCCGTGGCCTCCGATGCCCACGAAATGGATACGACCTTGTATCTGCATACGGTTTGCTCCTTCCCACATACGAAGTCCCGTCGCCGCGGAGTATGCCGGGTGGGCAGGCGGACGCCGGTTCAGCCCTTGGGGGGAGGGACCGCATAGCCACGTCACGTATAAATGGTATGCTAGACCCCGCACGCCTGCAACTTGGCCCTCACCGGGCGCTGGTCGGGGCCACGTCCGGTCTCCAGACCACTCCCTCGCCCTACCCCCGAAAAGCGTCCCAGGGTGTGAGCAGGTCCGAGAGCGCCCGCGGCGCATGATCCGGCTTGTCCACGGGCAACACCATCCTGCTCCTCCCTCGCCCGGCGTTCCGCCGCCCCGCCGTCCACCCCGGGCCCGCGGCACCATCCCGGCGTACATCCCTCCGCGCCTCCGCGCGTGGGACGGAAGCCCGTCGTCACCCCTGCGGCCGCCGCATCCTCACCGCGCGACCGTGGCGTCGTCGCGCGGCAAGCCCGACTACCATATCGGCGAGGGCGTTCGCGGCCCCGGGTCTGCCCAGGCTGCGCGAACTGTGCGACATCCGTTCCAGCCTGGGCTTATCCTGCAGGAGCGTCTCGACAGCTTCGCGGAGGACTTCTCCTTGCAGGTCTTTCTGCAAGATGACCACGGCTGCGCCGGCAGCCTCAAGGGCCCGTGCGTTCCTCTCCTGGTGGCCCTCTGCTGCGCCCGGGAACGGGACGAGCACCGCAGGAAGGCCCCTCGCGGTGATCTCTGCGATCGATATCGCACCGGCGCGGCTCACCACGAGGTCAGCACACGCCATGGCCATGTCCATCTGATACAGGTACGGCTCGACGACGAGGCGCGGGAGGGTCTTGCGGCATACGCCCCTTGCCTCGAGCTCAGCCACGACCCACGCATGATCGCGCCTTCCCGTCTGGTGGATCACCTGAAGGTCCGGGCGCCGCGCGAGGAGACCGGGCAATGCGGCGATCATGGCTTCGTTTATCGCCCTCGCCCCCTGGCTGCCACCAAACACGAGAAGCGTCGGCCGGCCTTCGTCGAGCCCCATGGCTCGTGCCCCGTCGTGCCTTGTGGCAGTCAAGATCGATCTTCTCACAGGATTGCCGGTCACCGCCACCTGCGACCTTCGCGCAAGGTAGCGCCCGGACTCGCCGTAGGTCACTGCCACGGCGGTGGCGACGTGCGAAAGCATGCGTGTGGTGATGCCCGGAAGGGCATTCTGCTCGTGAATGAGCGTGGGGATTCCGAGCGCCCACGCCGCCAGGACCACGGGCCCTGATACGTAGCCCCCGGTGCCCACCACCACGTCGGGCTTCTCGCGCCTCAGGATCGAAACAGACTCGATGAAGCCCCTGCACGCCCGGAAGGCCGTGAGAAGCGTGTCCATGGACAATCTGCGGCGAAAACCGGCCACCTCGATGGTGGCGAGGTCGAAGCCCTCCCTCGGGACGACATCGGCCTCGAGTCCCTTGTGGGTGCCGATGAAGAGCACCCTCGTCGCCCGGTCCCTTTCCAGCAGCGCGCGGGCGAGAGTAACGCCCGGATAGACGTGCCCGCCGGTGCCTCCCCCGGCTATGACCACCTTCATGCGGCTCACCTGATTGATGAGTATTTCGAGATGTTGAGCAGCACCCCTATGGCTGCCAGCGTCGTCACCAGCGAGGACCCGCCGGAGCTGATGAGCGGCAGGGTTATCCCGGTGATCGGGAGGCTCCCCGACACGACGCCCATGTTTATGGCCGCTTGAAACACGATCATGGTCGTTATGCCGACGGCCAGAAGGCTGCCGAACGAGTCAGGAGCCCCGATGGCCACGCGCAGGCCGCGCCAGGCGAAAAGGAAGTAAAGCACCACAACCGCCGTCGCGCCCACAAACCCGAGTTCCTCACCGATTATCGCGAATATGAAGTCGGTATGTTGCATGGGCAGGTACAGGAACTTCTGGCGACTCCTGCCGAGCCCCACGCCGAATATGCCCCCCGAACCAAGGGCGAGCAGCGACTGGATGATGTGGAACCCCGACCCGAGCGGGTCCTCCCACGGATGCAGGAAAGCCAGAAACCTGCGGACCCTGTACGGCTCGGCCATCGCCACCACGACCAGGGCAGGAAGCCCCAGCGCCACCAGCGCCGCAAGATGCGAGATGCTCGCGCCCGCTGCGAAGAGCATGAGCACGGTGATCCCGACTATGGCGCCTCCCGTGCCGAAGTCCGGCTCCAGCATGATGAGTCCGAACACAACGCCGAGAATGATGAGAGGTGGGATGAGGCCGTCGGCAAACCGGTGCATCCTGGGGGAGCGGTCGGAAAGGAACCTTGCCATGAAGAATATCATGACGATCTTGGCGACCTCAGAAGGCTGAAAGGTAAGCGACCCCACTCCCAGCCACCTCCTGGACCCCCGGATCATCACGCCAACCCCAGGAATGAGCACGGCCACGAGAAGCACGAGGCTCAATAGAAGGCCGGGCCATGCCAGCCTCTTCCATACACGGTAGTCCACCTCCATCGCCACGCACATGGCCACGAGGCCTATGGCTGCCCACGCAAGCTGCCGCTTGATGAAGTAGTAGGCATCATGGAAGATCTCGTACGCATTGACCGAGCTGGCGCTGAAGACCATCACCACGCCAACGCTCAGAAGGGCGAGGGTGATGAGGAATATGGCGACATCGGGGGCGTGTTTCTCATGGGATTTCCGTCGCACGGGCATGCGATTCACCACTCTTGGGGATCTACGTATGGCGCCATGAGTCTGCGACGCTTCTTCCGGCGGTCTTGGGTTGCCGGTGCCTGCAAGGGCGGGGCGTCCGGAATTCGGCTGGCCTCAAGCGCCGGGTTCGAACGCACCTCGCCGCACGCGCCGTCCCCGGGGCGCAACACCGGTAGCCCCGGACGGTACTCACGCACCGAAAAGCAGCGCAGACTTGCGGCGATCCGCTTGGTTCCGTCCGCGGGCCCCTTGTGTCCTCCGCCGGCGCCATCCCCGGCACGCCACCTCCGTAGGACATGGCCCGCGGCAAGGCAGCCGGGCTCTGGATCCCCGTCGCGCCGGGACTGGCACCCAAATGTAACGGCCTCGGTAAAACTCCAGACCTGCACCTGCGCCGATGGTCACAACCCCGACCAACACACCATCCCGAGAAGGGAAAAGACCAGGCCCAGGATCCAGAACCTCGTCACCACTTTGGGTTCCGGCCAGCCGGAGAGCTCGAAGTGGTGGTGGAGGGGGCTCATCAGGAACACGCGTCTTCCGTGCGTCAACCGGAAGTATGTCACCTGGATGATGACGGACAGGGCCTCCAGCACGAAAACCCCACCGATCACCACCAGCAAGAGCTCCGTCTTGGTGAGTATCGCAAGGCACCCCAGCGCCGCCCCCAGCGCAAGAGACCCGGTGTCGCCCATGATGACCTGCGCGGGGTGGCCGTTGAACCACACGAACCCGACGCACGCCCCGGCGAGAGCGAACGAGAATGCTCCCAGATCGCCCGCGCCCCGCTGCGATGCGACGATACCATACGCAATGGCGGCAATAGCCACCGTGCCCGCGGCCAGCCCGTCCAGCCCGTCGGTGAGGTTCACTGCGTTGGACGCTCCGATCACCACGAGGATCTCGAGCACCACGTACGCCGGCCCGAGGTCCACCTGCTGGTCAAGGAACGGGATCCTCACGGCGGTGCCAAGCTCGGGCCGCGACGCGGCGAACAACCCCAGCAAGCCTGCGAGGAGGATCTGGGCAACGAGCTTATACCTTGCCCGTAACCCCAGAGACCGCCTGGCGACGACGATGATGAAATCGTCGGCAAGCCCTATGGCGCCGAACCCCAGTGTGATGAAGAGGGCCCATGCCGCCTCCAGCGCCCCTGAGGCAAAGATGAGCGTCGACGCGAACACCCCTATGAGAATCATGATCCCGCCCATGGTCGGCGTGCCGGCTTTCTTGAGGTGCGTAGCCGGCCCGTCCGACCGTATGGACTGGCCGAACTTCATCCTGCGCAGGATCTTTATGGACGCAGGGCCTATCGCGATCACGATTGCCAGGGCAACGAGAGCAGCGTATACTTCACGAGTCACGGGGCCCGCCTCCAGTACCGTCCACGAGTGCCGACACGATCTCCTCCATCCTCATGGCCCGCGACCCTTTCACGAGGATCACGTCTCCCGGCCCCACGACGGAGGCCAGAGCATCGACAGCTTCCGACCCTGTGTCGCACATGACCACGTCCCGAGGAACCTTGCCGAGGCGGAGCGCCTCCTCTCCCGCGAGGCGCGCGAGGTTGCCCACCGTCACCAGCACATCGCATGGAAGCGCCGCTGCGGCCCGCCCCAGCTCCCTGTGGGCCTCGGGCGAGATCTCGCCGAGCTCGAGCATGTTGCCGAGGACGGCGATCTTCCTCCGGCCGCCGGCCACATCTCGAAGCGTGGCGAGAGCCGCTCTCATGGAGGCCGGGTTGGCGTTGTAGGTGTCATCCACCACCGTGTAGCCCCTCGCGGTCTCCAGGATCCCCGACCGCCCGTGAGACGGCTCGAAGTGAGCAAGCCCGTCCGCCACAGCGAAGGAGTCCACGCCCAGAACGAGCGCTGCAGCACTTGCTGCAAGCGCGTTGTACACGTTGTGGATGCCGGGCACCGGCACATGCACCTTGAAAGACCTCTGGCCATACGACATGACGAACCTCGTGCCGCCCTCGCCCAGGCTCTCGATGCAGGCTGCCGTCACGTCGGCGCCGCGCTGGACGCCGAAGAACACCACCTTCGCACGGGTTCTGTCCTTCATCGTCACGGTGTGCTCGCAATCAGCGTTCAGAACGGCTATGCCGTCGGACCCGAGGGTCTCGACCAGCTCCGCCTTGGCGAGGGCAATGTTCTCGATCGACCCGAGGAGTTCAACGTGGCTCGGCCCCACGTTCGTAACGATGCCCACGTCGGGGCGGGCTATCTCCGCGAGATCCCGGACCTGGCCCCTGCCCCTCATCCCGAGTTCCACCACGCATATCTCGTGGTAGGGCTCGAGCGAGAGGAGGGTCATCGGGACTCCGACCTCGTTGTTGAAGTTCTCCTCCGTCCTCGCCGATCTCATCCGCTCCATGAAGATACCATGGGCCATGTCCTTCGTCGTGGTCTTGCCCGTGCTCCCGGTGACGGCCACCACCGGGATCCCGAGGCGGCATCTATTATACCTCGCCAGCCCTTGCAGGGCCTTCAGAGTGTCATCCACGAACACGACAGGAACCGACGTCGCAAGCCCTGCCACCTTGTCAGGCGATGAAGCCACCACGCACCTCGCGCCCTTGGCGACCGCGTCGGCTGCAAAGTCATGCCCGTCGAAGTTCGGCCCCGCGAGCGCGAAGAAGACCTCGCCTCCGGACACCGCGCGGGAGTCAGTGCAAACCCCGGTGAACACGGGTGCCCCCGCGGCAGCGGAAGCCTCCGCCGCGCGCCCTGCAGGCGTCCCGGCCGTATCGCAGCGCCCGCCTGTTGCGGCTATGATCTCCTCCAGGCTAAACCTCGGCACCTGTCATGCGCTCCCTGAGATACTCCCTGGCCACCTCGCGGTCGTCGAAGTGGATGGTCCGATCCCGGAATATCTGATAGGTCTCATGGCCCTTGCCAGCGATCACGACCACGTCGCCCTCCCTCGCTCCGGCGATGGCATTCTTGATGGCTTGCGCCCTGTTCACGAGGACCTCATAAGCCTCGCCCGGACGGCGCACCTTCTTCACACCATCCTCGATCTCGCGGCATATTGCTTCAGGGTCCTCGGATCGCGGGTTATCTGACGTGACCACCACGCGGTCCGCAAGCCTCGCCGCAATCTCGCCCATCATCGGGCGCTTGGTTCTATCGCGGTCCCCACCGCACCCGAACACCACTGTCATCCTGCCACTGCCCAGGCCCCTGGCGGCCCTGAGGACGTTTTCGAGGCTGTCGGGCGTGTGTGCGAAATCGACGACAACCGCGAACGGCTGGCCTTCGTCTATGGTCTCGAAGCGCCCGGGCACGCCTGTAACACTCTCGACTCCAGCTCTTACCTGTTCGAGCCGTGACCCGGCCGCGATGCCGCACGCGATTGCCGCAAGCGCGTTATACACGTTGAACACGCCGGTCAGCCTGAGCCGCACGTCGACCCGGCCTGCGGGCGTGCAGGCCGTAAACGAGGATCCGTGTGGGCGAAGCCGCACGTCCTCGGCTCTGACGTCGGCGGCGCTCGTGATGCCATAAGTCAACACGTCCGCGCGGGTCCTAGAGATGATGCGCCCCGCATGGGGCTGGTCCAGGTTGACCACGGCCGTCCTGGCAAGACCCTTCGGCGAACGCTCCGTGCCCAGCGACTCGAAGAAGGACGCCTTCGCGGCAAGGTAGTTCTCGAAGGTCCCATGGAAGTCGAGGTGGTCGTGGCCGATGTTGGTGAACACCCCGATGTCGAAATCCACGCCGAGAACGCGGGCCTGCACCACGGCGTGGGAAGAGACCTCCATCGCCGCGGCGCTCTGGCCCTTCTCCTTCATCTCACGGAGCATCCGCTGGATATCGAGGGATTCGGGCGTCGTGTGTTTCGCCTGGACCACCTCATCACCGATGACATGCCCCACGGTGCCGATGATCCCGCAACAGTGGCCGGATGAGTCCAGCACGCCCTTGACCAGATGGGTGGTGGTGGTCTTGCCCTTGGTGCCGGTCACGCCCACGCACAGCATCGAGCGCGATGGATCGCCGTAGAAAGCCTGCGCCACCCTGGCAAGCGCTTCCCGGGAGTTTGGTACCGCGACGGACGACACGCCCTCAGGAACCGGCACATCTTTCTCGACTATGAGCGCTGTCGCGCCGCGCGCGACGGCTTGCCCGATGAAATCATGGCCGTCGTGGCTTTCTCCCCTTATGCACACAAAGAGGTATCCGGGCTCCACCTGGCGTGAGTCATACGCAACACCCCGCACCGGCGTGTCCCTGTTCCCCGTGAATCTCATGGTATCGAGTCGCCCCAGCAGATCTCCCAGACGCGGCACTTCTCTTCCTGTGACCTCCCATGCCCGGATTCCATCAGTATCATTATGGCCCCTGTAATTGGATGCTATGACACATCAAGGTTGAGCAGCACCCTGCCCGGGGCTGCCAGGCTCTCCGGCGGCAGGCGGCTCGAAGCGGACCACCACCACCGACCCCCCCGGGACCTTCGTCCCGGGGCCAGGGTTCTGCCACACGGCAATCCCCGCGCCTTCAGCCTGCAGCCTGAGCCCGACCTCGCTGAGAAGGATCGCGACATCCTTCATGGTCTTGCCCGTAAGATGCGGGACAGTCACGTTCCCGTCCACCTCATTATAGAGGCCGCCCATGTCCAAGTAAAGCACGACGGTGGTCCCCCTGGGCACACGCGCTCCCGGCCTGGGCGTCTGGTCGCGGACGGTTTCGCCCGACCCTTTCATCCGCGCTTGAAGGCCGAAGTCTTGTACGAGCGCCTTCGCGGCATCGGCCGCCGGCCGGCCCACGAGGTCGGGCACGGCCACAAGCTCCGGCTCTCCAGCGCCCTCTCCGGGCTTTTCAGCATCAGTTGCCGCTGCTCGTGGCGGCACCTCCATGTACCTGAGGGCATCGCGCACGATCGCCTGGAATGTGGGGGCTGCAAGCACGCCGCCATAGCTTGTGCCGACATTGGGCTCGTCCCATATGACCAGCACCGATATCCTCGGATCTTCCACAGGGGCGAAGCCCAGGAACGAGGCGACGCGCTTCTCCCCATACCTGCCGGCCTCCGGCTTTTCGGCGGTCCCCGTCTTGCCTGCAACGCGGTAGCCAGGGATCCGCGCTCTGAAGCCAGAGCCGTTGACGACGACCGATTCGAGGATGAGCGAAAGCTCCCTTGCGGTTTCCTTGCTGATGACCTGCCGGATCGGCTCCGGCTTGAACTCCTCGACAAGACTCCCGTCGGGTGCCACGGCTTTCGACACGAGGCGCGGCCGCATGAGGGTGCCGCCATTGGCTATGGTGTTGAGAGCGGACAGAAGCTGCAGCGGCGTTACCGAGACGCCCTGGCCGAAGGATATGTTCGCTATCTCCACAAGGCCCACGTTCTTCTCCGGCTGCAGGAGACCTGATGCCTCCCCGGGGTAGTCGATGCCGAGCGCGCTCCCAAACCCGAACGCCCTCATGTACTTGTAGAACCGCTGCGTGCCCAGGCGCATGCCGAGCGTGGCGAACACGACGTTACACGAGTTCTCCGTTGCCTCCGTGAATGTCTGGCTGCCATGGCCGCCGGCAAGCCAGCACCGCACGTACCTGTCCTCGACGCGGATGAATCCCGGATCAAAGAACGTGTCGGACGGCTTCACGACTCCTTCTTCCATGGCGGCCGCTGCGGTCACTATCTTGAAGGTGGATCCCGGCTCATACACGTCGGAAACCACGATATTCCGCCTTGCCGACTCCGGGTACTCATAGTAGCGGTTGGGGTTGTACGTCGGCCGGGCGGCCATGGCCAGAACGGCTCCGGTCTTGGGGTCCATCGCAAGGATCATGCCCCGTTTGGCCTTCGTCTCCGTCATGCCCCGATCAAGCTCGCGCTCGACGATGTACTGAATCACCTCGTCAATGGTAAGGTAGAGATCGTTACCATCGACGGGCGGAACGAACTCGCTCACCCCCCCGGGGATCTCTTTGCCGGTGGCGTCCCGCTCAGAGACGATCTGGCCGCGGGTCCCTCGAAGGAATGAGTCATACTGCACCTCCACCCCCTCAAGCCCCTGGTTGTCGATACCTGCAATTCCCAGGACGTGTGCAGCCAGTCTGTCCTTGGGATAGAACCTCTGGCCTCGCTCAGTGAAGCCTATGCCGGGCAGATTGAGCTTCCTGATTGCCGCTGCTTTCTCCGGGTCCACCCTTCGGTCGATCCAGACTGTCGCAGCCTTCTGAATGAGCTTGTTACGGATGGCGACCGGGTCCTGTTCCAGAATGCGTGCAAGAGTCTCGGCAGTCCCCGCCGGATCCTTTACCTCCACGGGCACGGCGTAGATGGAGTCGGCGCTCACGCTCACCGCAAGTTCGCGACCGTTCCGGTCGCGTATCGTCCCTCTCCTGGCATCCACGGGCACCGGGTACAGCCTCTGATCCAGGGCGAGCTTGCGAAAGCGGTCCCCCTGGGCTATCTGGAGCCAGAAGAGACGCATCGCGAGCGCCAGACTGACAATCCCCCACATAATAAAAAGCCAGGCTACCCTCTTCTTGATGGCAACGCCCGAATACACCGACACAGGTCATACCTCGCCATGCCATGGAATCCCCGGCCTCTCGCTACCTCGCCCCGACACGAACCCTCGGATGATCGTGGTCGGGCACGTCATAGAACCACCTTGCGACAAAGGGGGAGACCAGACCTATCAGCACGTTCCCGGCCCTGGCGGCAACGCCCTTCTCGAGCTGCGATGGACCATACGAAGGCCGGCCGCTATCACCAGTGCCGGCGACACGGTCCAGTTCGCCCGGTGCGACGACGACGAACTCTGCAGACCGCGGGTCGACCATGCCCAGGCGCACCCGGGCGGCCTCATCGATTCTCTGCAGCGACTCCAGGTTGGCTATGGCAAGGCCCAGCCTGTCGAACTCCGTCTGGGTCGCCGCCAGTTGCGCCTCGAGCCGGGTCAGCGTGTACCCGCAACTCATGACCCTTGCTCTCAAGGCGAGGCTCCCCAGGAGGAGCCCTGTCGCAATGACGGCCACGAGGGCGAGCCTCCCGAGGTTGGCCTTCTGCCCGGACGACGCTCGCGCCCCTGGGCCCCTGTCCACCAGGCCGGCCCGCTCCCGGCGAACAGGTCGCCGCCTCAGGCTGCTCGTTTCGCGCCGCACCATGGGCCTGGCTTCAGCCGGTACCATCTCTATTCTCCCCCCAATTCCCTTAGAACCGCTCGGCCGCGCGCAGCCTGGCCGAGCGCGACCTGGGGTTCGCGATGACCTCCTCGTCACACGGGACGAGGGGTCGCGTCGTGATCGCCCTGAGACGTTCCCTGTCTCGTGCAAACCTGCGCTTCACGATGCGGTCCTCAAGGGAGTGGAACGATATCACCACAACCCTTCCCCCCGGCCGAGTGACCTCCACCGCCTGGCCGAGACCCCGCTCAAGGCTTCCAAGCTCGTCGTTCACCGCGATGCGCAGGGCCTGGAATGTCCGCCTCGCGGGGTGAGGCCCCGACCTCCTGGCGGCCGCCGGAATCGCCTGCCTCACCACATCCACGAGCTCGCCCGTGGTAGTGATGGGCGCGCGATCTCTTCGCTCGACTATGAACCTGGCGATGCGCGACGCCCATCGCTCCTCACCATAGAGGCGCAGGATCCTGGCAAGCTCGTCGCCTGGCAGGCCGTTGACGAGGTCCCGGGCCGACGGGCCCGACCCCATGTCCATCCGCATGTCCAGGGGGACATCGGTCATATAGGAAAAGCCCCGGTTCGGGTCGTCGAACTGGTGGCTGGACACCCCGAGGTCCATGAGAACCCCGCTGACCCGTTCTATGCCGACCTCGCCAAGTATCGCGGCGAGATCGGTGAAGTTGCCCTGCACGAGCCTGAACGCCTTTCCGAAAGGCGCAAGTCTGCGCCCCGCGAACTCCAGGGCCTCCGGGTCCCTGTCGATGCCCACAAGGAACGCCCCCGGCCCCGCATGCTCGAGAACGGCTGCAGCGTGCCCCCCGCCGCCCACCGTGCAGTCGACATACGTCCCTCCCGACCTCGGCCGGAGCATCCAGAGCACCTCGTCCCTCATGACCGGGACGTGGTACCCGCCAGCCAGCTCGCCGCTCTCTCGCATCATTGCACAGCGCCACCGCCCGAGACAAGCTTCTCGGCTATTTCCTCATAGGATTCCTCTGCTTTTCCGGAGTACTCGGACCATGCCTCTCGGCTCCAGACCTCGATCCGGCTCATCACGCCGATGACCACGACGTCTTTCGAGATCTCCGCGTACTCGCGCAGGTACGGTGGAATGTTGATGCGCCCCTGCTTATCCAGCTCGCATTCGCATGCCCCCGCGAAGAACAGCCTGCTATACGCCCTGGCATCCCGCATCGTGAGGGGAAGGGAGGCGAGCTGGGCCTGTTGCTTCTGCCACTCCGGCTCGGGAAACAGGAACAGGCACCGGTCAAGCCCTTTCGTGGCATAGAAGCGCTGGCCGAGGCCCTCCCGGAACTTCGCCGGAATCGCAAGGCGGCCCTTGTCATCCACAGCGTGCTCGTATGTCCCGATGAATGATGGGGCCGTCGTGTCCACCACTTCTCCCCACTTCTCCCCACTTTGGTAACATCTCTCTTCTATGTGACTCGCTCAATTCCTCCTTTCTGGACGAACTTTTTTCGCGGTTTCGCGGGGTTCGCCGGCAGCGGAACCCTTTGTGCTGCGCATTGCATGACGTTTTGCAGGGCGGCATCGGTGGAGGGTAACAGGGAAGGTCCCCAACGAGAATGGCCCTGGCACGTGTGCCAGGGCCACGCAGACCAGATCCGCGGCCAGCCAGAGTGGTCTCATGTCTAGAGGCTACCACTCATACTGCGCTGCCAAACAGGTGCGCCACATCAGCAGCCGCATGGCAACGCGCAGTTTTGAGGAAATCCTTCCTCTCCAGTGCCATCAGGATGACTTTCCTCGCGTGGCCTCCTCCCTCGGGCTTGCGTATCATCGCCCATTCCTTGCGGAAGCCGCACTTCTCAAAGCATCTGACGGCAGGGACGTTCTCCTCGAACACGCGAAGGTAAACCCGACACAGCTTCGTATGGCCAAACACGTATTCAAGGAGGCACGCGATGGCATCTTGCCCGTAACTCCTGCCCCTGTATCGGTCGTCGCCGATCCGTACGACCAGCTCGGCCTCGCCCCTGCGCCAGCTTATCTCCACGAGCCCGATGTCGCCGATCAGCGAGCCGTCGCCGGCTTCGATTGCGAACATCCGCGCAGTCCGGGAGTGAAGGATTTTCTCGTAGTCCTTTCGAGTATCGAGGTGTCGACCATCGCCTGATTCGGGGACTGCCGCAACGTAGTACTCCGAGTCCCACCGGCAGATAGTCTCCAGATCTTTCTCGCCCAGAGGGCGAAGTGTCACTTTCGCTCCTTGGATCACTTGCGCGACACCTCTATTCCTGATTCTTCACCTCCCCACCTGTCGCAGAAGAAGTTCGACCACTCACGGCGAATACCTTCATGTAATTATATCCGCTTCTAGCAGCGGCGGCCATGGGTGGCCCGGGCCGGACGGCCCACGGCGAGCGCGTGGCCCCTCACCTGGGCTGGACTATAAGCTTGATGGCTGTGCGCTCCTCGCCCTCGATCATGACGTCGGCGAAAGCAGGTATCATCACCAGATCCATGCCGCTCGGCGCTACGAAACCGCGTGCTATCGCAACGGCTTTCACCGCCTGGTTCAGCGCGGCGGCACCTATGGCCTGCACCTCGGCGAAGCCTCGTTCTCTCAACACACCTGCCAGCGCGCCCGCCACCGAGTTCGGATTCGACTTCGAGGAGACCTTGAGGACTTCCATGTATAATTCCTCCTAACATGGTTGGGACTACCTGCTGCAATTTTGATAATTATATGCTTGCCGCCCGATTCCTGCCGAGAGCGCGTGCGCACTGCGAAAAAAGGTGGCCGGGCGGTTGGTCCGCCCGGCCACCCGTATCATGCGCCTTCCGTCACGAACACCCTCTCGATGCCCCTGGCCTTCCCGGTTGCCTCATCCACGCTCACCACAGCCCCCGATAGCTGGGCCGGGCCCAGAGATGTCTCGAACTTCGCCGGCAGCCCCGTAAGAAACCGCTGCACTATGATGTCCTTTCGAACTCCGATGACCGAGTCCATCGGACCTGTCATGCCAATGTCTGTGATGTAAGCCGTTCCGCCGGGGAGGATCCTTTCATCGGCCGTCTGGACGTGCGTGTGCGTTCCGACCACGCACGCCACCCTGCCATCGAGGTACCAGCCCATGGCCACCTTCTCGGAGGTGGCCTCGGCGTGGAAGTCCACGACGAACAGATCGCACCTCGAGGAGAACTCCTCGAGAAGCCTGTCGGCCGTGCGAAACGGGCAATCGATGGGAGCCATGAAGACGCGGCCTGCAATGTTCAGCACGCACAGACGCGCGCCGCTCCCAAGCCGAACGACTGCCGCGCCCCTCCCAGGCGCCCCGGGGGGATAGTTTGCGGGCCGGATGACCCGGTCGCTGGTAGCCAGGATCTGGTAGAATTCCTTCTTGTTCCATACGTGGTTGCCGGTGGTGATGACATTCACGCCGCAGTCGAGTATCTCGTCGGCCGTCTCAGCGGTGAGGCCGAACCCGCCGGCCGCGTTCTCACCGTTCGCGATAATCGCGTCGGGGCGCAGTTCCTGTACAAGATCAGGGAGCAGAACCCGGCAGGCCCTGCGCCCTGGCTTCCCCACGATATCACCGATGAAGAGGATTTGAAGCGTCATGTTCTGGTTCGCTCGCTCTGCTTCTCGCTCTGCTTGTTGAAAACGAGTACCCGTCCGTCCTCGCGGAAACCGATGAGGTTCCTGTGCTGTATGGTCTCCTTGAGATCCTCGAGCATATTCTCGATCATCTCGTCCTGGAACACGAGGTCCTCATCGAAGGCGCCTTCAGCCACCAGGTCCTCGGTTATGAGTGAGGATCCCAGTTCCGCTCTGGCATACTCGATTATGAGCGATATCTCCTCCTGGGTCAGGGTGGAGGCGTCCCTGGAGATCTCGATCAGCGACACCTCGGCATAGTCCCGGCGCTCCACCTGTAGCGTCGGCGACATGCCGTGGACCAGGGCCGCGTACGCCTGGACGCGCTCGCGCAAGCCGTCCTGAAAAGCCATCCACACGTCCTCGGAAACCGGCCTCGAACCCATGAACGTGAACTTGAGGACCTTTCCCTGGGGGACGAACTTCACGGTGGCGATTTCAGGGTATCGTACAAGTATGGAGATGAGAAGGCTTACGCTGTTCGCCGTGCCGTCATCCACGGCACGAGACTCGCCAGCACGCCCTGCCACTTTGACCACCCTCCCTCAACGCCTGGAACAGAATTCTCTATCCGCGCCCGAACTCCTGCTTGAGGCTCTTTCAGAAGGATATGGCAGGGCGGGCGTCGACCCACCCTGCCTTCGGAACCTTCACATCACTTCGCGTAGTCGACCACGCGCGTTTCCCGGATAAGGGTCACCTTGATCTGGCCCGGATACTCGAGTTCTTCCTCGATCTTCTTCACGATATCCCTTGCAAGACGGACGGCAGCCAGATCATCGATCTTCTCAGGTTTCACCATTATCCTGATCTCGCGCCCCGCCTGAATCGCATAGGCCTTCTCCACTCCGCCGAAGGAGTCTGCAACCTCCTCCAGCTTCGTCAGGCGTTTGATGTAGGCCTCCAGGGTTTCACGCCTCGCGCCCGGCCTGGCCGCGGAGACGGCGTCCGCCGCCTGCACCAGCACCGCTTCGATCGTCTTCGGCTCCTCGTCCCCGTGGTGAGTGGCAATCGCATGGATTACCTCAGGAGACTCCCTGTACTTTCGTGCCAGGTCCACCCCTATCTGCACGTGCGGGCCCTCGACCTCGTGGTCCACCGCCTTGCCGACGTCGTGGAGCAGTCCGGCCCGCTTCGCCACGGCGATGTTCGCTCCCAGCTCGGCAGCCATGCCGGCTGCAAGATGCGCAACCTCCAGGGAGTGCTTGAGCACGTTCTGGCCGAAGCTGGACCTGAATTTGAGCCTTCCGAGGAGGCGTATGAGCTCGGGATGCAGCCCGTGCACGCCCGCCTCGATAGCGGCGCTCTCCCCCTCCTCCTTGATGATGGCGTCGACCTCCTTCTGGGCCTTCTCCACCATCTCCTCGATGCGTGCCGGATGGATCCGACCGTCGGTGATGAGCTTCTCCAGAGCCACCTTGGCTATCTCGCGTCTCACCGGGTCGAAACCTGACAGGATGACGGCCTCGGGAGTATCGTCGATTATGAGGTCGATGCCGGTAAGCGTCTCGAGAGCCCTGATATTCCTACCTTCACGCCCTATGATCCTTCCCTTCATCTCGTCGCTGGGAAGGGACACCACCGATACGCTCGTCTCGGCCACGTGATCCGCGGCGCATCGCTGGATCGCGGCGGCCACGATCTCACGCGCCCGCCTCTCCGCCTCCTCCTTCGCCTGCGCCTCGATGTCCCTGATCAGGACCGCGGCCTCGTGGCGGATCTCGTCTTCCACATCCTTCAGAAGAAGCGCCTTCGCATCCTCCGATGACAAGCCGGATATCCGCTGCAACTCCGCCCTCTGCTCCACATGGAGTTTCGCGACTTCCTCTTTCGCCGCTTCGAGCTCCCGCTCCTTTCTGGTTATTGACTCCTCCTTACGCTCGAGCGCCTCCAGTTTTCTATCGAGGCTCTCTTCCTTCTGAAGGAGTCGCCGTTCGGTTCTCTGCAGTTCGGCCCGTCGGGTCCGCTCTTCCTGCTCGATCTCATTGCGAAGCCGGTGAGCCTCCTCTTTGGCCTCCAGCAGGATCTCCCTCTTTGCGGCTTCGGCCTCCTTCTCGGCCTCTTCCACGATTCTCTTCGCCGCTAGCTCCGCCGACTGGATCTTGGCCTCTGCAAGCGTCTTCCTGGCAAGGTATCCGAGGGCGGCCCCAACCAGGACGGAAACAATAGCTGCTACTATGACTGGAATAATGTCGGATTCACCTCCCTCTCATGAACAAAGCCGAGCATGAACTCGGCCACTAGATAGAAGACACGATATGTCGTCGTAAAGTCTAGTGCCGGAGCGTTGTCTCCGGCCGGAACCGGAAGTCACGCTTATTGTACCTTTTCGCTATGTGGGTGTCAAGGCAAACGCTGGCGACGCAATCGCCCATGACGCTGTGACCCTGCCCGAAGCGCCCGGCGGACCAACCGACCGGACGACACGGCCGTCCCCGGAGTTCCACACTGGCAAGCCCCGGCAGAGTCGCGACGATTTCTGGACTCACACCTGGCCGAGCACCTTGTCGAGCACCCTTGCTATGACGTCGGACGAGAACCCACGCCGCGCAAGAAAGCCATAGAGCCTTCGCCGGGTGGCAGCATCAGCGGCACCCGCATCTGCGTGGGCGCCCGCATCGGCGTCGCGCGCGGGCCTCCGCCGCCCCATCCATGCCTGCGCAAGGCCAAGCGCCGCTTTGTTCTCCTTGTCGGCACCGAACGCCCGGCTTACCGCATCTTCGATGATCTCCCGGGCGACGCCGCGTCTCGCAAGCTCCACCCGTATGCGCAAGGGGCCAAGCCCGCGGCTTTCGGCGCCGTCCTCCGCGAACCTCGCTGCCAGCTTCTCATCGTCGACGTATCCGTAGGACCTCATCTCCGCCAGGACGCCGATTATGGTGTCCTCCGGGAAGCCCTTCCCCCGGAGCTTGGCCTCGAGTTCTTTCGCGGTACGGTCCTGCATCTCGAGCAGCCTCAGGGCGTAACTCCTCGCCCTCCGGCCGAGATCGGCCGCCGGACCCTCGTTTCTCATACGGCCGTTTCCTACTCGTATCACCCTCTCATCCCATATCTACTCGCCGTTTTCCCCGTACATTATTGGTCTCGCCTGTGACTGCCATGCCCTGCAGCGTCCGTCCTCCAGGTAAACGTTCTCGTCTCCACCGAAAACTCCTTCACCTCAGATCCCAGGACCGCCAGGCCGCCGCTTTACCCGCAGTTGCCGCTGTCACGCCCCGTTGACGGCGGCCTGGGCGGGACGCCCTCACGGAACCCGGCCCGCGCGTATGCGGCCGGATCCGGAAACCCCGCCGCAAGAGGTCGGTCCCAGGCCTGCCGGCAGACCGGCGCACCGCAGAGCGGCGCACTACAGCAAACAGGGGAAGGCGCTGGACCTTCCCCCCATCCGTGCGCCCCCCGGCGAGGACGCACCACCAAGTGTGGCCCCATGAGACTGTCGGTTTCCTCCAGTCTATGGCAGCACCGATTGGCTGAACCGAGGAGAGCGGCCTCCGCGCGCGGTCGAACTGGCAGCTGCCGGAGGAAATCGACAGTCTCCGCCATGAGCTTGCGCCACTTCTCCCGACGGTGTCGCAGTTGCCGGTGCTTGCACTACCGGGCGTTGAGAATCTTGTCTGGACAGAACCCGCGCGCTCAAAAGCAGCGCGGATTCGCGGCGGTCTACTCAGCTCGTCTCACTCTCTCCCTCCGACGACCCAGCCGCGCTGGGCTGCGGCAGCTTCAAGCCTGCGAGATGTCGGATCTTGCCCTCGATTTCCGCGGCGAGGTCGGGGTTGTCCCGAAGGAACTCGCGGGCGTTCTCCCTGCCCTGCCCCAGCCTTATGTCGCCGTACGAGTACCAGGTGCCGCTTCTCGTTATGATGTCATTGGCCTCACCGAGGTCGAGTATGCTGCCCTCGCGAGATATGCCCTGGCCGTATATGATATCGAACTCCGCCTCGCGGAATGGAGGCGCGATCTTGTTCTTGACCACCTTCGCCCTGGTGCGGCTGCCGATCATCTGCTGGCCTTGCTTCAACACCTCGACCCGCTTCACCTCGAGACGTATGGTTGCGTAGAACTTGAGGGCCCGCCCGCCGGGGGTAACCTCCGGGTTTCCGAACATCACTCCGACCTTCTCCCGAATCTGGTTGATGAATATGGCGCACGTGCGCGACTTGCCGATGGCCGCAGTGAGCTTGCGAAGCGCCTGCGACATCAGCCGCGCCTGGAGCCCCACGTGCGCATCGCCCATCTCACCCTCGATCTCGGCCCGGGGAGTGAGGGCGGCCACGGAGTCGATGACCACCACGTCCACGGCGCCGCTCCGAACAAGCGCCTCGGCGATCTCCAGCGCCTGTTCGCCGGTATCCGGCTGTGAGATGAGGAGGTTGTCTGTGTCGACACCGAGCCTTCTTGCATATATCGGGTCAAGAGCATGCTCCGCATCGATGAACGAAGCGATCCCCCCGGCTTTCTGTGCCTCAGCGATGACGTGCAGCGCCACTGTGGTCTTGCCTGACGACTCAGGGCCGAATATCTCTATCACCCTGCCCCGCGGCATGCCGCCGATCCCGAGCGCGATGTCGAGCGACAGGGCCCCCGTGGGAATCGCCTCCACGGCGAGCCGCGCATCGGCCTCGCCCAGCCTCATGATGGAGCCCTTCCCGAACTGCTTCTCTATCTGCGACAAGGCCATCTCGAGAGCCTTTTCCTTTTCCATTGGGTTCCTCCTTCTCACGGACACGTATGACACCAGAGGATTTGCCAGAGCCGATAACCCGCGGCCCGGCGACCGCCGTCCGACTGAATGCCTCAGGGGGGCATGTCCCTCCCTATCAGAGGTAGATCCCCGTGAATCCGCGCTACTTCCCAAGTAGATCGCCACAAGTTCGCGCTACCTCTCAGCGGGTGAATCCTGTCCAGGGTTGCCGGTGTTGACCTCCGGGGACGGCGCGCTTGCGGCGCGCCTCGTTCGAATTTGGCGCTTAAGGCTAGCCAAATTCTCGACGCCCCGCCCTAGCAAGCACCGGCAACCCCAACACCGTCAGGAGACGTGGCGCACACTACGGCGCCATACTCAACGCCGTAGTCAGCGTCATGACTAACGCTATATTTAATTGTACCTTACTTCAGCGGCTCTCACAATAGCCCCCGTGCCGCACGTGACGGAGTGTCAGGCCCTGCAGTGCCGGGATTCCGTATGGGGAACACGTGTTCGCCACATACCTTCCTCGTGCGCCTCCCCACGACGCTTCTCTCACCCTAGATGAGCGGGACCGCTGCAATCTCGCTGTATACCGGTCCCCGGCTCGTGAGATCGCTCGCCATCAACCGGACACTGTCGACCCTCATGGATCCCTCGAGCGGTGGACTGGACGAGAGCCGCTCCACCAGGATATCGAGGTTGCGGGCCGACCTCACGCGCCCCACTGTGAGGTGAGGCGAGACGTTCCTGCCTTCGCTCCTGAACCCCTCCGTCTTCATGGCTTCCTCAACTGTGCTCGCGAGCGCGACAAACGGCTCTTTCCCTCTGCTCACCCCGACCCATATGACGCGTGGGTCGCGGACATGAGGGAACGCCCCGGGCGCCCCAAGCCCGATGTCGAACGCGCGCGCGCCCTGCACGCATGTTCTCAGTCTCCCGCTCACCTCGCTGACTCTTGATTCATCGACGTCGCCGAGGAACTTCAGGGTGAAGTGAAGGTTCTCCGGTTCCACCCACTTCACGTCGGCCCCGCTCCGGGCAAGGTGCCTCTGAAGCGTCGTCACCTGTGGGCGAAGGGCGGGGTCCAGAAAGACAGCTATGAAGCATCGGACAGGTCTCACTCTGCGAACCTCCTGCAACCAGCTGCGTATTCCATTCTACACTGGACCGTCATTTCCTGCTTTTGCCATGCACTGCTGGCAGGATTTTCTCACTCCACGCCCGACCCGCGTCGAACGTGCGCACCAGCCTCCGCTCCAGGTCGAACCCCTGCCTTTCTCCAAGGATGCGGATGGTGTCCACTGCCACGAGCCTTGGAGCATCCCCGCCGTCCGGCCGGCCTGGCGGACCCTCCACGGCGAAGTGCAGGAGGCTCACGCTCATTGGGACTCCCCCCTCCACCTGCAGCCCGCGTATGCCCGCGCCACCGGTGGTCCCTGCGTCGATAATCGCGGTCCCGTCGCGCAGGACCACGGAGAGGTGATGGTCGTGTCCGCAGAGCACGACGGGGACCCTGCCCACGACACGTTCGGCGGCGCTCAGGTCATGAACGGCCAGCACATCAGGTACACGACCCGGACGATCGCCCGTGGACCCGATGAGGGCTTCCACGCGCGCTCTCGCGCGGTCCAGCTCCTCCGGGCTCGCGGGAGCCATGTCCGGCCTGAGAGATCCGGGGTCGGCTAGGGCGACGATGCGGATGCCCCGCAAATCCGCCACACCGTCGTCCAAAAGGATGGCCCCGCCTTCGGCCGACATGACCTTTCCCACGGCCGGGGAATCGTGGTTCCCCGGCACGAAGACGTAGGGTATGCCAAGGGCACGCACCCTTCCGGCGGCCATCCTCGCCTCGGGCACGGTCCCGAAGTCGGTGATGTCCCCCGTGTCGACGATGATATCCGGCTTGAAGCTCTCGACCACCTGGGCCAGAAAGTCAAATGCCTGGGGATTATCGTGGATGTCCGACACGTGGAGCACCCTCACGAAAGGTGTGTCGCTATCGAGCTGATGGAACGCCTCGGCTCTATCGAACAGCGTGCGGATGTTCGCAGCGATGGTCTCCATGCTCCCAGCGACCTCGCCTGCCTTGAGGAGGCTTCCGTCAAGCAGGCCGAGCATCCACGGGGCCGCCTCGATGACTCCCTCGTAGCGGGGATTCGCAAGTCTGCGTTCATCGAACGAGAGATACGTGATCCCGAGAAGGGCCGAGCTTGCGGCGAGACCTGCGACGGCTCCCACGAGCGCAGGCCGGAGCCTCCACCCTGATGCCGCCCCCGCGCCGAAGGCTGCCCCTGCTGTAGCAAGCAGGGCCACGCGCAGCGCGAAGGCTGTCACGAGCCGTCCCGAGTCTCTCTTGAATTGCAGGCCTAGACTGGAAGGAGCCTCGCCTCTGGAGATCGCGTCCTGGAGCATCCCGGGGTCGATGTTCTCAAGGGCGGCCTCGAGCTGAAGGGGCGTGAGGTGCGTCCTCGCCTCGACCCGACCGATCGGAGGGATGGCGAGTCTGCTATAGCCCGGGAACCCTATGCGGGCTGATATGCGTATGTCGAGACCGGCCACGTGGTAGGATACGTGCCCGAAGAGGTTGATGGCTGCATAGATGCAGGCGAACGTCACGAGGACCCACGTCGCAGCCGCGCGTGCCCCCCGAACCGCCCGGACCGCATGGGCCGCACAGGCCGCGTTGGCCACTCGCGCCATCAGGGCGACCACGCCCGTGGCCGCACCGCCCGGGCGCTTCACGAGGGTTGCGGCTGCGTGCCCCGCCCGTGCCCTGGCAGGAGGGCGGGTCACCATGGCTACCATAGGCGCAGAACATGCCTCCGCAGGAGATCCAGCGCCCTTCTCGCGGCCCTCTCCTTTATCTCGCTCCGTGTCCCGAAGAGGCCCAGCCTGGCGCACGCAACCCCGCCGCGCCAGGCAAGGCCCGAGAAGACGATCCCTACCGGCTTCCCCGGGCTCCCTCCCGTCGGACCCGCGACACCCGTCGTCGACACAGCTATATCCGCACGCCCTCTCTCGAGAGCGCCCCTCGCCATGGCTATCGCGACTTCGCGGCTTACGGCTCCGCACCTTTCCAGGGCGTCAGCCGGAACCCCGAGCATGTCGCGCTTGGCCTCATTGCTGTAGCTTGTCACGGCAAGTCCCAGCACCGCAGAGCAGCCTGGCACCTGGGTGAGCTTGTGGGCGATGAGGCCCCCGGTGACCGACTCCGCGACGGCGCATGTAAGGCCCTTCTCGGATAGAAGCCGCACCACCGCATCCTGAATCTCGTCGTCATCCTGGCCGTACACATCCACCCCGAGCCTTCTTCGGATCTCAGCCTCGACCGGAGCGACGAGCGCGTCCGCCTCCCCCGGAGATGCCGCCTTCGCCGTTATCCGGAGCATGACTTCCCCGAGCGACACCAGCGGCGCCACCGTTGGATTGGCCCTGTCGTGGAGAAGATCGCGCACCGTCTCTTCGACTGACGCCTCACCCGGGCCGCAGATCTTGAGCACCTTCCACCGGATGACCTGCCCGGCGTTCCCTGCCCTGCTGCGCAGATAGGGAAGCACGGTGGTCTCCATCATGCCCCGCATCTCTCCAGGGACGCCCGGCATGGAGATGAGCGCCTTGCCGTCCTTCCCGGCTATGAACCCGCATGCCGTGCCACGCTCGTTGTCGATGACCGTGGCGCCCCTCGGAATTCTCGCCTGTCGCAGGGCGCTTTCGCCAGCGACCTCGTGGCCCGCCCTTGCAAGCAACGACTCCGCGCGGCGCCGTGCCCCTTCGCACACCACGAGCGGCAGGCCCAGGGCCTCCGCCGCAGCCTCTCTCGTGGGATCGTCCTCCGTGGGTCCCAGGCCTCCCGTAGTGATCACGATGTCCGCCCTTGCAAGCGCGTCCGCGATCGCAGCGGCCACCCTTTCGAGGTTGTCGCCCACGGTAGCCCTGTGGAAGACGTCGACGCCGATCTCAGCCAGCCTGCGAGAGATGTAGGCCGCGTTCGTATCGACGATCTGCCCGAGTAGCAGCTCGGTGCCAATTGAGATCACTTCAGCCCTCACGACCGTCACCTCGCATCGCATCGCATCGCATCAGCCTGGACGGGTCTGCTGCAGCATCTCCCTGAGCTCGTCACCATCGATCTTCTCGTTCTCCAGCAGCACCGCGCTGGCCGCCGCGAGGACGTCATCCCTGGACTCGAGGATCTCCCTCGCCCTCCGCTCCTGGGCTTTCATGATGGCACTCATGGTCTCGTGATAGAGCTGCCGCGGAAGCTCGTCCACGTTCACCACGCCGAGCGGCGACAACCCGGCGCTCACTAGGCGCCTCGCGATGTCCAGAGCCTGCTCGAAATCGCCGGCAGCGCCCGTGGACCGTGAGCCGAAGCGGATCTCCTCGGCCACCGCGCCGCCCAGCAACACGGCAAGCTGGTCCTCGAGCCAGTCGCGCGTGTAGAGGCACAGGTCCTCCTCCTGGGTCTGCCTGGTATACCCCAGCGCTCTTCCGCGCGACGTCACCGTAACCATGGAGACCGACCCGGGACGGAGCACCTCGCTTGCGAGCGCGTGGCCCACCTCATGGAACGCAATCCTCTCGAGGTCCGCCTTGCTCGGGCGGCGGTCGAGCCTCTCGCCCATGACGACCTTGTCTATGGCGTCCCTGAACTCGTTCGACCCTATGAACGCCTTACCCTGGCGCATGGCCAGTATGGCGGCCTCATTGACGAGATTCTCAAGGTGCGCCCCGGAGAACCCAAAGGTATCCCTAGCAATATCCTCCAGATCCACATCGTCCGCCAGGGGCTTGCCCTTCGTGTGGATGCGAAGGATATGAAGACGACCCTCGCGGTCAGGGAGATTCACCTGAACGACCCTGTCGAACCTTCCCGGCCGGAGGAGAGCCGGGTCGAGCAGGTCCGCGCGGTTGGTCGCCCCTATCACCAGGAGCCTGACCTCATCGTACGGGTTGATGCCGTCCATCTCCACCAACAACTGATTGAGCGTCTGGTCGTACTCGAGATGGCTCGTGTGCTTTCCACGCTTGCCGCCGAGCACCTCGATCTCGTCTATGAACACCATGGCGCTGCCGCGTTTCTCACGAGTGGCCCGGGTCCTTGCAGCGCTGAAGAGCTGGCGCACCCGCTGAGCACCGACACCGGCATACATCTCCACGAACTCAGACCCGCTCGCAGCCAGGAACACGCTCCCCGTATAGCTTGCTGCGGCCTTCGCCAGCAGCGTCTTGCCGGTGCCGGGCGGCCCTGTGAGCAGTATCCCGCGTAAGGGGCGAATTCCCAGGGCTTTCACCTCGTCAGCCTTCGTCACGAACTCCAGGGCCTCCAGAAGCTCCCTCTTCGCGACCTCCTGTCCTCCGATGTCGCCGAAGGAGACGCCCGGGACACCCGGGCCTCCTCGACCCTGACCCAGCACGTGGAAGCGCCTCCCGACGCCCACTCCTGGGCCGGACTGGAGGTACCATAGGGCGAGCCCGATGCCGAAGAGCAGCAGCACAGGTGTTATGTTGTAGCCGGAGGCGACGAGGAACGTAACCACAGCGAGCGACGCCCCCACGCCGATTTCTTTCAGCATCGTGAGACTCCATCACCCCTTCGCAACCTCGAATGCCCTAAATGTAACGTCAGACGGTCCAGCCGCCCTTCCTTGCCCCGCGTGCCACGTGGTCGGCTACCACAAGGTGGCTCTCACGCGGGATCCCGCGCTCTCATCCCCCAGGGGCGCCGCACGCTCCTGCCTCGGGATCACCTCGTAGAGGTAGCGCCCGCCCTTGTGCAACTGCAGGTACACATGCGAAGAGTCCACATACACGCCCCATCTGTCAAGGTGTGCCTGTCTCGCCTCGGAGTCTATGGATCTCGCCATCTCCTGGAACGTCCCGCGGGCCACGGCCTCCTCGACTGCCAGGCGCATGCGGCGGTATGCCCCGACAAGCTCCTGGGTGCGGGCATCTTCGATGACGATAACCGGAGACCTTCCCGTGGCCCGGACAAGTCCCTCTCGGAGGCCGAGGTAGGCAGCCTGGATATCTCCAACCTCCCGGAGACGGACGTGAACCTCAGGTGTGGACGATGCTCCCCGCACCAGACTCCAGTTCACCACGTCCGGGCGCTGCCTGAGGAACGCCTCGAGAGGCCTTTCGACCTGCACATGGTACGCGGCGATCCGCCCTCCTGTGAGGACGCCGAATGTTACGAGGAACGCAAGTATGACCTTTGTGACATCGAACCCGAATACCTTCACCTCTGCACTCCCTCCCACGGGCTCTTGCGGGCTAAGCGCGGGTTCAGAAACCGCCGCCGCTCCTCCGGGGGTTGCCGGTGGTGCGCTCCGAGGACGGCGCGCTAGCGCTGCGTCAGTAGATCGCCCCAAAACCGCGCTGCTTTTCAGCGCGCAAGTCCTCTCCAGCGTTGCCGGTACTGCCCGCCGGGGACGGCGCCTGCGGTGAGATGCGTTCGAATTTGGCGCTTAGGGCTAGCCAGATTCTCGACGCCCCGCCCTAAGTGAGGGTGCATCAGTCCTCGCCCCTCGTCCAGTAGTTGCCGGGTTGCCGGTGTCGCACTCGGGGACGGCGCCCCAAGCGGGGCGCGCTTCGCCGAAATCCGGCCTGTCTGGCTAGGCAGCCGGATTTTGACACCCCTCGTGCAATCACCGGCAACCTCTCCCAGAAGTCGGGAGCATTTTTGCACCCCCACTTAGCAAGCACCGGCAACCCAACAGCCGCTACAATGCGGGGAGGAAGCGACGAACCCTCACTTAGCAGCAATTATAACACAAGGCCCCCGCCTGCGGCGAGGGCAAACATCAGGCAAACATGGCAATTGCCCTGGTAAAGCCCCATTCCCGGCGATGGCGGCGTAAACCTCCCTTAGCAAGACGGCAACGCGGAGAGCGCTCTCTCCCTGAGTCGCTCGACGTTTGCGCGCGGGTCGCCGCCACCGAAGACGAAGTTCCCCGCGACGAGCACATTCGCGCCGGCCTTCACCACGAGAGGCGTGGTCGCGTCCGATATGCCGCCATCCACCTCGATATCGATGGCCCTGCCGGACCGGTCGACCATGGCCTTCACCTGCCTGATCTTGCGCAGCATCCCCCCGATGAACTCCTGCCCCCCGAACCCCGGGTTCACCGTCATGACGAGGATGAGGTCCACGAGGTCGAGGACGTGTTCCAGATGGGTCGCCGGCGTGGCGGGACAAATGGCGACGCCTGCCCGCACCCCCGCGGCCCTTACAGCCTGGAGCGTCCGGTGGACGTGAGGCGTTGCCTCGGCATGGACCGTGATTATCGACGCCCCTGCCTCCGCGAAGTTCCCAACGTAAGCATCGGGATCTGCGATCATGAGGTGGACATCGAGGGGAAGTCGGGTCGATGCGTGCAGCGACGCCACCACTGGAGGGCCCACCGTGATGTTCGGGACGAAATGTCCATCCATCACGTCCACGTGCAGGAGGTCGGCGCACTCCCCTACGCGGGCGGCCTCATCGGCAAGGTGCGCGAAGTCCGCAGAAAGTATGGATGGGGCTATCTTCACCAACGCTTTCCCTCCCTCTCCGCCTCAATGATCTCCTCGAGGAACTTCACATAATGCTCGTAGCGCGACGAGGACACTTCCCCGGCCTCCACGGCGGCCTTCACGGCGCACCGCGGCTCTTTGTGGTGCAGGCACCCGGCGAACCTGCAGCCGTCTCGCCTCGCCGCGAGCTCCGGGAAGAAGTCGTCCAGGTCGTCGCGGCGCAGGCCCGTGATGTCCAGGTCCAGCCTGGAGAACCCGGGCGTATCTGCGACGTATCCGCCGGGCCCCACCTCGAGAAGCACCGAGTAGCGCGTGGTGTGCCTGCCGCGCCCGGTTCTCGCGCTCACCTCGCCGCACCGCAGGCGCAGGCCCGGCTCGAGAGCGTTGAGAAGAGCCGACTTGCCGACGCCGGACGGTCCGGAGAAAACGGAGACCTTCCCGGCCAGCGCCCTCCTGAGCGGTCGTAGTCCCCAGCCTGCCCTCGCGCTCGCCCGGACCACGACATAGCCCGCGCGCCTGTATGGCCGCGTAAGCTTCCCCGAGGCGTAGTCGCTGACCAGGTCCATCTTGTTGAAACATATCACCGACTCGAGCCCAGCGGAGGCGACCACCACGAGCATGCGGTCGAGAAGCTCGAGGTCTGGTTCGGGGTCGGCGCACGCCATCACGATCACGGCCTGATCCACATTGGCCACGGGCGGCCTCACAAGGCGCGACCTCCTCGGGAGCACGCCCTCGATGACGCCGCTTCCCGGCCCCGTCACGTTGATCGAGACGATGTCCCCCACCAGGACCTCCTTGCCTTCCTTTCGGAGCCTGCCCCGGGCCGCACAATCGAGCGTGGTCCCCCGCAGATCCACGTAATAGTGTCCGGCGTAAGCCCTCGTAACCCGGCCTTCAGGCATTCACCGTCCTCCTGTTATCCCTTCGGCACCCACTCGTCCTTATAGAGGATCCCGGCGATGTACACCCTGATCCTTACCTTCCTGCCCCACGCGTTCACCTGTTTCTCGATGCGCTCGCCAGGCGAATGCATCCCCACGTAGTAGTCTCTCTCGCCATAGTAATCGTTGATCTTGATCCTGACCTCCTGCTGGTCGGCGCCGGCAGGCACCACTATGGTGACCAGCGTGGAAATGGGGGTTATGGCATCGAGTATCGATGACGCGTCGCCCGTTCCGGCGGACACCACCAGGTCTACAGGGGTACCACGCTGCACATCCTGGCCGGGCGGCGGGACCTGCCGCAGGACGACCCCAGGGCTTTCGCCCTCCCGCGACTCCTCCGTCACGTTGCCCTTCACGAGTCCGGCCAGGGCCAGCCTGGACTCGGCCTCGGAGATGGTGGCACCCACAAGATCGGGCACGGCCACGACGTTCGGCTCGGGCCCGCCGGAGAGCACGATATCCACCGGAACGCCCTTCTCCACGCGTCTCCCGGCCTCAGGCGACTGTGACAGCACCTGGCCGCGCTCGACCTCGGAGCTGTATTCCTCGGACTGCACCCCCGCAGTGAGCTCCACTCGCTCGAGTTCCAGGAGGGCCTGTCGGAGGTCCATGCCCTTGAGGTCAGGCACTTGCACCATCTCCTTGCCCATGCTCACCACCAGGGTCACCCTGCTGTTCAGCTTGACCTTCTCGTATGGCGCGGGCCGCTGGGAGACGATGGCGTTGGGCGGTGCGGAGTCATCGTAGCGCCTGTCGGGCTCGTCCAGGCGAAGCCCTGCCTGCTCGGCCATGAGCCTCGCTTCATCCAGCGTCCTTCCTGTGAAGTCGGGCACCCGCACTTCCTCGACGTACAGCCATTCCGGCAGCTTGACGACGGCCACAGCTGCAAGCGCCAGCACGATCAGGGCGACGGTCACCACCATCGCCACTGCCCTTCCGAAACCACGCGGGGCCTTCTCGGGTCGTATCAGGGTGTCATCCTCTCCTTTTGGACCGCGAGGCGGGGGCACCCGGAACACCTCCGTGGGCGCCTCCGCCGGCACCGCGTCTTCGTCCAGGGAGCTTGCGCCCTGGCCAGTTTCCGCCGGACCTTTCAGTGACGACGAGTACATGTCGAGAGCGCGCATCATGTCGCGCGCGTGCCGATAACGGCGGGACGGGTCTTTCTCCAGGGCCTTCATGACTATCCTGTCGAGAGCCGGAGGCACCCTGGGATTCAGTTCCGAAGGTGGAATCGCCGCGCTCTGGAGATGCTGAAGAGCTATGGCTATGGGTGTGTCCCCCCTGAAGGGCACCCTTCCGGCGATCATCTCGTAAAGCACGACGCCCAGGGAGTAGATGTCGGACCCGACGCCTGCCGCTTCGCCCTTGGCCTGCTCCGGCGAGAAGTAGTTGACGGTCCCGATGATGGTACCGGTCTCGGTGAGCGCGGAGGTGCTCGTGGCGCGGGCTATGCCGAAGTCGGTCACCTTGACCCTGCCCTCTGGGGTCACCAGGATGTTGTGAGGTTTGATGTCCCTGTGGACGATGTTGTTTTCGTGTGCGTGGTCCAGCGCCGCCAGGATCTGGGAGGCTATCCAGGCCGCCCTGTCCGGAGGAAGCGACCCCTGCTCGCGGATGAGGTCTTTGAGGCTCCGGCCGCTCACGTACTCCATGACTATGTAGTAGCGGTCGCCGTCGCGACCCACGTCGTAGATGCTGACGATATTCGGATGGGAGAGGCTCGCCGCCGCCTGCGCCTCCCTGCGGAACCTCTCCACGAACTCCTCGTCGGAAGCGAACTGCGGCCTGAGGACCTTTATGGCAACGATGCGGTTGAGCACAGAGTCGCGGGCCCTGTACACCTCGGCCATGCCACCCTCGCCCACCCTGGACAGGATCCTGTACCTTCTCCCGAGGACCTCCTCTATCATGGTCTCACCTCGCCTGCTTCACTGCAAGGCGTCTCGAAGCGCGGCGCGGAGGATCTCGCGCGCCACGGGCGCGGCAACCCGCCCACCCGATCCGCCGTTTTCCACCACGACCGCCACCACACAGCGCGGCTCCTCCGCCGGTGCGAAACCCACGAACCACGCGTGGGGCGCGCCATGGGGGTTCTGGGCCGTGCCCGTCTTACCGGCAACCTGCACCTCCGGCAAGGCGGCCGCCTGCGCGGTTCCACTCGCGACCGCCTCCACCATCATGTCCTTCACCCGACGCGCGACCGTCGCGGCGACCGGGATATCCAGGATCGTGCCCGGCGTCCGGCGGAGCACGGTTCCGTCGGGGGAACGCACCTCCCGGACCACGTATGGGCGGCGCATGACCCCGCCGTTCGCAAGCGCCCCGATAGCGCACGCCATCTGAAGAGGGCTCGCCGCAAGCGTGCCCTGGCCGATGGATATCTGCGCCACAGCCGGCCTGTCGAGACCGCCACCTCCCACGGTGATGGCGCCTGCCGCGGTCGGCACGTCAAAGGGCAGGGCATCTCCAAAATGAAAGCTCCGAAGACCATTATACAGCTTTTCCTGACCGATGCGCCACCCGATCTGGGCGAATGCAACGTTACAGGAGCGGGCGATGGCCTCCGCGAGGGTCACCTCGCCGTGCGCCCGACCATCGGGGCACGACACCTCGCGGGTGTCGCGGGCGCGCGTCCCGACCCGTATGGCGCCCTCGCACCTGAAGGTGTCCTCTGGGCCGACCACGCCGGAAGAGAGCGCTATCGCGGCGATGATCGGCTTCATCGCCGAGCCGGGCGGGTAGAGACCAAGGGTTGCTCTGTTGAAAAGCGGGCTGCGCTCGTCCTTCACGAGGCGGTCCCATTCAGACGCGATCCGCCCGGGCGAGAAGCCCGGGTTGCTCACCATAGCGAGCACTGCGCCGGTCCTAGGGTCGAGCGCGACGGCAGCGCCGCGGCGTCCGCCCATGGCCCGCGCCGCCACCCGCTGAACATCCGCGTCCACGGTGAGGATGATGTCGTTGCCCCGTCCAGGCCCCCCTCCGAGGAGTCCTCTCACGAACCGGGCTATCCCTCCGCCCGTCCCCCCGAGCCCAAGCAGCTCAGCGTTGTAACTCGCCTCGAGCCCCGCCGTGCCGTACCTCGTGTCCTCATAGCCCGTGAGGTGCTCAAGGCCGGGCGGGCCCATATACAGCCTCGGTCCGCCGGACGCGCTGTCCCTGGCGACCGGCTCCCCGCGAGACAGGTAGATCCCTCCCCGCACGATGTCACGCCTCACCGCGGCCACCCTGGGGTTTCGTGGGTGGGCGGAAAGGTAGGGCGCACGCACGACGCCCACAAGGAGGAGCCTTGCCGACAACACGGCGAAGGCAATCAGGAACGCGATGGAGATCCGACGGATGCTATCCTTCAATCTCCACGCTTCCCTTCTCCCGATCCAGTTCCCGCTCCTGCGCCCGCTCCGGTGCCCGCTCCTGCACCCTATCCTGCGCCTCTTGCTCCTCCCGCTCCTCGCGGGCTGCCCGAAGCGCGAGACCGATCGCGGCGAAGCTGGCAATCATCGAACTACCACCGTAGCTTACAAAAGGCAGCGTGACCCCGGTAAGGGGAACGAGCCCCAGCACCCCCCCGACTATGGTGAACGCCTGCAGACCGATGAGGGACGTCATTCCGGCAGCGATGAGCGCGCGAAAGTCGTCGCTCGCCCGGGACGCCCACATGAGCCCCCTGTGGACCAGCAGAGCGTAAGCCCCGATCACCGCAAGGCCTCCCACGAGCCCCATTTCTTCGCATACGGCGGCGAAAACGAAGTCGGTCGGCGCCGCCGGGATGACGTGGGCCATCCCCCGACCCGGCCCCAGGCCTATGAGTCCTCCCGCCGCCACTGCGAACATGGACTGCACGGTCTGATAGCCTGCAGCATCCATGAACCGCCACGGATCGAGCCACACGACGAACCTGGACCTCACGTGCGGAAAGAGCCAGGCAGACGCCGCGCCGCCCGCCGCGAGGAGCGTCGCTCCTCCAAGCACATACGACGCCCTGCCTGACGCCGCGTACAGCATGAACAGGAAAACACCGAAAAAGAGCACTGCCGCGCCCAGATCCCTTTGAAACACCAGGAGCACGAGGGCGAGGCCCCACATCAGGGCGAGCGGTCCTACGTAGGAAACGTCGGGCAAGATGACGCCGAAAAGCCTCCTCGACGATCTCCTCAGGAGCACCCTCGTGTCCTTGAGGTAGCCTGCATAGAACACCACCATGAGGATTTTCGCGGCTTCCGAGGGTTGTACCGCGACAGGCCCCAGGTCGAGCCACGACCTTGCCCCTCCCGCTTCGACGCCGAAGAGTATGGTGCTCGCCAGGAGCGCGCAGGCCGCCGCGGCCGCAATGAACCTGTACCTCTCGAGCGCGAGGAGGTCCGGGGTGAGTGTCACGAGCGCCCAGGCGAGCGCGACCCCCCCGGCAAGGTGTCCGACCTGTCTTGCGGCAAGCCCGGGGTCGAGCCTGAGGACCTCGGCCAGGCCGAGTCCGGAGAGAAAGGCGACAGCCGAGAACATGACCGGGTCGCCGATGCGGCGCCCTCTGCAGGAGAGAATGTGGAACGCAAGAAAGATCCCGGAGAACCCTGCCAGCACAAGCCAGCCGGGCGAGCGCTCGAGCTTCCCGGCGGCGAGCGTTGACATGAATATGCCGAGTATGCCCGGGAGAAGGGCCGTGGCGAGGAGAGTATCAGGAAGGGACGACCTCCGCCTGCCCAATGCTGCATCGCGTATCATGGCAGGTCCAGAAACACGGCCACAGCGGTGATGTTGTCGCGGCCGCCTCCGCACATCGCAAGCTCCACGAGCTGGTCCACCGCGGACTTCGGGTCTTCGGCGGAGGCCATTACCTTGAGAATCTCGCTGTCATCCACCGCGCCCGACAGCCCATCTGTGCAGAGAAGGAACCGATCACGTGCCCCCAGCCTGCAGTAGCCGACCTCGATCTCCACGTCGGGCTGCGTGCCGATGGCGCGTGTGAGGAAGTTCCGCTGGGGATGAGCCCTCGCCTCAGGCTCAGAGAGCATACCCATGCGGATGAGTTCCCCGACGATGGAGTGGTCCTCGGTCAGCCGGTGGATCTTGTTGTCTCTCACGAGGTATGCCCTGCTATCACCGACATGGCCGATGTACGCCCTGTCGCCCGAGATGACCAGCACGGTGAGCGTGGTACCCATCCCCTCGCAGGCAGGGTCGTCCACCGATCGCCTGTAGACGGCCCGATTGACCCTTTCGAGGGCTTCCGTCAGGGCAACCCCTGGATCATCATCCTCGGGAGGCGTCTTGAACTCCTTCAATATGCGGATGGCCATCTGGCTTGCGATCTCGCCTGCTTCGTGCCCGCCGAGGCCGTCGGCCACAGCGAAGATGCCGTCGCCGACCAGGTAGTCATCCTCGTTCAGGGACCTCACGAGACCAACATCAGTCCGGGCAGAGGCCTGCATAACGCTCACCCCCGAAACCGAAATACGGTATCGCCAAGCTCCAGCCGGTCTCCATCGCGGAGGACCCTCTCCCGGCGAAGCCTTCTGCCGTTCACGTACGTGCCGTTGGCGCTCCCCAGATCGCGGACGACAAACCCTGCACCTGCAAGAGCGATTTCAACGTGCCTCGAGGACACGTACGGGTCGAGGATAATCACGTCGCTCTCCCGCGACCGCCCGAGGACCGTGACCCGCCCCAGGGGAAACCGCTCCCCGGGTGACGGGACTCCAGGTCCGGCCTCCACCTCCAGTTCGCCGGGAGCCACGACCCCCGGGGCCCGACCTGGTCCCGGGACGATCCCCGCAGCCAGCGTCGCCCTGTAAAGATAGAGGGATATCAGGCCAGCCAGGGCGAGACGTGCAAGGAGCCACACGAGTGCCACCTGTCACGCCTCCTTGAACCGGGCCGCGACCCTGCCGAAATGCACGAGATCGCCATCGGCAAGGAGTTGCTTCGATACCTTCCTCCCGTTCACGTACGTTCCGTTGGTGCTTCCAAGATCGGCCACGTAGAACCGTCGGCCCTCCCGCACGATCTCGGCGTGGCGCCGGGAGACCCCCGCATTCTCGATGACGATGTCGCACGAGCCGGACCTGCCGATCGTCACTTTTCCGTCCTCGAGCGGGAAGACCCCCTCCTCGCCTGTGCCGCACCGAAGCACGAGGTACGGACGTCCAGGTCCGCCGCGGTCAGCCTCATTGACGCCGGTACGGCCGGAGACGCACGTTCGCGGTGCCTCGTCCATGGTGCCCTCCGCAGGCGCCCCGGCGCCCGGGAGCTGGTCCTGTCCCTCTCCGACCGGGCAGGAACGCCGGGTCGCGTCCTGGCTATCACCACCGTAAACAGTCGTCCTGGACGGCGTCTCCTCCGCCTCCTCGACGAAGAACCCATCGACCTTGATATCGCCAGGCCTCGCTCCTTCGTCGGCAACGAACTCGACCTCGACCCGCCCCACGAAGGAATAGCCCTGCCTCCGGGCGCGCGAAACCACGTGCCCCGCAAGCTCACGAGACACGGTGCGGGCCAGCGGCCCGAGGTACTCCACATCCCGCGCGTGCATCCTCACCCTGTAGCG
Source organism: Bacillota bacterium (assembly GCA_050261335.1). Classification (GTDB taxonomy): domain Bacteria; phylum Bacillota; class SHA-98; order UBA4971; family UBA4971; genus UBA6256. Next base: position 50,988 of record JBLNDE010000064.1, read on the forward strand.
GTTGGGGACGTACGTGCGAGAAACGGAGATCCTCTTCTCGTCCTCCATCTCCCGCAATAGGTACCGCCCGATCTCAATAGGGTGAGTCGCCTCGCGAGCCTTGCGGAAGATGCCCTCGACGATCTCCTCGATTGCCCGTTCGATCTTCGCGAGAAAGCTCATGACAGGGTCCCCCGAAACCGCGCATCGCGCGCGGCCGGGCGACCTCACACCTCCGGTCGGGCCGCCCGATTCCCCTCAAGTCGCAGTATATCGCTTGCAGCGCTCACCTGCAATATCTGCGACGAAGCTGGCCGCACGCCGCGTCGATATCCAGACCAAGCTCTCGTCTTATAGTTACTGGAATCCGGGCCTCCTTCAGAACCGCAAGGAAGCGCATCACCCTCTCCCGGGGCGGACGTGCATACCCACGTTCCTTCACAGGATTCAGCGGGATGAGGTTCACGTGGGCAAGCATCCCCGAAAGCAGGCCTGCAAGCCTGCGCGCGTGGGACACATCGTCGTTGACGTCGCGGATGAGCGCGTACTCGAATGTAACCCGGCGCCCGGTACGGGTGGCGTAGAACGACGCTGCGTCCGTCACCTCGGGGATTGGGTAGCGCCTGTTTATCGGCATGATCTCGTCGCGAAGGTCGTCCGTGGGCGCGTGGAGGGAGATCGAGAGAGTGACGGGAATCCCTTCTTCGGCCAGCCGCCGAATTCCCGGCACAAGGCCGCACGTGGACACCGTCATGCGCCGATGACTCACGTTGAGGCCCTCCTCGGCGTTCAATATGCGCAGCGCCTTCACGGACGCGTCGTAATTGTCGAGCGGCTCGCCCGTCCCCATGAGCACGACCCACCCGATGCGGGACCCCGCCTGGGGCTCGCGGGACGTTCGGGACCCGTGGGTGAGGTCACGGTTCATCTTGAGCACCTGGTCTACGATCTCGCCGGGGGTAAGGTTTCGAACGAATCCCGCTGCTCCCGACGCGCAAAACGCGCACGCCATCTTGCAGCCCACCTGCGTCGAGACGCACGCCGACGTGCCGTATGTATACTTCATCCTGACGGCCTCCACCGAGTTGCCGTCGCCGAGGCCGAGGAGATACTTGACCGTGCCCTGAGTTCCCGGCCTGCGGGCAAGGACCTCGAGGTTCGCCAGGCGCGCGACCTCGTCGAGCTTCCTGCGCAGGGCGAGGGGAAGGTTCGTCATCTCGTCGAAGGACGCGGCACCCTTCTCGTGTATCCACGAGAATACCTGTGTCCCTCTGTACGAAGGCTCCCCCATGCCTGCGAGAAACTCCGATATCTCGTGCGACAGGAGACTCTTGAGGTCAGGCCTTACGTCGGGCCTAGAACCAGCCCTTTCGCTTGAAGTAGACAAGGAAGCCTCCCCCCACCAGCAGCATGATCACCCATGCCATGAGATAGCCGTATCTCCACTCGAGTTCCGGCATATACCTGAAGTTCATGCCATAGACTCCTGCGATGAACGTGAGAGGCAGGAAGATCGTGGCGACTATTGTGAGCCTCTGCATCACCAGGTTCGCCCTGTGAGACGACATGGAGAGGTACAGCTCGAACAGGGTGGCTACAGCGTCTCTCGCCGAGTCGAGCATGCCGTGCACCCTGACGAGGTGGTCGGAAATGTCCCTGAAGTACCATGCCGCCTGCTCTGAGATGAACGCCACGTCACGCCGGGCGAGGGATCCGATCACCTCTCGCGTCGGCGAGACACTCTTGCGGGCACGAAGGATGTTTCTCCTCATGGCGACGAGCTTCTTGAGGACGTTCCTGGTGCGTCCCAGCACAAGTTCCTCCTCGAGTTCGTCGATCCGGTCATCCCAGTGATCGACGAGAGGCAGGAACGAGTCCACGAGCGCGTCTATGAGGGCGTAGGCGAGGAAATCCGGGCCCGCCGCGGGCAGGTGAGGGCGCTCGTGAAACCTCCTGACACACTCCTCCACCACGCTTGCTCGCTGCATGTGGACGGTCACCATGAAACCGCGCCCGATGAATATATCCAGCTCCCCGAGGGAGAGCCTGCCGTTTGGAGCGTCATCCGGGTTGCCGGTCACATAGTGGGTCACAAGGAACAGATAATCCGCAAACTCATCGACCTTGGGGAGTTCGCTGTATGTTCGGCAGTCCTCGATGGATAGCGGGTGAAAGCGGAAGATGCGCGAGATCAGGTCGAACTCCTCGTCACCGGGCGCCTGGAGGTCCACCCAGAGCACGCCCTCGCCTCGCCCTGCGGCCTCTTCTATCTCGGACCCGCCCTCGAGAGACCGTGCTGCCTTGCCCCGCTCCCCGAAGAGAAACGCTCGCACCATGCTGCCTCACCCCGCTCCCTCAAGATTCGCGATGGCCGGCCGGCCTCCTGCCAGAAGTATCTCCCTCTGGTAACCTGCTGTATGCCGCCTCATCCTGTGCATGCCCCGGGCGGGATTGGCACAAACCAGAAGGCAGGCAGGAGATCGGACGTCAGGTGTCGAAACGCACGGAAGCCTGCGAGGTCCGCAGGAAGGGAGGAGGATGCGCGTGGCGACGCGCGTGTTCCTGGTGCGGCACGGTGAGACCGAGTGGAACGCAACCCGGAGATACCAGGGCCATCACGACGTCCCGCTCTCCCCTGCCGGGGTACGGCAGGCCGAAATGCTCGCCCTGCGGCTCGCAGGGGAGAATCTCGCCGCCGTTTATTCGAGCGATCTCTCGCGAGCCCTCGAGACGGCCCGGGCCGTCGCAAGACCGCACGGCATCCCCGTGGTGAAGCTCGAGGAACTGCGCGAGATCGACGTCGGCGAATGGGAGGGGATGAGCTTCGACGAGGTCCGCACGGCCAGGCCCGCCGATGTCGCAAGATGGCTGGAGGACACGGCAAATAACCCCATCCCTGGAGGCGAGTCTTACGCCCGCCTCAGGGACAGGGTTGTTCCGAAGGTGATGGAGCTTGTCCGGGCTCATCCCGATGCATCATTCTGCGTGGTAAGCCACGCAGGGCCCGTGAAGCTGGTCCTCTGCGACGCGCTCGGGATCGGGCCCAGGTCCCGTCACAGGATAGACCTCATGAACGCAGCCCTCTCGGCCGTCGAGTACTCCTCAGAAAGGCCCCCAAGGGTGCTCTTCATGAACGACACATGTCATCTTCGGCACCTTACTTGACCACGAGGCCGAGTATGGCCACGGCCGCCAGGAGCACCTTGAGAAGGCCGTTCTCCTTCCGCAGGGAGTCGACATCCTTTGCTGTCTGCGCTTTGTGGGCGGCAAGGTCTTGCGCAAGGTCCGTGAGCGCCGTCTGAAGCGAGGTGTCCGTGGATATCCTCGCCGCGCGCTCCGTCGTGAGGCTCTCCTCAAGGGTCAGCGTTCTCCCGGCAAGCACCCCAAGATCCTTCTCCAGCTCCGCGTCACGCGCGCCGAGCTCTGCCACGCGCGCGTCAACCGCGCTCGACAGCGCTCCGACGTCCTTGCGCAGGGTGAGGATGTCGCCCCTGGCTCCTTCGAGATCCAGCCTGAGCGTGTCGATGCTCTTCCCGAGATCCTTCTTCGCAGCCACGAGGCTCTCGGTGACCAGCGCGACCTGAGGTTCGAGCGTGCTGAGGCGCAGGATGGCCGCGGAGAGGTCCTCGTCGAGCTGAGCGAGTCTTGCATCGTGCGCGTCGAGCCGACCCGCGAGGTCCTTGTCACCTGCACCCATCCGGACGGCGAGGTCTTTGAGGGACGACTGGGTGTTATCGAACCCGCTGGCGACGTCATCCGCCAGGCGGTCTACGCGCTGCTCGTTCTCGTCGATTCTTGCGGCGAGCCTGTCCTCGGCCTGCCGGGCCCTCTGGTCGGCCGCAGCGATGCTCTTCTCGGTGGAGGCGGTGATATCCGCGATCATCTTCTCCACCTCAGACCTCATCTGCTGTTGCGTGAAGGTGAGCTTTGCGAGGTCCTCCCTCGACACCGCCTGGGCTTTCCCCTGCTCGTCAAGGGACTTCTTGAAGATGTTCATTTCGTTCGCAACCTGCACGAGCTCCTGACGGAACTCCCCGGAGAGCGTGCGCAGGAGCTCGACGTCCTCAGGGGTCGCGCCCATCTTCCCGCTCTCGATTTCTCTCAGGATCTTCGCTATCACCACAGCCAGGGTGTATCTGTCAACCGGCTTCGTCCCCTGAAACGTACCGTCACCGTACACCGCGAGGTATCCCTTCTCCACGAGGGTCTTCACAGCCTGGTATGCCCAGTGGTCCTTCGGAACGTCCTTGATCTCCGCCGCCATCCCTCCCGACGGCACAGCCGCGAGGGCCAGGGACAACACGACAACCCATAGGACCCTCGCACGCAGTCGAGGAAGTCTTGCTCTCGTCATTTGTCTCCCCCCAGCGCGGGCGCAAGCCCGCTTCCGTCATGCTATCTCGCTGTCGTTTCTACTCTTTCACCATCACGGAGGTGCCCTCCACCGAGCCGGGAACCGCCGCCCCGCTGTTGCCTGCGAGCGATACGTCCTCCAGCACGACGCGTGAGACCCCCGGGGCTTTCGCGCGAAAACTGATGGTCGCGAGGACGCCTGTCACGTCCCGCGCCTTCCCGAGCCGACCCATTACTCCCCTCACGAGACCCTGCGAGTTATCGATCACCCCCTCCCGCCAGTAGGACATCCCGGCCTCCTCAACGAACGCTGTTCCCCTGGAAACGAAGACAGCCTCGAGCACCGAGGGATCGAAACGCACGTCAAAGCGTGCCTCCCCCAGGTTCATGAGATTCCTCGCAACAATATCGACCGCGAAAAACTCGCCGACGCGGCAGGGCGCGCTCGGCGCGGCCACCAGGACCCTCGATGAGAGTTCCGGAACGCGGAGGCGGCCCGAGGCGAACGTGTCGTCGGTGCTGCGGGACGAAAGCCTCACAACGTAATCGAAGTCACCAGCCTCCCCTGACGGCAGCACCTGCCATAGCACCTCGCACGTCTCGCCGGGTCCGACCGTGCCGGGGAACTTTGAACCTTTCTCGCGCTCGGCAAGCTGGAGCCCCTGGCCCAAAGCGAGGCTTGCCCTGACGCCGTACGCCGGTGCGCCGCCTGCGTTTTCGATGAGGGCCTTCACCCCAAGGGGGTAGGGATCGAACCTGTCGTCGCGGACTCCGAAGCCGGATGGAGCATGTATCTGCACCCGCAGGCTCGGAGGCGCCAGCACCCTCACAGCCCGCCGCACGCGATTGCGCTCGGCATTCTCAGCCTCGACCGCCACGGCGTACTCGAGTTCAGCCTGGTCGCGCACTTCGGGCGCGACTTCCCACGAAACCTGCCCGGTCTCACCAGGCTCCAGGTCGCCCAGCGCGCGCGAGGCCTTCTCCCCCGGGACGAGCGCGAGCCCGGCCGGCAGCTCGATGGTGGCGCGGACACCAAGCGCCACCGTTGGGCCTGAGTTCTCCACGTACGCGACCACGGGGAACGTCGCCGGCCTGTCCTTGCCGGTTGTAACCTCAGCCGGAGACGTCACGCCTATCGACAGAACGCCGGGCGCGATGCTGATCCCACCCATTCCATAGAGCGTGCTGTACTCCCTGGAATCCCCTGGAGCGACGGGCACCGGATCCCAGTAGAGGGCAATGGCGCTGTCGAGCTCGTACTCGCCTGCGCGGGTGAAATCGCGGCCGGGCGAGAAGCCCGCATCCCAGACCCCATCCGCGAGGCTCCCCCAATTCGTGAAGAGTACGCGGTCCGCCGCGGTCACCTCCGGTCCCGCCAGGGTACCCTGGCTGGTCACCGATGGACTGGAGAGCGAATCGAACGCCTGCCAGAACCGTGGCATCTCGCGGGATCCGAAGACCGTATCGGACACAACGGCCCTTTCTTTCACCCGGAACGGCGCCCCGTCGTTTGCCCCCAACATGGTGTCGAGCATTATGCGGAGACCGACTTCGTGCGGACTGGGCCCGTGGTTTGTGACGATGTAAGTGATCTTCGCGGTGTCGAAAAGCCCGGTGGTCGTGCTCCTGACGATGGACAGGACCTGCGAGACCTCAATATCGCCGAACCTCCACGCCGCCACGATGCTCCCACCGGCAAGGTGCGGCCCGAGCACCTCCGTACCATAGCTTCCGTCTCTTCCGGCACGGCGCTCCGTTCTGCCGCCGAACACGTAGTCCGTCCCGTCCACCCTCACGGTGGTATATGAGGTCCAGGGCGTGGGACGTCCGTATACGAGGGGCTTGTCATCATCGGCCGGGTTCAGCGGATCACCGCCCGTGGAATCCACGGCGAACCTCGCGGTGGCATCCCCGGTCGCATTCACGAACACTCTGATGTACTGGTTGCATATCTCCAGGTTGGGGCCTGTCGCCGCGGCCTGTGCAGCAGCCGGACCGCGCGCGCGGAAGCCCGACGCGCAGGCTGCGACCACTCCGAGAAACACGAGGGCAACCGCGCGCCACCCTGGCCTGACATGAATCACTGCTTAACCCTCCCATGTGAGTAGCAGGACGCGTTCCCGCCTCCATCCGGCCGCCGTTCTTCATACTGTATCCGCCTGTGCCCAATACCGCTTTGTCAGGTACGTGACGACATCCGGCTGAGCGGCGCTGGTTGCGCCACCAAGTAGATCGCCACGAATTCGCGCTACTTCTCAGCGCGCAAGTCCTATTCAGGTTGCCGGTGTTGCGCCCCCGGGGACGGCTCGCCTGCAGCGCGCCTCGTTCGAATTTGTCATTCAGACTTGCCAAGTCAAGAGCGCCCCGCCGTGCAAGCTCCGGCGACCGGCAAGCTGCCTGCAAACCGGCATGAGCCTGTGAACTCACACCTGGTCCCCGAGGATGGTGACGCCTCCGAAGGCAAGCTCCACGGATCCCTTTCGGAACGTCACCCGGACGGAAAGCTCATATGGCCAGCCGATGGCCTGAAAGCGCCAGATGCGCGAAACCGTCCGCATCGCCGCCTCGTCGAGTCGGGAGTCTCCGGAACCCGTAACCACCACGACCTTCGTCGCGGCACCCAGCGGGTCCACGGTCACTGATAACGTGACGACGCCCTCCACCCCTTCGTTCTGGGCGTTCTTCGGGTACACGGGCGGAGCGCCCGAGAGCACCAGGGCGCGGCCGGTGCCAAACTCCTCCCCTTTGGGCTTCGGCGGTCCTGCGGGCGCACCTGTCGCTTGAGACGTAGCGGCTTCTGTTGGCCCGGCAGGCTCTGAAGGCTGTGAGGGCCGAACGGGCCCTGGTGCCGAGTGCCCTACCTCTTCTGTCGCCCCCTCGGCGCCGCCAGTCGCTGCCGAAGCTCCTCCGGACGCGGCGGCGTCCCCGCCCCCAGCGGCACCGGTCGGCGGGGAGGGGATGGTCTCGTCTGACTTGCCGGTCAGCACGTTTTCATGCGCTGTGCCAGGTGTTGCTGAGGCCGCTCCTGCTCCCGTCTCCGCGCCTGCTCCCTGAGCGGAGGCCCCGGTTGACGGGGACGCAGGACCCGACGGCGGAGCAGGCGCCGGCTCCTGTGGCCTTGGCGGAGCAGCTAGCGGCGTCTGCGGTTTCGCCTTTGGCTTCGGGGCAGGTCTCGGCCCTGGGTCTGGCTCCGGCTTCGGAGCAGGCTTCGGCGCGGGTATGGGCGCGGGCTTCACGGTCACCTGGGTCTCCGGCCCATCGACGGATCCCCCCTGCTGTGCGGTGCTCGCCGCGGGCTGGGGAGCGGTGACAGCGTCGCCGTCAGGGCTCCCCGCCCTTGGCGACTCGAACGTCTGCTCAATCTCTCCGAATTCCACGGGGTAGATCACGGTTGTGCCTGGATTCGCGATCGGTACGAGCAGTATTACGGCAGCGTGAATCATGAGCGAAGCCAGCACCGATAGCCCCATCCTCGACCTTCCGCTGTGATGCTCCATCTACGCCACCGTCCTTTCCGTCCAGGCTGTGAGGGTACGTACGTCTATCTCTGCTTCTCCGCTGCGAGAGCCAATCGGCTTGCACCTGCCACCCTTGCGGCATCCATGACTTCGACGAGCCTGGAGTATCGCGTGCCGCTGTCTGCCCTTATGATGACGACCTCGTTGGGGTCCTCCTTGAGGCTCCGCCCGATGTCCTCGCGCAGCCCATCCATACTGGTCCTGCGGTCATTGAAGTACACCTCGCCCTGGTTGTCGATGACCACAACGATCCTCGCCTGCTGCTGCGGTGTGGCAGTGACGGCTCTGGGCAGTCTGATGTTGAGCCCCGCGGGGTTTGTTCGGAAAGTCGTGAAGAGCATGAAAAACACGATGAGGAAGAACATTACGTCGACCATGGGTGTCATCTCAACCCGCGGCCGTTTGTGACGGTTTCTGCGGAAAGTCACTCTCCCTCACCCCTTCTGAAAGCAGGTTCACGATGCTCGAGCCGAACTCGCTCATCTCCACGAGCCGCCTGTCTATGAGCCCCGAGATGTACACGTGCAGGATGTACGCAGGGGCGGCGATGACGAGGCCGGCAGCTGTCGTGATGAGGGCCTCCGCTATGCCCGCTGACAGCGCCCCGGCCTCGAGCAGCTGCGGAGTCTGGGCAAGGACCTGGAAGTTCTTGATGAGGCCGAGCACTGTACCGAGGAGACCAAGGAGCGGCGCGACTGTCACCACCATGTCGAGGATGGGAAGGTGGCTCTCGAGAAGGAAAGCTTCCCTCTGGCCTGCCGCACGCACCTCGGACTCCAGCTCAGTCCTGGGTCGCTTCGAGTTGGTGAGCGCCGCCGTCGCAAGCGCCCCGATCTGCCCCCTGAGCTGTTGCACCGCAGCAATTGCCTCGGCCATACGGTCGCGCTCGATCGCGACGGAGATGAGGCGCAGGGCCCTCTCCGGGTCTTGCGAGGTTCTGAGCATGTACAGGATGCGCTCGAACGCCACGGCAAGCGCGAGAACCGAGCAGAGAAGAAGGGGGATCATCACAGGTCCGCCTTTGATGAGAACATCAACCATATCGTGCTCCTCCAATCAGCTATGGGTCCCATGCTCATTGGAGGCTTTTTCGACACAGGGTTCCAGACTTCCTGCCCGTGTTCCACAAACCTTGAGATTTTCCCACATAGAGGACCCCTGCCATTTCATAGCAGAAAGAGGCGTGGCCGGGGACGCCGCCCTGTCGCGGCACATCCTCCCCGGCCACAGCGACGATGTCTTGCCACATGCATGACCACCTGGCGGTGGGGTGCGGCTATCCCTGCCTTTCGTAGGGCACGCCGTCCGCTGCCGGCGGCACAGCCCTGCCGATCACCCCTGCAAGCGCCGCCATGGTAAGGATGTAAGGAGCCATGAGCAGGAATTCTCTGGGGATCACCATGATCCCGAGAGTCTGCGAGAGGATCTGCAGGGCATCGGCGAACCCGAACAGCAGGCATGCCGCCAACGATCCGACCGGGGTCCACTTGCCGAAGATCATGGCAGCGAGGGCGATGAACCCCCTCCCACCCGTCATGTTCTCCTGGAACTGGCTGAGGAAGCCGAGCGACAGAGACGCGCCCCCGAGGCCCGCAAGGACGCCGCTTGCAAGAACGCACATGTATCTTATCTTGAATACGTTTATGCCCACCGTCTCCGCCGCGCGCGGATGCTCTCCCACCGCCCTTATCCGGAGGCCAAGAGCCGTGCGGAATAGCACGAAGTGAGAGGCCGCCACGGCAACCAGCGCGATGTAAACGAATGGCGTGTGCCTTCCTATCATCGGCCCCAGCACGGGGACCTTCTCAAGAAGCGGGATCGTCCAGTCGGCCACCTTGGGCACTGGCGGGGATTGGCCCGCGTGCTGGAAAACGCTCCGCAGCATGAACCCGGTGAACCCCAGCGCGAAGATGTTTATGGCGACCCCGCTCACCACCTGATCCGCCTTGTACTTTATGGATACGACCGCGTGGATCGCCGCGACTGCCACGCCGGCCGCCATTGCGCCGAGCACACCGAGCCAGGGCACGTGCGTGAAGTAGGAGATGAGCATCCCTATGAAGGCGGCCACGAGCATGATGCCCTCGAGTGCGATGTTGACGACGCCCGACCGCTCGGAGAACACTCCTCCCAGCGAGGCCAGGATGAGGGGCGTTGCCATCCGGAGCGTGGACACCACGAGCGCAATGTAGACCGTGACATCCGCAAGCCTATGCGCCATGGTCAGCCCCTCCTTCCGCGCCGCCTGCGGGCACCTCTGCCGCCGCCGCTGCCGCTGTCGCTGCCGCCGCCTTCCGCCGGGGCGCGATGAACCGCCTTATGATCTCATCCGCCGCTACAACGAGGACAATGGTCGCCTGCACGATGCCGATGATCTCCTTCGGGATCCTTGCTATGGATTGCATGAGGATGGCTCCCCGGGCGAGCGTGCCGAACAGGCACGCCCCGGCAAGCACTCCGAGCGGATGGTTCCTGCCGAGCAGCGCGACGGCTATGCCGTCGAACCCGTACCCGGTGAAGCTGAATATGTCGAGGAACTTGTGCTGAAGGCCCAGCACCTGTACGGCGCCGGCAGCGCCGGCCAGACCCCCGCTTATCACCATTGCCAGCACTATGTTCTTGCGCACGCTGATGCCGCCGTAGCGCGCCGCCTCCTGGTTCTGGCCGACGGCCCGAATCTCATATCCGAGCGTGGTCCGGAACAGGATGTAGTACACCAGCCACACCGCGGCCACCGCCAGGAGGACGCCCAGATGCAGCCTGGTGGGCGGGAGGAACCTCCACAGCGTGGCCGCCGGAGCGATGGTAGGCGTCACAGGAAGCGCACCGGGAGCCTTGAGAGGCCCGATCACCAGGTAGTGGCTGAGGTACAGCGCGATATAGTTCATCATTATCGTGTTGATGACCTCGTGCACCCCGAGCCTTGCCTTCAGATAGCCGGGCACCGCGCCCCAGATGGCGCCTGCCGCCACGCCAGCCAGAAGGGCAAGGGGCATGTGCACGACCGCCGGAAGCCCTGTGAGGGCAAACCCCGCCCAGGCCGCAATGATCTGCCCCATGATGAGCTGGCCCTCGGCACCGATGTTGAACAGCCCGCACCTGAATGAAAACGCCACGGAAAGCCCGGTGAAGACGAGCGGAGTGACGTTGACGAGGGTTTCCGCCACGTTGCCGATGCCGCCAAATGCCCCGCGCACCAGAGCGCTGTATGCGGCCGCCGGGCTCTTACCCCCCACCATCACCAGCACGGCCCCGAGCGCCAGGGCGAGCGCCACAGCCACCACGGGGATGAAGATCTCCCTGAAATCCTCACGTTGTGACAGGGTGCGCCGCGCCCGGGACCCCTTCGCGCCTTGACCCGGCTCTGGCATCGCGCTCACCTCCCGTTCGCGTTCCCGCACCCGCGTCGTCGGCCGGCGTCCAGCGCCCGCCCGCCATAAGGAACCCTATCTCCTGCTCGGTGGCCTCCGCAGCTCTCATGCTGCCGACTATCCGCCCCTCGTAGAGGACGAGGATCCTGTCGGCGAGAGACATGATCTCGTCGAGCTCCAGCGATACAAGGAGAATTGCCTTCCCCGCGTCTCGCTGGGCCACCAGCCTCCGGTGCACGAATTCTATCGCTCCCACGTCGAGGCCCCGTGTGGGTTGGGATGCGATGAGGAGCCTCGGCTCCAGCGAGAGTTCCCTCGCCACCACGACCTTTTGCTGGTTCCCGCCGGAGAGGGACCCGACTCGCACGTTTTCGTCAGGAGTCCGGACGTCGAATTCGGAGATGACCTTGCGCGCGTACGCGCGCACCTGCCCGAAATCCAGGTTGATCCCGCGCGCAAACGGGGGTCTATGGTATCGCTCGAGGATCAGGTTCTCGGCGATGGAGAAGCTCAGAATCAGCCCGCGCCTCTGCCGGTCCTCGGGGATGTGCGCCACACCCTGGCCGATGACATCACGCGGAGGCCTGTTGGTGATGTCTGTACCCTCCACGCTGATCCGGCCCGAGACGACCTTGCGCAAGCCCGTGAGCGCCTCCACCAGCTCGCTCTGGCCGTTGCCCTCTATGCCCGCTATACCCACAATCTCTCCCGCCCGCACGTCGAACGAGACGCCCTTCAAGGCGGGCAGACCGCGCGTGCCCTTCACGTGGATGTCCTCGACCCGAAGCACCACATCTCCGGCCCTGGCAGGGCCCTTATCCACAGAGAGAACCACGTCGCGGCCCACCATCATCCGCGCTAGCTCCTCTGGAGTCGTCTCACGCGTCGGCACCGTGCCCACGACCCTGCCCCTGCGCAGGACCGTCACCCGGTCGCTGATGGCCATGACCTCTTTGAGCTTGTGGGTGATGAATATCACGGACTTGCCCTGGCTTGTGAGGTTGCGCATGATCGCCGCGAGCTCGTCCACTTCTTGAGGGGTGAGCACGGCGGTGGGCTCATCGAGTATGAGGACACGGGCACCGCGATATAGAGCCTTCAGAATCTCGACCCGCTGCTGCATGCCGACGGATATGGTCTCGACCCTGGCGCCCGGGTCCACGGCAAGCCCGTATTTCGCCGAGAGGTCTTTCACGTCGCGCACCGCGCGCGCCATATCGAGCGCCCCGCCGGCGCCCACCGGTTCGGTGCCGAGCACTATGTTCTCGGCCACGGTGAAGGGCGATATCAGCATGAAATGCTGGTGCACCATGCCGATGCCAAGGTTGATGGCATCACTCGGATCCCCGATGCCGACGGGCTTTCCACCGATCCGGATCTCGCCGCTGTCAGGCCGGTAAAGCCCGTAGAGGACGTTCATCAGGGTCGTCTTCCCCGCACCGTTCTCGCCCAGGAGCGCAAGAATCTCCCCGGGATACACATCGATGCTGACGTCGTCGTTTGCCACAACCCCGGGGAACGTCACGGTTATGTCGCGCATCTCGACTATGGGAGCCCTGTCACGCACCGACAGCGCACATACCCCCTTTTCCAAAGGTGCCAGGGGCCGCTGCTTGCGCGAGCCGGCACCTGGCACCTTCCTGCCGGGTCCCGCTCATTGGGGACCGCGCCATACTCTCAAGTCTTCGCCTCGTGGCGGTTTACAGGGCGGGCGCCGTGAACGTCTCGAGCTCGGCCCTGGTGGACGGGATGACGAGTTCCCCTGCGACGATTTTCTCCTTATAGGCTTTGACCTTGTCCAGAACCTCCTGCGGCACGTGCTTGGACGTCTCGTCGCACGGGCCGACGCCGTCTTCCTTGAGGCCATACACGTAGTGTATAGCCTCGAAAGTACCGTCCTTCACCTTCGACGTGGCGTCGTACACTGCCACGTCGACGCGCTTCATCATGCACGACAGGACGTTGTCGGGTGCGAGATGATGCTGGCAAGAGTCAACGCCCATGGCCCAGAACCCCGCGCCCTTCTCCTTGGCGGCCTCGATGACCCCGATGCCGCAGGCACCCGACGCATGGAACACGATGTCAGCACCCTGTCCGAACTGGGCGAGGGCGACTTCCTTGCCCTTGGCAGGGTCGTCGAACTTGCCGGTGTAGCCGATGAGCACCTTTACGTCCGGGTTGGCCGTGCGCACGCCTGCCACGTAGCCTGTCTCAAACCTCTCGATGACGGGCACGTCCATGCCGCCCACGAAGCCGACCGTCCCCGTCTTTGTCATGGTCGCTGCGATGATCCCGAGGAGATACGAGCCCTCCTCCTCCTTGAATGTGACGGAAGCAACGTTCGGTTGCTCCACCACGCTGTCGATTATGCCGAACTTGAGGTCAGGATACTGCGGCGCCACGTTATTGAGTGCGTCTGTCATCAGGAAGCCGATGGCCCACGTTATGTCGTACTTCTGGTCTGCCAGACTGCGAAGGTTGGGCTCGTAGTCGTCCATTTTCTTGGATTCCACCACGTTGATCTCCGCCCCGAGCTCGTCCTTGGCCCTCTGCAAGCCCCGGTACGCCGCATCGTTGAAGGACTGGTCGCCGAGGCCGCCGATGTCGGTCACCATGCCCGCCTTCATCGCTTGCGGGGCCTCCTCGGCCTTCTTGGCCGTGGGAAGCCCGCGAACCGCCACGTAAACCACGGCGAGCACCACAGCCACCGCAACCACCACGATCCAGGTGGTCTTCCTTGACATAATGAAAGCGCCTCCTTTCGAATTGAAGAAGCTACGCGAACGCAAGTCCCAGGGGAAACCGCCTGCCGCATCCCTCCCTTCGAGCCGGGATAACGGAACGACGGGAAAACGTCATCGGCGCGTGCGGTGAGATGCGTTCGAATTCGGCTCCCCAAGACCAGCCGGCCTCCAGGCGCCCCGCCCTATCAAGCACCGACGACCCCAACACCGCCAGGAAAAGTGGCGCAGACTCATGCCGCTATACTTACGAATTCTACGCTGGACCCCTTTCCTCCTCCCCTGCGGCGAAAATCGTCATGGCCTGGCACGGACACACGCGAAGACCCGCCTCGCCTGTCGCCAGGCAGGCAGAGGCGGGCCGCGCCCTCAGCATGGTCTCACCGGTCTCGGCCAGTCCTCCGGCGCTGCGGATTCCGGGCGTGCAAGCGGCACGGCTGTCGCTTCCGCACAGGACCAGCAGCTACATTCGCGTATGCTACCGCCTCATGGATAGATCCCCCTCAGCTTCGCAGCCTCCGCCACCCTCGAAATCGCAAGCATGTACGCGGCGTTTCTCATGTGGACCTTCTTCTTCTCGGCCATGTCGAGCACAGCCGCAAAGCTGTGATTCATGATGTGTTCGAGTTTACCGTTGACTTCCTCTTCCGTCCAGTAGTAGACCATGAGGTTTTGCACCCATTCGAAGTAAGAAACCGTCACGCCTCCTGCGTTGGCGAGGATGTCGGGAATGACCATGACGCCCTTGTCGAAGAGGATGTCATCGGCCTCGGGGGTCGTCGGCCCGTTGGCAGCCTCGGCCACGACCTTCGCTCGCACGCGCGGTGCGTTGCCGGCCGTGATCTGGTTCTCGAGGGCGGCCGGCACGAGCACATCGCACTCGAGCTCGAGCAGGTCCGCATTGGAGATGAACTCGGTGCCCTCGGCTTCCACCACCGAACCTGTAAGCTTCTTGTGGGCGAGGACCTTCGCCGGGTCGAGACCCTTGCTACAGTACGCTCCACCCTTGGAGTCGGACACGGCGATGATCTTGCACCCGTCCGCGTGGAGGAGAGACGCGGCAATGGAACCGGCGTTGCCATAGCCCTGGACCGCTACGCGGAGCCGATCCATCGGGATCCCGAGGTGCTTCGCAGCCTGCCTGATGGTGAACACGCACCCCCGTGCGGTTGCCTCGTTACGGCCGAGTGACCCGCCCAGCGGGATTGGCTTGCCGGTCACCACGCCCGGAGTGAACTCACCCCGGTTGGTGCTGTACGTGTCCATGATCCAGGCCATAACCTGGGCATTGGTGTAGACATCGGGAGCCGGGATATCCTGGTGAGGCCCTATGGCGCCGCTGATCTCAATCGTGAAGCGCCTGGTGAGTCTCTCAATTTCGCCCTGGGACATCTCCTTGGGGTTGCAGACCACGCCACCCTTGGCACCGCCAAACGGAATCCCCACCACTGCGCACTTCCACGTCATCCACATGGCGAGCGCCTTGACCTCATCAAAAGTCACGGCGGGATGATACCTGATGCCGCCCTTGCCAGGACCCCTCGCGGTATTGTGGATCACCCGGTAACCGGTGACAACCCTGACCGTGCCGTCGTCCATTCTGACAGGAAACGCCACCTCAAGAGCTGTCCTGGGATGGCGTAGCAGTTCACGTGTTCCAGACTCGATATCGAGTTTCTCGGCGACGGCATCATACTGCTGTAGGGCGATCTCGTAGGCGCTCCTCGGCCTGGTCTCCCCGCTCATTTTGCCTTCCTCTCCTCTCTTGCATGCTCGATGACGTAAGGTATCCTGCCAACATCCCTCTCGTCACTTGCAGACTCTGCGCCAACATCACCTCGCCAGCCGGCAGTGCAGCGTCAGCCGGGCGTCAGGAAGATGCCACACCTCCCGGCACATATCCGCCACGGGACTCGATGCCGGACCAGACTCAGTCGTGCAGGTCGGTGCACGGTTGACTCCCAAGCTCGGCGCCTCATCATACCGCCACGAATCCGCGCCACGCTCCAGCGCGCAGGTCCTCGCAAGGGTTGGCAACCCCGACGCCGTCAGGAGAAGTGGCGCAAAATCATGGCGCCATACTTGATTCTACAGGGGCCCCGCATCTCCTTCTTCATCAGCGCGGTCAGGCAAGACCTCGCCCACGAGATCGTAGTCGCCGGCGTCAATTATCCTCACACGCCGAAACTCACCCGGATCTGGGTGTTCGTTGCCGATGTAAATGAGGCCATCGATCTCGGGCGCCTCGGCCTGAGAGCGCCCAACCGTGACAAGGTCGCTCTCTTCCGATCGCCCCTCGATGAGCACGTCATACGCGTTGCCCATCCTTGCCCCGTTCTTTTCGCGAGAGATGGCCCTCTGCACCTCCATTGCCTCGCGACGCCGTCTCTCCTTTACCCGCGCCGGAACCCGGCCTCTCAGCCTCGCAGCCGGCGTGCCTGACTCCGGAGAGTAGGCGAACACCCCGACCCTGTCGAGACGCACTTCCTCGAGGAAGCCGATGAGGCGCTCGAACTTCTCCTCTGTCTCCCCCGGGAACCCCACGATGAACGTGCTTCTTATGGTGACATCAGGGATGGCTCGCCTCAGCCTTGCGATGACTTCGCGAGCGTCGTCGGAGGTGCCGCGACGGTTCATGGCTCGCAGGATGTCATCATCGGCGTGCTGAAGCGGAAGGTCGACGTACTTGCAGACCTTCGCCTCCGAGGCCATCACCTCGATAAGCTCGTCCGTCACCCTGGTCGGGTACATGTAGAGGACGCGGACCCATCTCAGGCCGTCGATCTTGCAGACCTCCCGCAGCAGACGGGCGAGAGACGGGCGTCCGTAGACGTCCTCTCCGTACCTGGTGGTATCCTGGGCGATCAGGATGAGTTCCTTCGCCCCGTCGCGCGCAAGCTTCCGGGCCTCGGCAACGATGGACTCCACGGGCCTCGACCGAAAGGGTCCGCGAACGTCCGGGATCACACAGTAGGAACACCGGTTGCTGCACCCTTCGGCGATCTTGATGTAGGCCGTATAGGGAGGGGTTGAGATGGCCCGCGAGGTGTTTTCGTCGTACAGGTAGCGCGGGCTTCCGACGAGCCTGACCCGCTCTCCGGCGAGCGCTCTCCTCATCACGTCGGCGATCTGCGGGAAATCGCCCGTCCCGACGACCGCGTCGACCTCAGGTATCTCCGCGAGGAGCTCGGATGCAAACCTCTGGGCAAGGCATCCGGCGACCACGAGGGCGCGGCACCGCCCCGCCTCTTTGTGTTTCGCCAGGGCAAGTATCGTGTCGACAGCTTCTTCCTGAGCTTCCCCGATGAAGGCGCACGTGTTCACGACGATAGCGTCGGCTTCCTCCGGGGAGGGTGTCATCCGGTAGCCCGCGCCGGTGAGGAGGCCCGCCATTATCTCGGAGTCAACGAGGTTCTTCGCACATCCCAGGGATATCAGGGCAACGGCTTCGTTCATAGCCCTCACGGATACATTGCCCGAAGCCCGCCGGGAATAAGGGTGAACTCCATCTCGTCCTGCACGAACACCTCGCCGTCCATATGCAGCGGCACGGGATTGGACGAGCGGATGGACACGTATCTCCCGCGGAGCATGGTCGCCTTCTCAACCTTCGTGTGAGAGCCGGTGAACACCTTTGGAAGGTTGTACAATGTCTCGAGGCTCCCCATGGACTCTATCACGCATACGTCGTACAGCCCATCGTCAGGCTCTGCATCGGGGACTATTCTCATACCACCGGCGTAGGTCTTGCCTATGCCGACCGCCACGAGAAGCGGGCGTACGGTCATCACCTTCTCATCGACCGCAAGACGCATCTCGCACGCGCTATACTCCGCCAGGGTCTTCAGGACGGCGATGACGTAGAGGGCTGCACCGCGCACCGGCAACCGCCTGAGATCGTTGCTCGCAGTCCTCGCGACCGTCGCATCGAACCCGACGCCCACCGCGTTGACGAAGAACCTGTCGATGACGCGGCCAAGGTCGCGCGTTCGCGGCCTTCCCTCGAGAATGACGCGGCATGCCCGCTCGACATCTCTCGGGAGCCCCAGGCTGATGGCCATGTCGTTTCCGCTCCCGCACGGGATGACTGCGAGGATCGCCTCGCGCCCGGCTATGCCGTTGGCCACCTCGTTGGTCGTCCCGTCGCCCCCCGCCGCAGCGATGACATCGTACCCCTCGTCCAGCGCCCTGCCAGCCGCGCCCGTGGCATCGCCCGGACCCTTCGTTATGTAGATGTCGAAGTCTACCTTCCCCTTCTCCAACGTGCGGCAGATGACCGGGATGGCCCTCGCCGCGCGCCCGCGCCCCGCCATCGGATTCACGATAACCTTGACCCGCAACCCCCCAACCCCCTGCTGCGAAAGCTGCGGGTGTAGTAATTCTACACCAGACAACATATTCCTACCACACCCGCAAAAAAGCGGCGCGGGCGCATGCCTGGCCGCCTTCCCGGAAGGTTGCCTCCGCCGCCGCCCCGCCGGGAGAGAGCGCCCGGGCGTAAAGTCTTTTCCGAGCAAGGGCGTGGGGTTTCTCTGAAGTCACACAGCGAGTCTCTGGTCGCTGGTACCAGCGTGAGGGGGGTCTCCCGACCTGGCGACGAGCAACAGCGCTTCCTGCGCTTGCCTCTAGACACCCACGTCGGCATCAAGCGACTCCACGATCTCCTTGATCCGCCCGAGGAAGCGCGCGGCGCTCGCCCCATCCAGCACGCGGTGGTCAGCAGAGAGCGTCAGCCTCATCACCAGGCCCGCAACCACGGCACCTCCCTTCACGACGGGGCGCTCCCGCACGGCGCCCACCCCA
The DNA here is from genome assembly GCA_050261335.1 of Bacillota bacterium. Classification (GTDB taxonomy): domain Bacteria; phylum Bacillota; class SHA-98; order UBA4971; family UBA4971; genus UBA6256. The sequence goes on from JBLNDE010000064.1 coordinate 69,753, forward strand.
AGGATCGCGGCTTGGGGCGGATTGATCACTGCCGAGAGCTCGTCCACGCCGAACATGCCGAGGTTGGATATGGTGAAGGTCCCGCCGGAGACATCCTCCGGCTCCAGGCGGCCGTCTCTTGCGCGGGAGGTGAGGTCCTTCGTGTCCCTGGAGATCTCGACGAGCGTCTTCCGGTCCGCGCCATGGACGACGGGCACCACGAGCCCCTGGTCCGTGGCGACGGCGATGCCGATGTTGATATGCTGGTAGACGAACACCCCGTCCTGGACGGCCGATGCATTTGCGTAGCGGTGCTCGCGGAGGGCGTTCGCCACCACCTTGACGAGGACGTCGTTGATGGAAGGCCTGATGACTTCTCCTTCATCGCCGCAGGGACCCTTCTCGAGCACCCCTTGCCTGAACGCTGCGAGCGCCCCGGCATCCACATCCATCGATATGTAGAAGTGCGGCGCGCTCCGGAAGCTCTCGGCGGTCCTCTCCGCGGAGGTCCTTCCGACGGCCGTGTACGGGATGGTCGTTCCCGCCACCGCGCCTTCGGGAGGCGCGCCCGGCGCCCGTGCCCGGGTACCCCGGGCTATCATGTCGGCTGCGGCCCCGGACATCCTGTCCAGGAACGCACGCACGTCTCCTTCGACCACGCGCCCGCCGGGACCCGTCCCCGACACTTTCGCGAGATCCACGTTGTGCTCCCGGGCAAGCCGCTTCGCCGCAGGCGAAGCGCGCACGACCTCACCTGCCGGCTCCGGTGCCTCCAATCGCGAACCGGACGGTGCCGCTCCCTCGCTCCCAACGCCCGGGCTCGGCGACGCACCGTGAAGCTCCGCGGTTCCCCGCGCCTGCGCCTGCCGGTCCTGCGCCTCACGATCCTGCGCCCGCTGTCGTTCGTACTCTCCTCCCGGACCGTCAGCGCCGCCTGCCTGCTCTGATGCGGCCGCCTCGCACCCCACCTCGGCACGGGCCACCACCGTCCCTACCGGGACGGTCTGCCCCTCGCTCACCGCTACCTCGACGATCTTCCCGTCGACCTGGGCCTCGACAGTGAAGGTGATCTTGTCTGTTACGGCCTCGAAAAGCGGATCTCCTTTCCTGTATGGTTCACCCTCCGACACGATCCACCTCGCGACAGTCCCCTCGTTCATCGTGAGACCGAGCTTGGGCATGACGATATCCTGCAGCATGAACCACACCCTCCTGCACCTACCGCATGAGAAGGTCCGGAAGCCACGTCGAGAGCACCGGAACATACGTGATGATGAGAAGCGCGCCCACCGCAGCGATGACGAACGGCACCACGGCTCTCGATATCTCGTCCATCGAAATCCCCGCGATGTTGGCGCCTACGTATAGATTCACGGCGACCGGCGGCGTGATCTGTCCGACCGCGAGGTTTACGCACATAACCACGCCGAACCACACCGGGTCCCACCCGAAATGGGCCATGATGGGCATGAGGAGCGGCGTGAGTATGTAGTAGATGGATATGGCATCCAGCAGCATCCCCGCGATGAGGAGAATCACGTTGATGATGAGGAGCACAAGATACGGACTCGAACTCGCAGCAATGGCCGCCTGCGACACCCTCTCCACCACGCCGAGGGTCGTCATGGCCCACCCGAAGATTCCGGCGAGCGATACGACGAGCATGACCACGGCCGACGACACGCAGGACTCGACGAGCAGCCCATACAGGTCCTTCAGGGTGAGCGTGCGATATATGACGAACCCCACGAAGAGCCCGTACACCACCGCAACGGCCGCGGCCTCCGTCGGCGTGAAGATGCCGCCGTATATCCCGCCAAGGATTATGAGCGGTGCGATGAGCCCCCAGAACGCGTCCTTGAAAGCTCGCCACACCTCGGCGAGCTTGCCGAAGGCGCCGCCCCGGTAGTCACGCGCAACCGAGATCAGAAACGCCGCGATTATCAGGAACACGCCCACCACGACCCCCGGCACTATACCCGCTATGAAGAGCTTGCCTATGGACGCCCCCGTGATGACACCGTACACGATGAAGGCGATGCTCGGAGGGATGATTATCGCAAGCCCCGCCGAAGCCGACATGAGTGCCGCGGCGAAGCCCCTATCATAGCCCTCCTTCACCATCCCGGGGATGAGGATCGTCCCGAGGGCCGCAACAGTCGCTGGGCCGGACCCGGACACCGCACCCCAGAACAGCGCGGTCATGACCGTGACCACGGCGAGCCCACCTCTGATGGGGCCTACGAGCAGCGAGATGAGGCGGATTATCTTGTCGGATATCTTCGCTCTTCCCATTATCACCCCGGCCAGGATGAAGAACGGGATAGCGAGGAGAGAGAACTTCGAGATGTTGGCGAAGAACACGGGCGCGAACATCGCCGAGCCAAGACCGCTCAAGTAAACCACGGTCATTCCAGCGATCCCCAGTGAAACCGCTATGGGCACCCTGGCCACCAGAAGGATGAAAAACAGGCCCAGAAGAATGATTCCTGGATCTGCGGCAGACACCACATCACCCCCACTGTTCCTTCGACCTGTCCGACGACCTGTCCGACGTGACGCGAGAGCCGTGCCTGGGCGTCATCCTGGACGTCGCCACGGACGCTGCTGTCACGCGCGAAGGGGTCCCGCAGGCCACACCTGAGCATGAGATCAGCGGTCGGCGGTCGGCGCCGTTTTCCCAGACGTTCCCGGTGCTGCGCTCCGGGAACGACGCGCCTGCCACGCCCCCTGGATCCGGCGCCCGGGGCCGGCCAGACCGGGGGCGCGCCGTCGTACAGGCGCCGGCATCCCGGCACGTATTGCCGGCCGGGCTTGAGACCGACCAACAAACAACAAACCGTTACTCAGGGTTTTCCGGCGCCCTTCGCCCGCCCGTCGTCTCCCAGGCGGCCAAGCGCCCGCATCTCGCCAAGGCCGGCCTGGACCACTCGGATGATCATCAAGGCGCTCCCGACCGGCACTGCGAGGCCGAACCACCACATGGGAAGGCCCATCGAGTAAGTCGTCATCTGTGACCGGTACTCCGAGAGCACCAGGTTCACCCCGTGCGCCAGGAGCAGCGCGAAAAGCCCGCCGCTGCACACCAGCGAGACGGCTGCGATGACTTTCTGGTATCTTTTCGGCAGTGCGTTTGCCACCATCGTCATGCTCAGGTGCGCGCCCTTGCGCATACCGATCGCCGCACCCAGCATGGTGATCCACACGAAGAGGTTGACCAGGAGTTCCTCGGAAAAGGCGAATGACATCGTGGTGAGGTATCTCACCACCACATTCACAAAGGCAAGGAGCGCCATGAAAAGGAGCATGGCCGCGCATGTGTACTCCTCGAACCTGTCAAGAAACTCGAGCATCGTCGTCCCTCCCCTCGCCCAACCTGCGCGGGCGCCGGCACGACGGGATGGCGCCCGCGCAGAACGTACGGAGCACCAGTCACTTGGCGCCGGCCACTGCTTCCTCGAACGCTTTCACGATGTCGAGGCCGACCTTCTCGGCCCACTTGTCGTATACGGGCCTGGTCTTCTCCCGAAAAGCAGCGAGCTGTCCCGGGGTGAGGTCCGTCACGACCATGCCCTTCGACCTCAGGAAGTCGTTCCCCTCCTTGAGGCCCTCCCTGCTGATCCCCACCTGCCACTTCATGGCGTCGGCAGCCGCGCGCCGGAGCTGCTCCTGGATGTCCGCGGGAAAGCTCTGCCACACGTTCTTGTTCGCTGCCAGCACCAGCGCGTCGTACGAGTAGTGCCAGTTCGTGAGGTATTTCTGCACCTCGTAGACCTTCGTGGGGATGATGATCCCGACCACGGGGTTCTCCTGCCCGTCGATGACCCGCTGCTGCAGCGAGGTGAATACCTCGCCCCAGTTCATCGCGATGGGGTTCGCGCCGAGCGCCCGCATGATGTCGACGTATATGGGAACCGTCACTCTGATCTTGAGGCCCTTCATGTCATCCGGCGAGGCGATAGGCCTCACGTTGTTGGTGAGCTCGCGGAACCCGTTCTCTCCCCACCCAAGGCCGACCATGTTGTACTTCTCGAGGACCTTGAAGAGCTTCTCACCGGCGGGCGAGTTTACGGCCGCATCGACCGCCTCGTATGTCGGGAACAGGAACGGAAGCGCGAACGCGTTGAACTCGCCGATCATGGGCGATATGTTGATGGTCGAGTTGAGCATGAAGTCGATGGCCCCGCTCTGCACCATCTCTCCCTGTCTCATCTGATCCCCGCCCACCAGGACCGCGTTGGGGTATACCTTGATGTTGACTCGTCCGTCGGTATACTCCTTTGCCAGTTCGGCAAACTTCACCGCTCCCCTGCCCCACGCGGTCTCGTTGGCCACGTTGGTCGTAAGCTTGTACTCAGCCTTCAACTTCGCCGCACCGCTTACCCCTGACGTGATGAGCGCAAACAGGGCCAGCATCGACACTGCAAGAACCAGAGGTCTCTTCATTCATGCGCGCCCGGTGTGCCCGGGCGCCTCACCTCCTCGTTTCCCGGTGGTTTTCGAAACGACTCCTCGTGTCTGGATGGCGCCATACTCAGGCGATCCTCCGCACCGCCTCCACTATCTCTTTCTTCCGAGGCACGACGCGCGCCTCCAGGGGCGGGCTGAACGGGATCGGAACGTCCATGGTCCCGACCCGGACGACCGGTGCATCAAGGTAGTCGAACGCTTCTTCCGTGATCGTTGCAGCGATCTCCGCCCCGGCCCCGCCGCGACGGCAAGCCTCGTGGGCCACCACCACCTTCTTCGTTTTCTTCACGGACTGAACGACAGTATCGATGTCCATCGGGACGAGCGTCCTCAGGTCGACCACCTCCACCTCGATCCCGTCCCTGGCGAGTTCGTCCGCGGCCTCCAGCGCCCTGTGGACCATGACCGAATATGTAACGCATGTCACGTCCCCGCCGGGCCTCTTGACATCGGCTTTGCCTATGGGAACGATGTACTCCTCCTCCGGCACGGGGCCTTTCATTGCGAACAGGGCCTTGTGCTCGAAGTAAAGCACGGGATCGTCGTCCCTGATGGCGGCCTTCAGGAGCCCCTTCGCATCGTACGGCGTGGAGGGGATCACGACCTTCAACCCGGGGACATGAAGGAACCACGCCTCGAGGCTCTGCGAATGCTGGGCGGCGGCGGACTTGATGACGCCGTCGGGCGCCCTCACCACCAGAGGCAGCCGGGCCTGTCCGCCGAACATATAGCGGATCTTCGCCGCCTGGTTCGCGATCTCATCCATCGCACACGTGACGAAATCTGCAAAATGCATGTCCGCGACTGGTCTCATGCCGGTGAGCGCCGCCCCGACAGCCGACCCCACTATCGCTGTCTCGGATATGGGCGTGTCCAATACCCTCTCATACCCGAACTCCTGAGGAAGCCCTTTGAACTGGCCGAATATGCCGCCCTGCCGGGCTATGTCCTCGCCGAGGACGAAAACGGTCGAATCGCGCCTCATCTCCTCAGCCATGGCCTCGAGCGTCGCCTGGGAGAACGTTATCTCTCTCATATCCCGCATCCCTCCCCCTGGGCACATGACGCGTACAGGTCCGAGAAGGCATCATCGGGGTCTGGATAAGCGCTTTCCTCTGCGAAGCTGACCGCCTCGAGGATCTCCTGGTGCGCCGCAGACCTGATCCCCTCCATCTCCGCATCGCCCAGAACTCCGTCGGCGCGAAGCCGGTCCTCGAAGCGCAAGATCGGGCATTTCTCCCTCCATCCCTCGACCTCGGAACGATCACGATACCTCTCGGGGTCGCCGACGAAGTGGCCTTTGATGCGGTAGGTTTTCGCCTCGAGGAGAGTCGGCCCGCCGCCCTCACGCGCCCGCGCTATCGCCTCGCGGGCTGCTTCGTACACTGCAAGCGCGTCGTTTCCGTCAACGGTCACCCCGGGGATGCCGTATCCCACAGCCCGGTCAGCGACATCTTTCACCGACACAGAGTAGGTCGAAGGAGTCGTGGAGGCGTACTGGTTGTGCTCGCAGACGAACACGCACGGGAGATCGAACACGCTGGCCATGTTCAGGGCCTCGTGGAAAGTGCCGCGGTTCGAGGCCCCATCGCCGAAGAAGCACACGGCCACCTGGGCGGAGCGCCTCATCTTCGCGGAAAGCGCCGCGCCGACAGCGATGTTGAATCCTCCCCCCACCACCCCGTTGGCGCCCAGCATGCCCACGGAGAAATCGGCTATGTGCATGCTTCCGCCTTTGCCCTTGCAGTACCCGGTGCTCTTTCCGAGGATCTCCGCCATCATGCGCCGCGGGCTCGCCCCCTTTGCGATGCAGTGCCCGTGACCCCTGTGGGTGCTCACGATGTAGTCGGATCGGTCGAGCGACGCGCATACGCCCGAGGCGACACCCTCTTCGCCGATGTACAGATGGACGAAACCGGGGATCTTGCCGGCGAGGAACAGCTCCTCCACCTTCTCCTCGAACGCTCTGATTCTGACCATCGTGGTATAGATATGGATGAGTGTGTCGCGGTCTGGCAACTCGCTCCCCCCTGTCGTGTCTTCTCCGCTGCCATCCGGCCGGACTCGCGGAGCCACGCCGCCTCACGCAGAAGGGAAAGCAAGATCCTTGCCAGCCCCTCTCAGGGCGGCCCCTCCCAGGCAGAAAACGCCCGAAAGGCCGCGTTACGCCTTCATGAGCGGCACAACAGAAGGAGCGAGGCAGTCCCTCGCTCCTCAATGGCGTGTTCACATTCAGGACAGTGTGGGCCGTCTCCCATGGGTGACCGCCCGGTTCCCGCCTGTCCTGTTTCTGCGCACTGTCCGTAATCAGGACACTACCGTCCTCTCGAACCCGTTCACTCCAGTCCGATCGCCCGCAATGCCGAACCTCTTCATCTTGCAGTAAAGGGTGTTCCTGCTGATGCCGAGGGACTTCGCAGCGCGGGATACGTTCCCGTCGCTGGCCCGGAGGGCGGCCGCGATGGCGATCCGCTCGGCCTCAGCCAGTGAGCGCACCTCCTCGGCCGTGCTCGGGGCCGTATGTGGCTGTGCGGCCGGACATGCGCCATGCGGCTGTCTCAGGTAAGCAGGCAGATGCTCGATCTCCACCGTGTCCCCGGGAACGAGCGCAAGCGCCCTCTCCACGACGTTCTCGAGCTCGCGCACGTTGCCCGGCCAATCGTGCCCAATGAGCACATCCATGACCTGCGGGGTCGCGTTCACGCTCTCCTTGCCCAGTTTCTGCCCGACCTTCTTGAGGAAGTGGCTGACGAGGACGGGTATGTCGCTCCTTCTCTCCCTGAGCGGGGGGATGGTGATGGTGAACACGTTGAGACGGTAATACAGATCCTGCCTGAAATCGCGGTCGGCGACGTCGCGGGCGAGGTCTCTGTTGCTCGCCGCCATCACCCGGGCGTCAACCGGCAGGACGACATCTCCGCCAACCCGGGTGATGCGCCGCTCCTGAAGCACGCGCAGGAGCTTTGCCTGCACGTCGAGGGACATCTCCCCTATCTCGTCCAGGAGGAGCGTGCCGCCCGAGGCAAGCTCGAACTTCCCAGGATGCCCGGACGCCTTCGCCCCTGTGAAAGCCCCTTTCTCGTATCCGAAAAGCTCGCTCTCGACGAGCTCGCGGGGTATGGCGGCGCAGTTGATGGCCACGAACGGGCCGTCCTTCACCGCGCTCGCATTGTGGATGGCCTGGGCGAACATCTCCTTGCCGGTGCCGCTCTCCCCCTGGATGAGCACGTTCGAGGAGGTCTTCGCGGCCATCTCCGCAAGCCGCCTGGCCTCGCACATGGCGGGGGCGTCTCCGATGATATCGTCGAACGTGAAGTTCGCGAAGGCCCCGACCATGTAATGGACAAGCCGGCGCACCCTGCGGATCTCTCTGAACACGTCCACGACCCCGGTCAACTCCCCGCGCTCATCGCGGATGGGGACCGCTGACTTTATGAAGTGGAGGGCTCCACGCCTGCTGTTCACGACGAACTCCCGGTCGATATACCCTTCGCCGGTCTTGATCACGTTGAGCACGATAGGGCGAAAGTCCACAATGTCGCTCACGTGCTGGCCCACGACGGCCTTGTGGTCGACGCCGAGTATCCGGCCGCCGGCTGAGTTCATGTAGGTTACGTGGCCTTCCGCATCGACGGTGAGAAGACCGTCGGAGACGTGCTCCACTATCGCGGCCTGGTACTTGGAGGCAAGCGCGAGGTCGGCGAGGGCTTTCTCCACCCCGAGCTGGTTTTCGATGGCTCGTGCTGTAGAGACGACCATTCCGAGGGTGTGCCGGTGCGGCTTCGCACCGAGACCCGAAACGTTGAGCGCCCCCATCACACCTCCAGACGGGTCCAGGATGGGCGCTGCGGAGCACGTCCACGTCTTGTGGGCGCGACAGAAATGCTCCTCCCCGGCCACCTGCGCAGGGCGTCCGCTCGCAAGGGCGATCCCGATGGCCGTGGTGCCCACGAGCCTCTCCGTCCACTTCACGCCGGGCACGAAGTTCACGCTCCGGGCCGATTCCAGCACCCCAGCGTCACCGGTGACGGAGAGCACATACCCGTCGGCATCCACGAGCACGATCACATAACCTGAGCCTGCGACGATTTCATACAGGCTCGACATGAGCGGCTCAGCCACCTTCAGCAACCGCGAGCTTGCAGTCCTTCGCTCCGTAAGCTCCTCCGGCGAGAGCACCACCGTGCTTATCCCGCCTTCAGGGTCTACCCCGAGGGCGCGGCAGCGCTCCCAGGAGGCCGAGACGAGGTCGCGGCGAGCCGAAGGCTCCGGTCGCCGGGGCCCGAACCAGTGCGCATCGAGATCCTGCTCCGCGACCGGGGCGTTGGGCCCGGCCTTGAGTGCCGACATGTAGAAACCGCCTCCGCGACCAGATATGGCGGCACAGTCTGCGCGCCGTTTCCTGACGGTGCCGGGTTGGCGGCGCTTGCTGGGGCGGGGTGCCTGCAATTTGGCTGGACCGGGCTAAGTGTGGGTTCAGAAATCACCGCCACTTTTCCAGGGTTGCCGGTGTTGCTCTCCGGGGACGGCGCGCTTGCGGCGCGCCTCGTTCGAATTTGGCGCTTAAGGCTAGCCAAATTCTCGACGCCCCGCCCTAGCAAGCACCGGCAACCCGGAATCTTCTCCCAAACCGGCATGGATTTCTGAACTCACCCTTAGCCTTGAGCGCCGAATCCGAACGCATCTCACCGCACGCGCCGTCCCCGGCGTGCAACGCCGCCAACCCTGCACAGTGCTTGCGCGCTGAAAAGCAGCGCGAACCTGTGAAGATTCACCGGGAGTCACTGGTGCAACGACATGTCCGTCGCCCGGCCCGCAGAGAGCGCGCGATGCCGGTGGACGCACGCTCATCTCCGCCCGCTGACGCCGCCTATGAGCAACACGATGCCCGCGATGACGAGGGCGATAGGCCACAGCGCACCCAGATTGAACCAGGGCCAGAAGTTCCGGGCGAGGAAGAGAGCCCCGATGCACACGAGGATGGCGCCCACGAGCTTCGCCCCGCCGTCGGCGCGACGCGTCACGCCATCCGAAGGCGCTCCCTCACCGCCGGCCGGCCGTGAGGCAACCTGCGGGGTCTCGCCCTTCAGTCTGGCCTGGACCTCTTTCGCCCTCTCTATGACTTCCTCTCGGATTCCTTCGGTCTTCTCGAACCTCTCGTTCGGCTCCGCGTGCGGGTCTGCCGGGATGATTATCCACGCGACTATGTACGCGATCACGCCGATGCCGTCGGCGAGCGCGAGAAGCACCCACAGGATCCGTATTATCGTGGGGTCGATGTCGAAGTACTCGGCGAGACCTCCGGCGACCCCCCCAACTACGCACTCACGTTTCGAACGATAGAGCCGCCTCGCCACCAGATTCACTCCTTACAGGGGCATCCCGAGAGAGGGACCTCCCCGTGCGCGCCTACTTCTTCTTCGTGCCGCAAGATCGAGTGCTCTTCTTGGTCTCTTTCTCGCCCTCTTGCTTCGGCGCCGCCGGCTTCTTGGGCGCGCCGCACCCGCAGGACTCGTGCATTCCTCCTCACCCCCTTTCCGCTGCTTACCTTCTCGCGACTCAGGTTCCGATGCACTCACAGTCCACCATTTTCCTATACATTCGCAACGTGGCCCCGCGATTCCTTCCGGCAGCCGGGACAGTTCGACAGGATATTGCATGCAGCCGGAATCCTCTCCCGAACCGGCATGGACTTGTCAACTCATGCCCGATACTGCTATGCTACATATGGAACCCATGCCAGTGCCTTCACTTGAGCCGACGGCTGACGCGCGTCACGGGTCCCTCCGGAACCGTTCCCCACGTCACGCCGGAGAACCGTCGAGTGATGTAAGTACGACGCCATAAGTCTGCGCCACCTCTCCTGACGGTGTTGGGGCTCGCGGTGCTTGCCAGGGCGGGTGCCTGGAATTCGGCGCAGTGAGGGTGCAGGAATACTCTCGACTTTTGGGAGGGGTTGCCGGTGATTGCACGAGGGGTGCCAAAACCCGGCCACCGGCCAGACGGGGCGGATTTTGGCGAAGCGCGCCCCGCCTGGGGCGCCGTCCCCGGAGGGCAACACCGGCAGCCCTGGACAGGACTCACCCGCTGAAAAGTAGCGCGGACTTGTGGCGACCTACCTGGAATCGCCCGCGCTCCATGAAGTGCACGAGGTCCTCGAAGGTGCCCCGGAAGTCGGGGTGGTTCTGCGCCCGGCCGCGATCGAGGAGGAAATCCTCGACGAGGTACGTTTTCATCCCGAGCGTGCCCGCGATGATATCCTCCTCGACATCGTTGCCCACCATGAAGCATTCCTCGGGCGTGCGACCGATGAGCGCGAGGACTTCCTCATAGTACTCGCGGTTGGGCTTGCAGAAGTGCATGGTTTCGTAAGATGTCACAAGCCTGTACGACAGCCCGTCGAGGCCTCCCCATCTCATGCGCTCCTCGATGGCGGTGAGAGGGAACACGGGGTTCGTGGCTATGACCACGTCAATCCCCCTGGAGATAAGGCCTTCGAGCATGCGCCGGGCGTCAGGGTGCGGACGTATCCCCAGTCGATCCTTGATGAGCCGGAAATCATGGCGATAGAAATCGTCGAACACCGGCATGAGCACGTCACCGGGTATCCCCACCGCTGGGAAGAAGTCCTCGGCGAACACCTCTCGGTTGGTCTTGCGGGGATCCAGGTTTCTCACCATCACGTCGGTGGACTTCATGACCTGTCTTGCGAGGCGGCCGGGCTCGACCATGCTCGCCAGCCTCGCGCCGAGGGCGGCCAGGTACTCCCTGATGAACGCGTCGAAATCGTAGTGAACCAGAGTGCCGTCCAGATCGAACAGTATCGCCCTTATCACGTTATCACTCCTCATGACCTCGCAGCAGCCCCGACCGGGCCCGTGGCGACCGCGACATGGCAAGGAGGGTTAGAGGCATGCCAAGGTTCTATTCCGAGCCGATAGAGGTCGTGTTCAGGACACGTCCAGGTCCGCCGACGACATTCGTCTGGCGCGGCGAGGAGCACCGGATCGCTGCGGTTGAGGCCATGTGGCAAGATCACGGCATCGGCACGGTGAACCCTAAGTACGCCAGCTGGCGCCTGCGCCGCCATCGCAACTATTACAGGGTCCGGACGGATGACGGGAGAGTCTTCGAGTTCTACCTGGACCGGGGCGGCGGCAGACGCAGGTGGGTACTCTATCGCGAACTCTAGGTGTGAGTTCAGAAATCCGTACCGGTTCGGGAGGAGCCCCCTGGCTGCCCATGCTCGCACCACCGGGCGCTCTCGATTTGGCAAGCCGGAATGCCAAATCCAGCGAGGCTCATCGCAGGCGTGCCATCCCGGGAGCGCAACAGCCGCAACCCCTGGAACAACGGCGGCGAATCCCGCGGCCCGCCTCCCCGCATGGCGTCCACACAGCCCGGCGCGGCCCGCGATTCACGATGCTCACCCAGTCGCGTCCTCTCCATCCTGTCCGCCTGTCCGTTTTGCGACCTCGGCGGAGTAGGCCGACGCAATGGCGCGCGTCACCGGGCCCGGCCTCCCATCTCCCACCGGCCGGCCGTCCACTCTCACGCACGGAACGACCTCCATGGTAGTGCTGGTTATGAAGGCCTCGTCCGCCCGGACCAGGAATTCAGGCGTGAAGAACTCCTCGACCACGAGCATGCCGTGCTCACGCGCAAGGCCTAGCACGATGGATCTCGTTATGCCCGACAGGATCCGCGACCCCTCCGGGGCCGTGTGTATCGTGCCGTCCTTCACGGCGAACACGTTGGTGCTTGCCCCTTCCGTGACGTACACCCCGTCCCTTATCATCACGGCCTCGAGCGCCCCTGCCCGTATAGCCTTCTGCTTGGCCATGACGTTTGGAAGGAGGTCAGTGGACTTTATGTCGCATCGGAGCCACCGCTCATCAGGCACTGTGATTACGGAGGCACCGAGCGAGGCACGGTCGGGCGGGGCGGGCTTCGCCGGCCGGACCGTGATGACGCAAGTCGGCTTCGCCGCCTCAGGGAACGCGTGGTTTCGGGGAGCCCACCCACGGGTTACCTGCATATAGAGAACGGCCTCAGCGATCCCGCTTCTTCGAAGGGCTTCGACTGCAATCTCCCCAAGCCGCTGCGTGTCGTTTGGAAGCCCCAGTTCGATGCCGGAGGCACTTCTTGCCAGCCTCCCAAGATGCTCTTCGAGCGCAAATGGCGTGCCGCGATAGCACCTCACGACCTCGTATACGCCGTCTCCGAATTGAAACCCGCGGTCTTCCACGGACACCCGCGCGTCCGAAAGATCCATGAACTCTCCGTTCACAAATGCGACTTCCGGCATGTGCCCACGTCGCCCCCTCTGAGACTTCGTCGTGGCTACATTCCTCTTTCTCCACACCGCCGCAAATCCCTTCATGCAACCATAGCGCCTCATGACCCTTTAGCGAGACTCATAAAACGACACGAAGAGAGGAAACTACACTTGTGTGCGAAAGCTGCGTGGTAGGGATGAGGGACACGCGAGACCTGGAACGCACGATCACGAAGAGAGCGGCAATCCTAGCCATCTTGGCCGCACCGCTCCTGACTGCGGCCGGGCTTCCGCGCATGGCTCTGGGCGGCCTCGCCGGGACAGCCTTCGGCCTCGCCAGCTTCCACCTTCTGGGCGCCGCCATCACGGCGGCCGTGGCGGCCGGGCCTGTGCGAGCGTCGGCCCAGGTGATGTTCAAGTACCTCGCAAGGTACGCCCTGATGGCGCTCGTTTTGTACGGCGCGCTACGGCTGGACACCGGGATCTTCCTGGGGACGGCGGCGGGGATGGTCGTGGTGAGGTTCGTCATTCTGTTGACGGGCATCTTTGGGCCACTCTGAGCGGGCCGCCACGAAGGCCGCGCCACCGCGATGCGCCGGCACATCAGGCCGCGTGCGCGCCCACCCTGACAAGCTGCATCGGGAGACAAGGAGACGCAACACGGTGCCGTTCTTCGCAAGAACCTATCAACTGTTTGGCTACGAGATCCCGGAGACCCTGGTGACGACCTGGGCGATCATGGCCGCGCTCATCATTGCCTCCTCCATCGCAGTTCGGGTCATGCTGTCCCACCCGGCTCAACATCCGCCGTCCGGAAAGCGGGTCATCCCTGAGCTCGTGTACGAGGCCATTCAATGGCTCGTCGATGGAACCATGGGCAGGGAGCACAGGGGGTTCATACCGTACGTCGGCACGCTTGCTCTCTTCCTCGTCGTTGCAAACCTCGTGGGGCTCATCGGCGTCACGCCACCTACTGCGGATCTCAACACGACCCTTGCCCTTGCTACCATCACGTTCGTGAACATCCAGTACTACTCGATACGGCGAAAGGGAATCGCAGCGTACCTCAAAGGCTTCTTCGAGCCAGTGGCGTTCCTGGCCCCTTTGAACGTAATAAGCGAGATCGCCCTGCCATTCTCAATGGCGTTTCGCCTCTTCGGCAACATGCTCGGCGGGGCCATCATCATGGGGCTTCTGTACTCGGTACTGCCGGTCCTCGTACCCGTCGTGCCCCACATGTACTTCGACATCTTCGCGGGGATCATCCAGACGTTCATCTTCGTGATGCTTACGATGACATTCATTGCAAGGGCGATGGACTGATCCGACATGGACGGCATCTTCGGCGCATTCGGAGCACTCAATGTCCTGACCCACCTTGGCCTTCGGGACATGCAGGAAGTCATCAGGGTTGCAGCGGCCCACCCGCGCGCGGCGGCGCTGGCGGCGTCCGCGCTGAGCGCAGGCATAGCGATGGCTTCTGGGCTGGGCCCGGGCATCGGCCAGGGATACGCTGCCGGTGAGGCGGCCGACGCCGTTGGACGCAATCCCGCAAGGCGTTCTGAGATCACCGTGGTCATGCTCCTCGGACAGGCGGTCGCGGAGACATCCGGCATCTTCTCGCTGGTGATCGCACTACTACTTCTCTTTGCAAACCCGCTCGTGATCGGCTCCGGCCCGGCGCTCGTGAGAGCTGCCGCCAGCCTGGGCGCCGGGCTCGCGATGCTCGCTGGGATCGGCCCCGGCATAGGCCAGGGGTACGCCGCGGGCAAGGGGGCACAGACCGTGGGGCGGCGGCCCGACCTGCGCATGGAGATAACCAGAACCATGCTGCTCGGCCAGGCGATCTCGCAGACCACGGGGTTATACGGGCTCGTCATCGCGCTCGTGCTCATGTTCGCATCGCCCATCGCAGGCTGATAGTGGCCAGCGCGAGACCGCCTGTTACGGTCGGCCTGGCGCTTGGGTCGACGCGCGGGAAAACCATGGGGAGCCTTCCGGCTCCCCCGAAATGGAACAGCTCTTGCAGACGGGTCTCGCGGCGAAAGCCAGCATTCAAAAGGCGGTCAACTATGCCAGCCCCCACCCCGGGACAGGTTCACCGGGAGGGAGATGGTCCGCCGCAAGCGTGACCCCCACCGGCATTTGGCCGCCGGTAAGCGTGGCCCGCCGTCGGACCGGCGCGAACAGATAGCTCGGGTCTTAGCCTTCCTGGCCCTTTCCGGCCTCTCTCGGCAGGAGCTGGTTCAGGATGATGCCAATGATGGCAGCAAGGCCGATCCCACCGAACTGCAGGTTCCCCCAGATCCTTATCATCGCGCCGCCGATGCCGATCACCAGCATGACGCTGGCGATGAGCAGGTTCCTCGACTGCTTCATGTCGACCTGGTTCTCCACGACGGTCCTCACGCCGATCGCGGCGATCATTCCGAAGAGCACGATTGAGATGCCGCCGATCACCGGCTCCGGTATGGTCCTTATCGCTGCGCCAAGCTTGCCGATGAATGCAAGCAGGATGGCGAGCACTGCTGCCACCCTCATCACCTCGGGCTTCCATACCCTGGTCAGAGCGAGCACCCCGGTGTTCTCAGAGTAGGTGGTATTGGCAGGGCCGCCGAACAGGCCGGCGAGGGACGTCCCTATGCCGTCTCCGATAAGCGTCCGGTGCAATCCCGGATCCTTGACGAAGTCGTCCTCGACCGTGGCCCCGACGGCCAGCACATCCCCAACGTGCTCCACCATGGTGGCTACTGCCACCGGGGCTATGAGCCCAATGGCCGCCGCGTCAAATACCGGCCATGTGAAGCGAGGCATCCCGACCCACGCCGCCTGGACCACGGGCGCCGTGTCCACAATGCCCCATATCAGGCTGACGATGTACCCCACGACTATCCCGGATATGACCGGCAGTAGCCGCAGGAACCCCTTCACGTAAAGGTTCACGACAGCGACGGTCGCCAGTACTATGAGCGCGATTATCCAGTTCTTGCTCGCGCTCCCGATGGCGACCGGCGCGAGGTTGAGCCCTATGACCATGATGATCGGCCCCGTGACAACCGGTGGGAGCAGGGATTCCATGAATCTCGGACCTGCAAAGTATATGATCACTGCGAGGACACAGTAGAGCAGACCTGCCACAATGATCCCGCCCTGAGCCGCAGGGATCCCCATCTCCTTGATCACAAGCGCGACAGGAGCGATGAAAGCAAACGACGACCCGAGGAATATCGGGACCCTCCGTTTTGTCACCAGATGGAACCACAGGGTCCCTATGCCCGCCGTGAAGAGCGCGACGCTCACGTCAAGCCCTGTGAGCAGCGGCACCAGGACCGTCGCGCCGAACATGGTGAACGTGTGCTGAATGCCCAGAACTAGAAGCTGAGGAAAAGGCAGGGGGTCTCCGGGCCTTATGGGCCCTCTGACTTTCGCCTTCACAATCGGCTGGGTGCTTGCCACGGATCTCTCCTCCCTTCAGACCTGCTGTCCGCTACGGTTGAGCCTTCCCGCAACCAGAGCCGGGAGGCGAGGCCTCCGACATCTTCGATTGGGGCGTCCTGCGGCCCCTCCCGCGCACTCGCCGTCCCTTGTGGTAGGCTGTACGGACTAGGACCTTGGCGACATTCGTCTCCGGTTGCAGGTAAGTCGCTCCAGCCCCAGTGGGGCGGCTCCGCAGTTCTTGCGACTCATTGACGCCCGATGCCGCCTTCAGGGGCGGCCACGTCGTCGCCCGACCTCGCGGCCCGCGCATCGGGCCAGTGCCTTCGGACCCGCCTCATCCCCCGCCCTGAACTGCGGGGCGTACGCCGGCCGTGCTCTGGTCAACGTTTACTTCTGCTTCAGGGCCCAGCGAACACTCTCCGACGTCATGGGAAGACGCTTGACCCGGACGCCCGCGGCATGGAATAGTGCGTTGGCGATGGCAGGCGGCGTCGGCACCATGACATGCTCCCCGATACCCCTCGCTCCGTACGGCCCATCCTCCTGGGGAACCTCGACAAAGCTCACCAGCATCTCGGGGATCTCTGCTGCTGTTGCTATCTTGTAGTCAACGTACGAAGGATTCAGCAGCCTGCCCCTTTCGTCGAACTTCATCTCCTCAAAGAGCCCAATGCTTAACCCCTGCACAACACCTCCTTCGACCTGAGCGGCGGCCGTTACAGGGTTGATGACGCGCCCAGCATCATACGCAGCGGCCACCTTCGTGACTTCGATCTTGCCTAGCTCGAGGTCCAGCTCGATCTCGACGGCCTGGGCCCCGTAGGTCCAGTTCGCGACGGGTTTGGGACTCTGCCCTGTTTCGGCATCCATGGCGACAATTCCTTCCGGTATGAACTTGCCTCGTCCAACAATTGGGCCGCCGTAGCCGCTGAAATCCGGAAGCGTTGCACCAAGGGCAAGCGTAGCAACGGGGACGCGCCTCGAGGGATCGCCCTTCACGAACACTCGGCCGTCCGCGACGTCCACGTCGTCGGCGGGCACGCCGAAATACCTGGACGCGTGGTCGCAGAGCTGCCTCTTTGCATCCCTGGCGGCTTCCATCACAGCGCGACCGCACGAGTATGTGATGCGGCTTGCCACGGTCTGCCACTCGTACGCGCCGTGGTCCGTGTCCACGGGGTATATCCTGATGTCTTCGTACCGGACGCCGAGCTCCTCTGCGCAGATCTGCGATAGCACCGTGAAGGCGCCCTGACCCAGCTCCTGCGCGGATATGTTCAGCACGACGGTGCCGTCGTCGTTGAGCTTCACGATGGCGGTGGACGCTGCGTCGTTCGGCATGGCCGGGGCCTTGGTCATGCACGCGATCCCCTTTGCCCGCACCTTCCTCACGCCGGGCTCTATCTTCCCTGGCCCCGTCACCTTCGTCCAGCCTATGAGCCTCGCGGCCTCCTCGAGGCATTTGCCGATGCCCACGTTGTGGAGGACCTGGCCGGTGGCGTTGGTGGATCCCTCGCGCTGCAGGTTGATCATTCGGAACTCCACGGGGTCCATGCCCAGCCTGTGCGCGATCTGGTCCATGTGCTGCTCTATGGCCCAGTGGTTCTCGCCGTGGCCGAAGCCACGCAAAGGACCGCCGACAGGCTTGTTCGTATACACGCAGTAAGAGTCCGTCTTCATGTTGGGGATGTCGTACACCCCGGCGGAGCTGTAGCCTGCGGCCCTCGTCACGTTGACCCCGTACTCAGTGTAGGCCCCGCCGTCCCAGTACATCTCGAACTCCTGTGCGGTTATCCTGCCGTTTCGTTTCACGCCGGTTTTCAGGCGACACCACATCCCCTGGCGAACGAAGGTGTCTCTGAACTCCTCTTCCCGTGTGCAAACCAGCTTCACCGGGTGGCCGACAGCTTTCATGGCCAGAGGAACCAGGGTCGCCTCAACGTTGAGCCCAGCCTTGCCGCCGAACCCGCCGCCCACATAAGGGCCGATGACGCGTATCCGGTTCATTGGCCACCTGAGGCTCTGGCTCAGGATCTTTCTCATCGCAAAGGGTGACTGGGAGCTTGCCCAGATGGTGAGCTTGCCCTCGCGGTCATAGAGGGCGATCGCGGCGTGGGGCTCGAGCGGCGAGTGCTGGATGTGCGGCACGTAGTAGGTGTCCTCCACGATGAGGTCCGCCTCAGCGAACCCCTTCTCCACGTCGCCCTTTCGGATCTTGAAGTGATTGCTGATGTTAGTGTGAGGCACAGGGAATATGGCCGGGACGTGTTCATATTCATGAAGCTCTGGATGGACCAGAGGCGACCCGGGCTTTATGGCCTCCAGCAGGTCGAGGACTGGCGGCAGCTCCTCGTATTCGACCTCGATGAGACCGAGGGCTTCCTCCGCCACCTCGGGCGAGACGGCTGCCACGCCTGCGACGGGTTCGCCGTAGTAGCGCACCTTCTCGACGGCGTACGGAGTGCGGTCCACGAGGTACAGGCCCATCCGGTACGGAAAGTCCGTGCCCGTCACGACGGCCTTCACTCCCGGCAGCTTCCGGGCTTTCGATGCGTCCATGCGCACCAGGCGGGCGTGGGCGTACTTGCCCCGGAGAAGCTTCACGTACAGCATCCGGTCGAACTTGAGGTCGCCCGCGTATCTTGCAGCCCCGGTGACCTTCTCGAGAGCGTCGCTGCGTACCACCGCGGTTCCTATGTAGGTCGTCTTCTCTGCCACCCTCATTCACCTCCCGCCCTTGACACTTCGGCAGCCGGCGCGTGCCCCGCCGCCTGACCAGCCGGGGCCGCCCCGGCCGCGTCGGCCGCCTGGGCCGCCTGGGCCGCCTGCATGATGGCGTCCACGATGCGGGCATAACCCGTGCACCGGCACAGATTGCCGCTTATGGCCTCGACGACCTCGTCGCGCGTCGGATTGGGGTTACGTATCAGCAGCGATTTGGCGGACATGACCATCCCGGGTATGCAATACCCGCACTGCAGGGCCGAATTCTGGACGAAGGCCTCCTGCACCGCGTCGAGGTCTTTCGCGTCGCCAAGGCCCTCAACCGTGAGCACCTCCGCACCATCAGCCTCCACCGCAAGCATCAGGCACGAATTGAGGGGCTCGCCGTTCACCAGCACCGTGCAGGCACCGCACTCACCGCCGCCGCATCCCTCCTTGGCGCCGATGAGGTCGAGGTCCTCGCGAAGGAAGTCCAGCAACCTCCTGTGAGAGGGCACGCAGGCTTCGACCCATTCGCCGTTGACCCTGACGCGTATGTTGTGAAGCATGGCCTATCCTCCCCCTCTCTTCTACCTGCCGCCCGCGGCGAGGCCCGCAAGCGCCTGCTCGATGGCCCGCGCTGCCAGCACCTCCGTCATCTCGAGCCGGTACTCCTTGCTTGCACGGATGTCACTGATGGGCGCCGCGCGGCGCCTTGCCGTCGCGGCCGCTTCCCTGATGGCACCCTCGTCCTTGCGGCTTCGCACGATGGCCTCCGCCTCCTTCACCCTTATCGGCGTCGGAGCGACCGCGCCAAGGGCGATGCGCACCTCTCCGCCTTCCAGCGCCAGGACTGCGACGCTCGCAATCGCAAGGTCGACCGCGCTCGTCCTTCCGAGCTTCAGGTACACCCCGTAGGACCGCTCCTTGAGGACAGGGAGCCTTATCTGGAACACGAACTCACCCTCAGCGAGCGCGGCGGTCCCAGGGCCCCTGAAGAACTCGCCAACCGGGATCTCCCTTGGGCCGGACGGTCCCCACGTCACGATCTCCGCTTCATAGAGCAACAGGGCGGGAGCAGTGTCAGCAGCCGGTGATGCGTTGCTGATGTTCCCGCCCAGAGAGGCACGGTTACGAATCTGCAGGGAGCCGACGGTGTGCGCCGCCTCCGCAAGAAGGCAGTACTTCGAGCGCACCGCTCCATCCGTTATCAGGCGGTTTAGAGGAGTGGCCGCTCCGATCACAAGGCCTTCGCTGTCGCAGCAGCCGATGGCCTGCATGCCATCGATCCCCTTAAGGTCGATAACCACCCGGGGCCTGAGTTGCCTGTCGTGCATACGCACCAGGAGGTCGGTGCCTCCGGCCAGGAACTTGCCATCGGCTCCGGCCCGACAAGCCAGGTCCACCGCCTCTTCTCTGCTTCGCGCCCGGACGTAGTCGAAAGGTAGCAGCATCTTCCGCCCTCCTTCCTCCGTACTGGTTGCGCGACTTTATGCTCGTTGTGTGTCTACTTATGCATCACGCTCACGACTTCGCTATTTTCTGGCAGGAACCCTTCGTGACGGTCAACAAAACGCCAGAGACTGAAGTAGATACCTGTCACAACCCGACCACGGTACAGCTGGGAGCCTCTGGCCCTCACGCTTCCTTCTCATCGAACGCCACGATACGACAGATGGACGACTCCCCGCCCACGAACCTCCACGGGAAGCAACCGATGACAAGCCTCCTGTTGAGGATCTCGTCGATGTCGCCCCCGACGTTCTCGGCATGGATTATGTCGTAGGGGAACAGCGCGGTGTGCATGACCTGGTAATCCTCGGGCCGGAAGAAGTCGTCGAGGCCCTTGCCGTATCTCTTCCTGAGGTGCTCGTCGGCCTCCCTTGCCTGCACCGGCATCCACTCGCGGATCTTCGTGTTCATCGGGTGATCGGCTGACCCGCAGTCCACCGCGAGCCACTTCAGCCTCATCTTCCTGCACCAGTCCGCGAACTCCCGCGCAGGGCCTGGGTGCTTGATCATGTACCGCACTTCGTCTGCCTCAGGTTGATCCCATGCGTAGTGATGGTAGCCCGTGTGGATGACCAGGATATCCCCCTCGCGCACCTCCACGCGCTCGGTGATGTCCAGCGACGTGTAGATCCCGTAGTCCTCGGCGATGTCGCTCAAGTCCACGACGACGCCGGGGCCCACGAGGTACTCAAGGGGCAGGCTCGCTATGTCTTTGCCATGAGTGCAGAAATGCAGCGGCCCGTCGAGATGGGTCCCAACGTGGTTCGACGTCGTGATGAGCTGGCCGTTGGCACCGTTGGGGCTGAGCCGCTTGAAGAACTTCATCTGAAGCGGCTCGTAGGTCGGCCAGGGCGGCGTGAGATGACTCAGCGGCTGTGTCAGATCGTACATCTGCACCTTATCCCAGAACGACAACACCACAAAACCCCTCCTTACATGCTGAAGTCTAGGTAGATCGCCACAAGTTCGCGCTGCTTTTCAGCGGGTTAGTCCTGTCCAGGGTTGCCGGTGTTGCCCTCCGGGGACGGCGCGCTTGCCACGCGCCTCGTTCGAATTTGGCGCGCGGGCTAGCCAAATTCTCGACGCCCCGTCGTGCAACCACCGGCAACCCCAACACCGTCAGGGAAGATGGCGCAAACTTATGGCGCCATACTTGAATGCTGCGGCTCACGCATATCTCTCGGCAAAGGCCAGAAGCGCTTTCTCGAAACATTCCCATGGCGGGGTCACGAGCCCCGCGCCGACCTGTCCTATCCCGGGGTCCTTGTGGGCGACGCCCGTGTTTATCTGCGGCAGAATTCCGGTCTCCACCACCTTTCGAAGATCGATTCCGGTGGGCGTCCCGCGAAAGCCCAGGACCGGTATGCTGAAGAACCTGTTCTCCGTCATGGTGATGCGGTACATCTTCCTGGAGAAACCGAGGGCATCGTCAGGCGTGCCGCCGACGAACTGCACGATTGGAATGGCGGCCGCCATGGCGAACCCGCCCAGCCCCGCCGTCTCGGTTATCGAGGAGTCGCCGATGTCCGGGTTCGCGTCCTCGTCACGGAAGCCTGGGAAATAGAGGCCCTTCACCTTCTCGGCCGGGCCAACGAACCACTCGCCTCCAAGCCCGCTCACCTTGATACCGAAATCCGTGCCGTTCCTGCTCATGACGGTGACCATGGTGCTCTTCGGCACCCCGTGGGCCGCCTCCAGCATGGCTTTGGCGGCCGGCATGGAGAGGTTGAGGAAGAAGTGATCGTTGCCGTTCATAAACTCGAGGACGCGACGGATGTCGGCAAGGGGGAAGCCCGTGTCGAGCAGGTATGGCGCTACGGTGCGGATGAAGAGCGAGGTCGCGGCCCTGTTGCGGTTGTGCACCTCGTCCCCCATGTGCAGGGCCTGGGCGATTATGGACTTGAGGTCGATGCCCCCGGAAAGCTCAATAGCGTTGGCAAGGACAGGCGCGAGGACGTCAGCCATCCACCTCAGCCTGTCGAGAACCTCGCTGCTATACGCCCCATACCGCAGGACCTTTCCCAGACCCTCGTTGAGAGTGCAGTACGACCTGTTTCCGGCGGTCCTGTTCTCGATGATGAACACAGGCATGGATGGGGAGACGACGCCCGCCATCGGGCCGACGGCGGAGTGCTCATGGCACGGGGAGAACTCCACGTCTCCCTCGACCGCGATTCCCTCCGCGTCCTCCGGCGATGCGGCCCAGCCTTCGTAGACGATCGCCCCGACGATCGCCCCCTTCAGGGGACCTGACATTCTGTCCCACGTGATGGGTGGGCCCGCATGAAGGAGCATCTTTCCGCCGAAGCCCGGGATGACGTCGCGAGCCCTTCCGACGCCGACGAGGACCGGCTGCGCGGAGCTGTACCTCTCGAGCGCGAGGCGGTTGGCCTCCTCGATGTCCTCTCTGCCCGCCAGGACATCCAGGATCTCGATGAGCTCGAGCTTGCCGCGGGCGGGCGGTTCCCACAGGACTTCGTACACGCTTGCACCCTGATCGCGCATGGACCTGGCAAACACGCCGCTGCCCAGGTTGACGATCGCCCCGGTGGGAGGCCAGTTCTTCACCATCGCCATGCTCTCATCCCTCCTCGCCCACGAGCCGGCACGAACACCTTGGCTCGCCCCCGCGTTTTCGAGAAATCGGCACATCACCGTGAGAAGCGTCCTGACCCGAGCAGTAAGGCCACAAGCCTCGCAGCGGCGTGATTGGATGACAAGACGACTGCGCCCGCGTCGCGAAGGGCTTTCTCCTGCCCTGCCAGACCCTGCGGA
The DNA here is from genome assembly GCA_050261335.1 of Bacillota bacterium. Lineage (GTDB taxonomy): Bacteria > Bacillota > SHA-98 > UBA4971 > UBA4971 > UBA6256. The sequence goes on from JBLNDE010000064.1 coordinate 92,908, forward strand.
TCCCCGGAAGTGCCGACGACCACAGCGATCTGGACGAGGGCCCGGCCTTCGCATCGGGCGATCTCCGCTGCCTCCCGGACCGCCTCCGCCATCACACCCGCCGGGTCTGGATGACACCCGTACCCGAGCACCACGTCGAAGAGGAGAATGCCGACATCGGGATCGCGCGCTTCACGGAGGTATCTCGGCGCACGAAGGCCGGGTTCGAGCATCGGGTGCGGCCGCCCCCTCGTGAAGTAGTCGTCGCCCAGGTCGACACATGTGTGAGCGTGGCTCATCTCCGGGTCCTCGAGCAAGAGCTCCGGCCGCCAGGCAACGTTCGAGTACACCTCTATCCCCGACCGCGCAAGGACCGTCATAGTCTCCTCGCACAGAGTACCGCCGCCGTATAGCCCCCGGAGATGGCCGCCCGCGCGGCCTGCGCCGCCGCCCGCACCAGGCAGGCCCGCCACGACGCCTCGAAGGATCGCCTCCATCTCTTCCTGTGGATACAGTTCCCGGCCCGCCCCCGCGCCTGACAGCGAGCAGGCAACGACGGCGGCCTCCTCGAGGTCTCGTGCGAACCTCACCTTCCCCGCCCCCGCCCCGGGCAAGTCACCTTCTTCGCCCATGAAACACACGACCGAGGGTTTGCTGCCGCCCTCGAGAGCGGCTATCACCCGCCGGCGCACCTCGTCGTGAGGCGGCTTGGATATGACCATCTTCACGGCGGTGGCCTCGTCCTGTTCCAGGATGTCAATCCCCATCAGCGTGGTTATGGCCCCGATCTCTCTGCGCAGATCGCGGCCTCCGGTGCCTATGGCATGAGTGATCCCCTCTCCCAGCCTGTCGATGACGGCGAGCGCCTGCTGCAGCCCCGTTCCCGAGGCCGCCACGATGCCGATGCGCCCGGGCCGCACCTTGTTTGCAAATCCCAGGCCGATGCCCCCAATGACAGCGGTGCCGCAGTCAGGCCCCATGACGAGGAGGCCCTCCCTGCGGCCCGTCTCCTTCAAAACCCGCTCGTCCTCGAGCGAGACGTTATCGCTGAAGAGGAATACGTGCAGCCCCCGCCTGAGGGCTGCGCGTGCCTCGCGCGCTGCATAGGTCCCCGGCACCGAGATCGCGGCGATGCCGCCTCCGCCGATGGGGACCTCCGAAAGCGACGAATAGACCGCCTCCGGTCGGGTAGGCTCTGCCCCCGTCGTGGGCCTGGGTTTGCTCTCCAGCCTGGCTGCAACCACCTTCCCAGCCTCGTCGAGGATCCGCTCTTCTTCGCCCACGAGAGCAACGATGAGGTCGTTCGGCCCGGCGTCCTGCAGCTCCGGGTCGGCGAAGCCCATCGCTCGCGCGCTGTCCTTGTTCAAGTCGGTCGCCATGCCCACGAGGGCGCTGGTGATCCCGGCAAGCCTCTGCACCTCCTGGGTCAATCTCATCAGGACAACCGAGTCATAGTAGGCGTCCTTCTTGACCGTCAGCCGCTCGAACACCAGGCATACCTCCTCTGCCACTCGGCGGCAAGATAGATACCGACCCCCATATCGAACCCGGAGGTTGCACCGATGCTGACAAGCCTTGTTGCCCCATGAGCCGTTTCGCGTGGTTCACCTGCGAGGAGATAATAGAGGGCGTCCTCCGCGAACTCATGGCCCCTCCCCCCGAGCGCCTCCCGGACAAGAAACCCGCTTAGAGCATGGGTGCGGCCGAGCGCCTCCCGGACGGCGTCCTCCCAGAACCCATCCGGCTTCCCACACGCCTTCCGCACCACGGCTCTCGCAAGGCAAAGACCCGCGACCAGATCGTCCCCGCTCGGTGTAAGCCCCGGCCCGAAGCCCACGAGGCCACCAAGGGCCGCGCGCAGCCGCGCGCCGTGTGCGGCCTCGACCGACGCCCTGAGGCCGTCGACAAGAGCCACGATGCCCCGGCCGGGCACGCCGTTGCCGTCGATGGCCCCGCGAATCGGCGATGGCGCCGGGACCCTGAGCAGGGTGTCGAGAAGCGCCCGGAGGTTCGCCTCGCGCACGTCATCCACCATCAACGCGGCAAGCTTGCTTTCCCACGCCATGGCGGAGCCGAAATCCACGACGACCTCCGGCCCGAGTCTCACCCACCTCCCGCTGCAGGCCTCGACCTCCAACCCGGGCGCAATCCCGAAGTCGAGGAACGACTCCCCCGCCGCAACCGCGACTGTGGCCCAGGTCGCTCCGCATCCGCGCGAAAGAGGCAGCAGGGTGAGGAACTCCTGCCCGTCCCACAGGTTGAGGGCCCCTGCGAAGACGCTGTGGACCAGATAGCGCCGTACGCCGGAGAGAAGATCGCAAAAGCGCGGCCCTGCCTGAACCGCGCCCAGGTATCTTTGCGCTCCTCCGGCCGGGATCCTGTCCATCGCCCTCTCCATGACATAGCTCACCTGGTTTCCTCATTTCAGTAATTCCAAGCCGGCCGGGCGCATACCTTTGTGAAACCATCATAAAGTTCCGGCGCCTGTTCTGTCACAGTTCCCCCCCTTGCCCCCCTGTCCCTTACGCAGCCGCCGCTACGCCCCGGCCTCGTCGGAGCCGTATATCCTGAAGAGCCGCAGGGCCGTCTGGAGGGTCAGACGCTGGTCGGGATGATACGGGTCGAGGCCCGTCAGCTGCTTGATCTTGTTGAGCCGGTACAGCACGGTGTTATAGTGAGTGAAGAGTAGCGCTGCGGTCCTTTTGGCATTTCCGTTGGTCTGGAGGTACGTCTCAAGGGTCTTCAGGAGTTCGCCGCCCCTGGATGTGTCATATATCCGCAGCGGGTCCACCACCTCTGCGGCAAACCTCCTCTGCTCCGCGACATCAGATTGCCCCAGGAGGAGCCGGTATACCCCAAGCGCCTCGTAGTGAACGTCGCGCCCCCCGCCGAAGATGGTGCGCCCCAGCTCGAGTGACGCGCGCGCTTCACGGTAGCTCTTCCTGAGACCGTCTGCCCCCTTCCCGGGGCGGCCGACCCCGCACGTAACTGTCCAGCGCTGGATGTTCTTGCGGGCTTTCTTGATGGTGTCGTCCACCCACGCAACAGCGTCGCGGCCTGTAATGCCCTCCGGATGCAGGAAGAGCAGTATCCCGCTGGCATGGCTGGTGAGTATGTGCTTCAGCCTGTTCCTGCGGCAGAAGTCGCCGAGAATGGTCGTAGCCTGGGCCTTGGCAAGCTGGCAGGCTCGCTCGTTCTCGGCTATGTTCTCGATCCTGTTGCTGGGTCGCACATCGAGAAGCACGGCCACATACTCGAGGCCAAGGTCCCAACCGAACGTCTTCCCCCTCGCCATGAACCTCTCCTGGTCCGGATGGTCGGTGGAGAAGAGCTGGTCCAGGAACTCGGTGCGATACTTCTGTTCCACCTGGACGAGGCCATGGTGACGGATGATGTCGAAGGATATGAGCGGGCACAGGCGCTCGAGGTTGAGAAGGTCCAGCACGGTAAAGCTATTCTCGAACTTCGCCGCCTTGATGGAGCCGAACTGCTCGTTGGCGCTCGTCACCGGCACCCGCACCACCTCGGCCCTGTAACCATCGCCCTCGACCTGCTCGCGCTGGAACGATAGCACTGTGCCCTCTACGCTGTCGGTGAGCGTCTCGGTGGCAAGGAGATCTGCGGGCCGGTCCAGAATGGTGCGGACGAGGTCTGCCGTCCCCCTGCCCCAGTTCTCACCGGCGAACGCTCGACGAAGGTTGAGCGAGTCCTCCACGAGCACGGTGGCCTTGAGCAGGTCCGCGAGGGCGCTTGCGATCTCCTCGAGGCCTCCGCCTTCCACGATAAGATTCATGAACTTGCGGTGCACAGCCATGCCGAGCTGCACGAACCTCGCCTGGCGATTCACAATCTGCGCCAGCACCGCTGAAATGAGCTCGGAAAAGCTTACCTCCGGCGGCAACTCGAGAAGCGGCAACCCATACTCGTCCGCAGCCTCTACCATATGAGAAGGCACCGTATCGATGTACCGCTTGGGCTTGAACGCCACCGCCGCGAGGCCCTTCGCCGCAAGCCTCGGAAGAAGGGTCCTCTGGGCTTCCACGTCGTCCTTGATGGGGTAGCCTGTGGTGAGAAGAAGGTCCCCCTCCCTGATCCACTCCAGAATGTCTGGCACCTCCATGACATTGACGTTTGTCACGACCCGGCCGAGTCCCTGGCGCCCTCCCGTCACCTTTGCACCGATGAACGCCGGGAGCGTGAGGACCTCCTCCACCGTTATGCCGACCTCGTGCAGCATGGCCTTGACACCTCCGGGACCTTCTTCGGCTCAGTCAGAAGAATTCGACAGAAGCCGCCACGGTTCCTCCGACGGCCGCAAAGAGAAAGAGAGAGGAGGCCGCGGACGTGACTTGAGGCGGGGCCATGGGCCGGGCTGTCGTGGTCGCAAGTCGCCATAAAGCGCCGGTTGAAACTTTATGAACCTTATCCAAAGGACACACACGAGAAGCGAGTAATTAGTGTATTGACAGGTGTCGAATCCAGGGCATCCCGGCTTGCGTCGTCGGGGCGCAGTCGCGTAAGTCAGGGTCCGGGAAGTCAATGCAGCGAGAAGGAGGATTCCAGACATGATCGTTGACAAGCTGGAGCAGTCTCTTCGTCCGCCCGAGCTAGACATGCCTTCGTATCCCGCCAAGTACATCACGCTCGCATCCGGCGAGAAGATGGTCGTACACCAGGCAGGCCGCGAGGACGTCCCGCAGCTTCTCGAGGCCGTGAGCCCCCTCGTGACGGTGGAAAAGGACTTCTATGACATCGTGGCTGCCAGGCTTTACGCCGAACTCCTCGCCTACCAGCGGTATCGCGTCAAGAACGAGTACGTGCTCGTGGGCACCATCGACGGCGTTATCGTCGGGATCGTCAATGGGAGGATGGTCGACGAAAACCTTGGGATGTCCTACCACACCGTCGCCATCAAGCGGGGCCTCCGGATCGGCGCCCAGCTCTTCGCGGCCAAGATGGAATACCACATGGACTACCTGGGCCAGCAGGAAGTGCTCATCGTCGCCGAGAGCCCGATCGGGTATCGGCGATGGATGATCGAGTACGAGCTCGAAAGCCGGCCCGATACCTGGCATGAACTGGGTGGCGTCCCGACGCACGTGCTCACGAAGGCCCTGTGGGAGAAGCACAAGCGCATGAAATGCACGGGTCGCAGGCCCGTGTCCTCGGAGATGCTCGAAATCGCCAGGAAGCTGATTCTACCCTCCGAGTACCCCCAGATTCCGGGCTTCAAACGGTAGGAAAGGTGGGATCACGGTGAGGAAGGTTGGAATCGCGGGCGTGGGGCACACGAAATTCGGACGCGCAGACCTGCCCCTCGTCGACATGCTGGCGCTCGCAGCCCTGGAGGCTCTCGACGACGCGGGGGTCAAGACAGGAAAGGGTAACGTGGATCAGGTGTTCGTCGCGTCCATGGGGGCCGGGATCCTCAACCGCCAGAGCAGCGTCGCGTCGGCCCTCGTGGACACCCTCGACCTGCAGCCCGCGATGGCCGAGACCATCGAGAACGGACCCGCATCGGGCGCGTCCGCCGTGAAACTCGGCTACATGGCCATCGCAAGCGGCATGTGTGACGCGGCTCTCGTGGTTGGCGGCGAACTCATGCGCATCGTGACAGGCTGGGAAGCCACCGACTTCGTCGCCACGATGCTTCATCCCGACGCCGAGTATGCATACGGTCTCACGCTCCCCGCTTTTGCGGGCATGTTCACCAGGCTCTATATGGACAGGTACGGCGTGACAGAGAAGGACCTCGCCATCGTCGCGGTGAAGAACCACGAGCACGCCATGCGCAATCCGGTGGCCCACATACAGCTTGTTCCGAGCTTCCACGCGATCATCGAGGACGAGGACGCCCACGTCATCAACCCTTACGTCGCGGAGCCCCTCCGCGTGTACGACGTATGCCCCGTCTCTGATGGCGCCGCCGCGCTGGTGCTGTGCGCCATGGATCTTGTGGACCGTTTTCCCAGGAAGCCCGTGAGGATCGCCGGGATCGGTCAGGCCACCGATACTCACGTCGTGGCAGAACGCGAAATCCCCACGGACCTGCTTGCCGTGCGCCTCGCGGCCGAACGCGCATACGCTATGGCTGGCCTCACACCCGAAGACATCGACGTAGCAGAGCTGCACGACGCCTTCACGATACTCGAGATAGCCATATCAGAAGAGGCCGGCCTCTTCCCGAGGGGCGAGGGCCATCTCGCTGCCCGGCGCGGCGATACCCGCGTGGGAGGCAAGCTTCCCATCAATACGTCAGGTGGGCTGAAGGCCAAGGGACATCCTCTCGGGGCGACGGGCGTCTCTCAGATCGTCGAGATCGTTCGCCAGCTCCGCGGAGAGGCGGACGGCCGTCAGGTGGAGGGCGCAAAGCACGGCCTTGCGGTCAACTTCGGCGGCTTCGGAAACAACGTGGTCGCCACGATTCTGACGAAGGAGGGCTGAAGAGGCCATGGAGCCCAGGATGTACGCATACAGGTGCACGGCGTGCGGAAAGCTGTTCCATCCGGCGCGGGCGGTCTGCCGCAGGTGCGGCGGCCGCGGGTTCGAGGCCGTTCCCCTCGAGGGCGAGGGCACGCTCCTCACCTATACCAGGGTGTACGCCCTTCCCGAGGGTTACATGAAGCCCTGGCTCGGTTTCGGCATCGTCGAGTTCCCGAACGGCCTTCGCGTCTCCGGCCAGATGAACACGGAGGACCTCGCCGTGGGCATGAAAGTCAGGGCAACGGTGGGCGTAGTCAAGGAAGGCGTGGGCAGAGACTACTACGGCTTCATCTTCGAGAGGGCGGGCTGACAGGCCGGGGAGTCGGATCCGGAAAACGTGCGTGCCACAGTCCGGCCCGGCCGGGCCCATTCCATGGTGCAGTCTCGGGCGTTGCCGAGACGGGGTCCATCGAGTGGAGGCGTCCTCAAGCGGCGCCTCCACTCCTTTTGGGAATAACCGCCTTCAGGGCTGAACGTGAAGTAGCCGTGGCTCGGAAAGCGATTACAAAGCCGCGCGACTGGACAGAGTATACGAAGGGAAGGAGGGCTTCACATGGACCCAGCACTTGCCGCAAGGGCACTCGTGCTTGCCGCGTCGGCCATCGGGGCGGGAATCGCGATGGTGGCAGGCATCGGGCCCGGCGTCGGACAGGGGTTTGCAGCGGGCAAGGGAGCGGAGGCGGTGGGCCGACAACCTGAGGCCCAGGGAGAGATCATCAGGACAATGCTCCTCGGTGCCGCCATCGCCGAGACGACAGGAATATACGCGCTGGTCGTGGCCCTGATCCTGCTGTTCGCAAACCCATTCCTCAGGCTGCTTCGCTGACCTGCAATCCGTCCTGCATACACGGGCCCATCGCCCAGAAGCAGCCGCCAGCCTGGAGGGTTGTCATGCGTCTCGATTATACGTACATCTTCCAAATACTGAATTTCACCGTTCTGTTCCTCGTCCTTCGTCGCTACCTCTTCGGTCCGGTGAAGGCGTACCTGGAGCGGCGGGAGCGCTTCATCCGCGAGCGAGTCTTGGCCGCTGAGGCCGACAGGGAGCACGCCGCGAGGCTGAGGGGGGAGATGGAGTCCGAGATGTCCAGGGCGCGCGAGAAGGCCAGGGAGATCACAGATGAGGCCAGGCGCGCGTCGGACCAGATCCGCGCCGAGGCCCGCAAGCTCGCCACGCAGGAAGCCTCGCTCATCATGGCCCGGGCCCGCGAGGAGATTGGCCACGAAAGAGAGCGGGCCCTTCAGGACATCCGCAGGGAGGCGGTGGATCTCTCGGTTGCCATTGCCTCACAGGCCATCCGCGACGCGCTTGATGCTGAGGGCCTTCGCCGCCTCGCGTCCCGCGCCGCACGCGAGCTTGCCGGGGCAACTCCTGGAGGGAAGGTCTCATGACGGCAGCGCTGGACCCCGGCACACTTGCAAGGGCCCTGCTCTCCATCGCAAGGGAACGCCTTGACCCCCAGACTGTCGCCGTAGAGCTTGAAGAGGTCGCGAAGGCGCTGTCGTCGGTATCCCTTCTCAAGCGAACCCTGTCCGACCCGGGCCTTCCCGCCGAAGAGAGGCGATCTGTCGTCTCTGACGTTCTGGGCGGTCTCTTCTCGCCCGTCACCCTCGGCCTTGTCGATCTGCTCGTAGACGAAAACCTGGTTGACTCCGTCGATGCGGTGGCCAGCGCGTACCGCCGGCTCCTCGACGAGGACAGAGGCGTGGTACGCGCGCGCGTGACGAGCGCGGTCGAGCTTTCGGCAGGCGACATGGAAGCGCTTCGCACAGGCCTCACCGAGAAACTCGGCGGTCAGGTGGTCATCGAGCAGGATGTAGACCCTGGAATCCTCGGAGGTCTCATAGTCCAGGTGGGCGACACCGTGCTCGACGGGAGCGTGGCGGGCCGGCTCCGCAGGCTGCGCGAGGAACTCGACGCCCCCGCACCGGCAGGCTCCGAAGCGTCCCCTGCCGTCGCACCCGAAACGCCGCAAGCGCCTGCAGGGCCGTCTGCAACGCCGCGGGGAGAGTGACCTTGTTGGAGCTTTCGCCTGAGGCTGTAGCGTCAGCCATACGAGCACGCCTCGCCGAGATACGCCCGAGCCTCGACATATACACCCGGGGCACGGTCCTCGAGGTGGGCGATGGAATCGCCCGCCTTTCCGGACTCCGGGGCGCCATGATGAGCGAGCTCGTGGAGTTCCCCAGCGGGGTGTTGGGGATAATCCTCAACCTCGAAGAGAACACCGTCGGAGTTGCGCTCCTGGGTTCAGACGTGGATGTGAAAGAGGGCGACACCGCGCGCGGCACTGGCCGGATCATCGAGGTACCGGTCGGTGACGCCCTGGTGGGCAGGGTGGTCAACGCCCTGGGAATGCCCATCGACGAAAAGGGCCCTATAAATCCGCCGACCCGCCGCCCCATAGAACACCCGGCCCCTGGCATCGCCATGAGGACTCCCGTGTCGGAACCTCTCCAGACTGGACTTCTCGCCATCGACTCCATGATCCCCATCGGGCGAGGACAGAGGGAGCTGATCATAGGGGACAGGCAGACCGGAAAGACCGCCATCGCCGTCGACACCATCTTGAACCAGCGAGGCAAGGATGTCATCTGCGTGTACGTGGCGATCGGCCAGAAGCGCTCTACCATCGCAAAGCTGGTCAAGCTGTTCGAGGATGAGGGCGCCATGGGCTACACCATCGTGGTGGCGGCATCCGCGAGTGAGCTTGCGCCGCTTCAGTACATCGCTCCCTACGCCGGCTGCGCCATGGCGGAGGAGTTCATGTACACCGGCCGTCACGCGCTCATCGTCTACGATGATCTGTCGAAACACGCCATGGCATATAGAGCCACATCCCTCCTCCTCAGGCGCCCGCCGGGGCGCGAGGCGTTCCCGGGAGACATATTCTACCTTCACTCGCGACTCCTGGAGCGCTCCGCGAAACTCTCGCCCGACCTCGGCGGCGGCTCGATGACGGCCCTTCCCGTCGTCGAGACGCTTGCTGGCGACGTGTCGGCATATATACCGACCAACGCGATCTCCATAACCGACGGGCAGATATACCTCGAAAGCGAGATCTTCTTCTCAGGGGTGAGACCCGCGGTCAACGTGGGACTCTCCGTGTCGCGGGTCGGAGGCGAGGCGCAGGTGCCTGCCATGAAGAAGGTGGCAGGAAGGCTGCGCCTCGACCTCGCTCAGTACCGGGAGCTTGCAGAGTTTGCGCAGTTCGGCACGGAACTCGATCCTGAGACGAAGGCCCGCCTGGAAAAGGGAAAGCGCATCGTGGAGGTGCTCAAACAACCGCAGTACCAGCCCATGTCAGTGGAGGACCAGGTGATGATCATATTCGCCGTGGTCCGCCGACACCTCGACGACATCCCCGTGGAAGCCATCTCATCCTTCAGGGGCGAGTTCATCGAGCACATGCACAGGGCGCACCCTGACATCGTCCAGGCCATCGCCTCAGGGAAGGACCTCGATGACGACCTGGAGGCGCGTCTCGTGTCGGCCATAGGGGAGTTCAAAGAGGTCTTCACGCCGAAAGGCGTGGAGGGCCCCGTCGAGACCTCGCCCAGGAAGGCCGAGGGCGGCATAGAAGGCCAAGTTATCGAGGGAGCGTGAGCCAGGCCGCATGGAGGAACTTCGTGACCTCCGACGCAGGATACGTAGCGTCCGTGGAACACAGCAGATCACCCGCGCCATGTCCCTTGTGGCCTCCACGCGGCTGCGCCGGATCGAGAGGCTCGTGGATCCCGCTCGCACATATGCCGGGGCTCTCCGGCGCATCGTCGTCGACATCGCAGCGCGGACCCCGGCGTGGGCTCACCCGCTTCTCAGACCAGCGGAAGTCGCGGCTCCGGCTTACCTCGTCATAACCTCCGACAGAGGCCTTGCCGGCGGCTACAACGCGGAGATCCTCCGGCTTGCGATGGCCCACGTCTCCAGAGCGGCGACCGGCAGTCGTGGCCGCATCATGGTGATGGCGGCGGGCAGGAAGGGGCGGGATTTCTTCCGCAGGCGAGGTCTTCAGCCTGCCGAGGAGTACGTCCGTCTCCCTGATACGCCCGATGAGAGGCTGGCCAGGCGAATGGCCGAGGACCTGCTCGCCCTGTACTTCGACGGCCGGATAGACTCCCTCCACCTCGTGTTCGGAAGGTTCATGTCCCGGGGCTTGTACAGGCCGGACATCCTACAGTTGCTGCCCGTCGAAAAGGCTGAGCAGGCCGGCTACCAGGATCGAAGGCAGGGCAAGGGCAAGGGCGAGGACGAGGACTGGGATGGAGGCGAGAACGGGGACGACGGCCAGGACTCGTACCGCGTCCGCGAAGCGCACCAGGACCGGAACCCCGGCGGGGAAAGGGACAGCGGCCGGGAGGATGGCGACGGCCGCGAAAGCCACGCCCGCGCCGACGAAGACCGGGGCGATTTCGATCTGCCGCTCACGTATGAGCCCTCTCCGGAATCCGTCCTCGACAGGCTTTTCCCCCACTACCTCGTGTCAGTCGTGTACGCAGCCCTCGTGGAGGCGAAGGCGAGCGAACTTGCTGCGCGGACCATCGCCATGGATTCGGCGACGGACAACGCCGGTGAGCTTATGGAGAGGTTGACGCTCACATACAACCGGGCCAGGCAGGCCGAGATCACGCAGGAGATCTCGGAGATCGCCACCGGCGCCGAAAGCCTCCGCTAAGTGGGGGCGCAGAAATGCTCCCGACTCCTGGAAGGGGTTGCCGGTGCTTGCACGAGGGGTGTCAAAGTCCGGCCACTTCCCCGACGGGCCGGAGTCTGGCGAAGCGCGCCCCGCGTGGGACGCCGTCCCCGAGTGTAACGCCGGCAACCCTGGGTAGGACGCGCGCTGAAAAACAGCGCGGATTCGTGGCGACGTACTTACTGAGGAGTCACAGCGAGGGATGAAGGAATGGGAGCGATGCCAGAAAAGCGAATCGGCGGCGAGCCGGAGGGTGCGCGCGACCATGCCCGGGGCAGGGTCGTCCAGATAATCGGTCCGGTGGTGGACGTCGAGTTCCCGGAGCACGACATCCCGGACATATACACGGCCCTCACGATCGTGGGACCGCCGCGTCCGGCACCCGAGAGCGGGCCTTATGACGAGGCACCGGGCGAGCCCGCCCGCGTGACCCTCGAAGTCATGCACCACATAGGCAGGGGGCGGGTCCGCACGATCGCCATGTCGTCCACCGAGGGCCTCACCCGGGACATGGAGGTCGTCAACACGGGCACGCCGATGAAGGTGCCAGTGGGCCGCGGCACCCTGGGCAGGGCATTCAACGTCCTCGGTCAGCCGATAGACGGTCTCGGACCGCCCGAAAACGTCGAGCCCTGGCCCATTCACCGCCCGTCCCCGGAGCTTACCGAGCAGTGGACGGGAAACGAGATCCTGGAGACCGGCATCAAGGTCATCGATCTACTGGCGCCCTACCCCCGTGGCGGCAAGGTCGGGCTCTTCGGCGGCGCCGGCGTGGGCAAGACTGTGCTCATCATGGAGCTCATCCGCAACGTCGCCGTTGAGCACGGTGGCTTCTCTGTGTTCGCGGGTATCGGCGAGCGCACCCGCGAAGGAAACGATCTCTGGCTCGAGATGAAGGCATCCGGGGTCCTCGAGAAGACCGCCCTCGTGTTCGGGCAGATGAACGAGCCGCCCGGTGCCCGCTTCCGCGTGGGCCTGGCAGGTCTCACGATGGCCGAGTATTTCCGCGACGTTGAAGGACAGGACGTGCTTCTTTTCGTCGACAACATATTCCGCTACATCCAGGCGGGCGGGGAGATATCGGCGCTGCTCGGGAGGATGCCGGCGGCCGTCGGCTACCAGCCCACCCTCGCAGTCGAGGTCGGGATGCTGGAGGAGAGGATCACATCCACGGCCAGAGGCTCGATCACCTCGGTGCAGGCGGTGTTCGTGCCGGCCGACGACATCACCGACCCCGCTCCGGCAACCGCGTTCGCGCACCTGGATGCGACGACCGTGCTCTCCCGAGACATCGCCGAGCTCGGCCTCTACCCCGCCGTTGACCCCCTCGATTCGACGTCCCGCGTGCTGGACCCGCGCGTCGTGGGGGACGAGCATTACGAGGTGGCCCGTGGCGTGCAGGCCGTGCTTCAGCGCTACAGAGAGCTCAAGGACATCATCGCGATCCTCGGGATAGACGAGCTTTCAGACGAGGACAGGCTCATCGTGAGCCGGGCGCGGAAAGTGCAGCGGTTCCTCACGCAGCCGCTCTTCGTGGCCGAAGCGTTCACGGGCGAGCCTGGGCGATACGTGCCGCTTCGCGAAACCGTCGAGGGCTTCGGCAGGATCATCAGGGGGGAGCTGGATGATCTTCCCGAGCAGGCCTTCTACATGGTGGGCGCCATGGACGAGGCGGTGAAGCGCGCACGGTAGTGAGGCGCACACAACATGAGTGACATCGCTCTTCGCATTCTCACGATGACGAAGGTAGTCCTGGACGCTCGCGCCTCCTCGGTGATGCTCCCGGGATCGGAGGGAGATCTCGAGGTGCTGGGCAACCATACCCCGCTGGTGACGGCCCTTCGCCCGGGTCGCATCGTTGCCGCCTGCAACGGCGAGCACAAGGATATCCAGGTGGCCGGCGGTTTCGTGGTCGTCACGCCCCGCCGCGTCGACGTGCTGGCGGACCTTGCGGAAGTCACGCCTCGATGACCCGGTTGCGCCCCTCCCTCTTCCCGCGATAGCACGCCATGTCAGCGAGGTAGATGAGGTCTTTCTTGGTCCTGGCGTCGGCGGGGTACGTGGCGACCCCTACCGTGACGGTGACACGCCCGCTCGGTATCTGGTCCTCGTGGGGGAACGGATATGCCTCTATCCTTGCCCTGATCTTCTCGGCCACCCTGAGCGCGTGCGCCTTCTGCGCCTCCAGGAGTATCACCACGAACTCCTCTCCGCCATACCTCGCTACTATGTCAGTGGACCGAACGGACCTCGTGAGGAGCCTTGCCACCGCCTTCAGCGCGGCGTCGCCTGCCGGATGCCCCAGCACGTCGTTGTACTGCTTGAAGTCGTCGATGTCCACCATCAGCAGAGACAGATAGCGACCGTAGCGCTCGCACCTGGCAAGCTCCTCTGTGAGCCTCTCCTGGAAGTGTCTGTGATTGAACAGCCCCGTCACCGAGTCCGTTATGGCCAGCCTCTCGGCTATCCGGTGCAGCCGTGTGACCTCAGCAAGCTGCCTGTCGAGCCTGGCGTTGACCCGCTTGAGCTCCGTCTCGCTCTTCTCGAGGAGTTCGTTCTTGGCCTTGAGCTCCCGGTAGAGCCTGGCGTTCTCAATGGCGATGGCAGCCTGGGTGCCGATGGTAGACATGATCCGTACATGGTCCTCTTCAAACCGCTGGGTGTAGCTCTGCACCGACATGACCCCGATGACGCTCTTCTGAACGGAAAGCGGCACCGCAATCACGGATAGAGGTTTGTCCCCGAGCATGATGGCTTCTGTCGGCACATGCTCCATGTCGGTGGACGAGTCTCTTATGAACAGGGGTTTGCCAGACCTTATCACCCACTCGGTGAGCCCCTTCCCGGTGGGATATGGCCTCGTGAAGCTGGCCACGCGCACCCCATGGTCCACCAGTATCTCGAACCTGATCTCCTGTGCCTGCTCGTCGAAGAGGGCCACGAAGAAGGATTCGTTGCCTATGATGGCCGCCACTTGCTCGTACATGACCTCGAGGAGCGCCGAAAGATCGAGTACGGATGTGGTTGCGACCCCCACCCTGTATATGCTCATCATCTCCGCGGCAAAGCGGCGCGCTTCCTCGGTCTGGCGGCGCAGTTCCTCTTCGAGCTGCCTCCTCTGGGTAATGTCGCGCACCACGCCCTGGATAGCGCTGGGGGCGCCTTCCCTGTCGATGACGCTCATATTGATCTGGCAGCACACTGACCTGCCGCCGTCTCCCGTCAGCTCTACGTCCAGCATCTGGCAGTCGCTGGAGGCAGCGCCCGGCGAGAGCGCAGCGGCGACCTCATCATGGCACGTGCCGGCCACGACATCGAAGAGCTTGCGCCCCACGAGCTCGTGGGATCCGCACCCGAGCATCGCCGCAAAAGGCTCGTTTACGTAGGTGATGGTGCCGTCCGGGTCCACCACGAACATGCCGTCGCTCGCGTTTTCAATGAGCTGTCGGTACTTTGCCTCCGACTCGGACAGGTCTCTGATGGTGGCCCTTACCTTCCTGCTCAGGGCCCTGTTGGCCGTCACCGTGGCGAGCACGACGAAGAGGAGCGCCCCCAGGATCGTCAGCGTCATGAAAAGGGCCATGGACATCTGTCGCTGGGTCGCGAAGAGCGGGCCTTCGACGGGAATGGCCAATACACCGCCAGGGACGGCGGAGCCTGCAACCGCTCCCAGGCAGGGCCACGGATGTGCGCTGTCCACATTCGCCTCCGGCATCACGGCCACCTCCCTCGCGGCCCCTGGGGGCTTCCGGGCCTCATGAGGCAACGCTGCCGCCTACTTCTCAGGCATCTTGCCTGTCTGCCTCAGGTACTCGAAGAAGGACTCCTGGTCGGCGAACACCTTTGTGCAATGGAACTTCAGAAACGGGCTCACGCGCTCCTTGAAGATCGCGTAGACTTCCTTGTTGTTCGTGGAGCCGTAGATGATCTCGCACAGCACCCCCGGGGATGTCTTGTCAGTCGGATAGTACACGACCACCATGTCGCTCTGGTCAATGAGCATGTAGTCGCGGATCACCGTCTGGTCTGCTATCTCGCTCCTCTCTGATGGGGCGACTCCGAACTCCGGGTCTATGTCGGCAAGACTGTACGTCTTCGCTTCTTCCTTACTGACACCGTATGTGAGTTCGGTATCCTCCACGGCGAGGGGGTCGAAGACCTCGAAGTGCTCTCTCAGTCTGTCCCGGAACTCCCTTACCTCCTGCATCTTCGCGGAGTCGTTGTGCATGAGTGTTATTGGAAAGCTCAAGTATACCCTGGGGACCTCAGACCTGAACATGAGGTTGTAAACGGTGCTCGCGGGTTGACCCGCCGCCACCACGTAATGAGGCTTGCGCTGGTAAGACGCCATCATCTTCGTCACGAAGATCTCCTCGTCGCGCCAGATGAGGACGTCTTTCAGTGACAGCCTTCCCCGCCACACCGGCGATTCCTCGAGCCTCTTCGAGACGTTGAGGATGCTATCTATCAGGGTGATGTAGAGATCGGGTTTGAGCTCGTTGAGATAATGCACGTCAAATGCAGGCATGAGGTAGTTCTTCCAGCGGAAGCAGCCGTGCGTGGAGATGATGCAGTTCTCGACCTTCTCGGCTTTCTTCAGGATCTCCTCGAAGACCGCGGCCCGGAGCGACCGCAGCGTCGAGGGAGACAGGTCGAGTATCTTCTCGGGGCTCGTGGGACTCTCGAGTTCGTCCGCTTTCTTGAACATGAGGTCCCCGACGTTGAAAAGATGAACCTTCTTGCCGAGCGCCTCTCCGGCGGCAACCGCCCCCTTGAGGTAGTCGAGCTTGCCCGAACCGCTGGTGCCCGTGCATATGACCTTCACGTATAGAACCCCTCCCGGCGAAAACGTTCGACGCCTGTTGACAGACTCCTCCTCCGCGCGCCGCCGGCCCTACCCGGCGAACCTTTCCAGCACGAGGGCCATGTACTTTATGCCCTCGAGAAAGTCAGACACGTTCACGTTCTCGTCTGGCCCATGAACCCGCGACCCGACGTTGCCGATGCCGATACCTGCGGCTGGCGTGCCGAACTGGGCCGCTACCTGGTACATGGGGCCTGTGCCGGCCGACGTCGGGAATACCAGAGGCTCTTTCGCGTAGAGCTCGACCACGGTCTCCCGGAGCACCTTCACGATGCGCGAGTCCGGATCGGTCCTGGCAGGGTGCTCGGCACCGAGCCACGTCACGCGGAAGTCGCCGCAGCCCTTTGTCCTGAGGTAGTCCTCGAACTTCCTCGTTATGTCAGTGGGCCGTTGGTCAGGCACCAGTCGCATGTCCAGCTTGGCCATGGCCCGGCTGGGAAGGACCGTCTTCGAGCCAGGCCCCTCATATCCAGCGGAAAGACCGCACACGTTGCAGGTAGGCCCGAAGTAGAGCCGCTTCAGGGCCTCCGTGCCGACCAGACCCAGCACGAGCCGATCGACGCCGAACTGCTTCGCGAGGCGTCCGGGGTCTGCGGGGAGCTTTTCGATGAGCGCGACCTCCCCGGGGCTCGGCTCTCGGACGTCATCGTAGAACCCGGGAATCAGGACCTCCTCCCTGTCGTTCTTCAGCGAGCTGAGCGCCCAGACCAGTCTCCACGCGGGATTGGGCACGACCGCAGCGAGCGAGGAGTGCAGGTCGAAGCTGCCGCCGTCCACCTCGATGTGGGCATAGCACAGGCCCTTGCAGCCCAGCGTGATCTCGAGCCTGCCTTCCTCATCGCGGCCTCCCGTCTCCCATATGCACGCGTCGGCTCGGAAAACCTCCGGGTGTTCCCGCGCGTAGCGCTCAAGGTTAGGGCTGCCGATCTCCTCCTCGCCTTCCGCCACGAACTTCACTGTCACGGGAAGGCTTCCCCTCGTGTCGAGAAGCGCCTGCACGGCCTTGACGCGTGCGACGAGGTCTCCCTTGTTGTCGGCTACCCCCCGCGCGTACACCTTCCCTCCGTCGATCTCGGCGCCGAAGGGATCATGCTGCCATCTATCGAGGGGCTCCGGCGGCTGCACGTCGTAGTGGTTGTAGAAAAGGAGGGTTCTCTCCCCGCCGCCCGGTATTTCCGCGGTAACGAGCGGCGCGGCCTCCCCCGCGCGCAGTACCTGCACCGTCGCGCCAAGGGAGGAAAACATGCGTTCAACGACCCTGGCGGCATCTTCCACGCCCTTGCCCTGGGCTGAGATGCTTGGCTGGCGCAGGAAACCCTGCAACTCCCTGACGAACTCGGATGCATGACGGTCTACATAGTCGAAGACTTCGTTCATCTCGAACCAGATCCCCCTGACGTCAAATGATGCCCGCGCCGCGGCACGACCCGGGGCGGGGCTTCCAGGCGACGGCGAAGCCACCACCCGCCCGCCGAAATGCCCGCGAGGACCGGCGAAGACAGGCCGATGACCGTCGTCTGAAGCAGGTCCATGTAGTGCTTGAAGGCCCTGTGAAGGTCCGGCAGATGCCGGCTGAACCGTACACCCTCGCTCATAGCGAATACCGCAGACTGGGCGGCAAGAGACAGCACGATGACATACGCACAGGTCACACCGGTCACCAGCGCGTCAAGGGGCCGTCCGCGCCGCCGCCACGCCAACCACCCCGAAACCGCTGCAGCAAGGATCCCGCAAAAGGCCGAGTCCAGCATTCTTCCGGTGAAGAACGGCACGACCTCGCTCTCGCTGTTGAACACGCTCATGGAAAAAGAGACCCCGCGCGCGAAGACCAGGGCGTAGAAGGCGCCGAAATACGCGGTCGCCGCAATGAGGGGAATCCTTACGTTTCGAACGTCTCTTCCGACGAGAAGCACGAGCCCGAAGGCGAGGCCCCCGAGCACGAGGGCGATCACCGGCAGTCTCTTGAGCCTTCCCACACCGAGAAATCGTTCACGCGCGTCCGATATCGCCGTCGCCGTATCCGCATCCATGGCAAGCGCGAGATCGAACGCCTCGTCATAGCGGCCATCGTTGTGAAGCAGCGTAGCGCTGGACACGGGTTCTATCGCAGGAAGCCGACTTCCGAGCACTCCGACGTACTCCTCGGCGAAAGCACGCCTCGCCTCCGCCTGCCTTATCGCCCTTTCGGAGGCCACGTGTCGGGGCGCGTCGAGCGCCTCGAAAAGGACCCGGCCCTGTGAGTGCGCGGGAACGGGCATCCCGAGCAGGGCCGCGCAGGTGGGAGCCACGTCCACATGGCGTGCAGGCGCCCATGGAAGATCCGGGCCTGGATGCGCCGGCGTGACTATCCCCGCCCCGGCGGCCACCAGCGGCACCCTGGTCACGTCTTCCTCCCACCCTCCGTGCCCGCCTCGCCCTGTGTGCCCGTGGTCGGACGTCACGATTATGGTGTCGCTGGTGAGGTCGAGATCTGCCAGGATCTTCCCGATCCTCGCATCCACCTCGGACGACGCCTCCTTGTAGTCTGCGCCTGCCGCTCCCGAGGCATGCCCCGCGGCGTCGACCGACGAGAAATGCACGACGATGAGGCAGGTGCCAGTCCGTTCCATCTCGCCGAGAGCTGCACGGAGAACCTCATCGTCGGTCTTCCTGGCCGCGGCGACATCCGCCGGACCGGGTGCATCGACATAGATAGCACGGGCCACGGACGCACCGAGAAGTTCCTTCCACTCTCTGGTCGCGATGAGAGCGGTCCCTGTTCCGGCGCGCCGCGCTGCGCCGAAAAGGTTGTCCACCGCGATGGGCCCCCTGTATCCGTTGGTGGTCACTCCGGAGATCTCCGGGGGTGCACCCGTGAGCAGCGTGGTCCACCCGGGAAACGAAAACGACGGCTGATCTACCAGGAGCGAGAACGCCGCGCCGCGGCTGCCGATATCCTTCAGCACTGGCATCTCATCGGTCCCGGCAAACCCGAGACCGTCGACGATTACCAACACGAGCCGTCTCGTGAGCCTCCCCGCGGCATCAATGGTCTCGATGGGGGACGTATACGGACTACGGTATCCCACGACGTCATGCAGCCCCGAGGTGGCAAGATGCCACGAGACTGCACCCAGACCCATCATGACCGCAAACGCGAGAACAGCCGCGGTTTTCCGGTCTGGAAACAGCCTGCCCGGAAGTCGCCTGAGCCGGAGCCGCTTCGCCGCTCCACCTTCACCCGACATACCATCCCTCTCCCTGCAAGGGCGTGAGCCCCGCCGTCTTTCTATAGAGTTTTCGACGGGCCTGCGCGCTTCCCTTCACCTGAGACAACCTTGCGCCATCTCACGTCGAGGTCGTCCACAACGCTCCCCGGCACGTACACGCCGCCGAGCACGGCAGGCTCGTCTGGCGCTATGCCGTGGAAGTCGCTTCCGCCCGTCACGATGAGTTCGAGGCGTCTGGCGGTGTCTGCCCACCGCCTGGTCAATTCGGGACCGTGAGTCGGATAGTATGCCTCGATCCCCTCAAGACCTGCCTCTACGAGTTGCCCGAGGAGGGCGCCGCCGGCCGTCCTGCCGGGATGGGCCAGCACAGGCACACCTCCGGCGGTCAGTACCAGCCTGACGGCCTCCGCGGGAGTCAGCCCGTAGTGCTCGACGTACGCAAGGCCATGCTTTCCGAGGTACTTTTCGAAGTCACCGTAGCGTCGCTCCGCCCTTGCGTAGCCGAGATCGACCATAGCGCGGAAGATCTGGCTCCTGCCGACAAAGCCTTTCCTGCCGAGGCTCAGCACGTACGACATCGGGATTTCCATGCCAAGCCCGGCCAGCTTCTCCAGGATTCTCTCCGCCCGTCGAACCCTGCCTTCGCGCAGCACTTGAAGGCTCATGGTAAGTGTTGGCAACGATGTGTCCACATGGTATCCAAGGATGTGTACCTCGCTCTCCTCCACGTCAGTGGAGAGCTCGACCCCGGGTATCACGCGCACGCCGAAACTGGTTGCCGCGAGCATAGCCTCCTGCACGCCGTCCACGGTATCGTGGTCTGTGACTGCGATGGTAGTCACCTTCCGGTCGGATGCCAGCCTCACGAGTTCCCTGGGCGAATAGCGCCCGTCAGACGCAGTCGAATGAACGTGCAGGTCCACCGTGGTCATCATGAAAACCCCCTCGCACCCACTGCAGGAATCACCGCTCCTGTACATGCGATTATTGCCCGCGAGTCTCGGTTTATTTCGCGTGTCCGTGGACATAATAGGCTTGCAAAGGTCCTCGCTGGGCCGAGCTAAGACCGCCGTGCGCCTTCTCTCGGGCGCTGCAGGCCCGGAAAGCCTCACGGCGATCGAGCGACAGGTGGCGCTTGTCCTTGCGTATGCAACGCTTGTGCCGCCCGAGCGAAGGTCAGAGTGCGGCCTCCCAAGGATCCGTCCAGGCCGAAAGGTCTTGCCGGGTTCGAAAGAAGTCGCTCCTGGCCGAGCCAAGACTTGCATTGGTCCGAAGGCAGTCTGTGTACGGTTGAAAGATCGCGTATGGTCTGCTCAGGATCTCTGCCAGTCGGTCAAAGGTTGCCTCTGGTTCTGCAATGTACTGCAGCTAGAGGTTGCCCCGGCCGAAAGGTCGTTGCGGCCTCACTAGGGATCAGAAGCAGCCGGCGAGAAGGTCCGCGAGGATCTTTGCCCTGTTTGTCATCTGCTCGCGTGCCGAGCGCCGCCGCAGAGAGGAAAATGGGTTGCCGCGAGGCAACCCGTGACAGCTCCGAAATCGACTATGTGCTTCGGATTATTCGGCGGCAACTTTGTCCTTGAGAGCCTTGCCGGCCTTGAATACTGGCACCCTGGATGCAGCGATCTTGATGGAATCGCCGGTCCGCGGGTTTCTGCCCATCCGGGCAGCGCGTTTCCTCACCTCGAAGGTGCCGAACCCCACGAGTTGGACCTTGTCTCCCGAAACGAGAGCACCTTCCACGGCTTCCAGCGTCGCGCCGACGATCCTCTCGACGTCCTTGCGCTTCGCGCCCGTCTGTTCAGCGACCTTCGCCACGAGTTCCGCTTTATTCAATTATCGTCCCTCCTCCCAGCCTGCAAATGCTGTGGTCACGCGGTTCGGCCTGACCTCTGACATTTGCTATTCGATTCGATTCGGCATTCTCCTTCTTGCCAGGGCGAAAAATGTTGATACGACGCCACGTTTGTCGATGGAAAATCATGCCTTCAATATTCCGGAAACGTCCGCTCGATGACCTGGCCCGATTTCCCGAGTGCCCCAAGGTGAACTCCGTTGTAGGTGACGTGAATGCCGCTGGCATTACCGACTTTGATGCGGATGGACTTCGTGGCGCGCCACGTGGCCTCTTCCCCTGCCAGCATCGAACGCTCGAAAACCACCTTCCCGTCGGCGACCACCCTGACCCAGCACCGCTCCGTTATGACCACGGAAATCTCGTGCCCATCGGCGGCGGAGCGTGACTCCCCCGCGGGACCGGCCGCCGCCCAGGACCCAGTCGTCGGTGGCTGGTCATGCTCACGAGGAGGGGCAACCGGTCGCATGTCGGCGCCGCCGTCCCCGGCGGGGGCCCCGGCGGGCGCCACCTCGGTGGCATCGGTTACAGCTGCCGCTGACGGCGCTGCCTGTGAGGCGGGCGCGGGCGCAGCCGCATGGCCAGGCTGTTGCGTCAATCCTTCGGCGGGCGTGTCTGGCAGGGCCACGGCCGCAGACGGGCTCGCAGGTTTGCCTGCTGCGACATCCGCCTCACCTGCCACGACATCCGCCGGTCCATGCTCGTGTGGCACGTCGGTCAGCGCCGCCGGTACATGGCCCGAACGCCACACGGCCACCCCTGTGGCTATCGCAACGATAGCGACCGCCCCGACAGCGATCAACAAGTGTCGCTGAATTCTGGCTTTTTTCGATACGTTTTGGTCCCTGGCGGGAGGTGCTTCCTGGGCTTTCTCTGTCTCGATTCTGGCGCGCTCCGACTTGTACCGCTCCACGACCTCGTCCCCGGAGAGGCCTACGGCCTCTGCATAGGTGCGCAGGAAGCCCCGGACGTACACCTCCCCGGGAAGAGCATCGAAGTCCCCCTCCTCCATCGCCTCCAGGTAGCGACTGCGTATCTTCGTCGCTTCCTGCACGTCGGAAACGGCAAGACCATTTGCCTCCCGCGCCTTCCTCAGAAGCTCGCCGATCTCGCGCACACTGCATCCCTCCTCCCGGCACGCTCGCGGGCTCTTACGACCGGGGCGGCCCTTTCCTCATGAATCGCGGGCTCTCGCCCGGATCGCATCCCACCTATCGAGTGTCACGAGGACCTTCCGCGGCTTGCTACCCTCGTACGGACCCACGATACCCCTGGACTCCATGGCATCTATCAGCCGGGCTGCGCGCGTGTATCCGATCCTGAACCTTCGCTGGAGTTTCGAAATGGACGCCTCCTCCGTCTCCAGTATGAGCCTGACCGCCTCCTCGAAGAGCGGGTCCTCCTCTCCAAGGCTCTCGCCGTCGGTGGCTTCCCGGGTCACGCTCTCCGCGACATACGTCGGCTCCGCCTGGGCCCTCACGAAGTCGACCAGGGCCTCGATCTCCGAGTCGGAGACGTATGCCCCCTGCACCCTGATGGGCTTTGGCGCCCCGACCGGGAAGAACAGCATGTCGCCCTTTCCGAGAAGACGCTCCGCACCCCCGGTGTCCAGGATGACCCTGGAATCGACCTGTGACGGCACGGCGAAGGCTATCCGCGACGGTATATTCATCTTTATGATTCCTGTGACCACATCGGCCGAAGGCCTTTGTGTGGCGAGAACCAGGTGGATCCCGGCGGCCCGCGCCATGAAGGCCAGCTGAGAGACGACGTCCTCCACCTCCTTCTGGGCCACCATCATGAGGTCGCCCAGCTCGTCTATGATGACGACTATGTATGGAAGGGGCTCCGCCTCAGGGTCATGGAGCTTGCCGGACCGGCAAAGGGCATTGTACCTGTCTATATTCCTCACGCCGTTCGCCCCCAGGAGCTTGTAGCGGTTGTCCATCTCCTGCGCGACCCAGCGCAAGTATCCGCCGGCCTCCCTCGTATCCGTCACCACCGGTGCCAGGAGGTGGGGTATTCCATCGTAAGTGGTGAGTTCGACACGCTTCGGGTCTATCATGAGGAGCTTGACCTCTTCGGGCGTGGCCTTGAAGAGGACGCTCGCAATCAGGGTGTTGAGACACACGCTCTTCCCTGAGCCCGTGGCCCCGGCGACGAGCAGGTGAAGCATGTTCTCGAGGTCGCCGACCACCGGTTTGCCCGCGATGTCCTTGCCCAGGGCTATCGCGAGCTTGCCCTTGTGCCTTTGAAACTCGCTGGATTGCAGCACTTCCCTAAGGTAAACGAAGGATGTCTCCGGGTTCGGGACCTCTATGCCTATTGCGGACTTGCCAGGTATGGGCGCCTCGAGCCGGACTCCGGACGACGCCAGGGCGAGCGCGATGTCGTCGGCGAGGCTCATGATCTTGCTTACCTTGATGCCGGGAGCGGGCGCAAGCTCGTACCTGGTTACCACCGGACCCCGGTCCACCTGCGCCACCTTGCCCTTCACGCCGAAGCTGGCGAGGGTCTCTTCAAGCAGTCTCGAGTGGTCCGGCGTCTCGCCCTGCTTCCATCTGGCCGGCCGCGCAGGGAACCCCAGGAGGGTTATCGGGGGCAACGCGTAGCCTCCGCCGGAAGGGGGTTCGACCTTCTTGCCAGGGATAACCGTGCCGTCCGCGGTGTGACCGTCGGTCACCGAC
Source organism: Bacillota bacterium (assembly GCA_050261335.1). Taxonomy (GTDB): domain Bacteria; phylum Bacillota; class SHA-98; order UBA4971; family UBA4971; genus UBA6256. The sequence continues at coordinate 116,676 of JBLNDE010000064.1, forward strand.
GCCGCCTCGCGCTTCGCGTTGCTGCGCGTTCTTCCTGGGCCACCGGACTTGCACTCGGCAGCCCCGACCGTAGCGCCCGACGGTGCCCCGCCGCCAGCAGACATGTCCGCAAGGTCGCCGCCGGCGGCGTCCTCCGCCGCCGGTGGTTCGGGCTCCTCGAAGAGAGGTAGAAGGACGCGCCTGCCCACGAACGACGAGGCACGTCCGAAAATGACAACGGCATTCCACCCCAGCCTGAGGGTATACACGGCGAGCCTCCAGAGGCCCGCGACCAGCCTCGGGATAGGCACATCCGCGGCCAGGCTGACGCCCACCAGGAGAACGAGCCCGCTGGCCACCGCGGCGCCTGCTCTCCCGACTGCCCACGAGAGCCGTCTCGCGACCTCGCCGCCGACATCTCCCGAACCCGACAGGCCGAGCAGGGCCAGGGCGATGCAAACAAGCCCGCTTGCGCGCGCTGCCATCGTGGTCGCCTCTCGCTCGACTGCAACGGTAACCCCGAGAGCAACCAGGAGCAGCGGGATGACCACGGCCCACTCGCCGGCAGCCACTCGCAACGCATGGGCCACCTTCTCGCCAACAGCCCCGGCATCGTACCGGGATCCACGCATGTCTGAGAAGACACACATCAAACCGAACACACCGAGCCCCGCGACCAGAGTGCCCAGAAGGGCCACGAGATGGGTGCGGTACCGCCACAGCGGTTTCCTCCGGGGTGTCAGCTTCTTCGCTTTGCTCTCCCGAATGAGGTGTCTGGTAGTTCCAGGCATAGCAGGACCTCCGTGCCGCCTTGGGAACTTCTACGCGGCCGCGCGAATTCCTCCAGGAATCAGACGGGGCACACAACGGCATGCTCCACCCGCCCGCTGCCGGGCGCCAGGCACCTGGGGCGGAGATAGAGGCAGGAACAGAGACAGGGGGCAGACCCAGGTAGATCGCCACAAGTTCCCGCTACTTTCGTGCGGGTGAGCCCTTGCCAGGGCTGCCGGTGCTGCCCTCTGGGGGCGGCGCGTGCGGTGAGATGCGTTCGAATCTGGCGCTTAAGGCTAGCCAAATTCCGGGCGCCCCGCCCTGGTAAGCACCGCGAGCCCCAGCACCGTCAGGGAAGATGGCGCAAACTTACGGCGCCATGCTTGGACGAAGACGAAGGTGAAGATGAACATGAAGGCTGAGCCGGAGGCGAAGGCGGAGGCGGCGACGTGCGAAAAGGGCCCACGGCCGCGCCGCTCGTCCTCCGCGTAGACGGTCTATTCGTGAGGCGGAAGCGTGTTCTGAACCACCGCATCCGCGAGGTTCACGGCATGATCGGCCATGCGCTCGAGGTTGTCCACGACCTCGACATAGATGACCCCGGAGGCCGGCGAGCACCTGCCCTGGTTGAGCCTTCTGAGGTGGCTCGTCCGCAGGACCTCTTCGAGCTCGTCGATGTGCTTCTCCTTCTCCCAGACGTCCTGGGCGAGGGCGGGGTCGTTCCTCTCCAGGGCCTGGACGGCGTCGGATATGACCTCGTCCACCCGGGCGAAGAGGTCAGCAAGCTCGGATTTGGCCTCGTCCGAGAATTCGAGACCCTGCTCCACCCTGTCGATGGCGAACCCGGATATGTTCACGGCATGGTCGCCGATGCGCTCTATGTCGTTCACCACGTGCAGCATGCCGGCGAGCCTGGTCGACTGGGGCTGCGTGAGCACACCCTGGGCCATGAGAGTCGACAGGTACAGGATTATCTCCGCCTGGAGGTTGTCCACCAGGTCCTCACGAGCGTTTATGCTCTTGGACACCGCGCTCGGCTTCCCGGCAAGGAGCGCCTGCCCGGCGTCTTTCACCATCTCGCGCGCGATTCCGGACATCCTGACAAGCTCCTTCACCGCAAGTTGCAGGGCGATGGACGGGGTGGAGAGCATGCGTCTGTCGAGGTACTTCGGACCGTGCTCCATGATGACCTCCTGCCCGGGGTACACCGCGGTCGCGATACGGGCCAGCAGGCCGGCCATGGGCAGCCACACGAGGGTGTTGAGCACATTGAACGAGGTGTGGGCGTTCGCTATGAGGCGCTCGATGTCACCCGACGGGGTGACCGCGTGAACGAATACCTTGAAGAGAGGAAGCAGCGTGAGAAACGTGATGGTGCCAAATACGTTGAAAAGCACGTGAGCGAGAGCCGTCCTGCGCGCCGAGAGGCTCGCGCCGATGCTTGCGAGGACCGCGGTGATGCACGTCCCGATGTTGTCGCCGAAGAGGACGGGTATCGCCGCATCGAATCCGACGAGGCCCTGCGAGGCCGCGGCCATGAGGAGGCCGATGGTCGCGCTGGAACTCTGGATGGTGACGGTCATCGCGACACCCGCAAGGACCCCAAGGAGAGGGTATTTCCCGAAGCCGGCTATCCATTGCACGAACGCGGGGTTGTCACGAAGAGGCCTCATAGTGTCTGTCATCACGGTCATGCCGAGGAACAGGAGGCCGAACCCGAGGATCACCTGGCCCAGGTACTTGTGGATCTTCTTCCTCGAAAAGAAGGTGATGATGAAGCCCAGGCCCACGGCAGGAAGAGCGAGATCCGCAAGGTCGAACGCAATGAGCTGCGCCGTCATGGTGGTGCCTATGTTGGCCCCCATGACCACACCAACCGCCTGCTTCAGCGTCATGAGGCCTGCGTTCACGAAGCTGACAAGCATGACCGTGGTGGCACTGGAACTCTGGATCACAGCCGTGACGGCGGCGCCCACGATCACCCCCATCCACGTCCTGGCGGTGAGCACCTCAAGGATTCGGCGCATCCTGTCGCCGGCCGCCTTCTGCAGACCGTCGCCCATTTGCATCATGCCGTAGATGAAGAGCCCCAGGCCCCCGAGAAGCCCGCACGCAAGGGAGACTGTCACCACGCCACCTCCAGACCGCTTGGGTCAGATTCACGCACTATCGCCAGTCCATGCACCTGCACATCAGGTCCGAAAGCCCCGCCGTGCAAGGGCCGCCAACCGGGAATCCGCCGGTAGTAAGGCCGCGCCAGCCCGCGAGGCCACACTCATCTCTCCAGGTAGATCGCCACAAGTTCGCGCTGCTTTTCAGCCAAGTGAGGGTGCATTGGTCCCCGTCCATTTTCCAGTAGTTGCCGGGTTGCCGGTGTTGCACTCGGGGACGGCGCCCCAGGCGGCGCGCGCTTCGCCAAAATCCAGCCCATCGCGCCAGTGGCCGGATTTTGACACCCCTCGTGCAATCACCGGCAACCCCGACGCCGTCAGGGAAGATGGCGCAGACTCATGGCGCCATACTTAGCAGCGCCCACGCTACGACCGATACGCCGACGACCCACGTGTAGACCGCGAATACGATGAACCTCCGGCGTCTCAAGGCTGAGAGCACGAGGTGGATCGCCACGTACCCCGAAACGACGCTGGCGAGCGCGCCCGCAAGAAAGGGCGCTGCAAATCCCATCGCGAGGCCCGTCCTGACGAGATCCGGGAACTCGAGTAGGCTCGCCCCGAGGATCACCGGTATTGACAGCAGGAACGAGAACCTCGCAGCGTCATCGCGCCGCAGCCCGAAGAACAGCCCGGTGCTTATCGTCGCACCGGAGCGCGAGAACCCCGGGGCAACCGCGAGACCCTGTGCAACGCCCACGCAGAATGCACCCAGGGTTCCAAGCCTGCCCAGAGGCACCCGCCCCGAGCCGGCCCGGTCCGCAAACCACAGCACAAGCCCGGTCGCGACGAGGAAGACCCCCACCGCGAGTTTCGAGGCGAAGAGACCGCGGACGACGGGCTCGAGCGCAAGCCCCATGAGCGCCGTCGGCACGCTGGCCACGACGATGAGTACAACCGTCCTGCGCGCGTCGTCACGGGAAACAGCCTTGCGCAGGCTTGTCCCCCCAGCGACATCCCGGACGATATCGACCGCGGCGACCACGAGACGCACCACATCCCTCCGGAAGACGACGATAACGGCTGCGACCGTTCCCAGGTGCACCAGGATGTCGAACGACAGAAGCGCCTCCGGGGCGTTGAGGATCTCCCGTACTATGACGAGATGGCCCGAACTCGACACGGGCAGGAACTCGGTGAGCCCCTGTACCATCCCCAGGACCACGGCCTTCACGACGTCCATGTGCGTCCCCCCCTCACGATCTCCACGAACCTGCGGTGCCAGGGTAGCACGACGACGATGGATAACATGTTGAAGAGGGTGTGAGCGTTCGCGATGCCGTGCCCCGGGTCGGGCGGCGAGACGGCTTCCACGAGCTGAACGAACGCCCTGAAAACGGGGAGCACCAAGACGACTCCGGCGACGTTGAACACGAGGTGCAGTAGCGCGGCCCGTCTCGCGGTGCGCGACGCCCCGACGCTCGCTATGAGCGTCGTCACGCACGTGCCGACGTTGCTGCCGAGAGCGACCGCCACTGCGGACCCCAGGTCCATGAGGCCCTGCCGCGCCAACCCGATGAGCGCAACCGTCACCACGCTCGAACTCTGGATGACCCCGGTGAAAGCCACGCCCGCCACCACACCGAGCGCCGGCACCTGCCCCAGCACCACCATCGCTTCAACGAGCCACGGCGCACGTGCGAGCCACACCATGGCCGACGAGGTGACACCCACGCCCCACAGGATGCATCCAAGGCCCGTCACCGCGATTCCCAAGTCGCGGCGGTGACGCCGCCTGGCCGCCAGGTACAGCGCAAGCCCCGCGCAGATGGCAGGAATCCCGAGCGACTCCGCCCGGAACGAGACCACCTGCGCTGTCACACAGGTTCCGAGGTTTGCCCCCATTATCACGCCAAAAGCCCGGTACAGATCGAGAACACCCGAGTCGACCAGACCTACCACCATGACCGTTACCGCGCTGGAACTCTGCAGAGCCGCGGTCACCACGGCGCCCGTCACGACCGCCGCAAATGGTGTGCGGGTGAGCCGCCTGAGGGCGCCCTCCGCATGCCTGCCGGCTGCCCTGCCTAGTCCGGCACGCAGCAGACGGATTCCCGCAATAAAGAGGCCGATCCCCGCAACAAGCCGACAGAGCGAGGCAGCCACGGCGCATATCCTCCACACGCGAAGATCCGCCGCCAAGGCGCGTCGCTCCCAATATATGTCCTGCCAGCCCGACTTATTATAACACAGTGGGAAGAGGAACGGAAAGCCCCTCCCTGGCCCGACTCCCTGCTGAACTGCAGCGCCGTGGCGCCGTGTGGGTCGTAAGCATGCCATCCCGGGCAGGCGCTACCTCAAGCCCGTGGGCATGCAGCAGCGGTCCTCGACGATAGCCTGTGGTCGTCACGAAGTGTGACTTCGCAGACCTCCGCCGGGTTGGGAGAATCTTGCGGGTCCCCGGTGTCTGCACGACGGGCGCTCTCGATTTGGCGAGATTGAATGCCAAAGCTGGCGACGCGTGCCGTCCCCGGAGTGCGGCACTGGCAACCCCTGGCAAAGTGGCGGTGAGTTCCGGGCCCGCACTTGGTGCCGCTACTGAAGAATGAAAGGAAGACGAGTATCAGGGGGTTTTCTGAGCCGACACTCAGGCCCGGTCGCCGCCCCCGATGAGCGCGGGTGTGAGCCGAAGCCGGCTGCCAGGCTGGAGGGCAGGGTCTAGGAAGCGTTGCGGGTCCGTGCTCATGATCCGCACGATCACGGCCTCGTTCGCGGACACCTGCTCGATGGTCATGGTTATGCCGCCAACCTCCACATCCGTGAATGTCCTCTCCCTGTCGATCCCCTCCAGGACCAGTTCCAGAGGGAGCACCGTATACAGAATCACTGCAACCGCACCGCCTCTCTGCCAGCGACCTGCCGCTCTCCCGCGCCGACCCGCCTCTCCTCTATCATCCTCTTCAGGGCGGCAAGAGCGTCCGAGAGCCCCCCGACGGCGTCCATGAGACCGAGATTGACGGCGTCGCTACCAACAAGCACCGTGCCGACGTCGCGCACCAGCTCCCCGGTGCGAAACATGAGCTCCCGAAACTTCTCCGGGCTGATCCGGGTGTGCTCGGCCACGAACTTGATGACCCTGTCCTGCATCTTCTCAAGGTATTCGTAGGTCTGGGGGACGCCTATCACAAGCCCTGAGAGTCGCAGGGGGTGTACCGTGACGGTGGCCGTCGACGCAATAAGGCGATACTGACAACTCACGGCGACAGGCAGAGCTATCGAATGACCCCCGCCGAGCACAAGGGACGCCGACGGTTTCGACATGCTCTCGATCATCTCGGCGATGGCAAGGCCGGCCTCCACGTCCCCGCCCACCGTGTTGAGGATGACGAGAAGGCCCTCGATGGCAGGGTTCTGCTCGACGGCCACCAGCTGGGGAATGACGTGCTCGTACTTGGTGGTCTTGTTCTGCGGTGGAAGGACGACGTGTCCTTCTATCTGACCGATTATGGTCATCACGTGTATGTTGCTCTGGGGAGGCGGGGGCGTGCGCATCTCGCCGAGCTGCTTCAGTGAAGCCGCTGAGTCCTCGGGGCTTTGCGACGCTTCCCCCGGGGTCACACCAGGTGGCGTCTTCTCCGGAACCGGGCTGATCTCGCCGCCAGCCTCTACCGGCGAATCACTGGATCCCGAAGGCCGGCCGCCGGTGTCGCACCGGTCGCTCATCTCATTCAGCCTCCTCGTATCGGTCGCCTGGATCTGGGTCTGGATCTGGAGCCGGAGCTGGAGCACGGGCGGGATCGGCTCAAGCTGCGCGCCGGTAACTATTATGCGGCTAGGGCCTGGAAATCATGCGCCGCTGCGGACGCAGTCACAGGAGCGGGTGAGAGCGGCGAGCGGCGCTGGAGTCGGCGGAGACTCCGCGGGCGCCGCTCGAAGGATGGACTGCCGGACTCCCTTATGACCGCCGATTTCGCACCGGGCATAAGCGGACGTCACGGGTTCCAACACCGGTAACCCACCAGATGTTGGCAAACTGGGAGGAACTAACGAACCCTTGCTTAGCAAGCACCGGCAACCCCGACGCCATCAGGGAAGATGGCGCAAACCTGTGGCGCCATACTCAGGCCTCAAGGCAGTTCCACAGTCGGTCCGCGACGGCGCCGAGGAGCGCCACCAGCGCGGCGAGGAGAGCCGCGAGCACGCCTCCGACCCCTGCGACCACTCCCCACGCGGGAAGCCCGAGATCGATGAGGAAGTTCACGGCCAGGCCCAGCGCGGCAAGCACCGCGACACCCATCAGCATCCCCGCGACCACGTTGAGGTTGGACTTCACAGCCTTCTGCTGGTCAGTCCAGTTCAGCATGGGACGCCACATATCGAAGAGCACTCCGCACAGGTTGAGCATGAACGACGACATGACCCCGAAGACGACCCCCACAGCCACGCTTGCAAGGGGCAACCTGGCCACGTGCCCGAGCACCGCGATCCCGGGGATCGCGCCCAGGGCGACCATAATCTCCGCGCCCGCAGCCTTGCCGAGGGCGATAGTCTTCGCAGACGCCGGAAAGCTCCTCAAGATCCAGATGTTCCTCCGGCCCTCGCGCGAGAAGGCCGTGAACGGGATGGACGACATCGCCGCGAGAACGAAGAAGTACGCCGCGATGACGAGGGCGCCGATGGCATCAAACGCCGGCGCGGCCAGCAACGCGTCCCACAGCCGCGCCATCTCGGGGTTGCCCCTCATGAGGAACATGGCCACGAACATCACCGGGAACATCACAAACCCGGTGAACCCGTTCAGCACGAACACAGGGGTCCTCGTGAAAAGCTTCATCTCCGTGATCGCAAGCGACGCAATGGGGGAGCGTGACACATACCCGGCAGCCCTGGCCATTCCGGCCCTGCGCGCCGACGCTTTCCTCGCACCCGCCTCGAAGCCGCTGACCACGCCCTGGTAGAACACCCGGTCGCCGATGGCCAGGAGAACTGCAAACCCCAGCACGCCCGCCACGGTGAAGACCCCCAGGTTCCAGATCCCCCGCCAGGTGCCTGCGAGCGCGAGGGCCTTCGTCGCCCAGATGCTCGGCGGGAAACGGGCGCCAGCTATGTCCACGAGGCTGTTGGCAGTCGCGAGCATCTTCGACAGGAACTCGGCCTCCTCCCCGACGCCGGGCACCTTCGTCTGTACGAGGAACTGGAAGACCACAATCACGGCCACGAAGAGAAAGCCGCCTATCATCGCCAGGGTGTCCTTGCGCCTCGACAGCCCCGCAACCCTCATCAGGAGAATCGCGGGAATGGCGGCCAGTACGAGCGGCACCACAGGCAGCGCCAGGAAGACCAGGATGCTGGAGAGCACGTACGGCACGGCGCTCACGTCAGCACGGACCCCATAGGCGATGATCACCGGGAGAACGAACACCGCGAGGCCGACATACTCGCTGGCGAGGATGACTGCAAACTTGCCCGCGAGCACTTCGACCGGCCGCAGGGGAAGCGGGATCAGGATGGCAAGGTCGTTCGAGAAGTAGAACACCGCGATGACCAGCACGAACCCGAGGATCATCACGAGCACCTGGGAGAGGAGAATGCCCAGGGTCAGAGTCACGGCCTCCTGCCCAATGGCGGCGGCTGTAGAATAGTAGTACGATGCCGCCGTGTAGATGCCGACGGCAAGCGAGGCGGCGGCACCGCCCACACCCAGCACTATGAGGATGGGCTCCCAGAGGCGCTGGCGCTTCTTGAGATAGTAGTAGCGTGAGTGAGATATGGCAAAGTTCATGTTGAGCTGCGCGAGTATGAGCGAGAGGACCCGCCTTGCCATCTCACTTCGCCTCCCCTGCCTCGGTGAGTTCGAGGAATATGTCCTCCAGCGTCTCGTCAGTCTGCTTGCGCCGCTCACGAAGCTCCTCCACGCTGCCGCATGCGATGAGGCGTCCCATGTTGATGATGCCCACCCGGTCGCAGAGCCTCTCAGCCACCTCCAGGATGTGCGTGGAGAAGAAGACGGTATGCCCCTTGTCGCAGTGGCTCCTCATCATGTCCTTGAAAAGGCGTGACGCCCGGGGGTCGAGACCCACCATGGGCTCGTCCAGGATGAACACCCGGGGATCGTGCAGGAGCGCGCCGGTAAGCGCGAGCTTCTGCTTCATTCCGTGGGAATAGCTCTGAATGATGTCCGCGACCGCCGACTCGAGCTCGAACATCTCCAGGAGTTCGCCGATACGGCGCCTTCTCTCCTCGCGGGAAACGCCGAAGATGTCGGCCACGAGATTGAGATACTCGATGCCCGTGAGCCTCTCGTACAAGTCGGGGTTGTCGGGGACATATCCTATGTCGGCCTTGGCGGCCACCGGGTCGCGGGCGACGTCGTGACCGTTTACAAGGATAGTGCCCCTGTCGGCCCTGAGAAGCCCCACCACCATCTTGATGGTGGTGGTCTTGCCTGCGCCGTTGGGCCCGAGGAAGCCGAATATCTCGCCGGCACGAACCTCGAGGGAGAGGTTGTCCACCGCCGGCCTCGTTCCGCCTCGATAAGTCTTGGAGACGCCCTCCAGTCTCAGCAAAGAAGCCCCACTCATAGCGACACTCCTTTCCAAAGCCATGGCCGGGTGGGCTGGCGTCCGGGCGGGCCGGGCGTGGCCGACTGCCTCCTCCCCCACCCCGCGATCCCCCGACGGCCCTCGTCACGTACACCGTCCGGCCTGGCACGAGGAGCTCGTTCAGACGGCCGGGGTCAGCCACGCGGACACTGACATCGCGGCACCATGCAGCTCCCTTGGTGCTACCGCTCGTGTCGCCCCGGGGTCCCGCTCCAAGTCGCACTCCATCCCCATCCAGCGCCGCGACCTGCAGGGCCCTCGTCTGGTTCGACCCATGACTCGAGCCTCACGGTCGCCAGAAAGCGGTTCGGCCTGGACACGAAGGTTCCTCTGATGAGGACGCCATCCCGTTTGATGCACGGCATCGTAGACGGCGCTCCGTCGTCTGCCGTGCGAGCTGGAAGCACCACATCGCCCATCTTCATGGCCTGACGCGACCCATCTCCTGCCCGCCTCTTTAGGTCGCCGGATAGACAGTGCGTCGTTGCGTACTATACCATAAGTCCCGTCGCTGGGAAAGCACCACGTCAAGGATGGCTTCATCAGACCCCGGACGATCCGCAACCGACTGGTCAATTATGCGGCCGACAATCCGCAAACCATCTGCTGTCTCCCCAGTAGACGATTCCCCTCCCTTCACCGGCTGCCGCTCGCAGTCCAGGAAGAAGATCAAGGAAATGAAGGAAGTGCCTGCGATCTGTAGAATCGATCTCTAGAATAACCTCAAGGGCAAAGGACGACTTGTCACGAGCGGCGACCGCCGAACGACGAGCGACGAAGATCGAACGATGAACGATGAACGGCGGGCCGCGCGGCGGAAGCAAAGGCTTCGTGTGTGGGAGGTGGTGAGAGCCGGCTTTCCGCATGTAGGATTTGACAGATGACGTCATACCGCGGTTGTTAGTCGGTCAGAAGACTGGGAAAGCACAAAGCTGCAACCTTCTGTGAATCTACGAGATCAAACGCCACCGGCAATTGGGACGTGGAATGTTCTACCTGCGGAATGTCGGTGAGAAACCGGGGTTCAGGATGAACTAGGGCGGTGGAGGGCTAAGGTTTCATACGTCTAGGCTGAGGTTTCATAGGTCCAAATGTATAGACATCTGTACCGACTCTGCAGGTGTATCGACCGTTCCGTGTTCCGTTATGTTCCGTCATCGCGCATCGCGCCGTTCCGTTAGAGTCCTCAGGTGGGGAAATCCTGCAATACCAAAGTGAGGGGGAGAGAAAGATGGCTGGCTGGTTCAGGCTCTGCAGGTTGTCTCTTATCGCGGGAATCCTCGTGCTTCTCGTGGGCCTTGCGGCAGGCGTGGCGGCAGGGGCCACCACGCTCGAAGTGTGGATAATGGAGACGGGCAACCCTGAGGGTGCGAAAGCCTTCTTCAACACCGTCAATACTGAATTCGAGGCTGCGCACCCCGGGGTCAAGGTCAACCTGAGCTGGATTCCGTGGCTCGGAGCCCAGCAGAAGTTCCTCACCTCCGTTACGGGCGGTATCGCGCCCGACGTAGCGGAACTCGGGACGACATGGACGCCGGACTACGCGTACATGGGCGCTCTGGAGGATCTCACCGAACGCGTCAAGGGCCTTGGCTATGCGTCGGAATTCGTGCCGGCGCTCGTGGAGAGCGCGACCCTTGATTCGAAGCTCTACGGCCTGCCGTGGTATGCGGGTAACAGGTGTATGATCTACCGGAAAGACTGGTTCGAGGCCGCGGGCATCAAGGAGTTCCCCAGAACCTGGACCGAGTTCATCGAGGTGGCCAAGAAGCTCACAAAAGACCTCGACGGCGACGGCAAGGTCGACCGGTTCGGCTTCTCGGTGAACGGCGGCTCTCAGCACGAGTTCATGCCCCTCATATGGATGAACGGCGGCGAGATTGCCGTGAAGACCGACAAGGGATGGAGATCGAACGTCGACAGCCCGGAGGCCATCGAGGCAATCAGGTTCTTCACAGACCTGTACCTCAAGCATAAGGTCAGCCCCGAAGGCTCCATCACCTGGAGCGTGCTCAACAGCCGCAAGGCGTTCACCACCGAGACCCTCGCGGTGGTGATCGACCTGCCGCTCCTCGTGGAGAAGTTCCAGAAGGATAACCCGAACCTTGCCGGCAAGATAGGCGTGGCCCCGATCCCGTACTCGAAGCGCCCGGCCAGCTTTACGGGCGGCAGCAACCTCGTAGTGTTCTCGCAGTCGAAGAAGAAAGACCTCGCCTGGGACTACATGAAGCTGCTGCTGGAGCCCAAACACCAGCTCGCCTGGGCACAACTGGTGAAATTCTTCCCCGCGAGGATGTCGGTGCTGAAAGACCCGTCGATTGCGAAAGACCCGGTGCTGTCGGTGTATGCGGACAACCTCAAGTACGGGCGCACATACCCCGCCATCCACCAGTGGGGCCAGGTTGAGAACACCAAGATCCTCTTGAAGGCTGTCCAGGAGATCATGATGGGCAAGAAGACCGTGGAGCAGGCCATGCAAGAACTGGCGAACTCCATGAACCTCCTGTTCGGCTACCAGGAGTGAGAGGCGGCGATCCTGACATGCGCAGTCCACTCGCAGAGAAAGCCGACTCGATGCATTGGTCGGTGGGCCGGGGATCCCCCCGGCCCACCCTCCGGCAGCTGTGCCATGACATCACCAGGAACTGGCTGGCGTATGCCTTCGTGCTGCCTTCGATGGCAGGGGTGTTCGCGGTCATCCTCGTCCCTCTCGTTCAGACTGTGGCCGTCAGCTTCAAGAGGTATTACATCCTGGACATCCTCCGCGAGGCGCCCCCATTCGTCGGGTTTGCCAACTATCTGACGATCCTTGGGGACCCGCAGTTCAGGTTCTCGCTGTGGCTCACTGTCATCTTCACTTTCGCTTGCGTGGCCCTGACCATGCTGGTCGGCCTGTTCGTTGCGATCCTCCTGGACCAGGACTTCCCCGGCAGTGGGATCGTGGCCGTGGCCGTGCTCGTGCCGTGGGTCATCCCGAGAATCGCTTCGTCGATCCTGTGGAAGTGGATTTACGACGACCAGTTCGGCATCCTGAACCATATGCTCTCCTCCATCGGCCTCAGGTCCTTCGCGAGCTTCCCGTGGCTTGCCAGGGCGGGCCCGGCTTTCTGGGCGGTGGTGGTCGTGGTCGTATGGCAGAGCTTCCCGTTCATCGCCGTCACGCTGCTTGCCGGCCTGAGGACGATCCCTCGCGAGGTGTACGAGGCTGCGGAGATCGACGGGGCCGGGTTCTGGCAGAAGGTGGTGCTCATCAGCATTCCGATGCTGCGAAACCTGCTTGCGATCCTCATCGTCATATCCACGATCTGGGACTTCAAGGTGTTCGACCAGATGTACGTCCTGACAGAGGGCGGGCCGGCCGGCAGCACCATGATCCTCGGGATATACACGTGGATGATGGCGTTCGGCAGGCTCCAGATGGGCCTTGCGTCGGCCCTCGCCATGATCATGTTCGTGCTCGTGATGGCGGTGACCGTGCTCTATCTCAGGCTGTTCATGCGGGAGGAGACGATGTGAGGAAGTTTCGAGTACGAAGGGCAGGCGTGGTGAGGTATTGCACACTGTACGTGGCGGCGGCGCTCGTGCTGTTTGTGTCGCTGTTTCCGTTCCTCTGGATGGTGTCAACCTCCTTCAAGCCGCCGAGCGAGACGTTCACCAGGGTGCCCCGGCTCATCCCTGTCCATCCGACACTGGAGAACTACAGGATCGTGCTGGGCGAGACCATGATCCCCAGGTACTTCCTGAACAGCGTGTACGTGGCGCTCCTTACGACCGCGATCTCGCTCGTGGTGGCGGCCCTCGGAGCATATGGGTTCTCGCGCTTCAGGTTCCCCGGAAGGTCGCCGGCCCTCCTCATGATCCTGAGCGTCCAGATGTTCCCATCAGTGGTCATCATAATCCCGCTCTTCATCGTCATGAGGAACCTGCATCTCCTCAACACCCACTACTCGCTTCTGGTGAGTTACACAACCTTTACCCTGCCGCTCTGCGTCTGGATGCTCAAGGGGTTCTTCGACGGGATCCCCCGAGAGCTTGAGGAGGCAGCGCTGATAGATGGGTGCTCGAAGTTCGGCGCGTTCCTGAGGATAGCGCTTCCCCTTTCCGCCCAGGGGATCGTCGCATCGGCGATATTCGCTTTCATCGGGGCGTGGAACGAGTTCATGTTCGCTATGACGTTCATAAACATCGAGGAACTCAAGACGATGCCCGTCGGGCTCACATCGTTCTTCGGCCGATTCACGGTGGAGTGGAACCCGCTCATGGCGGCTTCTGTGCTATTCACCATTCCCTCGCTCGTGTTCTTCGTGTTCGTCCAGCGCAACCTGGCGAGGGGGCTCGTGTCAGGTGCGGTCAAGGGGTGAAGCGCGGTGCGCGGGGCGTGGGCCGGCAGCGCCATGCGGCGACGTCCGGCCTGCCCCGTCGGAGCGCGACGGCCGCCGGTAGCAGCGCCACTCATGCCCTCGATCACCGTATCACGGACCGTCGGCACAACGTCGAGCAGACCGAGGCGAAAGAGTCCGAGGGCCGCCACGGGGCGGAGGGATCCACGAAGAAGATTGTCATCCGTGGGTGGATGCTCATGGGAGGCGTTGAGGTCAAGCAGGCCTGACGCTGGACGCACTGGCCGGGCGGTCGTCGTTGGACGGGCGTCGGCCGGCCCGGCGCCTACACCTCCATCGCGATGGGAAGGATCATGGGCCGGCGGCGGATCTTCTGGTAGACGAATTCTGCGAGCGACTCGCGGACCCTGTTCTTGATCGTCCCCCACTCGGTTATCCCCTGCGCCGAGCAGCGGGATATGACCTCGCGCACCTCTGTTTCGGCCTCCTTGAGAAGGGCCTCGGACTCCTTTACGTACACAAAGCCTCTCGAGACTATATCAGGGCCGGCTATGACCTCGGCCGTCTGCTTGTCCATGGTCACGACCACGATGAGAATACCATCCTGTGCCAGCACCTTGCGATCGCGCAGCACCACGTTCCCGACGTCGCCCACACCCAGGCCGTCAACCAGTACCTGCCCGGCATCCACCTTGGCGCCGAGGTGAGCGGCGTCCCCGGTGAACTCCAGCACGTCACCGATGTCGAGGATGAAGATGTTCTCCGGCGGTATTCCCACCTGCTCGGCAAGGCGCGCGTGCTTCACGAGGTGACGGTACTCGCCGTGAATCGGCACGAAGTACTTCGGGCGCGTGAGATTCATCATGAGCTTGAGCTCTTCCTGGCTCGCGTGGCCTGACGCGTGAACCCCCGAGAACCTCTCATAGATCACGTCGGCCCCCTGCCGGAACAGGTGGTTTATCGTCCGGCCGATGAGTTTCTCGTTGCCGGGGATGGGAGACGCCGAGATGATCACTGTGTCGCCGGGACGGATCCCCACCTTCCTGTGGGTCGCCATCGCCATCCGCGTGAGGGCCGACATCGGCTCCCCCTGGGTGCCGGTGGTGATGATCGTGAGCCTGTCCGCAGGGACGCGTTCGACCTCATCCGCTGGAATGAGCATCCCGGGAGGTATGACGAGGTACCCGAGGCTGGTGGATATCTCGACAGTGTTCTCGAGGCTGCGCCCGATGACCGCGATTTTCCTCCCGAACTTCCACGAGGCGTCCACGATTTGTTGCACCCTGTGGATGTTGGACGCAAACGTAGCAACGAGGATCCGGCCCTCCGCCTTGCTGAACACGTCTTCGAACGCGCGCCCCACGTCGCGCTCTGACATGGTATACCCGGGGCGCTCCGCGTTCGTCGAATCCGAGAGAAGCACCAACACGCCCCGCGACCCGAGCTCCGCGAACTTACGGAAATCCGGCGCCTCCTGGCCGATGGGCGTCTGATCGAACTTGAAGTCAGCCGTATGGACAAGAAGACCGGCCGGGGTGGTGATGGCGAGCGCCACCACATCGGCGATGCTGTGGCTCACCCGCACGAACTCGATGGTGAACGGCCCGAGCGAGAGAGTCTCTCCCGCCTTCACGCATTGCGGCGGAAAGGCCGGCGAGAGGCCGTGCTCCGCAAGGCGCCCCTCGACAAGGCCGAGGGTCAGCCTGGTTCCGTATATCCTGGCGCTCACCTGCTTCAGGACGTACGGTAGAGCGCCGATGTGGTCCTCGTGCCCGTGGGTGAGGACGATCCCGCGTATGCGATCCTGGTTTTCCACAAGATACGAGATGTCGGGGATGACGAGGTCTATGCCGAGCATCTCCTCCTCAGGGAACGCCACCCCCGCATCCACCACCAGCACGTCCCCGTTATACTCGATAGCCATCATGTTCTTGCCGATCTCGCCCACTCCGCCCAGGGGAACGATGGCAAGCCTGTTGTTCTTCGACACGCCTTTCACGTCACCATCTCTGCTGATCCGCTCGAAGTCCCCGCGTGCGAGGCGGGGGACCTCGAGCAGTGTAGTCGTCTGCATGCAATTGTAACACAACGCCGCGGGTATCTCAAGGACAACCGGCCGCCTCAGCCGCTGCCCAGGCGCCGTAGCGCCGGCCACGCGAGCGCCATGCTGTCGGCCGTCCGGCCCGTTCGCACGCCTGCCTGCCTACCGCGAGCCCGGCGGCCCACCGATCCCGTCGGCCCGACGCCGCGCCAGCCCGCCCGCTCAGGCCGGCAGCGTGTCGTCAGGCCAGCAGCCCCAGGCTCGAAAGGGCCTGCCTGACAACCGCGGCCTCTTTCTCGCCGGCCTCCACGAGAGGCGGCCGGAGCCCGCCAGCATCAAAACCCGTGAGCCTGAGCGCAAGCTTCACCGGAATGGGGTTCGTGGTAACGAACAGGGCCTTGAAGAGCGGGAAGAGCTCCGCGTTGATCTCAGCGGCCCTTGCCACCTCGCCCCCGACGTATGCCTCGACCATCTCTTTCAGCCGCCTGCCGACCACATGCGACGCCACGCTGATGATGCCCTCCCCGCCCACCGCGAGAATCGGAAGCGTGAGGCTGTCATCGCCGCTGTAGATCTTGAAGGACGGCGGCGTTCTCCTCCGTATGTCGGTAACCTGGTCCAGACTGCCGCTGGCTTCCTTGATGGCCACGATGTTCTCCACGGCCGCGAGTTTCTCGACGGTCTCAGGAGTCATGTTCATCCCGGTCCTCCCGGGTATGTTGTAGAGGATGACCGGCAGCCCCGTGGCACCTGCCACGGCCTTGAAGTGCGCGATGAGCCCATCCTGCGGCGGCTTGTTGTAGTATGGCACGACCGCCATGATCCCGTGGACCCCGGCCTTCTCGGCCTCGCGCGTAAGCTCGATGCTGGGCTGCGTTGCGTTTCCTCCGGTGCCGGCGATGACCGCGGCGTCCGTACCCACCGCGTCCATGACCACCTTGAAAAGGTTCACTTTCTCCTCTTTCGTCAGCGTCGGCGACTCACCTGTCGTCCCCGCCACCACGAGGCCGTCGGACCCCGACTCAACCAGCCTTCTTGCAAGCTCTCCAGCTCTGTCATAATCTACCTCGAGGTTGGGGGTAAACGGCGTGACCATCGCGGTGAGCACTCGTCCGAAGCTCTTCATACACTCATCCCTCCACCAGGTGTCGATTCAAAGCCGGTCAGAAGATGTCCGAAGATGTCCAGGGACCGCTGCCACTCACCCGAGAGTGGGTTCAGAGACGCCAGGCGCCTGGCGCCTGGCGCCTTGCCGGGGGAGGGCTCACGACCCGAGATCGAACCTCGCGTGCAGCCCTCTCATGGCTTTCTGCATATCTTCCTTCTTCACCAGACACGATATGCTCGCGTGGGAGTCCGACGTCTGATATATGGGCACCTTCGCCTCACCGAGAGCCTCCACGACCCGCGCCATGACGCCGGGGACACCCCTCATGCCCGCCCCGACAACGGACACCTTGGCGCACCCACGCATCGTCCGTATCGTGAGTCCCTCGATACCGAGACCCTCCAGCACCGCAACGGCGGTCGCCGCCACATCCTCGCTCACGGTGAAGCAGATGAGTTCCGGAAACACGTTGATGAGGTCCACGCTTATACCCGCGTCAGCAAGGGACCTGAACACCCGGCTCGCAATTGCCGACTCGTTCACGTCCCGGGACGAGTCTATGCGGATCTGCGCGACGTTGGTGAGGTGTGTGACGCCCGTGGCCACCTTGTCGGATCGTATCACCGTACCGTCGGGGGACATCCCGGTCCTGGTGACCAGGGTACCCGGCTCGTCGGAAAAGGTATTCCTGATCCTTATCGGAATGCCACCTTCCATGGCTATCTCCACCGCCCTCGGATGGACGACCTTCGCCCCAAGGTGCGCCATCTCGACGACTTCCCTGTATGTCATGACCCTGAGGGATCTCGCATCGGGGACGATTCGGGGGTCCGCGGTCATGATCCCTTCCACATCGGTGTATATCTCTATGACCTCGGCTCCCAGGGCAACAGCGAGCGCGGCCGCAGTGGTGTCACTGCCTCCCCGCCCGAGGGTGGTGACGTCGCCTGACCGTGATACGCCCTGGAAACCGGCAACCACCACCACCTTGCCGCCGCGCACGTGCTCGAGCACCCGCTCAGGGCGTACCTCGAGAATGCTGGTGTTGCCGAAGTCGTCGTCTGTGACGATGCCCGCTTGGGCGCCTGTGAGACCCACCGCCGGGCATCCCATTGCCCGGAGCGTCTGGGCCATCACAACGGTGGAAATCACCTCGCCGCACGCCAGCACGAGGTCCAGCTCCCGCCTGTCAACCTCGCTATGGACTTTCCGAATGAGGTCTATGAGCGTATCCGTGGCGTACGGCTCCCCCATCCTTCCCATTGCCGACACGACCACAACGGGCGAATAGCCGCCCGACCTCGCTTCAAGCACCCTGGTCGCCGCCCGGGCCCTCTGGGCGGGCGTGGCGACTGAGGTGCCGCCGAACTTCTGCACCAGGATCTTCACGGCCTTCACCTCGCCCGAGTCGTCAAGTTTCGCCTCCGGCCGACGAGCCACACATCCTGGCTGCTCTCTATACCGCCTTACGCGCAGTGGTGCCGCGCGGATTCCCGATGAGTCCCTGCCGAAGGGCCTCTTCGGCTATCTGGACGGCGTTCAGCGCCGCCCCCTTCCGGAGCTGGTCCCCGACAACCCAGACGTTCAGGCCGCACTCGATGGTGTTGTCTTCGCGTATGCGCCCTACCTGCACCTCATCCCGCCCCGCAGCAAGGAGCGGCATGGGGTAGACCATGTCCTGCGGGTCATCAACGACGCTCACCCCGGGTGCCTTCGCCAGGATCTCGCGAGCCTCCTCCCGGGAAAGCTTCCTCTGCGTCTCGATGTTGAGCGACTCGGAGTGACACCTCTCCACGGGCACGCGCACGGTGGTCGCGGTCACGGCGATGCCCGGCCCCATTATTCTCTCCGTCTCACGCACCATCTTCCACTCTTCCTTGGTGTACGCCATGTCTTGAAACACGTCTATCTGTGGAATCAGGTTGAACGCAATCTGGTAATGCCTCGGGGCAGACGCAAAGGGCAGAGCCCCCGGGGCTACGGTCTCGTCCGCCAGGTAGGCCCGGGTCTCCTCGAACAGCGCGCTCATGGCCCGCGCGCCCGCGCCGGAAACCGCCTGGTATGTGGACACTACGACCCTCTTTATCGTAGCCGCATCGTGGATCGGCTTCAGCACGACAACCATTATGATCGTGGAGCAATTCGGGTTCGCTATGATGCCGGAGTGCTTCGCGATGTCGCCCGGATTCACCTCGGGCACCACAAGAGGCACAGCCTCGTCCATGCGGAACGCACTGGAGTTGTCTATCACGAGGACGCCCGCCCGTGCCGCAGCGGGCGCATACTGCCTTGACACGGAGGCCCCTGCGGAGAAGAAGGCAAGGTCGTGCCCGGCAAGGCCGTCCTCCGAGAGCATGTGCACTGGAATGCTCTCTCCCCGGAAGCGCGCGGTCTTCCCTTCTGATCTGGCCGAAGCAAACAGTGACAACGACGTGCAGGGAAACTCCCTCTCCTCGAGCACCCGCAGGAACTCCTGGCCTACCGCTCCCGTAGCCCCGACTATCGCCACTTTCAGCTTGTGCACCGTTCTCCCCTCTCAACGCACCCCAGGCTGCCCGGCTCGGCCGGCTCGCGCAGACCCCGCCATGCATACAGCAGCGCAGCACTACGCTACACTGCACCGAACCGCGCGGCTCCCACCGGACCGCGCGGCACGGCAATGGACTACACTACGCGGCACGGCACGCGCCGCGCCCCGAGGGTGCCGCATCAGCTCTCTACCTTAGGTTAGCATATCCCGCGTGCCTCTTCCTGTCAACAAGCAAGGGCTGAATCTGCCTTCCCTGCAAGGCCTCGACGACCGTGTCCACCGCGAGGCCCATCTCACTTACAAGGGAGTTGGGTTTGCTTTCAGGCGCATCCTGGCCGAAGGGGATCATGTAGACGTTTTTCGTGTTCAGCAGGATGCCGATGTTCTTCGCGTTGGCGCCGAGGGCATCGTTCGTGGAGACCCCAAGGATCACCGGCCGCCCGTTGCGCAAGGTCGACTTGGCAGCCATGAGTACAGGCCCGTCGACGATGCCGAGCGCCAGCTTGGCGATGGTGTTCCCGGTGCATGGAGCGATGAGGAGGGCATCGAGCACCTTGCCGGGCCCGAGAGGCTCCACTTCCTGGATTGTGCACGCGGGCTCCTTCCCGGTGATCTGCTCCAGCCTCCGGGCGATGTCGGCGGCCCTCCCGAACCGGGTGTTCTGCGTCGCGACCTTCTCCGAGAGGATCGGGTACACATCGGCCCCCTCAGCCGTAAGCTTCTCGACCTCAGGCAGGACCTCGGGAATGGTGCAGAAGGACCCGGTGAGTGCGACGCCAACCTTCTTACCAGCAAGCCGCATGGCTTACACCTCCAGCACGTTACTCTGCACCCTGCCGGTCAGCGGAGGCGGGTAAGTTCCCTGCGGATCATGTGGGGCAGAGCTTCGGCCAGAATCGCGCCCGCCGTTCTCGGCGCGACCTTCCCGGGCAGGCCCAGGGCATGTACGGTCTTTATGGCATAGCGCGCGGCGGCCTGGAAGTCAGTGCCCCCGGGCTGGGAAGCGAGGTCTATCACGAGCGACCCCTGCCTCATCCCCTTGAGCACTTCTTCTGTGAGCACGATGGCGGGCACGGTGTTGAAGACCACATCGGCGCTGGCCGTGGCCTGTGCCAGTGACGAAAGGTGCACGGTCGAAGCCCCCATCTCCTCGGCCCTTGCGAGTTGCGCCAGGTTCCTGGCGGCGACTGTGGTGTGTGCGCCCAGGGCCAGCAGGATTCGCGTGAGCGTGATGCCGACCCGCCCGAACCCGACCACCACAGCGCGACAGGAGTGGAGCGTCACCGGCATCTCCTCCATGGCGATCTGCACGGCGCCTTCTGCGGTGGGGATCGAGTTCCTTATGGCGACCTCGTCGTCCTCGGTGACCTCGACGAGGGTGACGCCGTGCCTGGCCGCAAACTCCTTCAGCCTGGGCCTGGCGGCTCCAACGAAAAGCGGAACCCCGGGCGGGATGACCTCGAGCACCTCCTCGCTCAGGGCTACGGCGATATCCGGGTCAAGCGTCCTCACCTTGCCACCGACGTCCAGGCCTCCCATGCCGACCACCACAGCGTCCACGCCGCGAAGAGCCTCGAACACGGACGTCTCTCGCTCCGCGCACGCAAGCTCGGGGAGGTCAGGGTACCCGACCACCTTCACCCTGGCCCCTTCGGCCAGGAACCTCCTTATCACCTCTATCTCTCGCCAGTCGCCCCCGAGCACCGCGATGACAAGCCCCCCAAGGCCCCCCACCATCCACGGTCCCTCCTCTGACCTCAAGTTGCTACGTGTAATATATGAGCGTGCGCGGGGCCCGGTGCCTGGTCCGCCCGGGAGGGAGCCACGTCGAGAGTCAGGGACGGCGCCATACCTAGAGGTCCAGCAGACGCTCCAGGCCGAACACCGCGTGATCAAGGTCTGCAACCCTTCGCACAGCGAGGATGACGCCGGGCATGAACGACTCCCTCGATATCGAATCGTGGCGTATCGTGAGCACCTGGCCGGGTCCGCCGAAGATGACCTCCTGGTGAGCGACCAGGCCCGGAAGCCTCACGCTGTGTATCCTGACGCCGCCGACGCTCTCGCCCCGGGCGAGCGGTTCCCCACGACCCGCGGCGGCTGCGGCCTCATCCCGCGCCTGGTCCGCCCGTGACATGCCCTGCGCGGTCTTGATGGCCGTTCCCGACGGCGCGTCCAGCTTTCTATCGTGGTGCAGCTCGACTATCTCGGCGGCGTGGAAGTACCGTGAGGCCATCTCCGCAAACTTCATCATGAGGACCGCCCCGATGGCGAAGTTGGGGGCCACCACGGCGCCGATTCTCTTCTCGCGGCACAGGCGTTCGATCTCATCCATGTCCTTCGCACCGAGGCCGGTGGTACCCACCACGCACCGGACTCCCATGCCCAGCGCAGTCCTGACGTTTCCCATGACGGCCGCCGGGTGTGTGAAATCCACCACGACGTCCGGGCGCACGCGGGTGATGAGCGACGCAAGATCGGGCGTCACCTCAAGGACGTCGTCCGTGCGCTCGGGATCGATTGGCACCCTGCCCTCCCTGACGTCGACCCCGCCGACAAGGTCCATGTCAGTCTCCCTCGACACCGCGACCAGCACCTGCCTGCCCATCCGCCCTGCGGCGCCGGCCACGATCACCCTTGTCCGCGATACCTTTTCCGTCTCCATCTCCATCTCCATGTCTTTCCCCTCCTCCATGCCTGTCCGCCCGTCCGAGCAGATCGTCGCAAATCCGCGCTGCTTTTCAGCACGCACATCCTCGCCAGGGTCGCCGGTGTTGCCCCTCCGGGGACAGTGCGCTTGCGGCGCGCCTCGTTCGAACCCAGCGCGCTGGCTGACCAGATTCCAGGCGCCCCGCCCCGGCAAGCGCCGCGAGCCCCAACACCGTCAGGAGAAGTGGCGCAAACTTGCGGCGCCATGCTCAGGCCGGCCACGCCCGACGTAAAACGAAAAGCCGCCCGGTGCCCGGCCCTGCACGGCTGGACCCGCGACGGCGTCTTCCCGGGAGATGCCGGGGGGTATACGGGCCTCAATGGATCTCGATGTCTGAAGCCCCGAACCTCGAGAGCACGCTCTTCGCATCGTCCACGGTATTGTCGTCCGCCTTCACAACCGCGAGGATCTTGCCTTCCTTCACCTTGTTCTCGTAGTACCTTCCCCGCTCCTCGGGAATGCCCAGGTCAACGAGGCCTCCCACGATCCCGCCGGTCACAGCCCCGGTGAGACCCGCAGCAATGGGGCCTGCCGCCACGATCGGGCCGACCCCGGGGATAGCAAGCGCGCCCAGCCCGGCCAGAAGGCCTGTCGCGCCTCCGATGGCGCCACCGGTGACAGTGCCGCCGGTCAGGTCATTTTCCCCGCGCCGCATCGTGAGACCGCCCTCGCCGCGGTCACCCCCCTTCGCGCGATCCTCTTTGGCAACGATAGACACCTTATCGTCGCTGAAGCCTTTCCGTTTCAGCTCCTCGATCGCCCTTTCCGCCTGGTCGCGCGAGTCAAACGTGCCTATTACATTCGCCACTTGCAGAGCCTCCTCCTTGAGATTGGATTTCGGCTCTAGTTTGGCATAATGGCGAGGCTCGTATTCACTGGACTCCGCGGCGGCCGCCACCTCGCGTTCGCCCGGAGCGGGCATGTCCTCGATTCTCTCCCTTATCCGCAGGTACTGGGCAACAAGCCGGTCCAGGCTCTCGCTGATGCGGTACGTCTGGTCACCGTCAAGCCTTCCGTCATCCCGGGCTATGGCCGCGTGGAGTTCCGTGCGCAGCTCCTCGATGGCACCCCGGAGCGACTGCAGCCTCTCGTCTATCCCGCCTACCATCGCGCTCCCTCCGAATGAACGACGATTTCGCCTTCCGAGGGCCAACGGCCACCGTGACAGGTTCCGCCCGGCCCAGCAACTCCGCTGCCACCTTCCGCACGTCATCTCCGGTCACGCCATCGATCTTCCTGAAAACCTCGTCGGGCGTCTCCAGCGGCTCGCCGAAGAGCTCCAGCCTCCCGAGCCTGCTCATGCGGCTGTTGGTCGTCTCGAGGTTCAACACGAGGCTGCTCTTGAGCTGCTCCCGGGATCGCCTGAGTTCCTCATCGCTGACCCCGTGCCGCGCTGCCTCCTCCAGCTCCTCGCGGACGAGTTGCTCCACCTCATGCACGCGGTCAGGGCTCGTAGCCGCATAGACGATCAGGGCCCCCACGTCTTCGAACGACGCCGCATACGAGTAGGTCGAATACACGAGGCCGCGGTCCTCCCTGAGCTTCTGAAAGAGCCTCGAGCTCATGCCGCCCCCGATAGTGATGTCGAGGAGGTAAAGTGCGAACCTGTGCGGGTGTTTTCTGTTGTATCCCTCTACCCCGAGGCAGAGGTGGACCTGTTCAGTGTTCCTCTGCCGGAATGCCCGCACTCCTGGCCTCCACGAGGGCCGCGCCCCGGCAGGACGTGCCGAGCTCGGCAGGACGAGATGGTTCTCCACGGCCTCAACGATTCTCTCGTGGCTCATATGGCCGGCCGCAGCGACGACGACGTTGCCGCAAGTGTAGTTGTCCCGCATGTACCTGACGATGGTATCTCTCGTGAGGTTCCTCAGGGTCTTCTGCGTCCCGAGCACTGGCAGGCCCACAGATCGGCCTCCCCAGGCCGCCCGGGCGAGCTCGTCGTGAACCACCTCTTCCGGCGAGTCCTCATACATTCCGATCTCCTCTGCCACCACGCCTCTTTCCTTCTCAACGTCTTCCGGGGCAAGAAGTGGGTGGCACACGAGGTCGCACAGGATGTCCATGGCGAGGTCGACGTGCTCATCCAGCACCTTCGCGTAAAAGCATGTGTGGTCCTTGCCGGTGAACGCGTTCAACTGGCCGCCGACTCCATCCATCTCCTCGGCGATCTGCCTTGCACTGCGCCGTGCGGTGCCCTTGAAGACCAGGTGCTCGATGAAATGGGAGACGCCGTTCTCCTCAGGGGTCTCCCACCTCGAGCCTGCATTCACCCAGATTCCGATGGAGCACGACCTTACGTGAGGGATGTCCTCTGTGACAACCCGCACACCGCAAGGAAGGATCGTCCGCCTGTAGGCCTTTGACAGATATCCCCACTCCTCGTCACAAGGCGACAGATATTGATAGATTCGCCCACGCGGATATGATTCCTCTTTCATCCCGACAGAATGTCCTGGCGATCTTCTGTCGGGTCCGGCGGGCCTCACTGAACACCACATACCAGCTTATGCAGAAACAGGCTCCACTAGAGGAAGTTACATAAAGGATCGCAGGCCGCACGGTAGAACTGGACAGTACAGGCCATGTGCGTCCGCGCGCGGCTGGACGCTTCCAGCGAGGAGGAGAAGCCCGACTTGGACCCGAAGATCGCAGCAGCCGTCCTGACCCTCCTTCTACTAGTCGTCTCAGCACAGGACCAGAGCCCCTCCCCTGGTCCCGCCCAGCCGCCCGCGAACGCACATGAGGCGGCCACTGCCGACGGGGGGCAGACGAGTTCCGGAGACCATCGGGATGCGGCACCCGGAGACAGGCCCCCGCCCGCTGATTCCGGGAAGGACAGCGCGGGCCCGAACACTCGGAAAGGGACCGGGGCGACACAGGCACCACTCGAGGCTAAGCCGGTGCCGACGCTGGATCCCGGCACCAGCACGACCGTGACCGAGATCTCGAGGATTCGCAAGGGGCCTGGCACATCGTATGCGACTATCACGAAGGTGGGCCCTCCCACGAAGCTGACGGTCCTCGCTCGCCACAACGACTGGTACCAGGTACGACTGAAAGACGGACGGGTCGGCTGGATCGCGGGCTTCCTCATTCGTGACCCGGACGGCATGCCAGGAGGCGCAGACAGCCTCCCGTCCGGCCCAATCGCCCCAGGTGGGATAAACCAGAGGCCGAGCGGCTCCCATCGGGTGCTGGGGTATTATACCGAGGACTATCCGGGTGACCCGACTTCATATGGCTCGCTTTTGCGGGGAAAGGGCGTTCTCGACTCCGTCGCAGCCTTCCTGCACCCGGTGGACGCAACCGGCCGCGTTTCGGGGACCCCAAGTGAGCGGGCGGTGTCTGCCGCGAGGGCGGGCGGGATGGAGACCCTCGCTCTCGTGCATAATCTGACGTCCTCGGGATTCGACGGGAGGCGGGCCCATGCCCTTCTCCAGAACACCAACTCGCGTGCGAGGGCGATCTCAGACATCCTGGGCATTCTGGAGCGTGGCAGGTATCAGGGGGTAAACATCGATCTCGAGAACGTGTACCCATCAGACCGCGACAGACTCACGGCGTTCATGAGGGAGCTCGCAGCGAAACTTGGGCCCAGGGGATATCTCGTAACCATATCCGTCCCCGCCAAGACTGCGGACCATGCAGGAGCAGACTGGGTTGGAGCGTTCGACTACTACGCGCTGGGCCGGGTGTGCGACCATGTGATGCTGATGACTTACGACGAGCACGCATGGACCAGCGGCCCCGGGCCTGTGGCTTCCTTCAACTGGGTGGAGAAGGTCGTGAGATACGCCATCACCCAGATGCCGCGCAGCAAGATCTTCATGGGCATCCCGGCTTACGGATACGACTGGAACCTCGCCACGGGCCGCGTCACGGCGCTCTCTTATACACAGGTCATGAACCGCGCAAAGGGTCTTGGCATCGATCCATCGTGGGACGCGACGGCGAAGTCCCCTTACTTCAAATACGTGGATGCCCGCGGCGCTCGTCACGAGGTGTGGTTCGAGTCGTCCCACAGCATAAGCCCGAAGCTCGACCTGGTCACCAGGTACGGCCTTGCCGGCGTGGCCATATGGAGGCTCGGTTACGAGGACGACGCCTACTGGAAAGTCATTCGCGAGAAGCTGGGTTGAACGCTGGTTACTACTTAGTCGCCGAGAAGCTCGGATATGGTGGCGAACTGGTAACCGTTCTTCCGGGCTTCCTCGATGACGACCGGGAGCGCCTTGTTCGTGACCTCCACGGGATGCATGAGGATGATCGCCCCGGGCGCCATCTTGCGCACCACCCGGGCGACCACCTTCTCCGGGTCGCTGGTTTTCCAGTCTATCGTGTCGATGGTCCACATGATCGTGGCGTAGCCGACAGATGCGGCAGCCGATGTCACTGCCTGGTTGCACTCGCCGTAAGGCGGGGCGAAGAGTTTTCTGGGCGTGGCCCCAAGCCTCCCGATGATCTCCTCGTTTCGCAGGATGAGATCGCGGATCTCCGCCTCGCCCATCTTCGCCACATGGACATGCTTCGCCCCGTGGTTTGCGATGTCGTGCCCCTCGTCCACGAGGAGCTTCACCGACTCCGGACGCTTGCTTGCCCACTCGCCGTCCAGGAAGAACGTGGCCCTGACATTGTGGGCGCGAAGGACCTCGAGCATTGCAGGAAGATGCTCTTCGCCCCAGGCCACGTTCACCGCGAGCGCCATGACCTTCTGGTCGGTTTCGACCCGGCAGACGGGGTTGAACAGTCTCCGCGTTATCGTCGGCACGATGGTCACCCTGGCAAGCTCCACCGCCTCACCGGGCTTTGCCTGCATCACCGCGGCCACGGTGCGGTCGACGTCGATGTCGGTCCCTGGTTCCTCCGCGATGATCTCACCGGTCTCCTTGAAGAACATGGCATCCTTCGGGGCCACTCGTTCCCTCTCCGCCATGGCCTCGACAATCCGGCGCACCTCGGGGGAGAGCAGGCCCGCCACCTCGCGGCCTTCGATGGTCACGCCGGGGCGAACCCCGTAAAAGGCCCGCCTGACTTCGTCCAGCGAGGAAACGAATACCGCGGTGAATACCATTACAAGCAGGGCGAAGGCAGCGAGCAAGATCCCTTCCCTGCTTATGACGATGGCGGTCAGGCGAGCCTCGCGCCTCGGCACCAATCTCTCTTTACGCATCACTCGGAGACCTCCCCTCGCGCCGCCCCGCATCTCCCGGTGGCTCTATCGGACGCTGTTCCCCTGTGTGGGGGTGTATGTAGTACCTTCCGTCCAGCAGGAGGCTGGACAGAGGAACCACAGCGTAACCTTGCTTCTTCAGTTCGGATATTATCAACGGAAGGGCCTCTGCCGTGTGGGCGCCGGTCACGTGGAACCTCACGATAGCCCCTTTGTGGACCTTGTCGAGAACCCTGGCCTTCATGTCGGCTGCGGGCGCGCCCCGCCAGTCCAGCGAGTCTATGCTCCACACCACCGTCTCGTAGCCAAGATCCCTTGCGGCCTCGATGACCTTGTTGCTGTACTCGCCGTATGGGGGGCGGAACACCTTCGGCGGACGTCCCGTGACTTCTTCGATGGCCTTGTGGGCCTTCTCCAGCTCTCGTTTGAGTTCCGCCGCAGGCAGGGAGTTCGGGTGCGGCACGGAGTAGGTGTAGTTGCCGAGATCGTGGCCCTCGGAGACGATCTGCCGGGCGGTCAGAGGGTGATCGTGAATCCATCTCCCCGAAAGGAAGAAAGTCGCCCTGACCTCGTGTTCCTTCAGGACGCCGAGGATGTCCATGGTCCGGTCCCTGCCGAACGCGCCTTCGAACGTGAAGGCGACCTTCTTTTCGGTGGTCGCCACGAAATACACGGGCACGAGCCTGCCGGATACCGTCGCGATGACGGCCCTGGCTGCGCCGAAAAGGGCGATCTCGACGGCGTGCATCAGGGCGACCAGCACGACCGCGGCGATGACCAGGCGATACCAGTTTCGTCCTATCACAACCAGCATCGGCCGCCCTCCTCTCGAATCGCATCCCGGTTATATCTATGCGGGCCTGGCACCCGTCATGCGTCGGGGTGTGGCGGCGGGGGCGGCCGTGCCGCCCCCGGATGCGCGACCATGCTGGTTGATGTCGAGGCGTCTCAGCAGACGGGGGTCTATCTCGCGAAGTAGTGGCTGCCGATGACTATGGTCACGGGGCGGGAGTAGATCCAGAGGGAACTCACGCGGGCGGGGTTGTAGAAGTAGAGGGCACCGTACGTGGGGTCCCATCCCGCCAGGGCATCCTGGGCCGCCTGGTAGGATTCGGGGTCCGGCGGCAGGTCGATCTGACCGTCAGCCACAGATGTAAATGCCCACGGCTGGTAGACCACGCCGGCTATGGTTGAGGGGAATTTCGGGCTTTTCACCCTGTTCATGACGACCGCGCCCACGGCGACCTTGCCCAGGTACGGCTCGCCTCTCGCCTCACCTGCTATGAGATGGGCGAGGAGCTGGTAGTCAGATGATGCTGCGCTTGCGACATCGCCCGACGGCACGGGAAGATGCGCCGACGAGACCAGAAGCGCGGCCAGAAGGCCTAGTGCCAGAATCCTGGTCTTGCCACGTCTCATGGCGTTGCCTCCTTACCTCGTACTTTGTCGTAAGGCGCGCGGACACGCGCACCACGGGGCCGAAAAGCCCCGTTTATACGAACTTGTGAGCGGATTATAGCATACGCATTCAGGAAAGGACAACCGGAAGATCATGCTAAGGAAGGTCCTGGGACGAACCGTGGGGCAGGTGATTTGCGCCGGGCACGGCTTCACCGGCCCATGCGGGTCCGGTCGAAGATTCAGGGCTGCCGGTGAATGCACGGCGCCCCGGCGGTCCCTGGCTTAGGCCCCTGCGCCTGGCCGATCCAGTCCCGGACGGACGAGGCGACCTCGGCGGTAGTACCTGTGAAGCACGTGACGCCTGGAAGCGACGACAGGAAGACCCTCCCGTATGGCCTTTCCACGAGCCTCCTGTCAAGGACCACGACCACGCCCCTGTCTTCGCGCGACCTCACCAACCTCCCGAACCCCTGCCGGAACCTCACCACGGCGCTGGGCAGGGCGTATGAGTAAAACCCGCTGCTACCGGCCTTCTCGGCCGCTTCCAGCTTTGCCTCGACCACCGGGCTCGTGGGCACCTGGAACGGCAGCTTGACGAGGATCACACACGAGAGCGCCTCGCCGGGCACGTCCACCCCCTGCCAGAAGCTGTCGGCCCCGAGAAGCACGCCAGGCTTCTCACGGAAGTGCGCCAGCATGCGGTGGCGCGGGAGATCACCCTGCCTGAGTACGGGAATCCCAGCCGCCTCGAGCCTGTCACGAATGGCCTCGTGGGTGCGGAAGAGCATGTCGATGGACGTGAAGAGCACGAACGCCCGGCCCCGCGACGCGATCACGATATCCACGATGGCTCGTGCAGCCATGTCGGCGAAACCAGGGTCCTGGGGCTGAGGCAGGTCGCAGGCCACGGCTAGCAGGGCCTGCGTGCGGAGATCGAAGGGCGACTCGAAGATAGACTCTGCCGGAGGCTCATCGAGGCCTGTAAGGCCGACCTGTTTTCTGAAGAAGCCGAACTCGCCGCGCACGGTCATGGTGGCCGACGTGAGCACAGCCGATTCCACGTGCGAGAAAAGGCGCTCCGCGAGCACCGGCCCGACATCGAGGGGCGTCGCGACGAGAGCCGTATCACGGGGCGTCATCTCCGCCCAGTATACGTAGGCGTCGTCAGGCTGAGAAATCACGAAATCGAGAGCCGCCGCCTCCGACGAAACCCGCCCCGCCGCCCCTTGCAGGTCAGCCATTGCGCTCTGGAGGTCATCGTCGTCGTTCCCGAGGTCGGCAAGGCTGTCGAGGATCGACCCGAGGCCGCGGGAAAGTTCCCCTGCCCTGATGCTCACCCGTTCGGCGGCTGGAAGGACCTCCTCCTGCCAGAGTCGGCTTGCAACGAGTTGCCCCTTCAGCCTGACCGCCCACTGGTCACCGCGCTCGCGTTCGGGTTCGCGGCTGCGCCCGCGGTCGCACCCACGGTCGCGCCCACCGTCGCGCCCGCTGCCTGCATCAGTGCTTCCCTGACCCTCCCCACACCCACGCCCTCTCCCCATCGCCCGCCGGAACGCATCGAAAAACGATTCCACGCTCTCTCGCACGCGCTTCGCGCCTTCGATGGCTTCATCGACGAGCCTCGTCACTGTGGCCACGTCCCCGTCGGCAAGCCCTCCCATCCCCTGAAAAACCCTCGTCCGCAGCGACGGAAGCAGGCCCCCTTCGCCGCGCCGCTCCCGCTCAACACGGGATAGGTCCTGGCATACCCGCCGTATCTGGGCGAGGCTTGCCCGGTAGCCGAGCCTCTCCGCAGCCACGTCAGGGACGTTGTGCGCCTCGTCGAAGACGACATACTGGTACTCGGGAAGGACGCGCGCGCCCGGCGCCCCGGGGGACGCCGTCCTGAGCGCGAGGTCGGAGAAGAGCAGGTGATGGTTGGTGACGAGGATGTCCGCCTCCTCCATCGCCGCCCTCGCCCTGACAAAGTAGCAAAGCGACTGGTAGGGGCACTTCGCCCGCAGGCACGACATGGAGTCCGAGGCGATCCTGTCCCAGAGGACGGCCGGCACCGTGCTCGGAAAGTCGGACCTTGATCCTGTGGCGACGTGCGGCAGTTCCGCGAGAAGTGTCGCGAGCGCGTCGCGAAGCGACGGGTCGGCGGATGTCTCTTCAATCTCGATCGCCACAGACGCAAGCTTGCGCCGGCATATGTAATTCGCCCGCCCCTTGACGAGCACGAAATGGAACTGCACGCCCAGGGCCCGGGAAAGGTCAGGAAGATCCTTGTGGATGAGCTGTTCCTGCAGGTTAATCGTATTGGTGGATACAACCACCTTCTCATCCATCCCGCGCGCCCACAGCACTGCCGGGACGAGGTACGCCATGGACTTGCCGGTGCCGGTGCCGCTTTCGATGAGCGCATGGCGCGATGTGGAAAAGGCCCGCCAGACGGCAAGCGCCATCCCGACCTGCGATTCCCTGAACTCGTAACCGTCGAACGCCCTCGCAAGCGGCCCCTCGGGTGCAAAGGCCGCCGCGACCTCGTCCTTGCCCGGCCGAGCCATCTACTGGCTCACCGCCTCGCCCGCGATGCGGCGAAGCGCGGCGAGGTTGCGTGCGTCGTCGGCGAGCGTCGTGTGAGGGGTTTCGAGGATGAATGGAAGGTGCGAAAGCCTGCTGCACCCGAGGATGGCGCGAAAGCCGTCCTCGCCGATGCGGCCCTCGCCGATATTCGCATGACGGTCGAGGTGCGACCCGAGGTCTCCCACGGAGTCGTTGGCATGCACGAGCGCGAGGCGCTGCATGCCCACAGCCGCGTCGAGCTCGTCGAGGACTCTCGATATCCCCTCCATGGTCCGGACCTCGTAGCCCGCAGTGAAGACGTGGCAGGTGTCGAGGCATAGACCGAGCGGCACGCCGGGCGCCCGGTCCATTATGCGCCGCTGCTCCTCGAAGGTCTTCCCTATCTCCGTGCCGGATCCCGAGACCATCTCCAGAAGAAGGCGCGGCGAGGCCGCGTCCATCCGGTCGACGCCCTCGTCACGCCGGCCGCCGCTCCCTCCATGGGACGCGTGGCATGCCTTCTCACACGCGTATTCCACCGCCGCGGCGATCCTCGCGATCCCAGCATCCACTCCCGAGCCAAGGTGGCTGCCGGGATGGAACACGAGCATCTCGGCACCCACTGCCCTTGCGAGCACGATGTCGTGGGCCAGGGCATCGCGGGATGCCTCATACGTTTCCTTCCTGGGGGACGCGAGGTTGAGCAGGTATGGAGCGTGGATGACCAGGGGACCGATCCCCGCGGCAGCAAGACCCTCTCTGAAAAGCGTGGCCTCTTCCTCGTTGACCAACCCCGGGCGAAGGCTCCTCGGGCTTCGCGAGAACATCTGAATTGTGTCGCACCTGAGGGTGCGCGCGGCATCGAGAGCGTTCCCCAGGCCCCCGGACCTGTTGACATGGACGCCGAACTTCACTGCACATCACCCCGGTGGCAGGTATTCGCTGCTCGGCAGGGATTTCCTGCAGCCGGACGGCAACATGGGCGTGAGTGCTACTTGCGTCCCAGCGCATCGAGGAACCGGAGAGCCGGGTTTCGTTCGATGGCGGTTGTGATGGAGTGGCGCTCGGCGAACAGGTGGACCGCGACGAGGGCCGCAAGCGCCGTCATCCTGACAGCGAAGGAAGTGGAGAGGACCAGCCAGTATCCGAGCGCCGCCCCGAGCGGGTTGCTCCCGGCGTCCCCGAGCATGCTTCGTTCAGCCAGGTCATCACCTATGCCTGCGAGCGTGGCACCGGCGAGGCTCACAGGGACGAGGGCCGGACCGGGCAACCCTGTCGCCAGCCAGAGCGCGGCGATGCCTGCAAGATATGCCTTGGACGCGCGGCCGGGCCGCAGATCCAGAAGGTTCGAGAAGTTGGCGGCAAGAGCGACCACCAGCGAGTCCAGGGCGAGGAGGTGCGCTTTCAAATCCGGAGAAGCCGCGTGGACGGCGAGCACGCTGAACACCAGGATGAGAGCGGCCTTGAGGATGCCTGTCGTGAGGACGCGCGCCCGCACCAGCGCCCTCAGGTGACCGGCTATTCCCCGCGAGCCGCCGGACCCGAAAACATCGTCCACAGCACCTGCAAAGGCGCACGCGACCAGAAGGACCAGGCACGGAAGGGACGATCCGGCGTCATGGCCACCGAACGTCAGGACCAGACCCGATGCAAGCGCGGCCGAGATTGCAGTGGGGATTCCCATCGACGCAGGGATGAGCCGCCCGGCGTAGTTGGGTCGGAGGTGGCCCGAGCGCTCCATCATATTCCTCATGCGCGGGATGACGGCAACGCCGAACGCCCACGCCAGGACAAAGCATGCCAGGTGCGCCTGACCTCCCTGCATCCCGACCTACCTCCCAGCCCTGCCCCTCGGTGTCGCGACGAGGCGGTGGGCGAGAGCCCGCGCAACCCAGTAAAGCTGACGTCCCCTGTGGATGAACCCCGCGATGTCCAGGCCGGTGGCCCTGTGACGCATGTCGCAGTCAACCTCGATGATGCGATATCCCCGTCTTGCAGCGTCGATGGTAAGGGCGACCTCCACGCCGAAGCCGCCCGCAAACGGGGCAAGCCTGAGAAGCACCTCGCGGCGCGCGGCCCGCTGCCCTGAGATAGGTGCCGACATCCGGAGACCGCACAGGCATCTTATGCCCATCCGAGCCAGCGTCTTCACAGCGCCGAGCCCTCCCCTCCCGCGCGAATGCCCCGGGAACCTCGCAATCGCCATGTCGGCCCTGCCCGTCGCAATCGGCGGGATGAGCCTCTTCACCTCCGACGCGCTCTCCCCAAGGTCCGCATCGAGAAAGGCTACGATATCGCCGGCCGCCCGCACCACGCCTTCGGTCAGCGCGGCACCCTTGCCGGAGCGGCGTGCCATCCGCACCACGCGCGCCCCTGCCGCCTCCGCCTCCGCGGCTGTCGAGTCGGCGGAGGCGTCATCGACCACCACCACCTCGCAGGCAAAGCCGCAGGTCTCCACGCCGGCCCGGGCTGCCCGTGCCGTGGACGCCACGGTGCGACTTTCGTTGTATGCCGGTATGACCACTGAGACCAGCCGGCTCACGGAGACCCCCACCTGTCTCGCCTTCGCTCACCTGCGGACGATGTCAGGTATACACGTGACGGACGCGTCCTTGATCCCGAAGTGGCCGCGCTGCCCCGAAAGAGCGTACACCAGCGAAAGCCGCCCCAGCGGAAGGTCGGCACAATCTACGGTGGAGATCCCTTCCCGCCTATAATCGGCGACCTGCGAGACCTTGACGCCCCATGCCTCCACGCCGACGACCTCCGCGCCCAGGCTCTTCATTGCCCGCACCATCGGGATCCCTGCGTCAGCAGGGCTGAGTGCAGGGTCGGGGCTGCCAACCACTGTCACGACGGCATCTGCGCGCCTGGGAGGATCCGCCGTCCCGCCTTCCGACGCCGCATAGCCCAACGCGACCAGGGCGTCGAGCACTGGAGCCACTTCGCCAAGCACAGCATACGACGCGAGTGCCTCCGCGGCTGTCCGGCCCACCGCCTCTGCCCCCGCCGCCGTAACACCCAGTGCCGATGCCACCTCCCTCGCCTCACGTGCGGACACGGGCGCGAGCCTCTTCTTTACGTGAATTATCCGTACAAGCTCTCCTCCGGCCTCTTCGATGCATCGCACGACGCTCTTTCGGCCATCCTGGGACATAGCGTCCTGGCATACGACGATCGCCACGCGCCTCCCCGCGAGTTTCCCTGCGACGAGACCTCTCACAATCGTGTCCTCGAAGTCCAGCGATGCAGAGAGCGCTCGTTCCGAGGCGGCCAGCCTCGAGGTGAGGGCTTCCCTGTCAGCCTTGAGACGAGCGAAATCCGCCTCGAGGCGGTCGATGATCTTCTCCTGCTGATCCACGAGGGCGCTGTCGTTCACCATGGTGCTACCGACGAGGATACCCACGCCGAGCGCGAGGAACACCCCCACGAGCGAGGCCACGTGGTACTTCAGATCGATCATCACGGCCCGGACACCTCTTCCGCAACACCTGCTACAACATCCCCATGGCGAGCTTGAGTCGCATCACCACGAGTCTCACGATCTGCCGGGCAAGGTCAGACTCGGCGGCAGCAAGGGCCAGAGGGACGAGCGCGGCGATGGTCAACAGGACCAGATAGCCTGTCTTCATCCCCCCCCTGTATAGCTTGCTCACGCCCTTGGCATCAACGAGCAACGATCCCACCTTCAGCCGTGTCAGGAACGTGGACGCCATACCTGGGCGTCCCTTGTCCAGAAACTCCTCGACGCTGGAGTGGGCACCCACGGCCACGATGAGCTCGGCCCCGTTCTCCTGTGCGAGAAGCATCGCCAGATCCTCGCTGGTACCAGGGGCGGGACAGACGATGGCGTCGAGCCCGAGGCGCCTCACTCGCTCGAGGCCTGGGGACCTCCCGTCCGGGTACGCGTGGACGACAAGCTCGCGCCCTCGCCGCAGGGCACCGTCGGATACGCTGTCCATGTCCCCCACGATGATGTCGGGGCGAAACCCCATCTCGAGCAGGGCGTCTGCCGCGCCGTCCACGGCGATGAGCGCAGGTCTCACGTCCTCGATGTAAGACACGATGGCGCGGAGGTCTTCTCTATAATCCCTTCCCCGCACCACCACAAGCGCGTGTCTCCCTGAAAGCGTGGTGCGGAGCGGCGGCAGGCCGAGATCTCCAAGGATCGCCGATTTCTCCCGGCGTACATACTCGATCGTGTTTGAGACAAAGGCGTCCAGCTCGTGCACAAGGCCTGCGCGCGCCCGCTCGAACTCCCTTTCGAGCGAGGGGACGGTCTGGACGCACCCCGTGGCCACGGTCTCGCCGCATCTGGTCACGACGTTTCCGTAGATCTCGATGATATCACCATCGCCAATGAGGTCCACCACCCGTGGACCGACGCCATCCAGCAAGTAAACCCCGGCACGACACAACCTGACGGGGCCGGGGTTGGGGTACCTGCCGCTTATGGACTTGCGTGCGTTCACCACGGCCCTCACCCCTGCGCTGATGAGGGACTCGCACGCCACAAGATCGATGTCCTCGTGATCGATGACGGCTATCTCCCCCGGGCGCAAGCGCTGAAGCAGGCTCTTCGTCCTTCGGTCCACCCTGGCGACGCCTTTACACCTCACACGGACACCTTCCGCAAGGCCCTTGGGCGCGTAGATGCCGGGACTCGCGACCTCCCTCCCCGGCGCCTTCTTTTCTGAGGCTTCCTCCTCTCATGCGATAGTATGCTATGCCCCGGAAATCTCATTCCGGGGCATTCGTGGCGGAAGGAAGACAGGTGCGACAACGACGTTACAGGCTCGTGCAGGATGCCGCCCCAGGTGAGAGGTCGTTAGTCGCTCCCACCTTACCAGCATCTGACGGGTCGTCGGTGTTGCCTTCCGGGGAAGGCGCGCTTGCGGCGCGGCTCGTTCGAATTTGGCGCTTGAGGCTAGCCAATTCTCGACGCCCCGCCCTGGCAATCACCGGCAATGCCTCCCGAACCCGGGAGCATTTCTATCCCCTGACTTAGCTTGCCCGCATCTCTATGCGAAGCTTGTCGGCGACCCGTGCAATGAAGGCGGAATTGGTGGGCTTGCCCTTCTCGCTGCTCACCGTGTGCCCGAAGACATCATTGAGAAACTCTATGTTCCCCCGGGTCCAGGCGATCTCGATGGCGTGGCGGATGGCGCGCTCGACGCGGGGAGGCGTGGTATCGAACTTCTGGGCCACTCTCGGGTACAACTCCTTCGTGACTCCGTTCAGGAGGCTGACCTCGTTCACGACCATGATGATGGCCTCCCTGATGTACATGTACCCCCTGATGTTCGCGGGGATCCCCATCTCGTGGATGATGCGGGTCACTTCGGTATTCAGATCGCGCGCCACCTCGACAGGGCCCGCCTTCTTCTTTCTTACGACATCGCCGCCCTGGGCCACTTGCCGTATCCTCTGCGCGAGGGTGTCCACATCGAACGGCTTCAGTATGTAGTAGTCCGCCCCCAGCTCGATGATCCGCTGCGTCATGTGCTCCTGCCCGATGGCCGTGAGCATGACGAACCTCGGGCGCCTGGGAATGTCCAGCCTCGCAAGCCGCTCAAGGACCCCGATGCCGTCGAGGTGCGGCATGATGATGTCAAGGATCACCACATCGGGGCTCGCGGTGGATATGCTTTCGATGGCTTCCAGACCATCATAGGCGATTCCGGCCACTTCCATATCAGGTTGGGCATCGATGAACTCCTTCAGGACCTCGCACAGTTCGTGGTTGTCATCTACTATCAAGACGCGTGTCCGACCGGAACCCATAGAACCACCTCATCCACACGCTGACAAATGCTGGCGTCCTAACCTGCCCCGCTGACGTTGTAGGATTCTACGCCTTCCGGTGAAGTCCTGCCCACCACGCGCCGAAAATCCCAAACGCATTTAAGCTGAGGCTGCGGGCGCCGGGCCGGCGCCCGCAGCCTCAGACTCGGTCCCGCCTCCCTGCGTGAAAAGGCCCGCGTCTCTCGCAAGCCACTCTGCCAGCACTCCGTAGCCCCGGGTCTGGTCTGACACGAAGACGTGGGTCAGCACGCCTACCAGCTTGCCGTCCTTCACGATAGGACTGCCAGACATCCCCTGGACGATCCCGCCGGTCACCGCAAGGAGCCGCGGGTCCACGATTCGAATGACAAGGCCCTTGACCTGCGGCGTCGCTTGTCTCGCCACGCGCTGGATCTCCACCCGGAACCTTTCGACCCGGTTGTCCTCGACCACCGTGTAGAGGTCTGCGTACCCCGGGGTCACCTCCTCCGCCATAGCGATTGGGATGGTCTCGCTGAAGTGGGGGTTCCTGGGGACCTTCGTGAGCGTGCCGAATATGCCGAACTTCGTGTTTCGCTCGATGGTGCCGATGACGTCCTGCTCGCCGCTGAAGCTTCCCACCTTCTCGCCCGGCTGGCCGCGGCTGCCGTGGTGGATGCCGAGGATGTGCGCCTGGACGATCCTGCCCCGGCTGACGTCCACGTCCCTACTGGTGGCCACATCGGTTATCACGTGCCCGAGGGCACAATACACCCTGGACCCTGGATCGTAGAACGACAGCGTCCCAACGCCGGCCGCGTTCTC
Organism: Bacillota bacterium; assembly: GCA_050261335.1. Lineage (GTDB taxonomy): Bacteria > Bacillota > SHA-98 > UBA4971 > UBA4971 > UBA6256. Next base: position 154,571 of record JBLNDE010000064.1, read on the forward strand.
ACGGACCCAGATGCCGATCTTGTACTGCACCCGGTCCTCTTGCCGCGAGAGATCGAGGGCATCTTCAGCCTCCACTTCGACGGGTGTCAGGCGAGCAGTGAAGGTCCGCGAGTCACGCAGCACCCTGACCTCCACAGGCCTGCCGCTTCTTCCGGCGAGGTCGATGGCGCGCTCCACCTCCGACTTGTTTTCCACCGCCTCGCCGTTGATGCTCAAGATGACGTCGCCCACCTCGATCCCAGCCTCACGTGCGGGGTAACGGCGTCTACGGTCGGCACCGACCACAGGGTAATGTCCCACCACCACGACGCCCCTCGCCGACAGCAGCACCCCAATGGCCTGGCCGCCTGGAATCACCTTCACCTCGGGCACGACGCTCACGAGGAGACGCTTCACCGGGATCACGTTGAGGAGACGCACCTCGAGGCTTGTGTCTCCCTGGGCGAGGGGCACAAGCCTCACCCCGGCGCCGCGGCCGCCGCCGGCGATATCGGCGGCGCCCGAGGATACCGTATCCATCCGCACGAGCTCCGCGCCAATCAGTCGAAACCCCACATCGAGCGGCACCCGGACCCAGAGATCTCTCGAGGAGCCTTCGAGAATGGTGATTCTGTCGGGCAGGGCCCCGAAGGTGAGACAGTAAGCGATGGCACACGCCAGAACCGCCAGCAGAACAGCCGAACGGATTCTCGCCCCTGACGGACGCATTGACCTTCTAGCAGGTCTCTTGCGCTTGCAGTCGCCGGCGCGGGCCCCGGCGCCGTCTGTGGCGTCCCCGGGGCCTGTGTCGGCCGCGTCGTCTGTGCCGCCCGTCCTATTCAGGCAGTCAGGGCCGTTCGAGCCAGGCGCGATAGTCGCGCCCGTCGCGCCGCTTCCGACCACATTGTCAATGGTGGTCGCCGCGTTGTCATCGCGAGTCGAGTTCGTGTCCTTGTCCCGCGTGCCGGCGCTTGTGCAGTCCATATCGTGGCTACCCCTGGCATGACACATTTTGCAGGCGCCCCAACTCGCAATCAAGGAGGCACACACCACGCGCCTCCTTGACCTGCGATTACGCCTGCAAGATTACGCTGCCCGGGAGCCGGGTTTTTATGCCCTTAAAACTCTGCATGTCATGTTTACACCTGTCAGGTTAAGGATGACGACCATCTCTCAGGCAGCGATGCCCATGAGGGACAGCGGCATGGTGACGGCCGATTACGCGTCGGCGCGTCGCACAAGGCGGGCGATGAAGAAGCCATCCATCACATGGACGTGAGGAAGGGTCTCGATGTAAGGGAGGCCCTGCTCAGGAAAGGCATCAGAAAACTCCCTGGGCAGGTGCGGTCTGGCAGCATCGAGACGGAAACCCGGATGTGCTTCGAGGAACCTCTCAACGATTTCGGCGTTTTCTTCAGGCTCAATGCTGCACGTGCTGTAAACGACGACGCCCCCGGGCTTCACAGACCTCGCCGCTGCTTCAAGGAGATCCGCCTGGATTCCCGTGAGATCGGCGATATCTCCCGGCTTTCTGTGCCACCTCAGATCGGGGCGACGCCGGAGCACACCCGTGCCGGTGCATGGCGGGTCAACGAGGGCTCTATCGAAGAAGCGTGACGAGCAGAATGATCGCGACGGGAGGGTGGCCCCTCTGGGGAGTTGTGCCGCGTCGGCCACGACGGTTGTGATGCAATTGATGCCAAGCCTTTTCACGTTTTGTTCGAGAAGCCTCATCCTGTGCTCGTGCACATCCACTGCCACGATCTCGCCGCGGTCGCCCATGCATTCGGCGATATGCGTCGTCTTGCCGCCCGGGGCGGCCGCAAGGTCCAGCACGCGTTCGCCCGGAACCGGTTCGAGCACGTGGGCCACGAGCATCGAACTTGTATCCTGCACGAGGAACTCGCCGTCGCGGTACGACCGATGGCTGAAGAGGTCGCCGCCCTGACGGACCTCGATGGCCTCGGGAACGTACGGCGACGGCCGCGCCTCGATGCCCGCGCCGGCAAGTTCGTCGAGGAGCCGGTCGCGGGAGGTCTTGAGTGTGTTCACCCGGATCGTGACTGGCGGATTCTCGTTGTTTGCCGCGCACAGGCGCGCCGTCTCATCGAAACCGAAACGCGCAAGCCATCGCGAGACCATCCAGGCGGGGTGGGAGTACCTTTGCGCGATATGGTCCACAGGCTGCGCCACCGCGTCCGGGAAAGCGACCTTGCCCGGCTCCCGCACCAGCGCGCGCAGGACGGCATTGACGAAGGCGGCCGCGCCCGCGTGGCCGAAAGCGCGGGCCAGTTCCACCGACTCGTTCACGGCGACGGGCGCCGGTATGTGAGTAAGGTACAGGATCTGGTATGCACCGAGCCGAAGGGCGACACGCACCACCGGGTCCATCTTCCCGGTGGGGCGGGCAGCGAACGTCCCGATCACGTGGTCCAGCGTCTTGCGCGTTTTCGTCACGCCGTACACGAGCTCGGTCATGAGAGCACGATCGCGCTCTGGAAGCCGCGCACGCCCAAGAGCGCGATCTCTTGCGACCGTAGCAAACGCGCCTTTCTCGTCTATGTCTATGAGCGCCCGCAGGGCAGCCCCGCGGGCGCTCCCCGCTGTGTTCATGAAGGAAACACCTGGTCCTCCCAAGTAAGGCGCCGTAAGTCTGCGCCGCTTCTCCTGACGGTGTTGGGTCTCGCGGTGCTTGCCGGGGCGGGGCGCCTGGGATCTGGCCAGCCAGCGCGCCAAATCCGAACGCATCTCACCGCACGCGCCGTCCCCGGAGGGTAACACCGGCGACCCTGGCGAGGACCTGCGCGCCGAAAAGTAGCGCGAACTTGTGGCGATCTACGGCGATCTACTTAGTCACGGCGGCTGCCGCGCAGAATGAGAAGGCGCAGAAGCTGGGTGACCGCGACAGCGGTGGCCGCGAGGTAGGTCATCCCCGCCGCGCTCAGCACCTGGCGCGCGTGCGTGATCTCATCAGTGGTCATGTAGCCGCCGTGTTCCAGGAGCGCCAGCGCCCTCTTGCTCGCATCGAATTCAACCGGAAGCGTCACGACGGAGAACGCGACAGCGCCCACGAAGAGCCAGATCCCGAGGGTCATCAGCCAGTCCAGCCCCGAACCGGCGAAAATGAACCCGATGAGGAACAGCGGGAAGGCCAGGTTCGAGCCGAACGTCGCCACGGGCACCAGGCTCGAGCGGATAGCCAGAGGCACGTAGCCGTTCGCATGCTGTATGGCATGACCGGCCTCGTGCGCGGCTACGCCGAGGGCTGCGAGAGAGCTACCGCCATACACCTCGGGCGACAGACGAAGCACATGTGCCCGCGGGTCATAGTGATCCTGCAGCCTCCCTGGAATCTCCTCGATCCGCACGGAACTCAGCCCGCTGCCGTCGAGAATGCGCCGGGCCACCTCGGCCCCGCTGACGCCGCTGCGTGCTCTCACTCTCGAGTAAGTGTTGAACACACCCTGCACCCTGCTTTGCGCCCACAGGGCGAACAGCATCGCGGGGAAAATCAAGATATAAGTGGGATCCCAGAAAAACATCGCCCGATCCTCCTCTTCAAGGTATTATCGTTCGTACTGCATTATAAACGACCCGGCCCCTCGATTGAACCCATTCCGGTCTCGTTTCGATTTCGGAAGGTGCTGGGGTTTTCCAGCCCCCCGGCACTGGTGCGCCCGGGGGCACAGTCAAGGGGTCACGGTCAAACTGCCAGGGCCGCTCTCGTGGGGCGTCCCGGCATTGAAGGAACTAAAGTTCCCCAGCACCGTACCCGGTTCCACAGGGTGGCCGCGAAGATAATCGGCGGCGGGCATGCGTCTGCCGCCCTCGGCCTGCACCTCCAGGACCAGGTAGAACCCTTCGCCAGTCCTCACCACGAAACCGTCTGGCGTCGTGCCACACACTGTTCCCGGCACCGACGCGCCACGGCAGGCAGCGGGACTGACGGACAGGCTGACCAGCTGGCTGGCGCGCTCGCCCGCGCACTGGTCGGCGCGCTGGTCGGCGGACTGGTTAGCGGGCCGGGCGGTGGGCCAGGCGGTAGGAATGTCAGCAGGCTGGTCCACGAGCCTTCCCCTGTAGATCTTCAGGAGTGCACCATTTAGCCTCGTAAACGCTCCGGGCTTGGGATTTCCGGCCCTCACCAGGTTGTGGATGGTCCTCGCAGGCTGCGACCAGTCTATCTGGAATTCCTCCGGACGCAGGCGGGGTGCGCGCGTCGCTGCCGCGTCGTCCTGGCGAGTCCTGGGAGCATCACCGGACTCGATGAGCGCAAGGGTCTTCGCCAGAAGCCTCGCTCCCTTCACCGCGAGTTCCTTGCGAAGCTCCCCGGCGGTCACATCCTCCCCGACAGGGACCTCTTCCTGGAGGATGATGTCCCCGCTGTCCCAGCCTTCGGCCATGTACATCGTGGTCACGCCGGTCACCCGCTCGCCCGCCATGATGGCGCGCTCGATGGGCGCGGCGCCCCGGTACCTGGGGAGGAGCGAGGCGTGCAAGTTGATGCACCCACGCTTCGGCAGCCTGAGGACCTCCGGCGGCAGGAGCAGGCCGTACGCCACCACCACGATGACATCGGGCGCTGCGTCCCGAAGCGCCGCGAGTGCCTCGCGGGCTTTCAGCGTTTCAGGTGTAAGCACCCGGAGCCCGCGCGACCGGGCGAACTCCTTCACAGGTGTCGGAACAAGCCGCCGGCCCCGCGCCCTCGCCCTGTCGGGCTGCGTAAACACGCAGGCGACAGCGTGCCCCGCCGCGAGGATCGCCTCGAGGGAAGGTACCGCGAACTCGGGGCTGCCCATGAAGACGATTACCATTTCACTCATCCGCCTGCTCTTCCACGATGTTGGTGGCCCTGTCGATGAAAAGGATGCCGTTGAGATGGTCGATTTCGTGCTGGAGTGCTCTCGCAAGAAGCCCCTCGCCGTCGATGCGCCGCGCCCCATGGCCGTTCCGGCCGAGAGCCTCCACCGTCACCCTGTCGGCCCTCACCACCTCGCCGGTTACCCTCGGAATCGAGAGGCATCCCTCCCGCGCCACCGCCTCGCCGGCGCTCCTCACGACGCACGGGTTGAAGAGCACGACCGGGCCTTCGCCGACGTCGACGACGATGAGCCTCACCGGAACGCCGACCTGGGGAGCAGCAAGCCCAACACCGTCCGCGGCGTACATCGTCTCGAGCATGTTGTCAGCAAGGCTCAGCATCTCTCTCGTGATCTTCTTGAGGGGAAATGCCGGTTTTCTGAGAACGGGATCTCCAAACCTGCGTATATCCAGGATCAGCTCGCCCCCCTCCCTCCTGTCTCTTGAGCTGCTCACGTTTTCACGGGGATTCCGGTCACCCGCCGGGGACGCCGCGCACCTGAGGCGCGCTGCCACGGAACCCGGCATTTGGCCCTGACGAGCGTCCGAGGCGCTGTCCCCCGAGCACCGCCAACCCCACCCGGCACTCTGGCAGACCATCAAGACGAATGCGCCGGCGCCTGGCACCTAAAGAACGCTCTCTGGATCGACGTCTACCTGAACCATTATACCACGTTGAGGCGCAGGGCACGCCGCGAGTCCTCTGCGGACGACCCCGGTCACGCTCTCGACGGGGGACCCCTTCAAGAGCACCTGCCATCTATACAGCCGCTTCACGCGCCTCATGGCGCACGGTGACGGCCCCAGCACACGTACGTCAGCGGCTGCTCCCGCCGCGGGGCTGCCGGGCGCCGGCCCAGGGCGGCATGGGTCAGGCGTTCTGGCGGCCACTCGCAGCGAGGCCCCGAGGCTCATCGCATACCGCTCCACGCCGTCCGCGTCTTCGCCGGACGCAACGACCAGCACGAGGTGGACGAACGGCGGATACAGCAGGTCACGACGGGCGCGGGCCTCCTCCTCGTAGAACCCGAGGTAGTCGTGGTCCCTTGCGCGCTGCACGGCGTAGTGATCAGGTGCGTACGTCTGGACTATGACCCGGCCCGGCGTCGCGCCCCTGCCCGCCCGTCCCGCGACCTGGGTGAGCAACTGGAACGTGCGCTCGCCTGCCTTGTAATCCGGCAAGTTGAGGCAGGTGTCGGCGCTCACCACCCCGACCAGGGTGACGCCCGGGAAGTCGTGACCCTTGGCCACCATCTGAGTGCCGACAAGGATGTCGTACTCCCCGCCGCGGAACCTGTTCACTATGCTCTCGTGGGCCCTCTTCGTGCGAGTGGTGTCGAGGTCCATCCGCACCACCCGCGCCTCCGGGAAAAGGCGCATGACCTCACGCTCTATCTTCTCGGTGCCCGCGCCGAAGTACCGGATGTAGGTGCTGCCGCACTTCGGACAGGTCTCGGGCACGGCCTCTTCGTGGTTGCAATAATGGCAGCGCATCCGCCCCTCCTCCGCGTGATACGTCAGGGCCACGTCGCACTCGGGACAACGCAGGGCATGTCCGCATTCGCGGCAGAGCACGAACGTGGAGTGGCCGCGCCTGTTGAGGAAGAGTATCGTCTGCTCCCGCCTGGCCAGGCGCTCCCGTATCGCCCTCGAAAGGGCCCTCGAGAAGATGCTCCTGTTGCCCTTCGTAAGCTCTTCGCGCATATCTACGACCTCCACGGCTGGCAACGGGCGCATCTCCACGCGTTTGGTAAGCGGGACATAATCGTACTCTCCCATCCTCGCCCGATAGAACGACTCCACCGACGGCGTCGCAGACCCGAGCACGCACGGGCACCCTGCGGCCCTCGCGCGCTCGCATGCCACTTCTCGGGCGTGATATCTCGGGGACTCCTCCTGCTTGTAGGAATTCTCATGTTCCTCGTCAACGACGACGAGACCGAGGCTTTGAACCGGTGCGAACACCGCCGAGCGTGCTCCAAGCACGATCCTGGCATCGCCCCGCTCGGCCCTGCGCCACTCGTCGTACCTCTCGCCGACGGAAAGGCGGCTATGAAGGAGCGCCACCGCCCTGCCGAACCTCTCGTGGAAAGTCCCGGCAAGCTGGGGCGTCAGGGCTATCTCCGGGACGAGCACTATGGCCGACCTGGCCCTGGCAAGCACGGCCTCTATCGCGCGCATGTACACTTCCGTCTTGCCGCTGGCGGTCACCCCGTGAAGCAAGATGGGCTTCGGTCGAGGCGAATCCAGGGCCTCGCGGATGGCGGACACGGCCTTCTCCTGGTCCGGCGTCAGGCGAAGCGGCGCCCGCCCGCCCTGCCGCGCCGAGGGCCAAGAGTCCTCGGAGAACGGGCTTCGCAGGACCTCGACCCTTCTCGAGGCAACGATCCCCTTGCGGATGAGGGCGCGGACCGCGTCCGGGCTTGTCCGGACAGCGAAGCCGGAACCAGGGGGGGAGCCGGGCGGAGAGTCGGGATGGCGCGGGGGGCGGGATGACGACGAAGAGCCGAATCCCTCGGCCGCTGATGCAGGCTGCTTTCCCTCGAGGAGCGCGCGCACGACCTCCGCCTGGCGCGGCGCGCGTCTCTCGACCTCGGCCACGAAGGCCCTCGCCTCCTCGGACGAGACCGCAAGCTCAATGAACGCCTGCGTTTTCACGCTGGCCTTCCTCTGGCGGACGGCGACCGGGAACATCTGGGCGATGGCCTCTGCCGGCAGGCACAGGTAACGCCGGGTCATCCACGTCGCGAGGGCCATCATGTCCTCTGGAAGCGGGGCCGCCTCGGAAGCCACCTCGAGGATGTCCTTGACCTTCGCCACATCCGGGGTCTCCACGAACCCAACGACGTAGCCTACGAGCCGGCGGCCGCCGAAAGGCACCACGACGGCGCTCCCGACTCTCACGCTTCCCCGGAGGCGCTCAGGCACCCCATAATGGAACGGCTTTGTCGCCTTGATTGCCGGGACATCCACGACTACCTCTGCAAACAACGTCTGGCCTCCCCGCGTAAACCCTGTGCTACACCTGTCCTACCTTTTCTACGCGAGGAAACAAAAACCTCCACTTCCGCGCGGCGCTCCCGAGCCCGTTCACGAGCGGATCCGGCAACGGGCTGAAGCCTCAGCATCAAGTAGATCGCCACAGGTTCGCGCTGGTTCTCGGCGCGCAGGTCCTCGCCGGGGTTGCCCGTGTCTGCACTCCGGGGACGGCGCCTGCGGCGCGCCTCGTTCGAATCCGGCGCGTGGGCTGGCCAGACTCCGGGCGCCCCGCCGCGGCAAGTACCGGCAATCCCAACACCGCCAGAGAAAGCGTCGCGGACTTGTGGCGCCACACTCAGGGCCCAACCTGAGGCCCGGCCTGAGCTTGAGCCCGAGCCCGCGCCTGTGCCCGGACCTGTGCCTGGAGCTGCACCTGGACCTGGACCTGCACCTGCGCCTGCACCTGCACCTGCGCCTGATCCCCGCGCCAGCCCCAGACCGACCCCCTTGGGTTAATATGCGTCCCGGCCGACGCATCTATCCGCATCCTGCCGCCGCAATGGCAGGTCCTCCCCCGCCGCTTCCATACGGGTCTGGAGGGTGAGCATGCCTCGCTTGCCAAGATAGCCGAGGACGACCCTTTCGAGTCTCCTCACGATCCGGGTCGTTATGAACTCCCTGTGAGAGGTGGGGGTCACGAGGATAGTGTAGATGCCTACGAGGTTGCCGCCGAGTACGTCGGTGAATACCTGGTCCCCTATCACCGCTGTCTCGCCCGGCGTGGTGCCCAGGACGGCGAGAGCGGCCCGGAACGCCGAGGGCATCGGCTTCAGCCCTCTCGCGGCGGGGATCCCGAGGATATTGCAGATGGCATCTATGCGGCTCCTGAAGTTGTTGGAAAGCACGCACATGCGAAGGCCACGCACCCTCGCCTCGTCGAAGAACGCAAGCGCTTTCTCGGGGATGTCGGGACTCCCCCAGTCCACGAACGTGTTGTCGATGTCCACCACGATGCCCTTTATGCCACGCGCGACGAGCCGGGAGAGGTCGATCTCGCGAACCGACGGCACGTAGAGATCTGGGCATAGCACAGAGAGCAATCATATCCCTCCCGGCGGCACAGGATATCTATGCGGGTATTATACCATACCATGCCAGATCCCGGCGAGGCCCGGTCGGCCCGGCGGTCTCGCAACTCTCACTTAGTTGTACCCCTCGGCAGTCATCTCCTTCTGCAGCTTCATGAGAGCCCTCTTCTCGATACGCGAGACATAGGAGCGTGAGATACCGAGGTGCTTCGAGATCTCCCGTTGGGTCCTGCGAAGCCCATCGCCCAGCCCGTAGCGCATCTCGATGACCTTCTTCTCGCGCCTCGTAAGCTCCCGCACCTTCTCTGCAAGCTTACCCTCCTCCACAGCCCCTTCGACGACGAGCGTCACCTCGTCAGGTTCGCTACCCAGCACGTCGATGAGGGTGATCTCGTTGCCCTCCTTGTCAGCGCCGATGGGGTCGTAAAGGAGCACTTCGCCCTTGCTCTTTCGCGTCGCCCGCAGGTGCATGAGGATCTCGTTCTCGATGCACCGGGCGGCGTAGGTGGCAAGCCTCGTCCTCTTTCTCTGGTTAAACGTATCAATCGCCTTTATGAGGCCGATTGTGCCTATGGATATGAGGTCATCCTGATCCTCGCCTGTGCCCTCGAACTTCTTCACGATGTGCGCCACGAGCCTGAGGTTCCGCTCGATGAGGATGTTCCTGGCTTCTCCGTCACCGTTCTCCTTTCGCGCGAGGACCTCTGCCTCCTCTTTCTCCGAAAGGGGAGGCGGAAACACATTGCCGCTGGATATGTAGGACGCTAGCAGCCATAGCCCTCGCAAGAGCAATGCCGAACCTATCAGGAGATCGAGCATGGGCCTGCCACCCCCTGCAAGAGATTCACTAGTATAGATATGAGCGCGACCGGGGAAAGTGCCTGTCCACGTCGGCGACGTTCGAAGGAATAGCAGGCATGTTGTCGTGCGGTGGTTGCAGGGCGCAGATGACTATCGTGGTGCCCAGGGGTCAGCGCCGCCTCCTGGTCGGGCGGATGTCACACAGCATGTGAGGCCGCTCTTGCAGCTTGCAGGCGACGCCGCGACGCCACGATGCGGTTGGCCGGGAGGCTGGTCTTGACGCGACCAGGTTGCTGGGCCTCGTTGGTCTGCTGAAGGCCAATTCCGGGCTGATCCTGAATCGCTACGCGCCACCCCTACGGTCTCCACAGCCCAACAGGCGGTGAGGTGGACGGTTTACGACCAGGATTCATGGACGGTTGGTCGTCCGGCTACCAGTTCGGGAGGCGTCCTGGTCGCCGCCAGACCACTTTCGGGCGCAAGGCGGAGAGGGTGGTTGCCACAAAGCCAGGTTAGAGAAGGACCTGGTCTTGTGCAGGCCAACCTTGCGCGAAAGCTGGTTCCTGCGCGACCACCCTTTTCACCCGATGCACGAGGCTGGCTCCGTCACGACCAGATTGTCCCCGAAGCCGGTCTCATCCCGACCACTTTGGCGGCGATCCTGGTCGTGGCAAGACCAACTTCGCCTTTTTCGCCATCGCAGGCCAGATGGGGTGGTCGTGGCGCAACCAGGTTTTACACTCAGTTGGCTCCCTCACGACCACGTGAACGCTGATTCTGGTCGTCCACGAACCACCCCGGCATGGCGATGTGCGGAAGTGGTTGCTGTGCGACCAACCCCAAGCATGAACTGGCCGTCTGGCGACCACATTATTGCCCTCTCCTGGTCGCTACGAGACTGCCTCCCGCGAGTTGCGTCTGGAGGTGGTTCCAGCGTGACCAAGCCGCAGGCGAACAAGAAGAGCGCACCGGTAGCCAGGGTCAGTAGTGCAGAAAGCCAGAAGTCATGGGCTGCCAGGGACGGAACATAGAGGGTCTTCAGCGCCTCGAGTTGCCAGTAGTTCGGCAGGGCATAAAACAGGAACTGAAGCCTCTCTGGTACGAAGATGGCTCCCAGAGGTATTGCGAGATAGGCGGGCATGGCTATTTTGAGAATCGCGATGGCAGTGATCTGGTTGTGGCTGAATAGACCGGTGAGTATGCCAACCAGAGCCGTCAGAGGCGCTGACAGGGCAACGAGTGCCAGGAGCTGCAACAGGTTTGTGGACTGCCCAACCATGATGTGGCTTGCTGCGGCCGCCACTATCGCAGCGAGCACCGTGGCGAGAAAACTCCGCGCTGCCGCATATTCGCTGACCCGGATGCGGGAGACTGCGAGTGCCTGGATAGCCCGGGTATCCCTTTCGTCTACTATAGTGAATCCTGAGATCACTCCGGCGAAAAACACAGTCCCCATGATTAGTCCGAGCGTGATGAGATCGAATACGATGGACCGGCCTGCGCCCAGATTCACTTCTTCATAGTCGGCGACGGCTACGCCACGGCTGATGTCTTCCAGGATGATCTCGTATGCTTCGACGAGCGGCCGTGGCTCGTTGCCCTCGAAGAGCAGGTAAGGCCGGCCCGCGTCATTCAGCACGCCGGCCGCAGCATCCAGACGCTCAACGCGAGAGATAACGCCGGCACGATCGGATAGCTCCACATCGCCGTATTCACGGATCTTATCGACCACAGCCGGACTCAGGCTACGGTCAACCGCAAAGACCAGACGGGAACTCTCGGCAGCAGGGATAAGCAATTTGAACGCCAATGCCATGAAAACCGGAGCGATGATAATGTAGACCATGACGTTATCACGTAAGGCCGTGGTGAAATCCTGGCGCATCAGTGAGAAAACCCGTCTCACAGAGAAAACCCGTGGCATACTCACGACCTTCCCTCCCTCATCAGGTTTCGGTCGGTCAAGAACATGCAAATTACATACGCAGCAACGCTCTGGGCCACAAGCGCCCCTACCAGCGAAAGAACCGACCTCCCTGAAGGGAAGAGAAGTTCACTCATGGCAAATGTCACCGGATATGATGGTATATAGGTTAGCCACCGCGGCGAGAACGTTGGAAACATAAGCGAGATGACCGGCATCATATTGAGCACCAGCAACAGCACTCCTGGCAAGAGCCATTCCGAAAGGTCCTTGAAAAAGGAGGCCACAGAAATCCCGACCAGCGTGTAAAGGCCTACTCCCAGCGCCATTAAGGGGATCAAGACTCCATAATTCACCGATAGTCCCATTGTTGACAAGAGCATCCCACAACCGTAAAGAGTACCCACCGCCACAAAAACCAAAGTCTTTGATAGAACGTAGGCACTTGTTCCCCCGGGGCTCACCCGATATGCCTTGATGGTGCCCTCATGCCTTTCCTGGAAGATAAACACCGCAACGAACATGAACCCAAGCACCACAACCTCGAAGGCAAGTAGCCCCGGAACGGCAGTCAAGTTAGGAGCCACGGGCTCGGCCTGCGGTCGCAGAAACCTGACAGGAGAAGACTCTCCGGAAGACTCCTGGGAAGACCCGTCCGACGTATGGCTCGTGACTTCTGGAGTTCCCGCAATCTCGGTGCTTCCTGAGATATCCGTACCTCCCCCAGTTCCTGCACCTCCCGCAACCTCTGTATCTCCTACAATCCCTGTACCTTCCACAATCCCGGTACCTTCCTCAATGCCCGCACCTCCCAGAGCACGGCGCACAATGGCGTTAAGTGCGGCCTTGAGGATGTTGATGCCTTGGGCACTTACCCGCTCAGAATGCATGATGGTTATTCTTGGGTGCGCCGTAGGACCTGTGAGGAGGACTCCGATGCTATTCCCATCCTTGCTGACAGTCCTTCGAAGCGCCTCCTCGTCAGGCAGAAACTGCTTTGCGTCGGCACCGCTTTGTCGCAAAAGGGCCTCATATAGTCCATCTTGGGTCCGGTCCACAAAGTAGTGAGTCTCAACCGGTTCCCATTCCTTTGGCAGCACAAATCTTACTGTCACCGTCATCATGACAATGAGGAAGATCAGAACCGGCATCATCGCATTACGAAAGGCCAAGGTGAGGTCTTGCCTGAAAAGCCCGAAAAAGCGTCTCATCACGCCAGCTCCCTCCCAGTAAGACTAATGAAGATCTGCTCGAGGGTAGCTTCCTGGGAGTGGATGGTCAGCATGTCCCGGCGGTCGATGATGTCATGGAGCAACGCCCGGTCCGCTTCTTTTTCAGGGAACAGCACCTGGCTCTTTACCCTGCCGCCTTCCCGGTATTCCACTTTGATGGATTTCTCACCATATTTCAGTTTGAGGTTTCGCGGCGAGTCCATGGCTACAATGCGCCCTTCGTTCAAAAAGGCCACCCGGTCACAAAGCTCATCGGCGACGAACATGTTGTGGGTAGTCAGGAATACTGTGCACCCCTCCTGTTGCTTTTGGCGAATGATATCCTTGATGCGGCTGGCGGTAGCGGGGTCAAGTCCCGACGTCGGCTCGTCAAGGAAGACTATGCTCGGGTTATTGATGAGGGCGCGGGCAAACACGAGGCGCTGTTTCATGCCCTTTGAGTACGCACCGGCGCGCCTGTGGGCGGCTTCGCGCAGACCCACCATATCGAGGAGCTTCATTGGGTCCTGGGTTGGCACATCGAAAAGTCCGGCATAATACGCCAGGTTTTCGAATCCGGTTAGCTTCGTATAAACGTTCGGGTGCTCGAAGGAGACGCCGATGCGGTTGAAGAATTCGGACCCCAGCGCTTTCACGGACTCACCGTCATAAAGGATCTCTCCCTCTTGCAGTCTGAGTAGACCGGTCATGATGTTCTGGACCGTGCTCTTACCCGCTCCGCTGGGACCCAGAAATCCGAAGATCTCTCCCTCTGAAATCGTAAAGGACACATCGCTTACAGCGTACCGGCCCTCGCCCGTATAGTCATGGAATAAGTGCGACACCTCAATCACGACGACTCCCCCTTTGAGCCCGGCCCCCCGCCAGGCCTCTTCACGGAACGGATGATCCGTTCCATCTGGTCCAGATACGAATTCAAAGCCTCGTAGCCCTTTGCAGTCAGTGAAACGCTCGTCTCGGGCTTGTTCCCTTTGATGCGTTTGTGAATCTGGACGTAGCCGGCCGCTTCCAGATTCCTCAGTTGAACCGAGAGGTTCCCTGCCGTCAGCTCCAGATTCTCCTTGAGCTCATTGAAGAGCACCCGGTCCCTGGTCTGGCTTGCCAGGTAGGTCAGGACGAGCAGCCTCGCCCGTTCGTGGATTACCTTGTCAATGGCGAAACCGCCCTTGTCCTCACCCACGGCCGTGCTCCCCTTCGTGCCCTTCACTACCTGCCGTTATGACGCCGGCAACGAAGGCTGCGATGAACCCGAGGCCGAAGGTCAGGATAAGCCCCAACAGCAAGTCCAGTCTCTCCCCCAGGAACAGGACGGTCAGGCCCGTGGCGATGAGCCAGTCTCCGCTGACGACCAGCTCCTTGAAGTAGAATACGCTGATCAGGGCATTGAACATGAGCCCGAACAGGATTGCCAGTGCTGGGACGATGTAAGCCGAGAAGCCCCGGGTGGCCAGGAAGCTCACAACGCCCACCCCCGCTACAACAAATGGCACAAGTATTAGGATGGTCTGGACGCTGTAGACCTCCTCCACGAGACGGAACAGCGTATAGTCTGAGCGGATCTTGCGGGCGCCCCCCATAATGCCCACAACTTTGTACGCACCGATGAAGAGAAAGGCGACGACACCCAGGCCGAGCAGCATAACCCGCACCCAGGCCGGGAATTCTGAGAGACTGCCGTGACGCCGGATCAACAGGTACAGCGCGCCACAAAGGGTCGTTATCACCAGCCCCATCATCAGGTACACTACGCGCATGACACGCGACAGGGGGAGCCATCGCATGATCCCGCTGCTCTTGGCTATGGCCGCCTTGATGAACTTGAGGTCTTCGATGATTCGATCTGTCTCTTTGCTGTCCTCCATGATCAGCAGGACCCCCTCACTTTATGGCATAAACTTATCTATATAATAGTCAGGTTTATGGCACATGTCAAGGGACGGTGCTTCTTGGGGCCGCCTGTGGGGTGGTTTTGTTACGGAACAGCGAAACGAGTGAGGTCGGGGTAGGGCCTGAACCGTGCATTGCTTTAGCGGGCCGGACCACGCTCTGTCTGTTAGGGCAGGTCAGGCCCGTAAACTGGAGAGGCCGCACGGGTCATACCCCTGCCCGATGTACGAGGGCCGACGAAGCCCGCTGGCTGTCCACTGTGCATGACCTCAATCCTCGGAGGAGGATGTGACGTGCTTGTCGCGAATTGATGGAAGGCGGCGGCCTGACGGACAGCGGATCGCACAATGAATCGCGCGATGCAAACAAGGGTTTGGCCTGGCAAGCAGCGAAAAGAGGGGGACGGAAGGTGTCGATGGAGCCACTGGGGCAGCTGGAGCCAATAGAGCAGATCGAACGCTACCGGGGTTGTCTCCTGGGCCTTGCGGTGGGGGACGCGCTGGGGGCGCCTCTGGAGTTCCATCCCCCAGGCTCATTCGAGCCGATCGAGGACATGATCGAGGGGCGCCGTTTTGGGCTTGCAGCAGGCCAGTGGACGGACGACACCGCGATGGCGCTGTGTCTTGCCGACAGCCTTATCACCTGCGAGAGCTTCGATCCGATAGACCAGCTCGAGAGGTACCTGCGATGGTATCATGATGGCTATCTGAGCTGCACCGGTTGCTGCTACGGCATAGGCATGACGGTGCAGGCCTCGCTCGCGCGGTTCGAGCGCGTGCGCGAGCCATACTGCGGCCCGCAAGACCCCTACACCGCCGGAAACGGCTCGATCATGCGCCTTGCGCCCATCCCCATGTTCTACGCTCAAGACCCGCGCGAGGCCATCCAGAGATCCGGCGAGAGTTCGCGGACGACTCACCAGGCTCCTGCGACAATTGATGCGTGCCGATACTTTGGGGGCCTCATTGCTGGTGCGCTGCGCGGCGAGACAAAGGAGAATCTTCTCTCCGACCACTATCCCCCCGTTCCAGGGATCTGGCAGGAGACGCCGCTTGCGCCGGAGATCGATGAGATCGCAGGAGGATCGTTCAAGCGCCGCAACCCGCCGGAGATACGAGGCTCGGGCTACGTCGTGGAGTCGCTGGAGGCGGCGCTCTGGGCCTTCCACCACAGTGACTCCTTCAAGGACGGGTGCCTCATGGCAGTTAACCTCGGGGACGACGCCGACACGACAGGTGCCGTATATGGGCAGCTCGCCGGGGCGTTCTACGGCGAGCGGAACATCCCTGATGCGTGGCTTGCGAAACTCGCGTGGCGGGACAGGATCGCTGCCATGGCCGAGCGGCTCCTCAAGATCTAATTGGTGCGGCACCGAGCCGCTGCACGCAGGCCTGTGGCGACAGGTATGCCCGTGAAAGGAGAGCCCGCACCCGAATGCATCAGGGCACGACAGACTTCACCCAGGGCAGCATACCACGGCACCTCGTAGCGTTTTCCGTACCGCTGCTGCTCGGTAACTTCCTCCAGGCCGCATACAACACTGTTGACAGCTTCTGGGTAGGCAGGTATCTCGGGCCTCGCGCCCTGGCAGCGGTGTCAGCGAGCTCGCCGGTCATATTCTCTCTGATCTCGCTCGTCATGGGTCTGACCGTGGCAATCACCGTCCTCGTGGCGCAGTCCTATGGAGCTGGCGCCATGGAGCGGGTCGGCCATGTCGTCACCAACTCGCTGGTGTTCCTCGCCGAGATCGGCGTCGTCATCTCAATCGTCGGGGTGCTGTGCAGGAACATATTGCTGCGCGCGATCAACGTACCGCCTGACGTGTTCGATCAGGCCTCCGTGTACCTCGGGATCTTCCTCGCCGGGCTCGTGGGGATGTTCCTCTATAATGCCGCAAGCGCGATACTGAGAGGTCTCGGCGACTCGAGGACCCCCTTGCGCTTCCTTGCGTACGCCACCGTGGCAAACATGGTCCTCGACCCGCTGTTCATTTTCGGCGTAGGCCCGATCCCGAGAATGGAAGTAGCGGGGGTGGCGCTGGCCACTATCCTGGCGCAGGGGTTCTCCGCCGCTATCGCCCTTGTATATCTGCGCAGAGTCTCTGGGCTCATGAGGCTCGGCCGCGACTGGTGGAGGCTGGATCTCCACCTCTTTGCTCTGATCTGGAGAATCGGGTTGCCTGCTGGGGTTCAGCAGACCCTGGTGTCGCTGAGCGGTCTTGCCGTCAACTCGATAGTGAACCGTTTCGGAAGCATGGCAATGGCAGGGTACGGGGTCGGCCTCAGGCTGGATCAGTTCGCCTTCATGCCCGCCATGAGCGGCGGGATCGCCGTCACATCTCTCGTGGGACAGAATCTCGGAGCAGGACGCGATGAGAGAGTGTCCGAGACCGTCCGCTGGGCTCTTCTCCTTACCGGCGGCATCACCGCGCTCTTCTCAGTGACTGTGCTGTCCGCGGCGGAAAACCTCGTCGCGGTTTTCACCAGGAGCGCGGACGTCATCGCCGTCGGCGCGCAGTACCTGCGATTCGCAGCTTTCTCGTACGTTCCCTATGCGCTGATGTTCGCGCTGTCGGGAGTGCTCCGCGGGGCCGGGGACACCGTCGCCAGCATGCTCCTGACTCTTGTCTCCCTCTGGCTGGTGAGAGTTCCCCTGGCCGCGATTCTGTCGCGTCTCCACGCTCTCGGGATCACGGGCGTCTGGATTGCCATCGTCGCCGGTCCGGTCGCGGGGACTGTGCTGAACTACGCATACTACCGAACAGGGATCTGGAGAAGGCGCGTTGTCGTGCGACGTGTCCATGAATACGAGCATGAGGACACGATGGAGCCGCCATCGAGCGCCGCGCCCCCCGGAGACGGTGCACCGGGTTCCGACAAGTGAGGTCCGCAGCACTGGATAGAAAACCAGAGAAGCGACTCTGCCCCAGGTCAGTTCACCGCCAGAGACCAGGAACGCCGGTCGTCACCACTAGAAAGGCGCAGGAGCCTCTGTCCCATCATCCCCGAGAACGCCAGAAGGACCAAGTGAGGGCGCGAAAGACCGTTGGTTTTCCCCGGTGGCTGCCAGTTTTGCCCCACACGGCGACCGTTCTCCGGGATTCCACCGAGCTGCGTTTCCATAAAGCGGAGGCGATCAACAGCCTACATATGACTCACGTGTCTATCGTACCGAGGAACGCGCCTTTCTTGACGACGACCTGGGCTGCCATGCTGTTGCCCCAGTCGCCCCAAGCACGGGGCGGCATGCCGTAAAGCAACGAAGCGAGAAAGCCGGCATTGAAAGCGTCGCCCGCTCCCGTAGTGTCGACGGCTCTGACCTGGCACGCAGGGCACTTGAGGATTGCGGGCTTGAGCTCAGTCTGGTCGATGCCACTTGCGCCGAGAACGCGAGACGTGCCAGCCGCCGGCCCGAGCGCCACTATCGACCCGCGCTGCCCCAGTCTCAGTCCAAGACACGGCGTGCGTCGCAGGATAGACTCAATTCCGGATTCCACGCTTTCGCACCCTGAGAGAGTTCGCAGCTCGGAGGCGTTGGCGAGCACGACGTCAGCGACAGCAATCATGCGCTCGACGATGCCGCGTGCGAGCTGGCCTACGACCGGAGTCGGGTCGAAGGCGACGATTCCACCTGCCTTTCCTACCCCTTCGGCAGCAGCCAGGTATAGCTCGGCCTGCTCAGCGCCTTGCAAACCGTACCCTGAGACCAGCACGAGCGGAGCCCGCTCCAGGGCTTCTTCGAGACCCGGCGTCATCTCTAGCGGGATAGATGCGGCGCCCCGGTACGAAAACATGGTCCGCTCCCCGCCGGAATCGACGAATGAGAGGACATATCCCGTTGTGCCGTGCGACTGAACATGCGAGACATCCACCCCTGCGCTCTCCAGGTGGCGACGCAGGTAGCGACCCTCCTCGTCGTCGCCTACAGTAGTGGCCAAATGACAGGAGACTCCCGCAAGGGCCAGCCCGGTGCTGGTGTTAAGCCCTGCCCCTCCGGGATGCTTCTCGGACGAACGAATCACCGCGTCTCCGCCTACCGGCGGCATCAGCTCGATCTCACAGACATGATCGACAAGCGCATCGCCAAATACGATCACCGGTGGGCGTTCGTAGCATCGCGGCACTCCGAAGTCCTTCAGCCTCGCTCCTTCGCTTGCAGCGCTCATCTACATCAGCCCTTCTCGCCAGCGCGTTACGCTATCGCCGAAGGATTGAGACCGGTTGACCCGCCTGACTCGCGATCTGACCGGCAAGCTTTGCATTGTTCACGGCCAGGGCCACATTGGCAGAAAGGCTCTGCCCGTTGGTGAAGCGCCGGATTTGCTCGAGGATGAACGGCGTTACGGCCTTTCCCCTGATACCCTGTTCGTCGGCCGTCCTTCGGGCATACTCGATCGCCTGACTGATTACCTTTTCGTCGGCGGCTGCGTGCGAAGGAACGGGGTTCGTCACGAGGATTCCGCCAGTAAGCCCCCTGGACCACTTGATCTGTGCGAACCTCGCGATCTCATCCACGCTGTCCAGGCGGTAGGGCACCCTGAAACCCGTGCTACGCACGAAAAACCCGGGGAAGTCGTCGGTCTGGTAGCCGATGACCGGCACGCCCAGCGTCTCCAGGACCTCCAGCGTGTTCCCTATGTCCAGAAACGACTTCGCGCCACTGCAGACCACAATGACGTTCAGGCGCGACAGGGCCACGAGGTCGGTGGAGATGTCCATGGCCTCGCCGGGATGCACCCCCCCGATCCCGCCCGTCGCGAAGACTCTTATCCCGGCAGCGTCGGCAATGGCCATCGTTGCCGAGACGGTCGTGCCAGCAGTGAGCCCCTTTAGCTCCGCCCACGGGAGATCGCGAATCCCGGCCTTCACCGTATCCTGGCGTTTCGCGAGATGCTCAAGTTCGTCGCGTCCCAGCCCGACTCGCACCTCGCCGTCCACCACGGCGATCGTGGCCGGCACCGCGCCCTCCCTCCTGATGGCTTCCTCCGCTGCAAGCGCGGTCTCGACGTTCTGCGGCCAGGGCATCCCCTGGCAGATGATGCTCGACTCAAGGGCGACGACGCGCCCTTCCGGGAGGGCATCCCCCACTTCCTTCGAGATCCTGAGATTCTCCTCTGCGCTCACCTCTTCACCTTCTCTTGAGACGTCCTGCAGGCCAGATTCTACCCTCACGGGCGCTATCCTTCCAGGGGTACCAGCCCGGCCCCGTCTTCGGCCCGGCACACATACACCTGGGGCTCGAGAGAAAGCCGCGAGGGATTCACCTTGCTCATGTATCGGGCGAGCACGGTTCGCTGGAATTCGTCCACGGCGTCCTCGTGCACCAGGTTCACGGTGCATCCTCCGAAGCCGGCCCCGGTCATGCGGGCCCCGGCCACTCCTGGGATACCCAGGGCGACCTCGACCATCGCGTCCAGCTCGGGGCAGCTCACCTCGTAGAGGTCGCGCAGGCTCGTGTGGGAGGCGACCATGAGCCGGCCGAACTCGTCCACACGCCCGGCGCGAAGAGCTTCCATGCTGAGCAGCACTCGGTCGTTCTCAAGGATTACATGCCTGGCCCGTACCCTGACGGCCTCCGGCAGCCACGGTTCCACGCGCGCCAGCTCCCCGGGCGACACGTCCCGCAGGGATCTTACGCGCATCCCCCGGCGCTGCAGCAGCATGACCGCCTCTTCACACTGAGAGCGCCGCAGGTTGTACTCGGAGTCCCGCAGCCCGCGCCGGACGCCGGTATCGCAGATGACGATTGGGTAGTCGCAAGGAAGTGGAACCGGCTCGCAATCGTAGCTCCGACAGTCGATGAATAGAGCGTGCCCGGCCTTCCCGAGGGATGAGGCGAGCTGATCCATGACCCCGCAGTTGACGCCCACAAACGAGTTCTCCGCCTTCTGGCACTTGAGGGCGAGGGCGCGGTCGTCAAGATCAAAGCCGCCGGCGACCTGCCGGGCCACCGCCCGGGCGGCCACCGCCGTCGCAACCTCCAGCGCCGCGGACGAGCTGAGTCCGGCGCCTGCGGGCACGTCCCCCGCGACCACCATGTCCATACCACGCAGCGGGACACCGGAATCTGCGAGGACCGTCAGGGTCCCCCGGACGTAGTTGCTCCAGGGGCGACCATGGTCGTAGCTGATGTGGTCGAGGGCAAACTCCACCGCTTCCCCGTAGTTCAGCGAGTGGACGCGCACCATTCTGTCGCGTCGCCCTCGCACCGCGATGGTCACATCGCGGTCTATCGCCGCGGGCAGGACGAATCCCTCGTTGTAGTCGGTGTGCTCGCCGATGAGGTTCACCCGACCGGGAGCCCGGACCACCAGGATTTCGCCGGTGGCTGCAGCGTCTGCACCGAACATGGCTGCAAGAACACCCCGAAGGCGGGCGGCTTTCTGCTGTTGTCGCCCGCGCCCGCAAGCGCCCCCGGGAGGCTCCAGGCGAGGCACACACCGGACGTCCGAGGTGTGACCGTCGCAGGAGTCTTTGCAGCGGACAGTCCGGGTGGCTTCATCTAGAGCGGCCATCGTGCTCCACTTCCCTCTTCCCTCGGGTCTTTGCTGCTGTTCTCTGCTTCAGCCTCTGCTCCGGCTCCGATTCCGGCCGGGGCCCCGGCACCGGGTTCGGCCTGGGTTCCAACCCTGGCCACGGTGTCGCCGCTGCTCCTCGGGCCTCCGGGCTCGCAAGGCGGTGTGGTCCGCAGCGTTGCGGCCGTCTCCTCAGGCAGGGTGTCGTTGACGAACGTGCCTGCCCCGGATTCGCACCCTGCCAGGAACTTCAGCTTCGTCGCAGTGCGGTTGGGCGGGTAAAACTCGACATGGTAATGGTAATAAGGATACTCCGCCCCGTCCGTCGGCGCCTGGTGCATCACCATGATGTAAGGCAACGAGAATCCAAACAAGTTATCATACTTCTGCAAGACGACCTTCAAGATTTCGGCGAGACCCCAGCGCTCGTGCTCCGCGAGGTCCAGGAGGCTCGTGGCATGGCGTCGGGACAGAATGTGCACCTCATATGGGTAACGCGCGAAGAACGGCACCAGCGCGACGAAGTCCTCATTTTGCGCCACCAGGCGCCTGCCGTCGGCGATCTCCTTCCCAAGGATGTCGCAGAAAAGGCAGCGGCCCGTCGAGTGCCAGTGGCGGGCGGCGCTCTCCAGCTCCCTCGCCGGCCTCGGCGGGATGAATGGGAAGGCGTAGATCTGCCCATGAGGATGCTCCAGCGTGACCCCGATGACCTCGCCCTTGTTCTCGAAGATCAGTACATAGTCAATGTAGTCAAGGCTTCCCAGCTCCTCGTAGCGGTCCGTCCAGACGTCGACCAGCCGGGCGATGTCCACGACGTCGGACGTCGCCAGGCTCCCATTGTGGCTGGAGGAATACAGAACCACTTCGCAGATGCCCCTGGACGGCCTCACCTGGTAGAGGTCGTCATCCTCCACGCTTGGCTCAGGCGGCGTGCGGCGGAACGACGGGAACTTGTTCTCAAAGACCACTATCTCGTAGTCCTCCGCGGGAACCTCCGTTGGATATGTCCCGGGGCGCGTGGGGCACAGCGGACAGAAGTCCGCAGGCGGATGGTACGTCCGCTCCTGGCGATGCGTGGCTGTCACAACCCACTCCGCGAGCAGCGGGTTCCAGCGAAGCTCAGACACCTTTGGACCCCCTTCCCTTTCTGGAGGTGCAAGCGCCATGGATGTCGTGGCCGCCGCGGTCATCATGGTTGTCATGGTCGCCGTGGCTACCGTGGTCGCCGCGGTCGCGGTGGTGGTCAAGGTCGTCTCGGTGGTCGCGGTGGTCGCTGCCGCAGGGGTTGCCGCCGGGACCGCGCACACCGCAAGGACCGCCGTGTCCGCCATGCGCGCTGCATCGGCCTGAACACGCCGTGTCGCTTCGGCGCCCGAGGTCACTGCGCTCGTCTGAACGCTCGAAGCTGTAGTATATGAGATAGCGGCCGTCGTCTTTCGTGATCCGCTCCTTGATAAGCCGTCCTTTCATCTCTCGCCTTGCGTGGCGCCTTGCATCCCGCTCAACGTCGCACTGACTGTTCGTGTCCATAGCCGCCGTCCCTCCGGCCCACATTCCTGCACGCGACCAATCAACCCGGCCGGTCAAGTCCCGACCGTCTTCCTCAACCATCCTGCCTCGTCTGCTTCCTGCGCGTTACCGCGCAAGACCACGTCAGACCGGGTATGAAGCACCGGGTTCTCCGGCTTGAAGCCCTCCGCAAGGTGGTTGAACATGAGTCTTACCGCAAAGTATCCCTGGGCGAAAGGGTCCTGACATATGGTGGCCTGAATGACGTCGTCTCGCAGCATCTCTCTCACCTCGTCATCGAGGTCGAAGCCGACGACCCTTACGCCGCGGTCGGCGCCGTGCTCCTTCACCGCACGCCCGACAGCCCGGAGGCCGATGCCGCTTGTGACGTATATCCCGGCAAGTCGCGGAATGTCGTGCAGGATACGCTTTGCAGTCTGGTACGCGTTCTTCTCGTTGTCGTAATACTCGTACGGACCGATGATCTCGATCGCGGGGAAATGCTTTTCGATCTCCTCCCGGAATCCCTCCAGGCGCTCCCTCAGGTTCAGCACCTCGGAAAACCCCGTCAGCACGGCGACCTTCCCCCGCCCCCCGATAAACCTGCTCAGAAGCTCTCCCGCGACCCTGCCTGCGACTATCGAGTCCTGGCCGATGAAGCAGAGCCGTTTGCTTCCGGGCGCGTCCGTGTTGAGGGTCATTACCGGAATGCCGCCGTCCGCCGCCTTGGCAATGAGCGCATTGAGCAGCAGCGGATGAGCCGCGGCGATGAGGATGCCGCCTGGTCTCTCGTCGGTGGAATCGACAGACAGCATCTCCTCGAGAAACTCCATCTCCTTCGCCACGTCGTGGGTTCCGGTACGGCGATAATCGATCCTCAGACCGAAGTCCTTGAGCTCCGACTCGGCTACCCTCATCCCATCCGCGATCTGGTCGAAGAAATCCGGCGGTTCCGACGGGAATATGGCGCTTATCCGGAAGCTGGGGCGCAGGGCCAGGGTTCTCGCCAGGCGATTCGGCTCGTAGCCAAGTTCCAGAGCCTTCTCGAGCACGAGCCGCCTGGTCCTGTCATCGATCCGGCCACGGTTGTTGAAGGCCCGGTCCACGGTGCCCCGGGACACGCCCGCTGCCATCGCGATGTCTTCCATTGTCACCCTCTGCCTGGCCAAGCTCGACCCCTGCCTCAACGTCCCCGGTCAGAGTGAAGGGCCCCGAACGAGACACAGGTGGCGTGCACGTGCACGCACACTCCCAAAGTGAAACCCGGGACACCGCCCGGGTATACACTTGTCGCACCTATGTGAAATTCCCCGTGTATCTCCAAATTCCTTCTGCGGCCCGGCAACCTTCTCTTCGCGTCCTGGACGACGCGTCCGCGGCGACCCCCGCGTTTCCGCGCCCGCACGAGAGGACCGAATAACGCGCGAGAGACGCCACGGGGCGCGGGCCAGCCCGTACGCGATGACCGGCACACATCGCGTGCCGAAAGAGGCTGCCGGATGCACACCCCGCTCTGGAACAGCCCACAGGAGCCTGCGGAACACAGCAGGCCGTCACTCCCGGCGCCGAATATCGGTCCAACGCCGCTCGGAAGGCACCGCTGCTCCTGTGGCACTTACACCAAGACCCAGGTCATTATCGCGATCACGACGATCGCTGTGACCCCACTGACCAGCGACGAGACGGTCTGACACCTGTAACCGGTCGGCACGTCCATCCCAGATAGCTGGGTGACGACCCAGAAATAGCTGTCATTGGCGTGCGACACGACCATGGAACCCGCCCCGATGGCGAGGACCACCAGGGCTTTCGCCGCCTCGCCGCCCAGGCCGAGCGGGGTGAGAAGCGGAGCCATCAGGGCTGATGTGGTGATCAGGGCAACCGTGGACGACCCCTGGGCAGTCTTCAGGGCGGCGGCCACAAGGAACGGGAGGAGTATCCCCATATGCCACCTGGCAAGCGTCGTGCCCAGGTAATCAGCCAGGGGAGTCGCTCGGATGACGTTCCCCAGTGCACCGCCTGCAGCCGTGATGAGAATGATCCATCCTGCGGTGGTAACGCCGGTCCCTATCCAGTCGCCCCACACCTCACGGGTCAGTCTGGGCACGGTCAGCAACGCCAGGAAGGTGCCGATCAGGAGGGCCGTGACAGGGTGACCGATGAAGTCAAAGAAGGTTTTCCATCCGCCGCCACCGAACGGTGAGCTCGGAAGGTCCGCCACGGATTTGAGAAGTATGAGGACTACTGGGACGATAACGGGCGCAAACGACTTGACAGGAGATGGCAGAGCCTTTTCCCCTGTAGCACCACCTTGTAGCAGGCTGCTCGTTGCTTCGACGGGCGCCACCGAGTACTTCGACGCCACCTTCTCCGCAAACCACCAGCCCGCCAACATGGCGGGGAACGCGGCGACAAGTCCGTAGATGATGACTCGTCCCAGGTCCGCTCCAATGGTCCCGGCAGCGGCAATCGGCCCAGGGGTCGGTGGAACGAGAGTATGTGTCGAATACAGCCCCATTGAAAGCGCTATCGCCATAGTCGCCAGGCTGGTATCAGTTGCAGCGGCAAGAGCCTTGTTCAAGGGGGAAAGGATCACGAATCCCGAGTCGCAGAAAACCGGAATGGACACCACGTATCCGGTCAGGGCCATCGCAAGGGCTGCACGGGCACGCCCGACCAGGCGCAGCATGGTCCGGGCCATCGTCTCGGCCCCGCCGCTCTTCTCGAGAATGGTCCCCATCGCAGCACCGAGAGCGATGACGATGCCGATCGAGGAAACCGTGCTACCGAAGCCCTTTGTGATGTTGTCGAGCAGCGCCAGCACAGGCATCTTCGCAAGCAGACCCATTATGAAGGACGCAAGGATCAGGGCAAGAAAGGCGTGCATTCGTACGCTTGCCGTAACATAGATGATAAACACGACCACGGCGACAAGCACAATAAGCAACCATGCTCCGCTCACCATCTGACTCTAGCCTCCCCTTCGTTTTCTGTCCTCGGACCCCCGTGCACGACCTCCACTGAAACAAGCATCACCTCCGTCTAGCCGCTGCGAGATCGCGAATGGATGCGACAGCTCCGACGCATCGCCCTCGCACGATTCGTGACCAAGTTATGTATTCGCTACGTTTCTCGGTACTCCTCTGACGCGCCTGGTCCTTCCGTCAGCCGGCCTGCTTGCGAGCCAAGCCTTGCCTCCGCAGCCAGCACCTCGCGCTGTTGTCGATCATGAAATGCGGGGCGCCACCTCTGATCGCTCTCTCGAGTTCCTCGAGGCGCGCTGCAAGCGCGCCGCCTCCGGAGGGCAACACCGGCAACCCTGGAGAGGTGTCACATTTGACGAAGAATCCTGCAAAGCGGTAATGGGCAGATGTGCCACCTGCAGCTATCTCGATGCAGGATGAATCGCGAGGGCGCGACGGGCGATACGGGCGAAGACGGGGGCGGCGGCGCGGCCGCCTGACGTACCCTCCTCGACGAAGACGACGATGACGAGTCGGGGGGCTGACAACGGCGCAAAGCCTGCGAACCATGCGTGGGACACGGGCGAGCCGGCCTCGTCAATCTTCCCTGTCTCGGCGGACCCGGTCTTGCCGCACGACCCGCCCTCCTCCACCCACGCCGCCGTGCCCGTGCCCCACCTGGTGACAGCCTCGAGCATGAATGTGAGCTGGCGGCAGGTGTCTTCCGAGAGGACCCGCACGGGGGCGGCCGGCTCGATGCTGCGGGCGCGCTCGGGGTCGTTGGACAGGATCTCCATCACGAGCCTCGGCCGCAGCAGCAGCCCGCCATTTGCCACAGCCGACATCACGGTGGCGACCTGCAGTGGAGTTACGGTAAGCCGCCCCTGGCCGATGGCGAGGTTGGCGGCGTCCTGCGGCGACATGAACCGGGCATCTGGAAGCACGCCCGCCTGCTCGCCGGGAAGCGCAACCCCCGTGGTCGCGCCGAGCCCCAGCCGCTCCGCGAGACCCACCAGTCGCCCGGCGCCCGTCCGGAGGCCGGCGTCGATGAACGCGGTGTTGCACGAGTATGCCATGGCGTCCATGAACGTGATGTCACCGTGGCCGCCCTCCTCGTGCGTGTAGCATCTGAACCGCGCAGCCCCGACGTCCACGTATCCGGGGTCATGGAATGTGTCCCGCAGTGAAACGGCCCCGCTCTCGATGGCGGCCGCGGCCACCACGACCTTGAACACAGAACCGGGCGGGTAGGCCATGATCGCCCTGTTGACCAGGGGCGACCTGACATCGTGGGTGGCCGCCGCGATGTCGTCGGGTCGGAAGGCGGGCCGGCTCGCCATCGCGAGCACGTCGCCTGACCGCGGGTCCATCACCACCACCGCCCCGCGCTCGACCGCCGCGTCGTCCATGACCTCCTCCACCAAGCACTGGATCTCCCGGTCGATTGCCAGCTTGACACTGGCAGAGGCGGGCTTGCCCGCCAGGTGCCGCACGCCCAGGCCGCGGAGTGGTGCTCCTTTTGCGTCTGCAAACACGGCAACTTCGCCCGGCGCGCCCTCCCTGAGGTAGGTATCGAGAAGCTTCTCAACGCCAGCTGCCCCCTGCGTGCCCGACGGATCGAGGTAGCCGATGACGTGCGCCGCGACGGCGTCTGGGTCATAGCGGGCCGGCTGCTCCACAGCCAGCACCCCGGGGTCGCCCAGACCCTTCCCGATGACCTCTGCGACGACGCGGCCCCCAAGCGGCGACGCCGCCCCCGCCTCGATGTAGAGCGCTGCGGGAGAGTCCAGGCGTGACACGCACTTCCCCCACGGATAACCGGTCACCGTCGCCACCATGGTCGCCACGGCATCACGCGCCTTCACGGACGCCGGAAACACCACGAGGGCGTGCCGGTGGAACGAGCCGGCCAGCATGCGCATGTTGCGATCATAGACCGCCCCCCGCTGCGGGACCGTGGCAAGGCACACGGACCGCTGGTCGCGACCACGTTCAGCAAGCCCCTCGCCGATGACGAGTTGAACATATGCCATCCTGGCGATGATCACCATGAAGACAGTCACGAGGATGAATGCGAGACCTCGAACGCGCGGCACGCTCTGTTCAGCCAACCTGTGATGCCCTCCCGTGGCCCTCGGCCCACGGTCGAATGTGGATCAGCTGTGGGGGAGCCGTGGGGCGCCGTTCCCGCGCAGGGGACGCATCCCCGCAAGCGTAAGGTTCCCGTGCTCGATCACCGCGTGGAAGCTCGTCGCGGCGCCGCATCCCCGCAAGCGTAGGGTTCCCCGCAGGCGTAGCGTTCCCCGTGCACGCCCGGCTATGTGGACCGCCGATCTCCGTTGATTCCGAACCTGAACTCAGTCGTTCCTGCGCAGGAGCATGAGGGCTTCTTGATGCTCGCGGAAAGTGCGGCTGAAAACGTGGCCGCCGCGCTCGTTGGCGGCGAAGTAGAGGTAGTCCACATGCGCCGGGTGCAGCGCCGCGCGGATGGATGAGAGCCCCGGCGATGAGATGGGGCCAGGCGGCAGGCCCGGTACAAGATATGTGTTGTAGGGGGAGTCCACTTTCAGGTCGTCGTAGGAGAGGCGCTCCTTCCAGCTCCCAAGGGCATACTGGACGGTCGCGCACGACTGAAGCGGCATGCGCCGTTTGAGCCTGTTGTAGAACACTGCGGCGACGACTGGCCTATCTTCAGGAATGCGGGCCTCCCTCTCGACCATGGAAGCGATGGTCACGACCCCATGCAAACCAAGAGCTTTCGCGGCGTCGGCCACGTCATCGCCGCCGAACTCCGGCAGCACCACTTCGGCGAAGCGCCTCACCATCGTGGCAATGACGGTCTCCTCCGACACGCCGGACTCTATCTCGTACGTATCGGGAAAAAGGTAGCCCTCGAGGTTCCCCGAGAACTCCCTGCCCCCCGCCTCGACCCGGAAGCCCGGCACCTTGCCCCTCGTGAAAGCGAGAAACCTCTCTCGCGAGGCAAGGCCTCTTCCCTCAAGCAGGCTCGCGATCTCCTCAAGGTTATACCCCTCAGGCACGGTGAACCTCACCCGTTCCACCCGACCTTCAGCCAGGGCGCGGAGGACGCCCAAGGTCCCCATTCGCGAGCTCAGCCGGTAGTACCCTGCTTTCAGGCGGTCCTGAACGCCCGCTACCCGCGCCGCGGCCTCAAACGCCACGGGCGACCTGACGATCCCCTGGTCCGCCAGAAGTCTTGCGATCCCGGACGATGTGAGCCCCCGCTCGATGTGCACCAGCACCGCTTCGCCGGATCCGAACGGCACGACGAGGAAAAGCGCCCACGCAAGGCAAACCAAGGCGATGGCTGACGCGAGAGCCGCAAGACGCCCTGCCCGCGCCCTGTCCCTCGCCCCGGCTGCATGCCCGGCCTTTACTCGATCGCCTGCGGCGCCTTCCGCCTCACGCCCTGCCCCGGCGGAGGCTGCGGCCCCGGGCCCCGTCGGGCCTGTCGCGCCCCTCCCTCTGCATGTGCATGCCCTCCGATTCCGCCCGAAGAGGAAGGGGGCGAAGACGCCCCCTGGCTTGCTCTGTCTTCCCTGGACGCCGCCTTTCACACCATCACGTTCCTTGAGTGCTCACGCCGGCATGCCCGTCCCGGCGGCTCCGTCTTGTAGGGCGTCAGGTCTTGTCCTCGTCCTCGTCCACGTCATCCTCGGAGTCGAAGAGGTCATCCTCGTCCTCATCCTCGCCTTCATCGAGATCGAGGTCCTCGTCATCCTCATCCTCATCCTCATGCTCGTCCTCTTCCTCGTCGCAGACATCCTTGAGATCTTCACAGATGGCGCCGGTCACCTTCTCATACTCGTCATCATCCAGGTCGACCAGGACCTCCTCGCCATCCGCGTCGGTCTCCACCCGGAAGATGCACGCCTCGACCTCCTCGTCGTCTATGGCCTCGCTGTCCTCGTCTTCAGGGACCAGGATCACATAGGTGTTGCCGTCAAGCTGCATGACGTCTTCCACGGAGAAGCTCTCTTCCTCGCCGTCCTCGTACACAAGGGTCACAACGTCGTTGATCTCCGGCACTTCGGCCACCTCTCTTTCACATCCGAGTGTATCCGTCCTGAGTCGCCGGGTCAATGCCCGCATCGCCCATTGTCAGCCGCTATACTCTCCACGGATATGCCCTTTCATTCGCCGGCGCCCGCCGGCGCGTCGGGGTCGCGGTCCGGCGCATCCCCACCCGCTACGTTGCCATCTCGCGCTCCGTGGCCCCGCGCCACATCGCCCGACTCGCCACCCACGCCGGCGCCGCCCACACCGACGCCGCTCATACCCGCGCCACCTGCGCCCGACGCGCGACGGCTATCGAGATAGCTCTGGAGGATGATGGCGGCCGCTACCGAGTCCACAAGGCCCTTTCGACGCCGTCGCGACACGTCCGCCTCGATGAGCGCCCGCTGGGCCGTAACCGTGGAAAGCCTCTCGTCCCACAGCACCACCGACACCTCTGCCTGGCGCTCCAGAGCTTCGGCCAGACGCCCCGCCCGGGCGGCGCTCTCGCCGAGCGAGCCGTCCATGTTCTTGGGCAGGCCCACCACGACCTGCTCCACGCGGTTATCGCGTATGAGCGTTCTCAGGCTCGCGAGATCGTCCTTCATCGACGTCCTCCGGACCACCCCAGCCGGCTGCGCAACGGCCGCCGTCGGGTCGGAGAGCGCAACGCCGATGGTCTTCGTACCGACGTCAAGGCCCATGACCCTCAAGCAAGCTAGACCACCTTCATGCAAAACTCGGGGCACGCCGCCTGGCAGTAGCCACACAGCACGCACCGGGCCGTATCCACCGCAGCGCGCCCCGTCTCCGGCGCGACCCTCAGCGCTCCATGCGTGCACCTGGCCACGCATGTTCCGCACCCGGTGCACCACGGCTCGATGATGAGCGCCTTGTTCTGCCGGGTTCGCTCACGGAGGGCGTCATCCGGGCGCCGGCCCTCGAAAATCGCGAGGTCCATGTGAAGCTCATCGAGGGTCTTGATGCCGACAGCGACGGAGTCCACGCACGCCTGCGCGAGCACCCATCCGAGCGAGCCCTCCACGTCGGCCAGCAGCGCGCCCCCGCCCAGCGCCTTCATGGAGTATATTCCTTTGCCGACGCTGTGTGCCTCCTGCACAGCCTCCAGCATTTCCTGCGCCGTCCCGTCGGCTATCCCGATCCCCGAACGGTTCAGGAGGGGATGGATCACGTCTATCTCGGACATGGCGGCGGCGGCCCTGACGCACGAGACGTGGTGGGTGGACGCGCCCACGGCCCGCACCTTCCCTGTCTTCCGCGCGTCCATCAGGTAGCGCAGCGCCTCATGATGCCCCCTCAACGTGAGCGCGGATTCCTGCTCGTGCAGGAGGAATATGTCGATGTAGTCGGTGTTCATGGACCGTAGCGCCCGCTCCACCGCCCGCCGCATCCCGTCATACGTATAGTCGTAGGACCTGGAGGCGATCACTACGGAATCCCGGTTCCAGCTACGGTCGCGGCCCCTGCCGCCGCCTCCGCTGTCGCCATCGCTCCTACCCGAGATGGCCTCGCGGATGTAGTCGTATGTGCCGTAAAGCTCGGCCGTGTCAATGAAGTTCACCCCGGCGTCAAGCGCGGCGCGGATGAGCGATGCCCCCGCCTCAAGGGGCAGCCTCGCCTGGAGTGGTCCGATCGTGAGTGTGCCGAGGCACATCCTCGACACGACGAGTCCCGTCCTGCCGAGCGCCCTGCGCTCGAGGCTGCCCCGGCCGGCGCAGGCCGGGTTGCCGGTCGGGCTCATTTCTGGTTCCCCTCAGGACGGCCCACGACCACGCGTATCCACCGTGCGAAGCGGGGCAGGCGGCGGGTATCGTCCCCGGCCGGGTATATCGAGAACGCGCTCACACCGCGTCCCGCGCCAAGCAGGGACTTGGCCTCCTCCACTGTCTTGCCTGCAAGCTCACGCGCGAGCCTGTCCGCGTCGAGGGGCGCCGCGACCCCGGCGCTGGCGACGGCCTCAATCGTCGCGCTCTCTGCATCGATCCTCTTCACCTTGGATATCTTGACATCAGCCTCCGTCGAGGTCACCAGCATGGCGTCCTCTGCAAGCCTCAGCAGAAACCGACCCCTCACGACCTTCAGCAGGTCCGCTTCCTTTACGGCAAGCGCCCTCGCGCTGGCCCGGCACGACGCGCGCAGCTCTGCCGACGGACTGTGAGGGACGTGGTCGAAAACCGGCTCCTGTTGCTGTACGGCGATCGTCTCCGCAAGAAGACGGTGATTCCGTGGCAGGTCTTCCGCCAGGCGCTGCGCAGCCACCTCCGACGCCTCTGCCGCAAGCCGCTTTCTCGCGGTCCTCAGGTCCACCGGAGACACCGCCGGCGTTATCTTGTCCTCACCGCCCGAAGTCGGTTCGGGGTTGGTGACCTTCAGGCTCGCTGAAGATGACCGCCCCCTCACGACCGCGATACGCCCGGCTGCGACGTTCCCCTGCGTCCCGGGCTCGTCGGCTTCCACCTCCACGCTCGCCGTCCCGGGGTCTGCGTCGACGGCCATACCCGCGAAGCTCTTCACCGTGGACGCAGGGATCACCACGGCCGACAGGGTGCGAAACTCTACGCCCACCGTTGTGGCAACGACCGTGCCTTCACGCACGGTCACAGGCTTCGATCCCTCATTTATGAAAACCACCGTGCCTCGAGCCCTGGCGGCGCCGGAGCGCACCGAACCCGACACGGGCACCGTGACCGACACCGTGAAACTGTCCCCCACTGCACGTGCCGGCATCTTGCCGCCCTCCAGGTCGACCGCATCGGCCGCCGTGGTCGCCTGCACCACCACCCTGTGGCGCATCTCCGTTACCACGGGCGACACTACGATTGTAGCCCGGGGCCACAGCGCATAAATCGCGGCAAAGATCAAAATGGCGGGCACGCCCACCATCGCGGTAAACCCGCGCCCGCGCCCGCGCCCGGTGCCGGCCACGCCGCCGGCCCCGCCGGCGGTCCCGTCCCTGGCCCTGGCCCCAGCCCGGGATACCCTGCCCGGACCCCCTCGCCCGGCGCCGCCGCGCCGCCCTGTCCGGATGGCAAACCACCCTACACCCTGCCTGGTCTTCGCTCCTCGTCTGGTCCCTGTCCGGGTCGTGAAAGCCAGCGCCGATCCCGCCACGCAGTTATCTTCCTTCGAGATAGTACCTGACGAGTTCCTCGATGATCTCGTCCCGCTCGAGCTTCCGGATGAGGTTGCGGGCACCCCTGTGGCTCGTTATGTATGTGGGGTCCCCCGACATGAGGTACCCGACGATCTGATTGGTCGGGTTGTAGCCCTTCTCCTTCAGTGCCTGGTAAACCTCGAGCAGCAGCGCCCTGACGCTGACCACATCTTCAGGAACAACCCGGAACGTCTGAGTCTCATCGAAGGGGCCCTTCATCGTAGCGTCACGCTCCCCCAGCGTTGGCTTTGCCCAGCAACTTCTCCGTCTCCAGTTATTCTCCTCCGCCTCAAGACCGATAATACCGGCCCAGCCGCGCAAGCACCGGCAACCCCAGCACCGTCAGGGAAGATGGCGTAAACTCATGGCGCCATACCTAGTGCAGGAGGACGCTCTCTATCCTGGACCTCGCCTGCCGCAGTGCCTCCTGGACCTTCGCCACATCGCGGCCGCCCGCCTGCGCCATATCCGGACGGCCTCCGCCGCCTCCGCCCGCGACCTCCGCCGCAACCTTGACGATGTCCCCGGCGCGCAGGCCTCGGTCTACGAGGTCTTTCGTCACCATCGCAACGAAAAGCGCCTTGCCATCGGACCGGGATCCCAGCACCACCGCGCCTGACGCAAGATGCGTCCGCACCCTGTCAGCAAGCTCCCGCAGCGCGGCAGGGTCAAGACCCTCCGTCTCGGCCACGACGATCTTGGAGCCATCGATCTCGGCCGCCCGGCCGAGCAACGCCTCGACCTGCGACCCCGCCATCTTCGCCTTCAGGGACTCTATCTCCTTCTCGCGAGCACGGATCTCCTGTGCGAGCCTGGCCACCTTCTGAGGAAGCTCATCCGGGCGGCCCCGGAGCACGTCAGCCGCGCTCTCGAGGACCGCCTGCTGGGACCTCATGAGTTCCAGCACCATCCTCCCGGTGACCGCTTCCACGCGCCGAACGCCGGAGGCCACCGCGGCCTCGGACACAATCTTCACAAGCCCGATCTCGCCCGTGCGGCCCACGTGCGTGCCACCGCACAGCTCGTGGCTGCAGTCTGCTATCCTCACCACGCGCACCCGCTCGCCATACTTCTCGCCGAAGAGCGCCATGGCACCCGTCGCCCTGGCCTCCTCGAGGGACATCTCCACCGGCTCGACGGGCACGTCCGCAAGTACCCACCCGACCACCATGTCCTCGACCCTGCGGATCTCATCATCTGTCAGCGCCGAGTGGTGGGAGAAGTCGAACCTGAGCCTCGAGTCCGACACGAGCGACCCCGACTGGAACACGTGATCCCCGAGCACGCTCCGAAGCGCGGCGTGCAGGAGATGCGTGGCCGTATGGTTTCGCGCTATCGCAAAGCGCCTCTCCCTGTCCACCGCGGCATCCACCGTGTCGCCCACCGAAATGCTTCCGTCCTCGACGGTGGCGCTGTGCACTATTATGGTCTCCGAGGCTCGCGCCGTCGCTCCGACCCTGGCCTTCCCGGACGGAGCCGCGATGGTCCCCGAGTCGCCCACTTGCCCGCCGGCCTCCCCGTAGAAGGGCGTTACATCGAGCACGATCTCAACGTGCTGTCCTGTGTCGGCGCGGCTCACCGGCTCGCCGTCCACGAAGATCGCGAGCACCTTCGCGGAGGCCGATGTCTTGCCATATCCGACGAACCGCGTCGAAAGGCCGGAGAGGGCCTGTGCCTTCGCCGTGGAAAGGTCGCCCATGTACCCGAGATCGTGGCGCGCCGCACGCGCCCGCTCCCGCTGCTCCTTCATGGCGGCGGCGAACCCCGCCTCGTCCACGGTCATACCGCTCTCCTCTGCTATCTCACGCGTGAGTTCCATCGGGAATCCGTACGTGTCGTAGAGCCTGAACGCGTCCTCCCCGGGGACCTGGACCCTGCCAGTGCGGCGCATGTCAGCCATGAGGTCCTGCAAGATGCTGGTGCCCTGGTCGAGCCTGCCGAGGAACCGCTCCTCCTCGGTGGACACGGTCTTTCGGATGTGGTCGCGCCTTTCCACAAGCTCTGGGTACACATCGCCCATCACGGATGTGATGACATCCGCGACATCCGCGAGAAACGGGCGGGTGATCCCGAGAAGCCTGCCGTGGCGTACGGCGCGCCTTATGAGCCTTCGCAGCACGTAACCCCTGCCCTCATTGGCAGGCAGTACTCCGTCAGCCACGAGGAATGTCACAGCGCGCGCATGGTCCGTGATGATCCTGACCGACACGTCGCCCTCACGGCCAGGCTCCGCCTCTCGAGCACCCTCACCCTTCCTGTTCTTGCGGTAGGCCACGCCGCCCAGATCGGCAACGGCCCGCGTGATGGGTCCCATGGCGTCGGTGTCGAACACCGTGGGCGCGCCCTGCATGACGGCGGCCACGCGATCAAGCCCCATGCCGGTGTCGATGCCTTTCCGCTCGAGGGGGATGTAGTTCCCGGCCTCGTCATGGTGGAACTGGATGAAGACCAGGTTCCATATCTCCATGAACCTGTCGCAGCCGCAGCCAAGCTCGCATTCGGGCCTTCCGCACCCGAACTCGGCGCCCCGGTCGACATGGATCTCGGAGCACGGGCCGCATGGACCGACGCCTATCTCCCAGAAGTTGTCTTCCTTCCCAAACCGCTTTATGCGTTCGGAAGGCACTCCGACATCCCTGTTCCATATCTCGAAGGCCTCGTCATCGTCGAGGTATATGGTCACCCAGAGCCTGTCCTCCGGAAGAGCCAGGTGCTTCGTGACGAACTCCCATGCCCACGGGATCGCTTCTTTCTTGAAGTAATCGCCGAAAGAGAAGTTGCCCAGCATTTCGAAGAACGTGAGGTGCCTGGCGGTCTTGCCGACGTTCTCGATGTCGAGGGTGCGCACGCACTTCTGGCACGTGGTCACACGCAGCGACTCAGGCTTCGCGGTGCCGAGGAAGTACGGCTTGAACGGCACCATGCCGGCCCCCGTGAGAAGGAGCGTCGGGTCGTTTCTGGGTATGAGCGAGGCGCTGGGAAGGGACCTGTGCCCTTTCCCTATGAAGAACTCCCTGAACATGCTGCGTATTTCGGCTGTAGAGAAAGCCGGTATGCGTGGTTCAGCGTGCACAGCCCACATCCTCCCAGATCCAAGTTACCTTTATCATAGCGAATCGCATATGGGGTGTCAACGCGAACGCTGCCCGTCACGTCACGAGCCTGCCGTGAAGGTACCTGAAGATCACCCTGACGATGGCAGCCACCGGCACAGCGAGGAGTATGCCGACGATGCCGAAGAGGTGGCCACCGGCGAGGATCGCAAAGATCACCGCCACTGGGTGAAGCCCGACCTGCTCCCCGAGGATGTTCGGACCCACGACTGCGCTCTCGAACTGGTTCACAAGCACGAAGAGGACGATGACGTAGACCACCAGCACCGGCGACTTGAGGAAGGCCAGGACGACCGCGGGAATAGCCCCTATCACCGGTCCGAAGTAAGGAATGACGTTGAACAGGCCTGCGACGATCCCTATTACGAGGGCGAAGTCGATCCCGATGATGGACAGACCCGCGAAGATGAGCACTCCAACCACTGCCGACACGAGAAGCTGCCCTCTGATGAACGATCCCAGCGCGTGATCCATCTCGATGAGGAGCCCCACCACTTCGCTCCTCCACCTGGAAGGTATCCACGATAGAAGCCACATCTTGAGCTCGGGGAAATCCATCGTGAAGTAAAACGCCAGCACCGGCACGAGTATGAGCATGGTCATCCTGGGGAGCAGGCCCGGAATGGCACCCACCGTGCGTCGAACGAAATCCGCAAGCGCGGCCTCCGTCCGCCGGATGCCGTCGTCCACGGCACCCCGGATGGGTTCGGGAACGTTGAACCTGTCGAACCTCGCGTAAAACGCGAGAAGGCGCGCCTGGATCTGCTGAGCCTGTTCCGGGATGACCTCGGCGAGCATCTCAAGCTGGGAGAACAGCCTCGGGAACAGATACACGCCCACGAGCGCGATGAAGAGCGTGAAGCCGACGTACACGACCAGGGTGCCGGCGCTCCTGGGGGCCCCCCGCTTCTCGAGATAGGTGACGAGGGGGTTCATCAGATATGAAAGGCCCAACGCAAGCAAGAACGGGGTGAGTATGGCCCGGACGCGGAGCAGCAATAGCGCGGCCGCCAGAACGACCAGGATGTGGAGGACGAACGGGAGGACCCGAAGCACCCTGTCGCGCCCGCGGGGTCCGGCGGTCCCATCCGCGTTGTTCTCAGGCATGCGCAAGACTCATCCCTCTGGCGGCGGCCCACCCACCCGAGGCGGAGGTGGCCTACCACCGGCCGGGGCACCCTCCGGCGCCCCGGCACCTCCTAAGTAGATCGCCACAAGTTCGCGTTACTTTTCAGCGGGTGAGTCCTGTTCCGGGGTTGCCGGTGTTGCACTCCGGGGACGGCGCGTGCGGTGAGCCTCGTTCGAATTTGGCGCTTAAGCCCAGCCAAATTCTCGACGCCCCGCCCTAGCAAGCACCGGCAACCCCAACACCGTCAGGAAAGATGGCGCAAACTTATGGTGGAGGCTGTTGATGTTTCCCACATGATGCTAACGAGCCCCGGTTCAGTCGCGTCAAACCATCGCCGTGCTCGGCCAAACTGGCAGCTGCTGGGGAAGTTCAACAGTCTCATGGTGCCATACTTAGTCCGCCCTGCCGAGCCTGAGGCGCCTCCCGGCGGCGCGGGTTCTCTCACCGGCGTTCATGATGCCCCTGCCCACCTGGGTCACCATCCGTCCCGCGGCTTTCGTCACCATGGCCCGGGCCGAGCGGGCCGCGCGCATCTCGTCGGAGGCGCCGCCCATGAGCGTCCGGGCGCGCGCCCTGCGCGACCTGAAGTAGAAATAGGCTCCTATCGCAGCGCCTGCTGCGCCTCCAGCTATCAGCGATCTCCAGAACCTGTTCATGCCGTGTGCCTCCCTTTCAGGAGGTTAGTATACCCACGCCGCACGGAAAAATGGCCCCTTCTCGAACGCCGAAGATCGGCCGTGAGAGATCCTATAGCCTGGCTGCGCTCGGGCGACGTGAGGAACGTGAACAGACGGCGCGTGCGGTGAGATGCGTTCGAACTTGGCGCTCAGGGTGGCCGAATTCTCGACGCCCCGTCGTGAAAGTACCGGCAACCCCAACACCCTCAAGAGGAGCGGCGCAAGCTCATGTCGCAGTGCTTGGAGATGACGCCTCCACCCACGACCACATCCCCATCATAGAAGACCACCGATTGCCCGGGCGTTACGGCCCTCTGCGGGCTTCCGAAACGCACCTCGACCCAGTCTGGGTCAGAGTCAGCGCGGGCGCCCCGGTTTCCGCCGGTGCTGCCTGCGTCGTCCGGGCAACCCGGGCAACCCGGGCCGCCCGAGCCGTCCCGGCAGTCTCGTCCGCCCGACCGCGCAGTCAGGGGCGTGACGGTTGCAGCCACAGCGGGCGTGTAGTACCGGATTTTCGCCTCCACCCTGACGGGCTCACGCAGGTGATCGAAGGGTATCCAGTTCAGGTCGGTGGCGACGAGACCATCCGCCATGACGTCGCCCGCACGGCCGACGATCACGGCGTTCCTGTCAGGGTCGAGGTCAACCACGTAGAACGGCTCTGTCGACGCGATCCCAAGGCCCTTGCGCTGGCCTATCGTGTAGAATGCGACCCCCTCGTGCTCCCCGAGGACATTGCCATCGAGGTCGATGATGGGACCGGCCTTACGCGTCTCAGGGAGGTACTCGCGCAGGAACCTCCGGTAGTCATCATCAGGGATGAAACATATCTCCTGGCTTTCGCGTTTTTCCGCGACAGGAAGCCCGCGAGACGCAGCCATCCGGCGGATCTCATCCTTCACGAAGTCGCCCACGGGGAAGAGCGTGTGGGCGAGCTCGTACTGGGTCATCGAGTACAGGGCGTATGTCTGGTCCTTTCGTGGGTCCCGCGCCCTGAGGAGCAGGTACCTCCCGGTATCGGCGTCGCGACTGATCCTCGCATAGTGCCCTGTGGCAACGAATGTGGCCCCTATCTCTCTCGCCTTGCGCAGCAGATGTCCGAACTTGATCCGCTGGTTGCACCTTATGCAGGGATTCGGCGTGCGGCCGCGCGCGTACTCACGCGCGAAGTAAGAGATGACCTCCTCCTCGAACTCCTCCTGGAGATTGAGGACGTAGTATGGGATGCCAAGAATGGACGCGACGCGCCGGGCGTCTTCCACCGCGGCGAGGGAGCAGCACCCGCCCTCGCGGTCGCCGACGGGGAGCGACTTCGGCCATATCTGCATCGTGGCGCCGATGACCTCAAAGCCCCTCTCCTTCAATATGGCCGCGGCGACGGAGCTATCAACTCCCCCGCTCATGGCAACGAGCACTCGCTCCCGCACCCGCACCCGGCAACGACATCGATGGTCGCCGTCATGGCGTCCGTTGCGCCATGGCGCCCCATCCGGACGGGACGTCATCCCAGGCTGGCCTGCCTCCCTCATCATCCCTCGCCCGCCGCGCGCTTCTTGTCGGCAGCCGCACCCTGCTTCTTCGCGAGGTAATCCTCTATGGCCTTGTGGAGTGCGTCCGCGGCCAGGTTGGAGCAGTGCATCTTGTTGGCGGGCAGCCCGTCGAGAGCCTCCGCCACGGCTTTGTTGGATATCTCCAGGGCCTCGTCCAGCGTCCTGCCTTTCACGAGTTCCGTCACCATGCTGCTGGTGGCAATGGCCGCCCCGCAACCGAAGGTTTTGAACCTCGCGTCAACTATCCTGTCCCCGTCGACCTTTATCGATAGCTTCATGACGTCGCCGCAGATGGGGTTGCCCACCATCCCGACGCCGTCGGGATTCTCCACCTCTCCCACGTTCCTGGGGTTTGTGAAGTGATCCATTACTTTCTGTGAGTACATGCGTCTTCGCCCCTCTCCTCTCCACTTCCCGAAGTCACCTGCAGATGCGCCGCTCTAAGCATGATCTGGACGCGCATGAAGCGCCGCATGACTCCGCAATCGCCAGCGCGTCACCCGCGGCGCACCACAGGGAACGGCCTCCGGTCGGAGCGGTTCGCCATGATCTGCCCCCGCAGCCAGGTAACCACGCCCCGACACCCGGTCGCACGAGCGCATGCAGCCCAGGTCTCCGGCGGAACGGCTGGAACCGATGCGCCTGCATACCTACCGGTGCCCGCCGACAGGCTGCTGCGCCCCCTGGCACTCGCCGCAGGTCCCCACACCAGGCCCTGCCTCCACCGCGCCGAACGGCGACATGGCACGCAGTTTCTCGACTATCCCGGGCAGGTGCTCGAGCACGTAGTCTACATCCTCCTCAGTGTTGTACCGGCCGAGCGTGAGCCGGAGCGACCCGTGGGCCACCTCGTGGGGAAGGCCCATGGCAAGAAGCACGTGCGAAGGCTCGAGCGACCCTGAAGTGCACGCCGACCCGCTCGAGCCGCAGACGCCCAGCATGTCGAGGTTCAGAAGGAGAGACTCGCCCTCGATGAACTCGAAGCAAAAGCTGGCGTTTCCGGGCAGGCGGCGCGTTGGATGGCCGTTCAGCCTGACGTGCCCGATACGGTCCATGACGCCTGCAACGAGACGGTCACGGAGGCGCCCGACCCGCACCATCTCGTGCTCCATCTCGGCTGCCGAAAGCTCGAGCGCCTTCGCGAGCCCGATGATGCCGGCCACGTTCTCGGTGCCCGCCCGCCTGTTGCGCTCCTGGCCTCCACCGTCGATGTATCGATCCATCCGCACGCCTCGCCTGACATAGAGCGCCCCGACGCCCTTGGGCCCGTAGAACTTGTGCGCCGAAAGCGAGAGCAGATCCACGCCGAGGCGGTTCACGTCAACGGGTATGTGACCGGTGGTCTGGACCGCGTCAGTGTGGAAGTACACCCCATGCTTCTTTGCGATCTTCGAGATCTCCTCGATCGGCTGCATGGTGCCCACTTCGTTGTTTGCGTGCATTATCGAGATGAGGATCGTCCTGTCCGTTATCGCGGATTCCACGGCGGCCGGGTCGACCGTACCGTAAGAGTCCACCGGAACGTACGTCGCGCGGAAGCCGTGCTTTTCGAGGCGCTTTACGCTGTCGAGGACAGCGTGGTGTTCTATCGCCGACGTTATGATGTGGTCGCCCCTGTCGCGGTTGGCGAAGGCGACCCCCTTGATTGCGGTGTTGTCGGCTTCCGTGCCGCTGCCCGTGAATATGACCTCGCGCACATCCGCACCGAGGATGGCCGCGACCTTCTCGCGCGCCTCGTCCAGGGCCGCCCTGGCCTCGCGGGCTATACCGTAGATGCTGGACGGATTGCCGTACCTCTCGCCGAGATACGGAAACATGGCCTCGACCACTTCAGGGCGGGGCCTGGTGGTGGCTGCGTTATCGAGGTACACTGTCTTCACGCCATATCATCTCCTGCTCAGAAGGGTACTGATATCCGGAATCGCCCCATGCCCCCCGTGACCGCCGGTGTCACGGCGAGACCTTGCGGGTCCGCAATGCGGCTCGACCGCCGCGGGCCGTACTGGCACCTCGCGGCACTCCCTGCCTGCGTCGAGCGGCAGGGTGCATCGACCACTCCTATAGTGTTACCGCCCTGCGTCCCGTTTACCAGGAGGCCACCTGCGGCGTCCGCGCATGCTCATCGCGCAGTCACGCTGACGCCGTCCTCGAGCACCCTGGCGAAATCGGGC
Organism: Bacillota bacterium; assembly: GCA_050261335.1. Taxonomy (GTDB): domain Bacteria; phylum Bacillota; class SHA-98; order UBA4971; family UBA4971; genus UBA6256. Next base: position 196,139 of record JBLNDE010000064.1, read on the forward strand.
CCGGCCCTGCATGACCCGCATGACCCGCACGAGCCGCTCACGAGAGCCGTGGTCTCATCGCACAGATCCTTCAGGCTGATGGAGTCGAGCACCCTGTTGATGCAGTCTTTGAGCTTTCGCCACACGAGGCGCATCGCGCACTCGTCGGCTCGCCCGCAGGCGTCCGCAGGATCGCCCTCGGCAACGCACTCCGCAGGCTCGATGGGACCCTCGAGCACCCTCACTACATCGCCGATCGTGATATCCGCCGGAGGCCTGGCAAGTTCGTAGCCACCCTGGGCGCCCCTCGAGCTGGTGACCAGCCCCGCACGGCGGAGCCCCGCCATGAGCTGCTCAAGGTAGTGCTCGGACACCAGCTGCCGCTCAGCGGTGGCCTTCAGTGGGACAGGCCCCTCACCGTAGTGAAGGGCCAGGTCGTACATGGCCCGCACGCCGTACTTCCCCCGGGTGGAAAGCCTCACGAACCTCACCTGCCTTCATCTCGCCCCGTCAAGGACGAATTCCGACCACTTTGGTTGGGATTCCGGCATCAATATACCATCAGGAGATGTCAGGTGTCAATGCCAGTGTGCTCGTACAAACTTCACACTGACTGCCCGTACGTGTCGGTACAGCCATGACGTCATGCCCATGTCGCCATGCTCATGCTGGCATCTGTATCTGCGCTCCACCGGTGCCTGTGTGGTTGCGGATGTAGATGCAGATGTAGATGTAGGTACAGATGGGGTGCGGATGGGGGTGAGGAATGTGACCGAAAAACGGTCAGGTTCGCCACTCATGAGCGGCAAGTGGCACAAAAGCGGTCAAGGCGAGGAGGAGTGCTGACTAGGCATCCTCCACTCCCGCGCCGGACCTGACCGAAAAGCAGTCACCCCGGCCCGTGCAGGGCGAGGAGTGACCGGAAGGTGGGCAGGAGAGCGGCCGGGGATGACTGTCCGAGCAGACTGCCACAACAGGGGCGAGAACTAACCCACCCTCACTCAGCCCTTGCTGCAGTACCGCTCTGCGCGCCACCTCGCAAGGCGCTCGCCGATCTGCTTCTCGTAGCCGTTTGGCGATGGCTCGTAGTACACCCTGCCCTCAAGGGTATCAGGCAGGTACTGCTGCGGCACGAAGTGCCCGGGGAAGTCGTGGGGGTACTTGTAGCCGGCGCCGTGGCCGAGCCGGGCGGCACCCTTGTACGATGCGTCGCGCAGGTGGACCGGCACCTCGCCGGATCGTTCCTTCTCAACATCCTCCATAGCCTTTGAGATCGCAAGATAGGCGGAGTTGCTCTTGGGGGCGGTCGCCACGTAGATGGCCGCCTCGGCGAGCGGCAGCTTCGCCTCGGGCCATCCCACGAATCTCACGGCCCATGCAGCCGCGCACGCCACGAGGAGAGCGTGCGGGTCGGCGCACCCCACGTCCTCAGCGGCCTGGATGACTATCCGCCGCGCGATGAACTCAGGGTCCTCGCCCGCCGCGGCCATCCTCGCAAGCCAGTAAGCCGCCGCATCGGGGTCCGACCCCCTCATGCTCTTGATGAACGCTGAGATCGTGTCGTAGTGCGCGTCGCCGTCGCGGTCGTACACGAGCGCCCGTCGCTGGATGGAGTCCTCCGCCACATCGAGGGTGATATGCCTCACCCCGCGCTCGTCCGGAGGTGTGGTGAGCACAGCAAGCTCCATGGCGTTCAGTGCGGACCTGGCGTCACCGTTCGCCATCCGGGCGATGTGGTCGAAAGCATCGGGATCCACCTCCACCGAGAACGTCCCGAGCCCTCGCTCGGCGTCGCCGAGCGCGCGCCGCAGGATCAGCGCTATGTCCTCGTCGTGAAGGGGTTCCAGGCGAAACACCCGCGACCGGGACACGAGGGGAGCGTTCACCTCGAAAAAGGGGTTCTCGGTGGTGGCCCCGATGAAAACGACGGTCCCGTTCTCCACGGCGGGCAGGAGGGCATCTTGCTGCGAGCGGTTGAACCTGTGGACCTCGTCAATGAAGAGGATGGTCCTCGTACCATGCATGCCGAGCCTGTCCGCGGCTTCCGCGACAACCCGCCTGATGTCGGCCACCCCCGCAGTCACCGCGTTGAGCTGCTCGAAGTGAGACTTCGTCGTGCCTGCGATGACCATCGCAAGCGTGGTCTTGCCCGTTCCGGGCGGGCCGTACAGGATTATCGACGACAGACGGTCGGCCTCGATGGCGCGGCGCAGCAGCCTGCCAGGGCCTACTATGTGCTCCTGCCCGACGAAGTCATCGAGGGTCCTCGGCCGCATGCGCGCGGCGAGCGGCGCGTCCTGCTTCAGTGTCTCCTCCGCCTTGCGACTGAACATGTCCATCAGTGGTCACCCGCCAGTACACCGGATCTGCGTTCAGAGAACGCCGCAGAGCCCGCCACAAGACAGCGCTATCGCGGGAGTCGAGCGAGCATATGTTCCGTGTTTCCATTGTTGCACATTCATGCCGACAGCGCAAGCTCTTTTCAGGCGGACCGGGGCTCGAGGCCTCACCGTGGGCCGCAAAAAGGCAAAAAGAAGACCCCACCGTGCCGTCTTACCGGTAACATCTCATATCCCTGCGCCCTGCAGGTGGGTGCCCTCCCGGGTACTTTACGTGTCCGCAGATTCGAACGGCATACGCGCCACACCCGGAGTCCAGGCTCCCTTTCATATGGTGTTGGAACAGAAGTTACCAGCACCACATCGCACACGGTAGGGTCCTTGGCTCTTCACTTGTTTGCCACAGCAATAATACCACACGCCACAACAGATTTCAAGGTTCCCGAGTGCCGCTCCCGGGGTCTACTCTCTCGCTGTTCGCCACTTCTATGTGCAGCTCATCGAGTTGCCGCCGCGAGATCGGCCCCGGCGCGCCGGTCATGGGGCATATGGCGCGCTGAGTCTTGGGGAACGCGATGACGTCGCGGATGGTCTTGCGCCCCGCAAGCAACATGACCACCCTGTCGAACCCCAGGGCGATCCCGCCGTGCGGCGGTGCGCCATACTCGAAAGCCTCCAATAGGAACCCGAACTTCTCACGCGCCTCCTCAGGGCCGAGGCCCAGCGCACTGAATATCCTTTCCTGCACGTCGCGTCTGTGCGCCCTGATGCTCCCGCTCCCAAGCTCCACGCCATTCATGACCAGATCGTACATGTTGGCGCGCACTGCGAGAGGGTCTGTCTCCAGGAGGTTGAGATCCTCCTCCAGCGGAGCTGTAAACGGGTGGTGAACCGCCACGAGCCTCCCCTCCTCCTCGCTGAACTCGAGGAGCGGGAAGTCAACGACCCACGCGAACGCCATCTCGTCCTCGGGGATGAGGCCCAGCCTCGAACCAAGGTGGAGGCGTAGCCTGCCCATGACGTTCCGAACCACAGGGCCGGGACCGGCTGCAACGAGAATGAGATCCCCGTCGTCCGCCCCGGTCAAACTCGCAATTCCCGCAAGTTCGTCGTCCGAGAGAAACTTGCGCACCGGCGACCGGAACTCGAGGCCGTCACCCTCGCCCCCCGATACCGCGATGGACACAATCCCTCCGGCGCCGAACTCCTTCGCCATGCCCTCGAGCTCGCCCACCTCGCGGCGGGAGAATCCCCCGCATCCCGGCGCCACGATGGCCATCGCCCTGCCGCCGCCCGCGATGGCCTCGCGGAAGACCCTGAAGCCCGACCCCTTGACAGCACTGCCGATGTCGACCAGCTCCATCCCGAACCGGATGTCGGGCTTGTCCGACCCGTACCTCTCCATGGCCTCGGCGTACGACAGCCTCGGGAAGGGCGTCGTCACGCGCACACCCAGGGTTTCCTCTATTGACGCCGCCATCATGTCCTCTGTGAGAGACAGCACGTCGTCGCGGTCAACGAACGACATCTCCATGTCTATCTGCGTGAACTCCGGCTGGCGGTCGGCGCGGAGGTCTTCGTCCCGGAAGCACCTCGCGATCTGGAAATAGCGGTCGAAGCCGGCCACCATGAGAAGCTGCTTGAAAAGCTGCGGCGACTGCGGCAAGGCGTAGAACTTCCCGGGGTTGAGCCGGCTCGGCACCACGTAGTCCCGCGCCCCCTCAGGTGTGCTCTTGATGAACATCGGCGTTTCAACCTCGATGAACCCGCGGGAATCGAGGAATCTCCGCACGGCCATGGTGAGCCTGTGCCTGAACATGAGGCTGCGCTGCATGTCGGGCCTGCGAAGGTCGAGATACCGGTATCGCAACCTCAGAAGCTCGTCGGCATCCAGATCCTCGACTATGTAGAACGGGGGGGTCTTTGATTTCGAGAGGACATCGAGGCAGTCGGCCACCACGTCGATGGTGCCCGTCGGAATCGACGGGTTCTCGGTGCCTGGCGGGCGTCTCACGACGGTGCCCGTGACCATGATCACATCCTCGCCACCCAGCCTCTCAGCCCTGTCGTGCGCTTCCGGCGCCACCTCGGGGTTGAAGACCACTTGCGCGCTCCCGGAGCGATCCCGAAGGTCTATGAACACGAGGCCGCCCAGGTCTCTGCGCCTTGCGACCCAGCCCGCCAGCGTCACCTTCGACCCCACGACATCCTCGGAAAGCTCTCCTGCCATGTGTGTCCTTTTCTGCATAAACCTCACTTCTCCGTATGCCCGCCACCTGAGACGACGTCTTCCAGCCTGTCAAGGGTGACCTGGGACTGCTCACTTGTGGACATGTCCTTCACCGTCGCCGCGCCGGCCCTCAATTCCTCTTCGCCGAGGATGACCACCTTCGCGGCTCCAACTCTGTTCGCGTGCTTCATCTGCGCCTTGAGGCTCCGATCCATGTGATCGAGGTCGGCGGACACCCCACGCTCCCGGAGCGCCTGGACGAGTCGGAAGCCCTCGAGCCTGGCCGGCGCGCCCATCGTCGCAACGAACACGCTGACGCCCGGCCCCGGGGCCGCGGCGGCGCTCGCGCCGACTCCAGCCGAGGCGGCCCTGGCGGCCTTGAGGACCATGACAGCCCTCTCGATGCCCGCTGCGAATCCCACTCCCGGCGTATGATCCCCTCCGAGATCCTCGGCAAGGCCGTCGTACCTGCCGCCCCCGCCGAGCACGTCCTGCGCGCCAAGCTCGGCGTGGACCACTTCGAACACGGTCTTGGTGTAATAGTCGAGCCCCCGCACGATCCTGGGATCCACCTCGTACTCAAGCCCGAGCGCCCTGAGGTACGTCGTCACGCCCTCGAAGTGGTCCCTGCACTCGTCGCACAGGAACTCGAATATCCTCGGAACGTCCCTGGAGATGTCGCGGCATACCTCGTTCTTGCAGTCGAGCACCCGCAAGGGGTTTCGCTCCAGCCTCCTGCGACAGTCGGAACACAGTTCCCCCACGCGCCCTGCGAGTGCCTGCACGAGGGCCTCCCTGTAACGCGGACGGCAGCGCGGGCACCCGATGGTGTTGAGGTGGATGACGAACCCGGCAAGACCGAGATTCCTGTATACGCTCACCAGCATGGATACGACTTCGGCATCGAGTGCCGGGTCGGGAGAGCCGACGGCCTCCACGCCGAACTGCGTATGCTGCCTGAACCTCCCCGACTGCGGCCGCTCGTAGCGGAACATGGGCCCGATGTAGTACATCTTCACCGGCTGCGGCCACCCTTTCAGGTTATGCTCCAGGTATGCCCGCATACAGGGAGCGGTGCCCTCCGGGCGCAGCGTTATGCTGCGCCCGGCCTTGTCCTGAAACGTATACATCTCCTTTTCGACGATGTCGGTGACCGTGCCCACTCCGCGCTCGAATAGCTCGGTGTGCTCGAAGATTGGGGTCCGGATCTCGCCGTAACCGGCGCTCCGGCATACCCGGCGCACCGTTTCCTCGACTCGAAGCCACAGGTCCGACTCGTCGGGAAGCACGTCCGCGGTGCCCCTCGGCGCCCTCAACTCGGCCATCGGCCGGCCTCCTTTGCCTTCCGCTTCCATACGTCGCTTCTACTTCTTCGTGTCGCTTTGCCCGTTTCCGCCGGCGCTCGTCCCGGCGGGCGAATTGCCGCTCTCCTGGGTACCGGCCGCTGAAGGCGCGCCGGGAGCGCCCGCCGCCTTGTTCCTGCGCTCGAGGAGGTCACGAATCTCTGCGATCCTGGCCTGCTCCGCCGCGGCATCGTCGTCAAATCCCATGCTCTTGAAGAGGGACTGGAGACGGATGTGCAGCAGGATGTCGAGCCCGCCATGCTCGGAGGCCGTCCGGAACTCCTGCCTTGCCCTGTCAGGAGAACCCGCATCGCGGTACACCGTGCCGAGGAGGAGCCTGATATAGGGCTCCTCGGGGTACAGGTCTCTCGCCTTCTCAAGCGCCTGCGTGGCCCCGGCGGTGTCCTTCTTGCCGAGGTAGGCCTGGGCAAGTCCGACGTATAAATAGGCGTTGTCGGGTTCTTTCTTGAGGGCCTCGCCGTACTCGACGATTGCCTCATCGTACGCTTTCTCCTGGAGCCTCTTCACGGCCCGGATCTCAGGGTCGTATATCTCTATCTTGGCGTTCTTCTTCAGGCCGTCAAGCCACGTGAGCAAGGCCTCCTGCTCTGCCGTAGACCTCAGTGTGCCCTCTATTTCCGCGCGCTTGGCCTCGAAATCCTTGCCCTCCGCGGGCTTGCCCGTTTCCTTCGTGTACGCTTCCTTGACCGCGTCTTCCGACACGGAAGCCTTCGACTTGACGAGGGCGAAGAGGGTCTGTACTGCGAGGCTTTCGCGGATCTGCTTCTTGAGCTCGCTCGCGGTCAGGCTGTTCTCCTTAAGCGCCGTCTGGAACGCCTGCTCGTTCGGGAAGGCGTCCTTCTGCCGCTTGAACTCGTCTTCGACCTGCTTTGCAGGAACCTGGATCTTTTCCTTCTTCACGGCGTCGGTTATGAGGATGCTGTTGATGATCTGGTCGACCACCGATGCCCGTATGGGGCCCCGCGTTTCCGGCAGGACCCTGCCGGTATTGTCATACTCTGCCAGAAGCGCGTTCTTGAAGTTGCGGTCCACGAGCTCCCAGCCGATGTTCTTGCCGTTCACGCTGGCGATCGTCCCGAGTTCACTGGCAGAAGGCCGTGTCATGAAGATGGTGCCAGTATACGCAAGCCCACCGACGAACGTAACGGATATGATTATGATGACCGCCTTCGTGAGCCGTGAGCTCTTCTTCCCCCGAAAGCCCTGGAACAAAGGCATCTCCCCCTATTCTTGGCGGCACGCTGTGATTCTACCTGACCTCCCGCCTTCCTGTCAATCGCATCGCGACCCCGCACACCCCGCGGTGAACCCCGCGCCCCGCGGCCCCGCGACTTTACTGCCCGGGGCCCTGAGATTCCCACGTACCCGCCGCACGCGGGAGATCTACCATCTCTCTCTACCGATCCTGGTACAGGGACCGTGTCCCGGGTACACGACCGTATCGTCCGGGAGGGTGAACAGCTTCTCCTCGATGGACTTCACTAGTGAGTCGTACGAGCCGCCCGGGAAATCCGTGCGCCCGACTCCGCCCCCGGCGAAGAGCGTGTCGCCTGAGAACACGACGCCCTCGCCGACGAGCGATACGCTCCCGGGCGTGTGTCCGGGTGTATGGACCACGCGCAACTTCACGTCTCCGACCTCGACATCGTCGCCCTCTGCGAGCAGCCTGTCGGCCTGAGGGCTTTCGGCCTCGCGAGACCCAGGCCCGGACCCGGGTCCAAACCTGGATGCGCGTCCGCGCATGACGAATTCCGAGAGGTTCACAGAGGGGTCCAGGAGCGCACGCGCGTCGTCGCTGTGTATCGCGATGGGCGCGCCGGTCGCCGCCTTCAGGGCGCCGTTTCCGGCAATGTGGTCTATGTGGCCATGGGTGTTCACGATCGCCTCGCACTCAAGGCGCTCCTCCCGAAGCGCGGCCAGGATCTTCTCCGGCTCGGCGCCAGGGTCGATCACGATTGCCCTTCGCGACCTCTCGCATGCTACCACGTAGCAGTTGGTGCCCAGTGCGCCCACGGTTACTGTCCGCACAATCATCGCGCCATCCTCCTGCCCCCGACTGCACGTCCCGCCAACAACCGAACGCCCGTCCTCAATGCGACGAAGGTCCAGTGTCACAGCCTCAGAATCGCTTCCTGCTATCCAGCAGGATGGTCACAGGGCCGTCGTTCTCCACGGATACCGTCATGACCGCCTGGAACCTGCCCGTCTCAACCTCGAGACCTGTCCGCCGCAGCTCCTCGGTAAACACGTTGTACAGCTCAAGCCCCTTCTCCGGCGGCGCGGCTTCGGTGAAACTGGGCCGCCGCCCTCGCCGGCAGTCGCCGTACAGAGTGAACTGCGAAACCGCAAGGACTGGCAGCTCCAGATCCAGGCACGAGAGGTTCATCTTCCCAGATTCATCATCAAGGACCCGGAGGTTCGCGACCTTCTCCGCGAGGTACCGGGCGTCGTCCCTCGTATCGTCCGCGCCCACACCAAGGAAGACGACAAGCCCCGGGCCTATCCGCCCAACGGTCTCGCCGTCCACCGTGACGCGCGCCGATTTCGCCCGTTGCACGACAGCTCTCATGATCCCGCCTACACCGACTGCAGCTGGTGCACGCCCACCTGATGCGCCCTGTGGACATCGGTAACGCCGTGGACGCGCCTCACCCTGCTCATGATGGAGTTGAGATGATCCACGCCGCTTATCTCGACCACGATATTCACGACCGCCGTGTGATCGCTCGTCGTCCTCGCGTTCACCGCACTGATGTTTGTGCGCAGCTCCGTGATGGCGGACATGATGTTCGAGAGGAGCGCCGCCCTGTCATGGGCCTCGATCTCCAGCTCAACGGGGTAAGAGTTGTCCACGCCGAACTCCCACTCCACTTCGATGTTACGCTCAGGCGAGCTCTTGAGCCACGCGACATTGGGGCAGTCACGGCGGTGCACGGATATGCCCTTGCCCCTCGTGATGTAGCCGATGATCTCGTCCCCTGGCACGGGGTTGCAGCACTTCGCCATCCTGACCAGGACGTTGTCCACTCCCTTGACTCTGACCCCTTGTCCCGAGAGGCGCCTGCGCCTCGGGGCGAGCTGGGTCGGCTCCTTCTCCTCTTTCTCGGGGACGAGCCGCGCCACGGCCATGGCAGCGGACACCTTGCCGTCCCCGACCGAAGCGAGCAGGTCTTCGGGGTCGGTGAAGCCCAGGCGCTTCGCGGCGGCCAGGAGCTTATCCTCCTTGAGATTCTCGTGGACCTCGAGGCCCTGGCGGCGAAGCTCCTTCTCGATGAGCTCGCGCCCGCGTGGCACCGCCTCCTCGCGGCGCTCCTCCCTCACCCACTGGCGTATCTTGTTGCGCGCCTTCGATGTCTTGACGAAGGCCAGCCAGTCGAGGCTCGGGGCCCCCGGCCCCTTCGAGGTGATTATCTCCACGATGTCGCCGTTGGTGAGCTGGTAATCCAGGGGCACCATCTTGCCGTTGATCCTGGCTCCGGTGCAGCGGTGGCCTATGTCCGTGTGGACGCTGTACGCGAAGTCCACCGGGGTGGACCCCGCAGGGAGGTTCTTGACGTCGCCCTTCGGGGTGAAAACGAAAACCTCATCTTTGAAGAGGTCGATCTTCAATGTCTCCATGAAGTCGTGGACGTCTTTCATGTCCCGCTGCCATTCCAGCAGCTGACGCAGCCACGACAGCTTCTCCTCGAACTCGTTGACGGTGCGGGTTCCCTCTTTGTACCGCCAGTGCGCCGCGATACCGTACTCAGCGGTGCGGTGCATCTCCCAGGTGCGGATCTGTATCTCGAGAGGCTCCCCCGCGGGACCGATGACCGTCGTGTGGAGCGACTGGTACATGTTGGACTTCGGCATCGCGATATAGTCCTTGAACCGGCCCGGCATCGGCTTCCACAGCGAGTGGACCATCCCGAGGACCGCGTAACAATCTCTCACGCTGTTCAGTATGATCCTGATGGCGATGAGGTCGTATATCTCCTCGAAAGCCTTGCCCTTCAGACGCATCTTTTCGTAGATGCTGTAGAAATGCTTCGCGCGTCCCTGAAGTTCGCATGGAATACGGGCATCCTCGAGGGCTTTCTTCAGCACTGCCCTGGCCTGTTCGATGAGGCCCTCCCGCTCCTTGCGCTTTCGCGCCACCTTCTCGACCAGCTTATAGTACTCGCAAGGCTCCAGGTACCTCAGGGCAAGGTCTTCCAGCTCCCACTTTATCCTCCACATGCCGAGGCGATGTGCGAGCGGAGCGTAAATCTCCAGCGTCTCCCTGGCTATCCTCGCCTGCCTGTCCCAGGGCAGATGCCCCAGGGTGCGCATGTTGTGAAGCCTGTCGGCCAGCTTTATGAGGACCACCCTGATGTCCTGCGCCATCGCCAGGAACATCTTGCGCAGGTTCTCGGCCTGCTGCTCCTCCCTGGACATGAAAGGGAGCCTGCCCAGCTTCGTCACACCGTCGACCAGCACGCTCACTTCCTGGCCGAACTCCGCCCTGATCTGGTCAAGGGTGACCGGCGTATCCTCGATTACGTCATGAAGCAGACCTGCTGCTATGGTCGCGACGTCCATCTCGAGCTCGGAAAGGATCCCCGCGACCCCCAGGGGATGAAAGATGAAAGAATCCCCCGAATCGCGCCGCTGCCCGGCGTGGGCGCGCGCGGCAAACTCAAACGCCCTCCTCACTCCGCTGAGGTCGGCCTCGGGAGCATAGCGTTTTATTCTTTCCAGGATCTCGTCTATGCCTTGCTCCACGGTAACCACCTGCTGCCGTTCCTATACACCCAATTATACAACAACCGTCAGGTTCTTACAGCCTCCCGCAACTCTTTTATGCTGAGTTGGGCCTGCCTCGTGCCGTTCCACTGGTTGACCTCGATGGTGTATACGATGTCGACCTCTCTCGCGCCCCTCGTGAAGAGCACCGGCGCCATGTCGCCGAGGCCGAACCCGATGGCATCAAGCATCACGCCATCCTGGGCAAGCTTCATCTTGAGGTGTCTCGCCTCGACCCCGACGCCGCGATACTCCACCAACCGCACGCCCCTGGAAATGAAGGTCGGCACGGGGTTCCCCGCGCCGAACGGGGCCAGCATGGCGAGGCCTTCCGCCACTGCGAGGTCGATCTCACCGAACCGCACCTCGAGGTCGCAGGTGACCTTTCGCACGAGGTCCTCTGGGGCGAGCATGCTCCGGCCCACGTGGTTCAAGCGTTCGCGGAGAGCGTCCACGGCGTCGCGCGATATGGCGAGCCCCGCGGCGTGGCGATGGCCACCGAACTCCTTCAGGAGGTCGGCACACTGGACGAGCCCCCCATACAGGTCGAACGCGTCTATACTCCTTCCGGACCCGCGCCCCTCGTCGCCGTTCATGCTTATAAGGATGACGGGACGCCAGAACCGCTCTACCAGGCGCGAAGCGACGATGCCGATCACCCCGGCATGCCAACCCTCGCCCGCCAGCACCAGCACGGCGTCCTCCGCCTCTCCGGCTGCCGTCATCTTGACCATCGACGCGGCCTTTTCGAGAATGGCCTGCTCCAGGGATTGCCGCTCCTGGTTCGCCCTGTCGAGCACGGACGCGATCTCGGCAGCCCTCTCCGGGGACGACGTGGTAAGAAGGTCCACGCAGAGCGTGGCATCCCCAAGCCTGCCCGCGGCGTTCATGCGCGGGCCGAGGGAGAAGCCCACAGCGCCCACACCTATCTCGCGGCCGGCAAGCCCCGAAACGTCGATGAGGGCACGAAGCCCCGGGTTCGACGTGGCGTTCAGCCTGGCAAGGCCGTGCTTCGCAAAGATCCTGTTCTCGCCGGTGAGGGGGGCCACGTCGGCGATGGTGCCCAGCGCCACGAGCTCGAGGATCTCGTCCGGCAGCGCGGGCGCGTCGAGCGTGCCGGCCCGGGCGCGGAGGAGCGCTGAGGCGAGTTTGTAGGCCACCCCCACCCCCGCGAGATCCCGAAACGGATAGCTGGAGTCTACGCGCTTGGGGTTCACCAGCGCGTATGCCCTCGGGAGAACGTCCGCAGGCTCGTGGTGGTCCGTGATGACGACATCCATCCCGCGCTCGCGTGCTAGCTCGACCTCGTCCACCGCGGTGATCCCGCAATCCACGGTGATGAGAAGCGAAGTGCCGGAGGCCGCCGCCTTCTCGATGGCCTCGAGGTTCAGCCCGTAGCCTTCACCGAGGCGGTCAGGGATGTAATAATCCACGTCGGCACCGAGGCTCTTGAGCACGTTCAGCAGCACGCACGTGGATGTTATACCGTCCACGTCATAGTCTCCGTATATCCTGATCCTCTCGCCGTGGCGCACCGCCCGAAGCACCCTGACCACGGCCTTCTCCATGTCAGGCAGGAGGAACGGGTCAACGAGGTCGTCGAGGTCGGCCCTGAGGAACTCGGCCGCTGCCCCGGGGGCTTCGATCCCTCGAAGGAACATGACCCTGCCCACAAGTGGGGGCACACCAAGATTCCGTGACAGCACTCTTGCCCTTTCATCCGCGTCACAGGGAAGCCCCGCCACGCTCCAGACGCAATCCGCCAATGCTCGATTCCTCCAGCTCAAGGCTGCCGGCTCTCCCGCGCCGGCGGTCGGAAGTCGCAGCCACGCACCCGTACGCCTGCCGGGCGCAGGTTCAGAGGCTGCTGCCGTGTTCTCAGGGGTGCCGGTGTTGCCGTCAGGCGACGGCGCGCCTGCGGCGCCCCTCGTTCAAATTCGGCGCTCGAGGCCAGCCGAATTCCAGGTGCCCCGTCCTGGCAAGCACCGGCAGCGCCAACACCGTCGGAAGAAGTGGCCAAACGTATAGCGCTGTACTTGGACGTACCTACAGCATTATAAACAAAACGGGCACCTCCTGGCTACCCCAGGGAAGTGCCTTGTAGAACATTCGCTCCGGGCATCAGACTGTCCCGTCGCCCTCCCACCCGCTCCGATAGCCGTTATCTCCGCGGTCGCGCCGCCGGGTTTCATTGCCGCTGCCGTTGCCATTTCCAGTGCCCTTCGGACAGCCGCCCGCTTCGCTTGCGGGGTCGGGCGTCACCCCGTCTCCGGCCCCGGCCACAGCCCCCTCCCTAGTCCCAGCCCCGGTCGGGTTACCGGTCCCGATCGTGGTGCCAGCGCCGGCCTCGACGTCCGTTTCGTCCTGGAGTCTTGGCAGGATCTCCATGGCACGGGTGGCCTCAAGCTCCACCTCAAGGGCTTCCACGCGCTGCCTGGCCTCCTCGATCTCGCGCGCCTTCGCGCCCACCTCACTCTTCAGCCTCGCCAACTCGTCTTCCACGCTCGCAGCCCTCTCCCTGGCTGTTTCAAGCTCCTGGCCGAGCCTCTCGGCCTTCCCTCTGAACGACCTCACGCTGAGCCTCAGGCCTATCTCCCTGACAGCGCCGAGAAGGCCCACGACCACGGCGCCCGCCACGGCGGACCCCAGGATCACGAGGGCCAGGGAAACGTCAACGAGGTGCCATCTGAGAAAGGTGACGGTGACAGGCGTGGAGTTCTGGATGGCGAACACAGCAACCAGAAGAGCAAAGGCAAGGCCGATGATGGTAACGACCTGCAAAGCATTCATCTCCCCCTACGAAGCGGGCCGCCGCTCCGAGATGCTCTTCGGTTATTCGGCACGCAGGGGGGATAATCCTCCTCGCCCGCTCTCTTTCCTGCCGTTCCGGACGAGGCCTATGAGGACGTCCTTGTCGAACTCGTCCACTACGTACAGCTTGCCCGACGCGACGCCCACAAGCTTCTTCAGGAAGTCGCGGTTGGGCTGCAGGCCCACGCACATGAACGGCACCTTCTCCTCGGCTATGCGTTTTGCTGCGGTGAGAGCGTCCCTGGCGGGGTCGGCAGTCCAGCGGTTCATGGTCGGGATGCCGTCGGTGATGAGGACGAGCATGACATCCTTGAGCTTTTTCGACATGATGAAATTCAGTGCCTCCGAGATCCCGGCGGCAAGGGGGGTGAGCCCGGCCGGCTCGATGCGGCGGACGCCCTCCTCTATAGCCTTCTTGCTCCTTGTGGACGCTATCTGCACCCGCACGTCGCGTTCCTGAAACGTAAGGACGGTGACCCTGACCCGGCAGGCGGTGGCGAGGTGGCGGATGAGGTACTTGGCGGCGCGGATGCGCCTTCCGACCATGCTCGCGCTGGCGTCGATGAGAAGACATACTTCGGGCGGACGCGCCGGGCGCTTCCGATAGAGCCTGATGTCCTCGCGCCTGAGACGAGGCGCGGTCGTGACCCCGGCGCCCGGGCCGCCTCTCTCGAGACGTGACCTGCAGAGCGCGGCGACCACGCTCTCCGGCACTGCGATCTCGTCACACCACTCTCCTTCCTTTGCAGGCCTGACGTTCTTCGAGATCCTGGGCCGCTCGCGGCTGGCTTTGGCACCGAAGCGCCCCTCTTCGTGGCGAGGGACGCGCGGCACGATGGGCATCTTCCTTACAAGGCGTCTTATCCCGGCCTCGACCTCAGACGCGCAGCTGGCAAGGATGTTGCGGACCTCCCTGCCCCTGGAGGTGAGCGCAAGCTGCCCGTGCTCGCGGGTGACGAGATCGAAACTGGAAAGGCGCTCTATGATCTCATCGAGGTCGCCTGCATCTGACCGGATGTCGGGCGGGATGGCGCCCGAGGCCGGCAGGAGGTCAAGGATGCGCGCCATGTTGGCCCTTCCGCCGAACTCCTCGGCCATAGATGAAACCGCCTCTATCCGCGCATCTCTCGGCAGCCGCTCCCAGTCGCGTCCGTGGCCCGCCACTCGCGACTCGTTGAGGTAGGAATCGAACATGCTGGAGTATGGCGAGAGGTCTCCCTTGCCTGCGGCCTCATGATGCGCAAGCCTCTCCACCTTCCGGATCTCGACGCCCTGCCTCGCTATCTCGTCCTCGAGGGCCAGGACGAGGTAGAAGAGCACAAGAAGGCAGTTGTCAGGGAGCATCGCAGCGATGTGCACGTGGTTGCAGTGGGCCCTACGCAGCGAGAGCTTTCTGCCGTAGTTCAGCGTGCCGCCCAACCTCCCGCCTCCCGTGCCCGTCTGGATGTCCATGAGGTTCAAGAGGTCGCCCGGTTGCGGCATAAACAGGCCTCGCGCGCGGTCGAGGAGCAAGTCCTGATAGAACCTGTACACCGCGTGCTTGACGGCGTCGGCGGCCCTCCGATGGTCAACCTCGGCAACCCCGTGGAACACGTCTATATGCAGGATTTCGTCCCTGTGGCACCTGGAATAGAAGCACACCCCGGCGTCCTGGTTCACGAGGACCTTGATCTCACCGGGGTTGGACGGGTGGATCACGTGGACCCGCTTGCTTACGACAGTGGTCTCGCCGATTCGCAGGCCCCTGCCCATCCTAAACTCGCTCTGAAGCACCCGGACGAGCCGGGACGTGTCGTAACGCAGGACCGCCAGGGAGTCGAAGGCGCTCATCTCGACCTCAGGTCCTCCTCGGTGAACACCACCTCACCGCCGGCCAGCTGGGCGAGAGACCTCGCCCTCACCGGGGGTGCTGACAGCGGAACGTCGGTGGGGTCGGATATGCCGGCGCCGCCCGTCCCGTAACCGGCACCCTGGCCGCTGCCGCAGTCTGCGGCCCCCGTCCCGGCAGACCCGGATGCCGGGGCGGAAGAGGAGGCCCGGGGATGCGCCGCCCCGCCGCGACCGTCGTCACACGCAGGTCCGCCCTTCGGGACATCAGGCCTTGTGAATCCCATGCCCCTCATGAGCCTGTCCCAGAGGCTGTCAGGCCGCGGGAGGGGCTCGCCCGAGCCGCCTGTTCCAAGGTCTCTGTCCCTGTGACGAGCCTCATCGGAAGCCGGACGTGCCGCGCTCTCAGTGACGTCGTCGCAAGGCGGGTCGGGCTCGCAGCGCCGCCCGCACCTGGACTCGTATTCGTCGAGATACTTCCCAATGTTTATGAGGGTGGATGCGTCCACCCTGTGACGAAGGGCGAAGGAAAGCACGGTCCTGATGTCGTCCAGGGACGCCCGGGACCTCGAGCCCAGCGCGGCGCGCGCGCGGGCGCCGAGAGCGATGGCCTCCACGGCGCGAAGGCTCTCCATGCCGAAACTCACGTAGACTTCGGCGAGGAGCGATGCAAGATCGTCCGGCAGCGCCACAGATGGAAGCGCGGCGGCCCTCCCCGCCATCGTGGCTCGCAGCGCGCCCAGGGCTGAGACGTCGCAGACGCTGGTGTGGGTACCAGCAGTATCGTCGGCACCAGTGCCGGCGCCGGCGCCGGCGTCGGCGCACGCGCCACGGCCGGCTCTGCTGCCTGTGCCCATGCTCGAGCCCGGGCCTCCCCCGGTACCGGTGCCGCTGCCTACGTGCTGCGCCCATGGCGGCGCGGCCAGCGGCCGACGCAGCTCATCATCCAGGAGAATGCGCTTTACCGTGGCCTGGTCTTGCGGCCTTGCCATGCTGACTGTGAAGTCAAACCTGTCCGAAAGCTGGCGCCTTATGTCCTCGAGAGCTCCGGGTTCCTCGTCGGGGTTGCTCGCAGCCCATATGGCACACGTGATGGGGATCTCGAAGGCGGGCAGGCCCGTCTCCTCCACCTGTAGGCGGCCGGGCTTCGTGCCCATGACGTCGAGGAGCACGTCGGTGAGCTCGGGAGACGTATCCGCCAGCCTGTTGATCTCGTCGACGAACACGACCCCCCTGTGCGCCCGCGGGAGCACCCCGGGAAGGAGCGCTGCCTCCGGCCGCGAAGGGTCGGCGATACGGGCGAGGTCGATGCTTCCGACGACCGTCCCGATCTTGGCGGCATGCGATATCTCCAGGAATGGCACGGGCACCTCCTCGGTGCCCAGGGCTTCGATGGCGTCGGGGGAAAGATGGCGGTGTGTCGGGCAGTGGGGATCCTCCGGATCGCAGTTGTACGGGCACCCCTGTATCCTCCGGATGCGGGGGAGCACGTCCTTCATGGCGCGAATTATCGTGGTCTTGCCCGTGCCGCGGAGACCCTCGACATGCACGTGGAGGGGCCGGCCCGCAAGGAGCGACACGACCGAGGCCTCCAGCGCATCTAAAAGTGGACGGTTGCCATCGTGTATGACAAGATCCAGGTATCCCTTCAAAATGGGCACCTCCCGCCAGGTATCCGCCGTTCCTCCACGGCCTACAGCTATTATGGCCGTGCCAAAATGGGCGCATACTGCGGCGAGGGTGTCCCTGTTTCCCAGAGGTTCCATGGGCTTACCGCATAGCCAGATGGAAGGAAATGCCCGTGTCGTCCGCACGACGCTGGACGCATGGCGCCGGGCACGCAGCCGCGCTCAGCGTCCAGGTGTGGCGCCGCAAGTTTGCGCCGCTTCTCCTGACGGTGTTGGGGCTCGCGGTGCTTGCCAGGGCGGGGCGCCTGGAATCTGGCCAGCCCTCGCGCCAAATTCGAACGAGGCGCGCCGTCCCCGGAGGGCAACACCGGCAACCATCGCGAGGACCTGCGCGCTTAAGAGCTGCGCGAATCCGCAGCGGTCTACCTGGCGCTCGACGGTCCACGTGCGTCTATGCCGAGTTTCTTGAGCCTGTACTGCAGGGTCTGGCGGGGTATGCCAAGGGCGCGCGCCGCTCGGGAGACGTTGCCATCCGCCTCTGAAAGGGCCTTCCTCACTAGCGCGCTCTCTATATCCGCGACGGCCATGCGGAAATCCCCCTGGAACTCTATGGGCGCCCGCGGGGCGTCGGCGTCGGCCCGCATGCTCTCGGCCGCAAGCGCGCCTTCTCTCTGTCTAGAGAGGTTCCTCAGGTTATCGGGAAGATGCTCGGCCATAATGATATCGCCGTCGAGAAGGTGCATGGCACCCTCTATAGCATGCTCGAGTTCGCGCACGTTTCCGGGCCAGTCGTACTCGGAGAACAGGCGCGCGACCTCGTCCGAGACTCCTTTCACGCTCATGATGAACTGCGCATTGAACCTGGCGACGAAATGCGCCGTGAGCAGCGGGATGTCCTCACGCCGCTCCCGAAGGGGCGGTATGCCGAGGGAGATGACGTTGAGCCGATAGTACAGATCCTCGCGCAACATGCCCTGAGCGACTGCCTCGAGCGGAGGACGGGACAGCGCGGCCATGACGCGGACATCGACCCTGCGCACCTTTGTATCCCCCACGCGCCGGACATATCTCTCCGAGAGGACCCTCAGGAGTTTCGCCTGCAGACTTGCGGGCATCGAATCGATCTCGTCAAGGAAAAGGCTTCCGCCATCGGCAAGCTCCACCAGGCCCGGCCTATCCTGGGCACCGGTGAAGCCGCCTTTCGTCGTTCCAAAGAGGATGCCTTCGAGCAGACCCTCTGGGAACGCAGCGCAGTTCTGGGCGATGAACGGACCGCGGGCCCGCGGGCTTGCATTGTGGATAGCCTGCACGAACAGTTCCTTGCCTGTACCTGTCTCGCCGTACACGAGCACGGAGGACGAGCTTGCCGCCGCTCGCGCCGCCTTACGCTTCAGTTCGAGGATACACTCGCTCTCTCCCACGATATCGCGAAAAGTATAGCGCGCACCCTCGGACTCGCTTTCCCGCCTGCCCTCGCGGCGACCGAAGAGCTCAACTTGAAGGTCGACGATACGATGGGCCATCTCCCGCATGAGCGTGATGTTGCGGGAGACTTCGACGGCCCCGACGAGCCTGCCGTCGACCCTGACCGGGAGCGTGGAGTTGAGCGTGGTTATCTCGTCCCCCTTATAGGTCGTGAACGTCTGCTCCCTGTGACATATGGGCTGCCCTGTGTGAAGGACCTGGAGCAAGGTGCTGGTCTCGCGCGACAGCGAAGGAAAGACGTCGAGGATGTGCTTACCAACGACCTCCTCCTCTCTGAGGTTGTCGAGCTGCGCCGCCACCTTGTTGTACAGAACGGTTACTCCGTTTCTGTCCACCACGTGAATGCCCTCGTCGACAGAGTCAAGGATCACGCGCAGGTTCTCCAGGAGTTCTCTGGAGTTGCCCTCGTCCTTTACATTGTCGGGCGTTCTCTCAGCGTTCATGGCACCACTTCCCGCTCTTCACCGGGGCGCCGCTTTTGGGCACACGTACTTCCGCCAGGGCCTATGGACACGCGCAAATCGTCACCGGCGTCGCCGATATTTGGGCACTACTTGTATGGTTCTCCTCCTGCACTCCATTTCCTTCAAACAATCGAGTAACAAGTTCCCTGTGTCATCTGAGAGCCTGTCGGGGATCATATCAGTGAAACGACGTCTTTGTTATGCGCATGGAGGTGTGAGAACGGCAGGCCTGGCGCCCACCTGCGGGACCGTGCGTGCCTGCCGAAAGGCGTTTATGCCTATCTTCAAGCGGATCATCTCAGGGGCACTTGCCTGGACCGTCTCGTTTGCACTCTGAGCCGGAGGGCCGCTCATGGCACACTGCGACCCTATCCAGGCGGGCGCGATCGACATGGAAAACCAGGCGACGTGCTCCATCGCCGACGGCGTGCCCGATATCGGTGCGCACGTACCTGAACCGGATGCCGCCAGCTCGCTGCACATTGACGGCTGTACGGGGGGTTCGGAATGCTATCGCCTTCCCGACAACCGCCCTGCCCAGGATGGCGATCTGGAGGACGACAGGATCGTCCCCATATCCGTTACCGGAGGAATCCGCGTCACCGCGACGGCGTACGACAGCTGCCCGATATGCACGGGCAAGACGAAAGACCACCCGGCTTTCGGCGTCACGAGTTCGGGTGTCCCGGCCACGCCGGATCGCACGATCGCCGTTGATCCACAGGTCATCCCCATCGGCAGCTGGGTCTATGTTGAGGGCCTCGGGGTGTACAGGGCAGAAGACACCGGCGGCGCTATTAGAGGCAACCGAATCGACATTTTCATGCCTACCCACGAGGAGGCTCTCGAGTTCGGCATCCGGGAGATTGACGTCTTCCTCGTGGAGCAGACATTCTGACGGGGCAGTGATGCGTGATGGCCGCCAGAACGTGGTCAAAACGCACCACCAGACCGTGTCACCCTGAGCCTGGCCGTCCCGGTGCTGCTCTGTCACATATCGACAGTCTGGCGAACCCTCACTTAGTGACGCTGTTGAGCTCAGGACCGGCGATCCGCACCAACCGCAGGCTCGTGCCCGGCCTGCCCCACGCGACGGAGCGTGCGTCTCCCCCGGCAAGCCGGCCTAGCACACGTTCCGGTTTGACCAGCAGGAGGTGAATCCCAGAGAGCGAACCCCTCACCTGTGTCACCCTGAGGCCCTCGTCTGTAGGGGAGAATTCAAGCACGTTTCCCTCGTCACCTGCCTCACCGTCGCAGAATAGCCAGGGTCTGGTAATCTGCCCAGTCACCAGAAACGTGAGGTGGTTATATGCTGTCCCGCTCCCCCCGGTAGGGCAGCCCAGCGCCAAATCGTCGCCCAGGTTGAGCGGGATGATCGTGCCCTTTCGCACGAACGCGGGGATCGTGTCGAGGTCGCACGGGTAGCGCTCATGCCAGCCGCAGCGGACCTCGTCGAGAGTCCAGAAGTCGAGCCAGCCGCCGTCGTCGCCCTCGCCATCGCTAGGCAGGTAAAGACGCCTTTCCCGTGCCTGTTCCGTAAGGACGGGGGCGACCAGGATGTCCCTGCCGAACATGTACTCATCGTCGAGCCTGTAGCACTCCGGGTCGTCCGGGAAATCCAGGAAGAGAGCCCTCATGAGCGGCTCACCGGACGTCGCGGCGTGGCTAGCTTCGTTGTAGATGTATGGCAGGAGGTTCATCCTGACCCACGCGTAGTGCCGGTAGATCGGCACAACCCGTTCATCGCCGGTGAGAGCTGCCACGTTCCAGGGGGTGCGATCGCGGTTTTCTCGCCCGCGGCTTTCAGCGTGGTACTGCATGATTGGGCTGAACGCCGCCATCTGGAATGCGCGGATGAAGAGGTCCGCCGTGGGGACATCCCCGGAAAACCCGCCGATATCGAAGCCCCAGAAGGGGTTGCCCGAGAGGCTGATGCTGAGGCCCGCCGTAAGGACCGCGCGGAACTCGTCGAATGTCGAAACCTGGTCACCCGCCCAGTACATGGGAAATCGCTGTCCGCCTGTAAACCCGGAGCGGCTGAAGGTGATCCGCCCGGGGCCCATGAACTCGTGGTAAGCCTGGATATACGAGAGAGGGTAACGGTTCCTCATACCAGCGCCCGAGCTGCCGTCATGGAACCGAACGCTCTCATCCAGTACGAACTCGCCGCCGTCGGTTTTGAAGCCATCGACCCCGAGATCGTCGATGAGATAGCGGCGTCTCGAGAACCACCACCTGCGGGCCTCGGGGTTCGTGAAGTCCAGGATGAGGCTTCCCGCAGACCAGCCGTCCGGGATCCTGTAGGGGGCGCCGTCGGCGTTGCGCACGCAGTACCTGCGCTCGATCGCATACGCCTCGTCCATCTCGTGCTGCCTGTTCTCGTGCCGCGAGAAGCCCTTGAGGACCGGAATCTGCCAGAGGATGAGTCGGATGTCGCGGGCGTGTAGCCGTTCTACCATGCCTTTCGGGTCTGGCCACCTTCCGCCGAATGGGAAGGAGAAGTCCTCGAGCCTGAGTTCGTGCTCCCCCGCTCTCGGCTCGTATACGGCATCGTTGAAGGCGTAGAAGGTCGCTTCGTCGGACCATGCCTCGAGCACGAGGACGGTCGCGGGGATATCGAGGCGACTCGTGGTCTCCACCTGTTCCTCCGCTTCGCGCTGGGTGTTCCACGGGTTGCTCGACATCCACGGGCCGAAAGCCCACTTCGGCGGCAGTGCTGGCTGACCTGTGAAGAGGGTGAACTCCCTTACCACCGACCTCGGGCGGCCAAATAGGAGCACAAGGTCGAGGCGAGGGTCGTCTGGGTCGGCCTGAGCCGCCATGGACAGGGTGCCTGGCAGGCGCGGCGCCATCCTGAAGCAAACGTAGCGGTCGGTCTTCACGTAGAGCCCATAGCCGCGCTCTGTGACGAAGAAGGGGATCGGCATGTAGGTCCGGCTGCCCTGATGGGTGTAGGGGTTCACCACGCAGATGTCGGGCTCGTGGCCATTCTGGTCGAGCGAGTCGAAACGCTCGCCGAAGCCGAAGTAATGCTCGGCCGTGCTCTCAATGCGAAGGTCGAATGAGCGAGCAACGCCTGAAGGTGTGCCCCGCCAGCCGATGAACCTACCCCCCGGCGGCGACCCGAAGAGCACGCGGCCTTTCGAGTCCTTCACCGTGAACGCGAACGGACGCGCGCGCACCTCGACGCGCGCGCCCGCCGCTTCATCGGCGAAGGCGTGCGATGCCACGCCGTGGCCCCGGGACGCCGCATCAGCGATGCCAGCCCCGTCCAGGTAGCACGTGGCATGGAGGCGCCCGCCCATGAATGCGAGCTCGAGCGCGGGCCGATACGGGCCCGCGGGGCCGAAATCAGCCATCACGCCCCTCGCTGTGGGGTAGATCGTCGCGTCCGGGCCGGCCGAGTACACGCCGTCCACCGTGAACTTGAACGGCCCGCTCACAGCCTCCGCGGCACCGGTCCTCGCCTCAATCGTGTACTCCACCTCGTCGCCCGCAGCGAAGCGGCCGAGCTCAAAGAGGAAGTACTCCACTGGCCCCCGATCCTTGCCCGGCAGGTCGAATAGTCCCGTCCGTGTGGCATGGTGGTCGCGGATCTTGCGACCTGGCACCTCCCCCTCCCGGCCGTTGCACGTGCACCGCAACACCACCCGCTCCCGAGCGAGATCCTCCCGGACCCTGGCTCTTACGCAAACGAACTCGCCGCTCACGGGCTGACGCGGGGATCGATCGCAAATGACTCCGTCGCGCGGACAGTATCCCGTCGGAACGTGGCAGATTGCAGGCAAGCTTCCGTCTGGCATTCCAAGCACCTCTCTTCAGGTAGCCCCGGAAACCCAATCGATTCGATGTCATGAAGCACTTCGGCACAGCCAGGTGCATGGTCTCGCGGGTCTGACCGGTCTGCCCGCGCATGCCGTGCTGCTGGCGCTTGCCCGGCGCACGGTCCAGCCAGCGCAGAGGCGGCAGCCCCTGACACGGCACGAGACATGCGCAAACCTGCACGCGGTGCAGTTGCGGCCCAGGCCGCCCTGGACTGGACCGCCGCAGGATTGCTCCCCCGGGCGCGACCAGGCTCAGTCAGCGGCCAACAGACGGCCACGGCGCAGGCTCGGCTCCGCCGCCCGCAGCCAGGCGACGGAGCCGGCACGCCACATTACTCGCTCTGGCTTGTTTCGTGTAGCCGGAGGTTTCGTGCGGCCGGGACGCCCGGTCGCGCCAACACGTGGCTACACCGTCGCAGCCTGGAGCGCGACCTTCTGCGAAACTCCAGGGCCTGTAGCCCTATAGCTTGATCTTCTGCTCCAGTTCCTTCTGGGCGTCGTCCAGGGCTTGCTTGGGCGTTTTCTCACCGTCGCGGGCCTTCTGCAATTGTACGTCGATGATCTGCGCCATTTCGTTGAACTGCTCCACCACCGGTGGTGTTACAAGGTACTTCAGAGACTCAAAGACGGCCTTGCGATTATCGGGCGGCGTCTGCGACGTATACAGCTTGATTATCTCCGGGTCGGATATGGGCGGGGTCTCCCAGGCAGCGTTCACCCGGAGCGTGCATGACTCCCTGCTGGAACTCAGCCACTTGATCCACTTGAGAGCAGCATCCTTGTTCTTGCTGGCCTTGTTTATCACAAGTCCGTTGGAGAAGAAGTGACAGGCCTTTCGCTTGTTCCCGGGCTCCACCACCACGTCCCAGGGGAACTTGGCGTTCTCTTTCATGTAGGTGAAGGACCAATTGCCAGTGATTAGCATCCCTGCCCTGCCTGCGGAGAACAGATCCCAGTCGCCCTGATTGGACTTCTGGGCCTGGGTCGGCTCGATGTTGTACTTGATCACCTTGTCAACCATATATTGCAGGGCCTCCACGTTCTCCGGCGAGTTCACCGTGAATTTCGTCCGGTCGGCGTTGAAGAGGCTTCCGTTGTTCTGCTCGATGACCTTGTAGAACTCCCAGAAGTGCACACCCTGGATGATCCCGAAGATATCGTCGCCAAGGGCCCTGATCTTCTTGCCCGCCTCGATGACGTCCTTCCAGGTCCAGTCGTTGGTGGGATAGGGAACCTTCGCCTTGTCGAAGAGGTCCTTGTTGTAGAATAGCAGCACCACCGAGTAGCTCACGGGCACGCCGAACTGCTTCCCTCTGTAGTTGAAAGCCCTGAGGGCGTTCTCGTCATAGGCGTCGAAGTCCATTCCGGCGGACTGGAAGAGCGGCCCGAGGTCTGTGAGCACGTTCTTCGCAGCGAACGTCACGAAATTCTCGTAGTTCAGCTCGTAGCAGTCGGGCGCAGTGCCCCCGGCTACCTGCGTCTGAATGACCCTGAAGTACTCGCCGTATCCGGTGCTCTGCAGCTTGACCTCGATGTCTGGGTGAGCCTTCTCGAATGCAGCCTTCATCGCGTTAAGCGTGGGCTCGTTGTCTTTCCCCGCCGAGAAGTTGCCGTAGGTTATCACGACTTTCTTCGCGGCCAGGATGCTGCCGGATAAGCTCAGTACGAGCGCGAGACATACCAGAACAAGCAATGCCCTGCGGGTGAACATGTCTTTCCCTCCCTTTCATGTGGGGCGCCTAAGTGGCTTCGAGTTTGGTCCAGTCACAACCGACCTCAAACGATGGGACGCACCATCGTCGCTTCCCGGACATCACCTGCCTTCCGCACAGAGGACGCATCGACCTCACTCAGGCCTTCAAGCCGCCCACGGTGATCCCCGTTTCGAAGTACTTCTGAGCCGCGAGATACACGATTATGATGGGAACCATGGACACGAGGTTCCCGGCCATCAGCATCTCCCAGTGCTCCCCCCACCTGGCGTTCAGGTTGTTGAGGGCAAGGGTGAGGGTCATCTTGTTCGGGTCCGACAGCACGATGAGCGGCCAGAGGTAGTCGTTCCACGTCCCCATGAACGTCAGCACCCCAAGAGTGGCGAGGATGGGCTTTGCCAGGGGCAACACTATGTGGCGGTACATCGTGAACGCTGTCCCACCGTCGACGAGCACGGCCTCGAAGTACGCTTCGGGAATAGCCTTGATATTCTGCCTGAGCAGGAACAGCGCCCAGGCGTTATAAATGGATGGGAGCACGAGCCCGGTGAACGTGTTGAGCAGGCGCAAGCTGCGCAGCACGAGGTAGTTGGGGATCATCGTCACGGCGCCCGGGACCATCATCGTTGCGAGAAACACCAGGAACAGCCGGTCGCGGTTCCTGAAGTCCAGCTTGGCGAGGGCGAAGGCGGCCATGGAGGTCGAGGCGAGCGTGACGAAGGTCGCCATGATCGAAACGAGGAGGCTGTTCAGCGCCGCCCTGTGGAAAGGCACCATCGTCGAGATGGAGAATATGTCCCGATAGCTCTGGAAGCTCACCTTTTCAGGTATCCAGCGGATGGGCAGGATCATGACGGCCTCGTGCTCCTTGAGCGATGTGCTGATCATCCAGAAGAATGGCAGGATCATCCCAAAGGCGACCGCTGAGATGACCAGGTAGAACGAAACCGTCCTGAGCGCGACGATGGCTCTACGCATCATACGTCACCCACCTCTTCTGGAACTGCCATTGCACAT
The DNA here is from genome assembly GCA_050261335.1 of Bacillota bacterium. GTDB lineage: Bacteria > Bacillota > SHA-98 > UBA4971 > UBA4971 > UBA6256. The sequence goes on from JBLNDE010000064.1 coordinate 221,583, forward strand.
AGGTGACGATGAAGATCATGGCGAAGAGGATCCACGAGAGCGCCGAAGCGTAGCCCATCTTGTAGAACTGAAACGCATAACGGTATATGCGCTCGATGATCACCTGGGTTGCCCCGGCCGGCCCCGCGTCGGTCATGATCATGACCTGGGCGAAGACCTGGAACGAGTTGATGATGGAGGTCACCAGCACGAAGAACGTGGTGGGCGACACGAGCGGCAGAGTGATGTGCCTGAACCGCTGCCAGGGTGTGGCGCCGTCGATCGCGGCGGCCTCGTAGTAGTCGGTGTTGATGCCCTTGAGCGCCCCGAGGAATATCAGACCAAAGAACCCGACGTCCTTCCAGACGCTGGCGAGCACTATCCCGGGCATAGCCCACAGCCTGCCATCGAGCCAGGCAGGACCCTTTATGCCCACAAACCCCAGAAGCGCGTTGACGATGCCGTACTTGTAGTTCAGGATCCAGCGCCAGATGAGCGAACCCGCCACCCACGACGTAAGGACGGGCAAGAAGAACAGGACCTTGTACACCAGCACGCCTCGAAATCGTCTGTTGAGAAGAGAGGCGACAGCAAGAGACGAGGCCAGCATCAGGGGGATGTAGAGGACGATGTACTCAGCCGTATTCCCCATCACCCTCCAGAACTCGTCACTGGTCAAGAGCTGGCGGTAGTTCTCGGTGCCGACCCACTCGGCCGGCTGGAGGATGTCCCACGACGTAAAGCTCAAGTAAAGTGAGCGCAAGATTGGAGTAAAGCTGAACAGCACGAACCCGACGATTGTCGGTAGAAGGAAGACAGCGATGGTCAGGGCCCTTCTTCCGCCCCGCCCGGCATACATGCTGCTACACCCCCCATCCACAGGTTCGAAGTCCCGCTCGGCTGACCGTGCACCTAACCGTGAAGCTCGTGCCATAACACGAGGTACATTGCGTGTGACCACAGAAGCGGCTTGGCGACCGGGCCCCACCGATCGACCCATGGCTGGTAGTAAGCGGGTTCGATCAGGTCCGCGCTCACCTGCTCGGGCATGAGGCCTTCCTCATCGGCCTGCGCCTCGATCCAGTCAAGGCACGATGACGCCTCCGCAAGGCGCCCCACCCGGCAGTAATACCAGCCGAGCCAGGCCGAGAGCAGCAGCCACAGCCCGCCGCCGTAGTAGGTGTCGGTTGCGTAACGGCGCACCCCGCCGCCTTTCGCCAGGTCGCGCTCGATCTTCTCGACAGTCCGGGTCATCCTCGGGTCGAGCGGATCCAGCACCCCGAATGGTACCGCAACCCACAGGAGGCTCGCGTCAACCTCCCGGCCCAGACCAGCCCGCCGACGCTCATCGCGGCGGCGTCCGATGACGCCTTCGCCCACCAGGACAGCGGGCCCTCCTGCTCCTCCCGCACCGACCGGATCTGCCTGCGGTCTGCTTTGAGCGGCGGCGTCGGCATTGCAGAACTTGCCCAGCCGTCCGTCCACGATGCTGTGCCCGAGGATGTATTCCCTGATCTCCTCCGCCAGTGCCCCTGCCTTCAGGTCCTCCGCCAGCGCGGCGAAGTGCGCGGTGCCCCCGGCCAGGCACGCGAGGGTGGAGGTATGCAGCTGGTCGCCGTGCTCTTCCCAGCAATCGTGGTTCGGCATCATCCAGACAGCCGCGAGATAGTCCAGGACAAGCCTGACCGCTTCTCCCGCTTGCTCGAGAACACTCCGGTCGCCGGTGAGGCGGACGTGTTCCGCAAGGCCCCAGAGCCACGTGCCATAGCCATCGAGCTGGAAGTTGGGCCAGTCGCTCGCGTCGATCCCACCATCCAGGGTAAACCTCGCCGGCAGGACGCCCTGCGGATCCGGTTTCCTCCCCGCCCTCGCAGACCGCACGATCTCGAGCACTATCGCGCGATTCGCCTCGACGGACCTTGCAGCCCATACGTGGTAAGCGCGGGCGCTTCCGTGTTCACGGAAAAGATCCATGGCGTACGCCGTGAACGTCCCGTCCCGGAGCCAGCAGTAAGCATAGTTGGGGAACGCCGGGGACGCGACGTAGGCGCCTGACGGATGCTGGTTGTCCCCGATGATCCGGATGCTCCGCTCGACCAGAGGCTCGCATGTTTTTGGCATGATTGGCATGTATGTCAACCTCTCCTGATGATTCCTGCGCTGTCCCCGCGGACTCGCGCCGCCTGATGCGCTGTGACGCCCTGCGTGCGGATTCCTGCTACGTCCCCTGCCACGTTCCCTGGACGATCTCCGGGAGCGACACTGCGGCCACAGGCTGCCCGCGCTCGTAAATTGGAACCCCGAAGAAGTCCTGCAGCACAAGCGCAGCCGCGCCTGTGACCCAGATGCCGTCCCCGAGGGCGGACGTTACAACCTCCACTCTCTGGGCAAGCACGCCCATGGACCGCCTGGCGATGGTCTCCCTTATCGGCTGCAGGAGGAGGTCCCCGGCCTCCTGAGCGGCCTCCCCTGCAACGACGATGAGTTCGGGGTTGAGGATGTTGACAATGCTTGCAAGCCCCACCCCGATGTGCTGGCCCGCCGTCCGCAGCACTCCGATGGCGGCGGTATCGCCAGTCTTCGCGGCCTGCACGATCATGGCTCTTGTGATCCTCGCCGGGTCTCCCGCTGCCATGCCTAGCACGGAGGTCGTGGCGCCCGTCGCTACCAGGCGCCGCATCTCGCGTTCCATGGCCCCGTCAGAGGCCATGGCCTCGAGGCACCCCCGGTTCCCGCACGAGCACTCCGGGCCATCCTCGTTGATGGTTATGTGGCCGACCTCGCCCGCTCCTGCCGCAAAGCCGCGGTACAACTGGTTGTTGATGATGATGCCTCCACCGATGCCGATGCCCACCGTCACCAGGACCATGTTCTCGACCTCGCGGCCCCAGCCGCGCCACTTCTCCCCAAGGGCCGCTGCGTTGGCGTCGTTGTCGATGAAGACCGGTATCCCGAACTCGTCCTCCAGCAGGTGCTTGAGGGGAAGGTTCTGCCACAAGAAGAACCTGGGCGAAATGGACACCCCCGTGCGGTTGTCCACGATCCCCGGCATGGCCACGCCGACACCCACCACCTTCTCGGCACCCGCGCCGGCCCTTGACATGACCTCGCGGATGACTCTCGAGACCTGCCGGCGGACGGCTTTCTCGCCAGCCCTTTCATCTATCGGCAACTCCGCCGTGTCGAGGATATCCGCCTCGAGGTCGGTGAGCGCGGCCGAAACCGTCCTCGGAGCGAGCTTGACCCCCACCACGAACCTGGCCTTCGGGTTGAACTCGAGGAGCACGGGGCGCCTGCCCAGAGCGCGACGTTTCTCTCCCGGATCCTGGCTTCCAATCTCCCTGATGAAACCCTCTTTCAAGAGAAGCGCCGTGAGCTCCGACACCGTTGAACGGCCGAGCGTGGTCATCCGGGCGATATCCACCCTTGGGATGGGCCCGTGCCGCCTTACGGCGCTGATCACTATGGACATGTTGAGGTCCCGTATGAGTTGCCTGTCGCCGGTCCGAAGCCCCTTCATTCAAAGACGCCCCCTGGACGATTTAGGTCTGTTCCCCGGACGAATTTGGTCACCCACGTGATGTATGGCGTTTATGCTCGTTACCATGCGTAATGCCGTCACAGCAGCGTTAATTCGTTCACCGACCGTTTTATTGTCGGTCCTACTCTTCTACACGCGTACCCAGAATCCTCCTTCGTAACCGATGATTCCGCGGAGAACTTTCGGGAGCGGCGGGAGGAACATCCCAGGACTCGGCAAATATGTAGACAATTAACCCGGAGAGGGAGGGAGATGCCCGGCTGTAGTGCGGATTTCCAGGAGGAGGGCTGGGTCGCCTGCCCGGCGATCCCTGCAAGGCAGGCGGTCGGCCAGTGATGGGAGCTTACATAGTAAGGAGGGTCGCAAGCCCGATCCCCTTTTCAAGGCCGGGGACGGGACGCCTCATGTACCAGGCCGTGATCGGGAGCGACTATGGCCCTGCGCTCAGCTGCCTCATGCTGCTGGCGGTGCTCACGATTGCCTCGAACCCCGTTGCCGACGTCCTCCATGCGGTGGTGGCTCACGGTGTTTCCGGGCCTGTTCATACTGCTCGCGGTGCTCGGCGTGAACTTCATGGGGGACAGGCTGCGCGATGCCATTGACCCCAGGCTTGTATTGGGATCGCAGGCTCCGGCGGCAACGGGAGCGGCCGACGCACCCGGTGGCGGAACCGGCGTCGGCGACGCCCAACCTGCCAATGTCAAAGGCGGGGCTGTCTGAGTAGGTCGCCACAGATTCGCGCTACTTCTCAGCGCGCAGGTCCTATCCAGGGTTGCCGGTGTTGCGCTCCGGGGACGGCGCGCGCGGTGAGATGCAGAAGTGCCCCGGCTCGCATGGCGCGGAGCCGGGGCGTGGTCTTCGGCCCGACGGAGTCGTGGGCTTACCTGCCGCTCCCACCGCCATGGCTGTTGCCGTGGGACCTGCCCTGACCCTGACCGGCGGAATCGCCTGCTCCTCCTCCGCTATCCCCGGAGCCGTTTCCGCTGCCTTTTCCCGGGTCCTCAGGCTTGCCCTTGTCCTCGTCCTTGTGGGCCTCTTTTTGGGACCTGACCTGTGCCTTTATCTGTTCCTCGAGCGCCTTCCTGAACTCGATACGGTTTCGTATCGCTACACCTTTCTCCACGATCCCGTCCTTGCCGACCGCAGCCGCCTCGGCGATCCGAAGCCAGCTCTGAGCCTTCACGCGGAGTTCCAGGGCCAACCGAACCTTCGATGCATCACCCGAAGCCGCCGCAACACTCACCGCGCAGAGGACGTCCTGCCCGTCGAGGCCCATGGCGGCCATCGCCTGAACATCCTCGTCATCGAGGCCGAACCTGCCCTGCGCCATGTCCATGGCCGCCGCGTCATCGACGTCCTTGCGGCCGTGCCGCGCCCTCACCTTCGCGCCGCCCCTGCCGATGATCTCCCGAACATACTGTCCGAATGCCCGAGTCTCGACCCCCAGTTCTGTCGCGACCTCACCCCAGCCGGCGCCATCGGTCGCAATCGCCATCACGCCGTCCAGGGTCTGGCCAGCGTTCACCGCGATGCTGCACGCTATCACGATTTCACCCCAGCCGTAGCCGGAGTCGCGCAGCGCCTGGACCTGTTCGGCCGTGAGCGAAAGCTCGGGGAACCCCGCGATGATGTTGGCGATGAACGCACTGGACGCAACGTATTCGTCATCGGGATTGGTGGGATCGACGGCATAGGCCGTCCCGCCCAGCATCAAGGCAGCCAGTACAAGCGCCACAATGGTCCTCTTGAAAAGCGTCATCATAATCCCTCCTCCGACCGTTGCAGGTCTCTTTCTGCTTTACATTCTAGCCCGGGAAGCGGCCCTGTGATGTGATTCAGATCACAACGTCTGAAGTCACGCTCGGCCCTCAGGCGAGCGTCTCGATCTCCTTGATCACCTCTCCCGCCAGGCGCGACTGCTCCTCCGCGGACCTCGCCTGCCCTGCGATTCCCTCCACCAGCGTCTCGCTGGCACCTATGGCTTCCTGGGCGCTCTCGGCGAGATCCTGCATCTCTCCGACAAGCTCCCCGGCCTGCGCAGCCACCTGCCGGGCCGACTCGAGGATCTCCGCCATGGCCTCCTGAACCAGCCTGGCCTCGCCGGCGCCCTTGCCCGCCGCGTCCTCCACCTCGTCCATGAGGCCCAGGATCTCGTCGAACGACCCCTGTATCGCCCTGAAGACCTCTTCCACGCGGGAGGATTGGCGTGAGAGGCCCCGCACGCGTTCCGCCGACGCGCCAAGCGACTTCACCACATCGAGGGTGGATGCTTTGATGCCCTCCATCAGCATCTTGACCTCTTCCACCGCGCTCGCGCTCATCTCGGCAAGGCTCCCGATCTCCTGGGCGACCCTCCCGAAGTCGCGTCCCCCCTCCCCCGAGCGAGCCGACGCTATCCGGGCGTCGAGAGCGATGAGCCCCGTCTGGTCCGCGATGTTCGTGATCCCCTGCAGCACCGCGTCGATGCGGTCCATCTGCTCCTGAAGCGCGTCGACGTGGTAGCTCGCTTCCGTGGCCGTCTTCACGTTACAGTCGACCATGAGGATGGTCTCGCGTATCACCGCGCTCGCCAGGACGAGCCTGCGGCCGAGGGACGAGACGGTAGACCTCGTCTTCCCGGCGGCCCTCGCCGTGACCTGTGTTCGGTCGGCGAGCATCCGGGCGGCATCCGCGCCATCCTCCATCGTCGCGGCTATCCTCTGCGATGCTTCGCTCGACACCTTGCTCGTCTCGACAGCGCCGTGGAAGGCCCGCAACACGGCCTCGAGCGCAGCCTGAGTTCTGCCCGCCGATGCCCTCATGCCGGCCGACAGGCGTGCAGACCTCTCGCTTTCCCCGTGCGCGGCCTCAGCCGCCTTGCGAATGCCGTGCGAGACGTCGGCGAGAGTTCTCGTGATGATGCCGGACACGCACAGCCCGAACACGAACGCGAAGGCGAAGGCAAGAGCCACCCCCACCTTGAGCAGCGTGGAGAGGCGCTCGGTGCGTGCCATCCGGGGCCCTATCTGTTCCCATATCCGGAGCTGCATGTGCTCTGACCGGCTGATGAGCCATTCGCCCTTGCCGGACAGCGCCCGCAGCAGAAGGTATATCCTCTCAGGGTCCTTTTCCGCCTGCATCCTCACGAGCACGCTCGTGTACTCTCCCGCTGCGTCGCTGATGTCGTCGAGCATCGGCAGGATGGCGCGGACATCCGGGCTTGGGTGTCGCCGGAGGAGCTCCTCGAGGCTTCCCAGCAGCATCTTCACCTCGTTCAGCTGGTCCTCGGGCCGTGCGACCTTGCCGCCACCGGCGATCGTGAGGTAGACGTTTCCCGTGGTCTGGTATATCTTCTTGGAGATCTCCCCGCTGAGCTGGATGGCTGGGACGTCGCACGTGTTGATCCGATGAAGCGTCGCGGTGAGGTGCGATATCGCGTAGAAAGTGAGCAGGCTCAGGACAAACGTGGACCAGACGATCGCGGCGAAGCCAAGGCGCACCCGCGCCGTCACCCGCATACCGGCTTTCCCCCGACGAACGCCCACCCGGCACCCCTCCGAACCCGCACTCAGGGCAGGCTGCGTATTCTCTCCACGGCCACGTCCAGGGCCTCCTGCGGCGACATGGCTCCCTCGAGCGCGGTGTGGATGAACCTCTGCATGATCGCGGAGATCTCCTGGTATCTCACGAGCTTGGGGCGGTGCTGCAGCCACCGCATCTGCTCCAGCTTGACGTCGAGCCACGGGTCGTTCGCGCGGGCCTCACGACTCATCTGAAGGGAGGTCCACACAGGCACCTCCTGGAGGCAGCGGCCCTGTACCTCGGGGCTGGCCATGAACTCCACGAACCTCCATGCTTCTGGCTTGTGGGAGGAGTTGGCCATCACTGCGAGGCCCTGGAAGCCGCTGACCGACGACGAAACCCGGCCGGTCTCGTCGCGCACGGCCTTCGCCACGGGCAGCAGGCCCATCCTTGCATGGCTGGCGACGCGCGAAACGGCCGGGTCGCTCATGAACCCGGACAGAAACGTCCAGTTGGGTGCAAAGGCCGCCTTTCCGGCGATGAAGACGTCTTTTGCCACGAGTTCGTCCGCGGTGAGAGCAAGCGGGTTTACGAGGCCGCCCCGCACCCACCTCGTCATTGTCTCCAGCGCGGCAACCCCCGGACCGTGGTTGAAGATGGGATCGCCGTGGGAGTCGAAGATGCCGCCGCCATATGCTCCGACGAGCCACACGTATTCGCAGACGAGACCCTCCTTCTGGTTCCACGAGGCGATCATGGGGTACTCGACCACCCCTTTGCGCTTCATCGCGCGCATCTGGACCTCCATCTCCTCGATGGTCCCGGGAGCCGCGTCGAACCCCGCTCTCCTCAGCATGTCCTCATTGTAGAAAAGAAAATGGAAGTTGGCAAGGAAAGGCATGGCCCAGATTCGGCCGCGGTCCTCGAAGGCGCTGAGGATCTCGGGGGAGATACCCTGCCTCACCTTTGCGGCAAGGCCCCGATCGAGCGGAACGACGTAGCCCTTCTCGGCAAACTCCGCGACCCAGATGAGGTCGACAAGCACCACGTCGTATGTGGCCACGGGGGACGTGGCGGATGTCACGATCTTCTGATACTCCTCGTCGTAGCGCACGAAGTTGAGGGCGACGCGGATCCCTGACTCCCTCGCGAACTCCCGGGTCATCTCCTCGAACTCGTCAGGCTGATAGCCCGCCTGGGCCATGTAGATCACGTTCAGCCTGACCTCGGGACCGGCTCCGACAGAGGCGGACCACGCCGCACCGCGAACGACGAAGAGGATGGCGACGCACGCGCAAGCGAAGGCGGCGACGAAAGCGATGGCGAGGGCGGGACATGCGTCAGCAACGGCAGTGTCGCCTCGCGCGAGAGGGCTCACGCGGCCACAGCGGCTCCTGACACGATGGCCTGGACGCGGAATTGCCAACGGGCCCCCCTCCCCTCTGGTCCTGCAGCGCCGAGCACGAGCTCAGGGACGACCGCCGATCTCGCAGCGGCTCTCCGCGCTAGACTCCGGGTCATTGTCTCGAGGGAACGCCACCCTTCGCCGCTGCACGCGCCTTCAGGCGTACGCCCTGATGCTCGGCGACTCGAATACCCTCGTCAGCACAAGGCTCGTTGCACCGATGACACAGGCGTCGTGGCCGAGCGCAGAGAGAACGACATCGAGGTCCTTGCCCAGCACGGGCCAGGCGCGGCGCCTCGCGGTCTCTCTGGCGCTTGTGAAGAATAGGTCGCTCCGAAGGGCAAGCTGCCCCCCGAGGACGATGAGTTCGGGGTTGAAGCAGTTCACCAGGTTCGCAAGGCCGATGCCCATATAGCGCCCGCTCTCCTCGACTATCGCCCGTGCGTGGGAGTCTCCCATGGCCGCGGCCTCGAGCACGATGTCCATGGTGATGGACTCGACGTCCCCTCCCACGAGGTCCCTGCACAACGTCTCTGCACCCCGCTTGATATCGCTTGTCATCTTCCGGGCGATGGCGGTGCCCGACGCCATGACGTCGAGGCACCCGAAGTTGCCGCACTTGCACTGCGGGCCATCGATGTCCACGGTCATGTGGCCGATCTCACCGGCGCCGTCGTTCCGGCCGCGGTACAGTCTGTCGTCTATGATTATCCCGCCGCCGAGTCCGTAGTCGGCCATGACATAGAGAAAGCTGGACCTGCCCCGCGCGGCGCCGAACCATTTCTCGCCCCAGGCGGCTGCGTTCGCGTCGTTGTCCATGACCACCTCGTGACCGAGTTCGTCTTCGAGGGCCGCCTTGAGGGAAAACCCACCCCATCCGGGCATGTGCGGCGACGCCTGGATCGTCCCGGTCGCCGTATCGACGGGGCCCGGGTACACCACACCGACGCCGAGGACCTTCTCACGCGGAACGCGGCCGGACTCGATGATCTCGCGTACAGCGGAGACGATGGCGGGGAGGCTCTTGCGCGGGCCCTCCTGCCACGAGAGGGGGCGCTCCGCCCTGGCGAGGACCCGGGCGTCGAGGTCTGTGAGGCACACCCGCAACCGCCCCACCTCTATCGAGGCGCCGCAGGCCGCGTACACCCCTCGGTTCAGTTCGAGCATCACGGGCTGCCTGCCGCCGGTAGAGTCGCCCAGACCCACCTCGCGTACGAACCCCTCGTCGATGAGGTCGTTCACGATGGACGACACCGTGGCCGGGTAGAGCTGGCTCATCCTGGCGGCGTCGGCGCGCGAAATGGGCCCGTGCTGCCGCACGATGTTGAGCACGATGTTGCGGTTGATGCTCTTCACGAGCTTCTGGTTGCCCTTGTGAACCGGCCCCGTTCTCAGCAGCGAGACTTCTCCCAACACGCACATGCTCCTTTCCGGAGCGCGCCCGCCGCGGGTGCGCGCAGATGCGCCGGAGGATATGAGATAATTCTTCACGGAATGGCGAAAGTCCTTCAGCGAACCAGCGAAGCATCCACAGGCGTGCCGCGCTCTAAGCATGGCGCCATAAGTTTGCGACACCTTTTCTGACGGCGTTGGGGTTGCCAGTGCTTGCTAGGGCGGGGCGCCTGGAATTTGGCTAGCCCTTGCGCCAAATTCGAACGCATCTCACCGCACGCGACGTCCCCGGAGGGCAACACCGGCAACCCTGGCGAGGACTCACCCGCAGAAAAGTAGCGCGAACTTGTGGCGATCTACCTAGACCCTCGGTCGGGGTACCGCGCCAAACGCCCAGGCGCAAGTGCGGGCACGTGCGCGAGACCCCGGCCACGAGCGCGGGCGCGGCCCCGGACGCAGGTGCAGGCCCGTGACAGGCACGCGCTCCAGGCAGCGTTACCCCTTCACGCTTCCTGATGTCAGACCCTGCACAATCAACCTCTGGAAGAGAAGCGCCAGGACCACCGGGGGAATGGCGGCCATGACCCCCGCTGCGGAGATCTGGTCGTAAGCGGTTATGTACTGGCTTCCCAGTTCTGCGATGAAAAGCGGCAGAGTGATGGCGTTGTTGGACCTGGTGAAGATGAGGGCCAGAAGGAACTCATCCCAGGCAAGCAGGAACGAGAGTATGCCAGTGGCAACGAGGCCCGGCGCGCAAAGTGGGAGCACGACTTGACGCAGCGCCTGGAGCCTGGTGCACCCGTCGATGCGGGCGGCCTCCTCGAGCTCCAGCGGGATGGTGAGGAAGAAGCCGCGCATTATCCAGATTACAAACCCCAGGATGAAGGTGGTATAGAGGATCACCAGATTGAACTTGGTATCGAACAGGTGGAATGACGATCCGACGGACATGAGTCCGTAGTCGACGTACGACACGATGACAAAGAAAGGTATCACGAGGGCGATGGTGGGAAGCATCCTGATGGACATGAGGGACAGCACGAGAGGCTTCTTGCCCCTGACCGGCAGCCGCGCCAGGGCGTACGCTGCCAGCGTGCCCGCCACGAGGCAAATCGCCGTCACGGAGCCGGCCACGATCATGCTGTTGCGGATGGCGTACACGAACCTCTCGCCGGTCTCCCTCGAAAGGTCGAACATGACCTGGAAGTTGGCGAAGGTGGGGTGCCGAGGAAACCAGTGGGTCGCCCGATCCGATATCAGCTCGTTGTACGGCGTGATGCTCGAGATGGCAAGCCACGTGACAGGCCCAAGAGTCCAGACCACGATGGCGACGACCGCGAGATAGAGGGCGGCGCGCCGCAGCCGCAGCGGTATCCTGCCTTTCCTTCGAGTGGAGTTCACATCGATCCCTCCGGGTTTCGTCCATCGGGGTCCGCCCGGCCGCCTCCAGGCGCAGGCGGTCCCCGCTGCTTCAGGCTGTGTGTCGACGGTCACAGATACCCCGTCCGGCGAAAGCGGGTCCCGGACGCTCCGGCCCACTCGCGCGGATTGATGAACCTCTGCTCAGTACCCTTCCTCCGTATAGAACAGCCGAATGTATATAAGGGCAAGCCCGAGTATGAACAGCGCCACCAGGAACGACAGCGCCGCGCCGCTCCCGAAGTGCAGGAACTTCATTCCCACCTCGTATGTGAGCACACCCAGCACCCTGATGGAATACTGCATTATGATGTAAATGATGTCGAACACACGGAAGAGCTCCATGGTGCGAAGGACCAGCACCACGAGGAGCACCGGCTTGAGAAGAGGCAGCGTGACGTGTGTAAGCTTGCGCCAGAAGCCGGCGCCGTCCACCGTGGCGGCCTCGTAAAGGCTGTCGGGTATTGTCTGCAGGCCGGCCAGCACAAGGAGCACCACGAGCGGTGTGACCTTCCACGTATCGGCGAGAATGATCATATTGAGCGCCCGCGTGACGCCCATCCACCTCAGGAACGGCCCGAGCAACGGGACGCCCGCGAACGGAACGTCGAACCCCAACCAGACCTGGTCGTAAGTGGGCGGGAAGATGTGAAGCACCTTCATGAGCCCGTTCAGCGCCCCGAACTCGGAGCCGGCGAATACCCACTCCCACATTCGTGCGTTCACTACGGTAGGCACGGCCCACGGGAGCAGGATGATCGCCCGGACGAGCGATCTTCCCGCGAACTTCTCGTTGAGTACGAGCGCCATGGCGATGCCAAGCACCAGCTCCACGGCGAGGGAGACCGCGGTGAAGTAGATGGTCACGCGGACCGCGGGCCAGAAAAGGTCTGACCTGACGAAGTAGTGCGCGTAGTTGGCAAGCCCGACGAACCTCATGTTTATCCCGCCCACCCTCGGCTCCGCTTCCTGGAAGCTGAGAAAGAGGGCGAAGAGGAGTGGGGCGACGACCACCGTGGCTATCAGGGCCATGCTGGGCGCGAGGAGCCACCGCGCCAGGCGTCGTCCGTCGGCGTCGCGTCTCTTTATGGACATCCAGCGCTATACCTCCATGGAAGTCGTTCCAGGCCCTCCCAGCCATGGCGCCAGACGCCCATGCGGCTCAGTCCGGGAGGACGCACCCGGCGGGCGCCGATGATCGCGCGAGGGATCGGACGGGTCCGGCGAACCGTGACATCAGGTGTCGCGGAAGCCAGCCATCCCCTCGCCGGGGCACCGGCGCCCCGCCGGGGAAGCCCGTAGGGTTCTTCGACCCATGACCCACGTCCCGGGTCCCGGGCCGCTACAGCAGGCAGTTGAGCGGCCTTTGCGTCCGGGTTCGAAATGCGCCCTACTTCTTCGCCAGCACCGCCCTGATCTCTTCGGCCGCCTTGTCAAGGGCCGCCTTGGGTTCCATCTTCATCTGCAGCGCCAGGTGTATGTACCTCTGGAGGATCGATGACACCTCAGGGTAAGGCGGCACCTTGGGCCGGTGATGCACGGCGGCGATCTGCTCGCTCTTCACTGCCATCGTCTTGTCCATCATGTTGGCGTAAGCGCTCTTCTGGACGGACGTCCACACAGGCATCTCCTGCAAGTATGACCTTTGCACCAGCGGGCTCGTTATGAACTTCACGTACTCCCAGGCGAGATCCTTCTTACGGGAGTTGGCCATGATCGCAGCGCCCTGGAAGCCGCTGACAGAAGTCGTCTTCGCTTTGCCCGCCACCGCACTGGCAACAGGGATGAGCCCCATCTCCCCGGCACCGACCACCTTTGACACCGCCGGGTCATTCATGAGCGCGTACTGGAACGTCCAGTTGGTGGTGAACGCGGCGTTGCCCGAAATGAAGTCGTCTTTTGCAGCGGTTTCGTCGTTCGTTAGGCACTTGGGGTTCGCGAGACCCTCTTTGAGAAGGCTCACCATGAACTCGAGGGCCTTTACGCCGGGGCCCTCGTTGAAGATGGGCTTGCCGGCCGGGTCGAACGTGTCTCCGCCGAACGCCCCGGTGAGCCACACATACTCGCACACGAGGCCCTCTTTCTGGTTCCACGAGTCGGTCCAGGGGTACTTGACGATGCTCTTGGCCTTCATGGCCTTCATCTGCTCGACCATTTCCTCCAGAGTCTTCGGCGGGCCATCGAAGCCTGCCTTCTTGATCATGTCAGCGTTGTAGAAGAACAACTGGAAGTTGGCGAGGAACGGCATGGCCCACGTCTTGCCGTCGAACACAAAGGCGTCCATGATGGCAGGGGCTATGTCCTTCCGCATCTCCGGTGTGATCTTGTCGTCCAGTGGGGCAACCATCTTCTTCGAGGCGAATTCCGCGGTCCAGATGAGGTCGAGGAGTATCACGTCGTATGTGGCCACGGGCGCCACCGCAGAGGCGACGATCTTCTCGTGCTGCTCGTCGTACTTCACGAAGGTGATGTTGACCTTGGTGTCCGTCAGGAACTCGAAGAGGTCGGCCATGTCGCGGATGTCGTCAGGCTGATAACCAGCCTGCGCCATGTAGATGACGTTGAGCGTCTCCTTCGCCGACGCCCCGAGGCCGCATGCGGCGATGAGCACGGCCATGCACAGCGCGATGAGAATGGCTCTACGCATCTTGAGAACCTCCTTCTGTATTCGAGTAGGGACTTTTACCACGGATCCCTTCCAGTGACACCTCGTGACCAGTCATGTGGCCCTCCCGGTACGACCGCCATTGTAACAGAGGCCGCTGCCACTCCGCTGTGCAATGTGGCTCCGGGACTGCCGCGCCTGCCATGCGCCGCCCTGGCAGCCGCCCACCTCCCCTGCCTGATTCGCACACCACGCTCGCCCCGGCCGGGCCCGTCCGGGTCCAGGCCCTGTCCCCCGGTCACGCGCGGGCGCACCGCCTCGCATCCCTGCATCCCTGGGACCCAGGGCCCACACACCTATCCGGTCGTTCAAGCCCTTCGGCTCTTGGCCCCTGCTATACTTTATTGTTCGTATGAACAAACAAAAAGGCAAAAGGCCTGTTACAGACGCCTGGCCGACCCGGCCGACCGCATCCGGTGCGGCGCGAAGGCTGTCCGCTCGTTCGTCACTTTCTAGTGTGCTTGAACGAACCCTTGTATGGGTGGTTCGACGTGCTTCTGGAATCTCCTGCTGGAGGTGGAAGTCGAACCCCGACTTTTCTCCTTCCGCCTATGCCCTCGGGGTGGCTGGCTCGAGCGCGAAATCGATGAGCATGTCGACGAGGTCCGGGAACTCGATGCCGGCAGCCCTTGCAGCGTCAGGGAGAAGGCTGGTCTCGGTCATGCCCGGGATGGTGTTGACCTCGAGGAGGTACGGCACGTCGCCCGGCCCGACGATGAAGTCGGCGCGGGACATGCCACGGCAGCCCAGTGCTCTGTGCGCTCTCACGGCGGCGTCCTGAGCCGCCTTATATGTGTGCTCGGGCACACGCGCCGGTATGATGTGCTGACTCATACCCCTGGTGTACTTGGCCTTGTAGTCATAGAGGCCTGTGGCGGATATGATCTCGATTACAGGAAGAGCCCACGGCTCGCGGTTTCCAAGGACGCTCACGGTGACCTCCGTCCCCCTCACGTACTCCTCGACCAGCGCCTCGAGATCGTACGTGAATGCGTGGTGGAGTGCGCTCGGCAGGCCGGCCGGCTCCCTCACCAGGGTGAGCCCGATCGTTGACCCCTCCCTGTTCGGCTTCACAATGGCCGGAAAACCGAAGGCTCCCTCTACCCTGAGGGCGAGTTCGTCCGCGCCGCCGTGGTGCATCTCACCGCTGGCCACGACGATGTCGCGAGGGCACGTGAGTCCCTCAAGCCGGAAGAGCCTCCTGGACATGACCTTGTCCATGGCCAGCGCGCTCGCGAGAACGCCGGACCCGACGTAAGGGATCCCCAGTATCTCGAGGAGTCCCTGGAGGCAGCCGTCTTCCCCATACCTGCCGTGAAGCGCGATGAACACCACGTCGGGCCTCTCCTTCTGGAGGGCCGGGACGAGCCCGTCGTCCAGGTCGAGACCGATCACTTCATGGCCCTTGCTCTTCAATGCAAGGCCGACTTGCTCGCCGGTACGCAGCGAAATCTCTCTCTCGGCGGACTTTCCGCCCAACACCAGAGCGACTTTTCTCTTCATGGCGGCAACCCGGCGCGCCTGACTCGCCGGCCGCGCACCGACACCCCCAGACGCAGGCCCATGCCCTGGCGTTGGCATCGACGTCGGCGCCGTCCCCGGCATGCCACGGACGCGCCTCCTCTCCTTTCCGTGCATGGTCGGGATGAATGCTCGTCCGACTCTCCACCCGAGTCAACGGTCACAGTCCGTATATCAGCGGGGCCATCACCCGTACAGCGATAAACGACAACAGGGACACGTACAGGACGGCAGTCGCAGCGACAATGCCGACCGCAATCGAGATGACCTGAGACGGCATGGCGCGGGACCTGTGGGCGTAGATCACCCAGGCCATCTCAAGGATGATGACGAGCGAGAGGATGGCCGCACACCTCAACATCAAGGCAAGACCCACGGTCATTCCCCCGGTCGGGAAGCGAGTCTTCTATATAGTATGCCGCCCGCCGGGAAAATGCGAAGAGACGACGCCGATGCCCCACCCCTTCAGTTCGTCGATAAGGTCGTACCTGGTGAGATCCAGATGAATCGGGGTTATCGAGACGAGGTTGCTTCGAATCGCCACCGCGTCGGCGTTCTCATCGTCGTCGCAGTCGACCACGTCCCCCGCCATCCAGTAGTACGTCCGACCCCTGGGGTCTATCCTGCGGTCGAACACGTCCTTCCACTTTCGCGCGCCCAGCCTGGTGACGGCGACGCCCGCGATGTCCTCTTCGTCAACCGACGGCACGTTGATGTTGAGGAGCGTGTCAGGAGGGAGGCCCTTCTCCAGCACCTTCGAAACCATCCTCACCCCGAACTTCGCCGCAAACTCGTAGTGACAATTCTCGAAGGCCGCCACCGAGATCGCCATCGACGGCAGCCCGCAGATCGCACCTTCGACCGCCGCCGAGACCGTGCCCGAATACAGCACGTCGGTACCAAGGTTGGGGCCGCGGTTGATGCCCGACACGACCACATCAGGCCGCCGCTCGAGCAACGCCTCCACTGCCAGCTTCACGCAGTCCGACGGCGTCCCGTCCACGGCCCAGGCTACGGCGTCCAGCCCTGGAATCGTGACCTTCTCGACCCTGAGGGGACGGAGCACCGTGATGGCATGCCCCGTGGCGCTCCTCTCCCTGTCGGGCGCGACCACCACTACCTCCCCGAGCATCGCGAGTTCGGCGGCAAGCATGCGAATGCCGTCGGCCAGGATCCCGTCGTCGTTTGTCACAAGTATCCTCATTGACATGCCGCCACCCCTCGCCGTCACTTCTCGCCGTCACTCTTCGTAACCCACCCGGTACACGCCCTCGACCTCGGCTATCTCGTCGAGAAGCCTGTCCTTGCGCACGGAGAACGGCACCTCCAGCGCAAGGTGGAGCGACGCCTCGTGACCGGCTTCCAGGGTCTCCATCTCCACATCCTTGATGCTCACGCCGTACTTGCCGAGCACCGTGGCAATCGCACCGAGCTGGCCGGGCCGATCCTGCATCTGAACAAACAGCGTGTCACGCTTCGTATAGATGAACCTGCGCTCGAACCGGTCGAGCACTATGAGCACGACCACCACGATGCCGGTGGTCATGGCGCCCGCAAGATAGAAGCCGGTGCCCACGGCAAGGCCGATGCCCGCCACCACCCACAGGCTCGCCGCGGTGGTGAGCCCTTTAATGGTCGCGCCTTCCCTGAGGATCGTTCCCGCACCAAGGAATCCTATGCCGCTCACCACCTGCGCGGCGATACGTCCTGGATCGTACTGGATGACCCGCGTGAAGCCGACGAACGCGTACTGTGAGATCATCATGACGAGCGCCGATCCGACGCACACAAGGATGTGCGTTCTGAACCCCGCGGGTCGCTTGTGGCTCTCGCGTTCCAGCCCGATGAGCCCACCGAACAGGACCGCCAGGACAAGGCGCAGCACCATTTCGGTTTGAGGAATCATGTCGCCACCCCCTGACGCAGGCGGGCGCCGGCCTCCGGCAACATTCTCCAGATCTCCCGCCACAGCACACGGCCACCTGCATGCTGGTTGAACTGAATTATAACACACCCCGGTGCACACGGAAAGGGAACAAGAGGCGGCGGATGCGTCCCGGCCTCAAGAGGTCGCGGCCGAGACCCGCCCGCCGCCATGCCCATACTTCACCGACTCGCCTTTCGCCCCGACAGCCGGCCACCAGGCCTCGAAGTGCGGGATCACAGACCACCGTCACCTCTCGAGAAGTGGCCGGTGTTGCCGCTGTTGAACTCCGGGACGGCGCCCCAGGCGGGGCGCGCTTCGCCAAAACCCGGCCCGTCTGGCCAGGCAGCCGGGTTTTGACACCCCTCGTGCAATCACCGGCAACCCCTCCCAAAAGCCGGGAGCATTTCCGCACCCCCACTTAGCCGCTGGCTCTCTGTGCACCCTGGTCGCGCTCGTTCAACACGCGCATCGCCACGGCGTGAACGACGCCCCTGACATGCTCCAGCGCCTCAAGAACGGGCCTCACCGCATCCTCGCCGCAGAGCTCCTTCAGCGCCTGGAGGGCATAGAACCGCAGGTCCTCGTTCTCCATGCACACCCTCACCAGGGGTTCCACCGCCCTCTGGTCTCCCAGCGCACGCAGCGCCTGGATGGCGCCGTACCGCACGTCGGTCGACTCATCGGCGAGGGCGGCGATGAGTCGCTCGAGAGCCCTGAGGTCCCCCACCTTGCGCAGAGCTTCCACGACTTCGTATCTGACCTGCGGATCAGCGTCGCCGAGTAGGGCCGCAAGACGCGGCACGGCCATCCGGTGCTTGAGTTCCCCCAGAAGCTTGGCTGATCTCCGGCGCACGTTCCTGTTGGGGCTGTCGAGGGCCGCCGTGACCGCCCGTGCCACTGCGGCTTTCGGGAACTTCATTATCGCGTGGGTGACGCTGTAAGCAACGTAAGGGTTCTCTTCCTTGAGCGCTTTCACGAGGTACGGAAGCGCCTGTTCGTCGCCGATGAACCCCAGGCCTTCCGCGGCCCAACTCCGGACCGAATCGTCCACATCTTCAAGAGCGTATATCAGGACATCAACCGCTCTTGGCTCCGGCAGCTTGCTCAGCCCGTACGCGGCGCCGCGTCGCGCGAACACGTCACCCTCACGGAGCGCCCCTATGAGGACATCGACTATCTGACCCCGGACAGCTGCGACCTCAGCCTTTGCCTGCTCGCGCCCCTCGCCGCCCAGCTTATCCAGGTCTTCTTCAAGGCGTGTCAACTGGTGGATCAGGACGTCGATCCTGTCGGTTTTGTCGAGCACCGGGATCACCTCCATGCCCCACCCGAGAGTCCGATCACGCTGGTTCCGCCACGCCCGTCGCGGACCGGATCGGGGACGCTAGAAGGGATGACCTTCTCGCCCTTGCGGCATCGCGTCGCGCATCCGCCGGGCAAGCGCCTTGGAATGATATGACGACTGCGTGGGATCTGAAAGAAACCGGAATTGAGAGCACGTTACTGGTTCGACGCCGCGCGGACTATTCCTGCCGCAACCTCAAAACTTAGAGGGCCTTCATCCCACAGTGGGGGCATGTATCCGCATCGAGGCCCATCGTGTCGTGGCACCTCAGGCATTCCTTCTTGACAGGCTTCCCGCAGTGCGGGCAGAAAGCCAGGTTGTAAATGTACCTGCGCTTGCAGTGAGGGCACACGAGAAGGGCTCCACGCGGCCTGAGCAGGAGGTACGCCCCAAGGATGAGCGGGACCCCGAAAAAACCTGCCATCAGCCCACCTATCACTATCCCCGCCGCCCAGAGCAGGGGATTGGCGTCCCGCCCGCGCGCATCCCGGAAGGTCCACCATGCCGCGAGGCCCGCCACCACGAGAGTGACAATTGTAACAGGCCAGTTCACACCGGGTTTCATGTCGACTGTCCCGGCCCCTTCAGCGGCGACCGCCGCGCCGCCGTCGAAGCGGCCGGCCTCCCCTCCCCCCTGGTTTCATATACGCATGCTCGTCCCAAACATGGACGCGGTCTCCGCCTGCGGGTCGCGCGTCATGAGGTCCGTCACCGCCTGCATCGGGTCCAGGCCTGAGAACAGCACATCGTGCAGCTTGAACGCCACGGGCATGTCCACGCCGGTGCGGCGGGCCAGAGCGACCGCCGCCCTTGTGGTGGGCACGCCCTCCACCACCATGCGCGTGGAACCGAGCACCTCCTCCACCTTCCGGCCGCGCCCTATCTCAATTCCCGCCCGGCGGTTGCGCGAGTGCATGCTCATGCACGTCACCACGAGGTCTCCCATCCCGGACAGCCCCGCAAACGTGAGCGGGTTCGCTCCGAGGGCTATGCCGAGGCGCGCCATCTCCGCAAGCCCCCTGGTCATGAGGGCGGCCCGGGTGTTGTCTCCGAACCCGAGGCCATCGGCTATGCCGGTGGCGAGAGCGATCACGTTCTTCAGGGCGCCTCCAAGCTCCACGCCGATGACGTCGTGGCTCGTGTACACGCGCATCGTCGGACACATCAGCGCTTCCTGCGCCAGCTTCGCCGGTCTTTCGGCGATCGACGCAGCGACGATCGCGGTGGGCACCTCCCGCGCGACCTCCTCCGCGTGACTCGGGCCGGAGATCACCCCGACGTTGTCATGGAGTTCAGGGGGGAGTTCCTCCATGATCGCCTGGGACAGGCGCAGGAGCGACCCCTCCTCGATTCCCTTGCCGGCATGGATGATGACGTGCTCACGTGCAAGATGCGGTCTTGCGGCCCGGACCACCCCTCGCATGTGCTGAGATGGGACGG
Organism: Bacillota bacterium; assembly: GCA_050261335.1. GTDB lineage: Bacteria > Bacillota > SHA-98 > UBA4971 > UBA4971 > UBA6256. The sequence goes on from JBLNDE010000064.1 coordinate 241,718, forward strand.
GCATGAAGAGCAGCACGTTTCGGCTCACCACCTCCCCAAGGTCGGTGGTGGGGAGAACGCCCTCGTGGATCGTCACCCCTGGCAGAAACGCCTCGTTCGTGCGCGAGGTCGAGATCTCGCGCGCCACCTCTTCCTCGCGCGCCCAGAGGTCGACGCGGTACCCGTTGCGCGCGAGGAGCATGGAGAGGGCCGTGCCCCATCCCCCGGCTCCGATAACGCCCGCGTGCTTCACTTCGGTCACACTCCTTGCCCCAGTCGCGTCCGGTCCAACCCGGAACCCGCTGCCGCCCTCCGGGAAGAGGAGCGGGCCTGGAGCGACCGGGTTAAGTAGATCGACGCAGGTTCGCGCCACTTTTCAGCACGCAGGTCCTCACCAGGGTCGCCGGTGTTGCCCTCCGCGGACGGCACGTGCGGTGAGATGCGTTCGAATTTGGCGCTCAAGGCTAGCCAAGTTCCAGGCGCCCCGCCCTGGCAAGCACCGGCAACCCTGACACCCTCAAGAAAAGTGGCGAAAACTCATGGCGCCATACTCAGTCCGCGGGCTGCCCCAGCTTTCGCTCGGTCCCGGCCACAAGCCGTCTGATGTTGGAATGGTGCTTCATGAGAGCGATCCCCCCGACAGCCGCCGCAAGCAACACGTACTCCCGGGGCATCCCCAGCAAGCATGCTGCCGCAGGCGCGAGCACCGAGATCACGACTGAGCCGAGGGAGACGTAACGTGTGAGCACCACCAACACCGCCCATATGGGCGCAAGGACCAGCGCGACCACGGGCATGCTGGCGAGCACGATACCGCTCCCTACTCCCATGCCCTTGCCTCCCCCGAACCCGATGAAAATGGACCACGCTCCGCCGACGGCTGCGGCCATGCCGCACGCCGCAGCCCCGACCGTCCCCGCGATCGCCTGGCCCATGCACACGCCAAGCGCCCCCTTGCCCACGTCGCCGGCGAGCACCGCAAGGGCCGGCCCCGGGCCGAGCACGCGCAGCACGTTCGTGGCCCCGATGTTACCGCTCCCGCGACGCCTCACGTCCACGCCTTTCCAGTACTTCCCGACAATGTACCCGAAGGGGATGGATCCAAGGAAGTAACTCAAGATCACGATCGGAACCAGCCTTCCCCACCCCATGGTTTCTCCTCCGATCTCTTCTATCCTCTCCGGCGGAAGCTGAGTCTCACCGGGGTGCCCTCGAAATCGAAGGCCGCACGTAGACTGTTCTCGAGGTAGCGCCTGTACGAAAAGTGAACCAGGTCCGGATCGTTTACAAAGACCAGGAACGCAGGCGGCCTCACCCCTGCCTGGGTTCCATAGAAGACCTTGAGCTGTCGCCCCTTGTCGTGAGGCGGATCCACCCTCGCCTGGGCCTCCCGAAGCACCTCGTTGAGCACCGAGGTCGTCACGCGGCGCGCATGGTTCTCTGCGACCTTCTCGACTGTCTCCATCAACCTCGAGACGCCCGCGCCAGTAAGAGCGGACGCGAACAGCCTGGGTGCGTACGAAAGAAAGACGAGATCCACGTCAATGGTCTTCTCCAGCCTCGCCCTTGCCCTTTCTTCCTTCCGGACGAGGTCCGACTTGTTCACCACGATCACCATGGCACGCCCGGCCTCGTGGGCGTATCCCGCGATCCGCACGTCCTGGGCGGCAAGGCCTTCCGATGCGTCGAGCACCAGGACCGCCACGTCGCACCGCTCGACGGCTCTCGCTGCCCGGAGCGTGCTGTAGTGCTCGATCGCGCTTCTCAATCTCGCCTTCCTGCGCATGCCGGCCGTATCGATGATCACGAACCTCCGGCTCCGCCATACGAAGGGTGTGTCCAGCGCGTCCCTCGTCGTTCCCGGCTCCGGGCTCACAATGGACCGCTCCTCGCCGAGAATCGCGTTGACCAGTGAGGACTTGCCCACGTTGGGCCTGCCGAGGACCGCGATCCTCACCGCCTGCTCCGCCTCGACGTCCTCGTCAGGCGCCTCTGACACAGGCAGATGCGAGATGATCGCGTCCAGCAGGTCGCCTATCCCGGTACCATGGACCGACGACACGGGAACGGGCTCGCCGAGCCCAAGAGCATAGAACTCCACGCACTCCTCGCGCCGAGCGCCTTCCGCCTTGCTCGCCACCAGGATCACCGGCCTGGCCGAGCGCCTCAGCATGTCAGCGACGTCCCGGTCCTGTGGGATGAGCCCAGCCCTGGTATCCACGACAAAAAGGATGAGGTCCGCCTCGTCCATTGCGATCCTGGCCTGCGCGCACATCATCTCCTGGATGGGATCGCGGCCGTCGCCGGTCTCTAGTCCGCCCGTGTCCACCAGGACGAACTTCCGCCCGCGCCACTCCACGTCAGCATAGATCCGGTCGCGCGTGACCCCGGGCGTCTCCTCCACGATGGCGTGCTGGGTGCGGGTCAGCCTGTTGAAGAGCGCGGACTTACCGACGTTGGGTCTCCCGACGATGGCGACTACCGGGGCTCCCATGGAAGGCCACCTCTCTTCAAAGCACACGCCACAAGTGATGCGGGGGTGGGACAGGCCACGTCCACCGCTACGCCGCACGTCCTCTCGAGGTCGCGCACTGTCATGTCATCGAGGAACCGAGGCTCGTCCGCCTTCAGCGACACGCTCGGAATCATCATGGCGTCGCACCCTCCCCGACCTGCCGCCACGAGATAGGTTCTGGCGATATCCTGTCCCGTCAGAAGGCCCGCGACGCTCACGCGCGGCCCGAAGAACCGGTTCTTCACGAGAAGCGCCCGACACGAAAGCCCCCTCACACGCCCGAGCAGCCTGCAGGTAGCGTCTATCACCGGATACGCGGCCTCGCCCGTGACGACCACCAGCCTTGCGGGCACCTTCACCTCAGGCGGCAGGGTCCCCCTTATCTCGTCGAGCTGGTCCATATAGTCCCGCAGCAGGCCGACGCCGTTTTGGATCTGCGGGAAGTCCTCATACGCCTCGCGGGCGGGGATCGTCCGTCCGGCCCGCAGATAGAGTTCATCGGATGCGAAAACAAACCTCGACGAAAGCATGGGCAGGAATTCCTGCTGCCACCTTTCGATGTCGTCCACGGCCCGGGCGGCGTCCTCGCCGGTGACCGGGACGACCGCGGGAAGCCCTCTTCTGTGCCTCGTGAGCCCGACTGGGACCACCGCACACGACCTCACGCCGGGGAAAATGGACGACAGGTCGTGCACGGTCCTCTCGAGCTCGACACCGTCGTTCAGCCCGGGGCACAGCACCACCTGGGTGTGGACGACGATCCCAGCCGCGACAAGCCTGGCGAGACCCCTCATGGCGTCGCACGGGCTCTTGCGGCCGAGAAGCCGTCCGCGTGTAGCCGGGTCGGTGGAGTGTACCGAGACATAGACTGGAGACAGTCTCATGGATGTGAGCCGGTCGTAGTCCTCCTCGGAAAGGTTCGTGAGAGTGATGTAGCTTCCCGTCAGGAATGAAAGGCGGAAATCATCGTCCCTGACGCGGAGGGTCCTTCGCACGCCCCTCGGAAGCTGGTCGACGAAACAGAAGATGCACCGATTCCGGCATGGCCTCACGCCGTCGAAGATGGCGTCGTCGAACTCGACGCCCACGGGCTCGTCGTAATCCTTCGTCACGTCGACCACGAGTTCCTCGCCGTCAGGCTTCTCGATGACGAGGGAGACCTCATCTTCCGCACAAAGAAACCGGTACTCGAGCACGTCGCGGACCAGGTGGCCGTTCACGCTCACGAGCCTGTCCCCGGGCACGATGCCGGCCTCGTCTGCGATGCTTCCCGGCTCCACCCGGGAGATGACGGCGCCTGGCGCCGCATGCCCTGACATGCCTCTCATTCACACCCCCGTCTATCCCCTACCTGTCAGACCGTTGGGCTTGAATGCCGCTCCAGTCTACAAGAAGAGGAGGGACATATGCCCTCCTCGTGCGCTCTCCCTGTAGAGATGATCCCGACGAGCTCCGATACTACAGGCTAGTATATTATGTCGTAGAGGGCGTCCTGCAGATCCTTGTCGTTGATCTTAATCTGAGAGGCGTCCTTGAGCTCACTGATGACCGTCGACGCAGGCTTCGCCTTCTCGCGCTTGATCCGCTTTTCGACCTCGCTGCGGACCTCCTCCAGCGGCGGGATCCGCTCAGGCTTCTTGTCTTCCACCCTTATGATGTGATACCCGAACGAGGACTTCACAGGGGCGCTGGTCTCCCCTATCTTCAGGGAGAACGCGGCCTTCTCGAAGGCCGGGTCCATGGCTCCCCTCCCGAAGTAGCCGAGGTCTCCGCCCTTATCCTTGGAACCGGGATCCTCCGACTTCGCCTTGGCGAGTTCCGCAAAGTCCGCACCGGCGGCGAGCTGCTTCTCGATGTCCTTCGCCGTCTTCTCGTCGTTGACGAGGATGTGGCGCGCCTTCACCTGCTCGGGCTCCTTGAACTCGTCCTTGTGCTCGTCGTAGTACTTCTTGACCTCGTCCTCATTGATCGTTACGTCTTTCGAAGCGATGGCCTCCAGCAACAGGCTGGTCCGGATCTGGCCGCGAAGATCATCGAGGGTCATCCCGTATTGCGTGAGCGCCTGCTCGAGGCCGGCGTCGGAGCCGAACTGCGCCTTGAGCCTATCGACCTCGGCGGCCACGTCTTCGTCGGTGACCTGGATATCATACTTGGCGGCCCCCTGCTTGATGAGCTCTTCGCGGATCATCTTCGCCAGCAGCTGCCTGCCAGTCTGTTTCTCGAGAGCTGCGTGAAATTCCTTCCAGGTGATGGACGTGGAGTTGATCTTGGCAACCGCCCTGAGATCCGAGTACGTCCACACGACACCGATAGCTACGAGGCCAAGAACCACGATGGCTATGACTGCGGTAAGCGACCTCCTGCTCTTCACCCCTGGTTCCTCTCCTTTCGGTTAGGGCCCGCTGCGGGCATCACAAGAACGCAATCAGTGTACCACACCCCATTTCGAGTGTCAACTGCGGCCGCCGGCGCGCGACCGCCAGCGCGACCACGCATGGCGCGATGAGTTTGCGCCGCCAATCACCGGCAACCCTGGTAAGGACTTGGGCGCCGAAAAGTGGTGCGCATTTGTGGCGGTCTACCTGGCGCTGTGGTCACCTGCGAGGCGATCGCCGCCCGCGTCGTCGAGGCGACGCTTGACTCCCTGGACGAGCTGCACGAACTTGGGATATGAGCGCCTCACTCCCCTGACGGTGAGCGGGCGGCCGACCCCGATGAGGCCCACGGCCCTGGATAGGAATCCACCGATCTTGGTCACGAGGCCCACATTGGGAAGAGTGTCCACAAGCATGTATTCGTCCCGCGATACGCCGCAAATCCGGAAGACGCTTTCGATGGCCCGGCGCACCACACCCTTGGCGGCGCCCATGCCGATAATATACACCTCCCTTCCCTCCTCGTCGGTACCCATGAGGAAGCAGGTGCCGATCTGGTCCGGATCCGTCCTGTCATAATGCGGCAGTCCCAGGATCTCGCGGGATTCGGGTATCCTATCAGAAGGCAGCCACCGGAGGTGAATGGCTGCCGCAACAACCGACGAGTGCGAGCTTCCGTAACAGTGGTAGATCACCTTCATCCAGGGGCATCCTCCGTCTATCGGCCCGGCGCCCAGCCGCGGCGCGATGCAACGCAATGCAACGCTCGATCTCCGTTCTCTCAGTGCTTGACCACGATGTACGTGCCACCGCCAAGGTCGTGCACCACGCCGTCGAGGATCTTCGCAAGGTACACGGCCATCCTGCGCAGGTCCTCCTCGTCATCGGCGAAGAATATGGGGGCGCCGCCTCCCACCCCGTCTCGTCTGGTGGTGACGATTGCTGCGATCGCGTGTTCCAGCGTCACGTCCATGATTATAGCCCAGCCCGCCCTCACTCAGTCCGCAGCGATGCGGCCCGCCCGCGTGGCGAGAGGCTTGCGAACAGATGTCTCGATGATCGGCACCCTTCTCACGACCTCCAGGAGCGCCCCCACATCCGGCTCCACGGGCACCATGACCATGCCCGCCCTGCCCGTGGAGATGTCGAGGCGCATGAGCGGAGTGAAATCGCGCTCGCTCACGTCGACTCGCGCGCCCATTATGCTCGCTGCATCATGCACTATAGCCTGTCTCTGGCCGACGTTCGCGAGGGTCGCCCGGGCGTTGTCGTCCCTGGGCTCAACCACCACCCCGACCCCCTGGGTCTCGATGACTCGCCGCGCCTCCGCGAGACCGATGTTCGCCAGCACGATTCCCTCCACAGACAGGAGCGGGCCATCGAACTGGATGCGCCCCTGGCGCACAACCGCGATGTCCCCCACGACCCTGCGCCCGAAGACGCCTACGATGATGGCGGCGACGAAGAGCCCGCACGCGGCGCCTGCAGCGACTGCCATGCTCCGCGGGAGCGGAAGCGCGTACGATACCAGGCTGGTCGCAAGAGCGGCGGCCATGGCCAGGTAGTTCCTGGCTTCGAAGACCCGGGCTATCCCTTCGATGTACGCCGTGCCCCTGGGCACGAGTTCCGTTTCCTCGAGCCTCTCGAGGCTCCTCCGCTCCATGTCCCGTACCTCGCGGAACTGCTGGCCTGCAAGCGCGAGGATGCTCGCTGCCATGAAGTCGCGGGTGACCACCGCCGGCACGGCGAGCGCCCCGAGGCTCGCCGCTATGAACCCAAGACCCAGGTGGACCACGTATGCGTGAGGATAGCTCGGGTACTGCCTGTAGTCGGACCGGAGCACGACAAGACGGGCGAAGGTTCCCACCGCGACGGCCGCGGCGATCCGAAGGAAGTGTCCCTCATTCACTGAGGGTCACCGCTTTTTCCTGCGGCGCAGGCCCAGGAGGTTCAGGAGCCCGCGCGCTCCGATTCCGGCGAGCCGTGTCCGGATCTTCCGCCAGTTGTCCGAGTTGGCAACGAGGTACCCGCCTCCTGCGACAACCAGAAGGCCGACTATCCATGCTACGGCACGCCCGACGCCCCCCCTCGCAACCCCGACACCCGGCGCCGACGCGCCCAGCACGGGCCCGATGGTCGATGCAAAAAGATCCACAGCGCGCTCCGCCTCATCGAGGCGGCTGGTGTGCGCGCCCACTTCCATCAGCACCGAGCGCCCGAGCATGTCCTGGTTGTAGTCTCCCTGAGCCCACAGGATGCCCTTGATGAGCCCCGGAGCGCGTCTGTCAGCAGCGGCCTTGAGCTGCTTCGCAAACTGGATGTTCTGCCCCCTGGTCTGGTTCTGCTGGCCAACCACCAGGGTGATCCTGGTGACATCCTCCCCCGCCACCGTAGCCCTGTACGCCTGGGGCGGGACCGCGTCCCTGTGAACGTCGAAGGCCGCAATGGGGTTCTGCCTCATGAGTTGCGCCAGAGTTCGCCTGGACCTGGCGTATGCTCCGCCGTCATGCGGGTTGTGGTTCGCCGTTGACCGCACCACGCGGAACCCCTGTTTCTTCAGGGCGTTCTCGAGCGTGGCCGCAACCCTGTATACATCGCCCCAGTCTTTCGTCGGGATCCCGCTCGTGGGAGCGTACGACTCGTCGCTGTGCGTGTTGTACATCACGACGGTTCTGCCCTTGCCGGGTGCGCCCTGCCCGAGGAATACGCCGCGAAGTGCCGACACGGCGGTTGAGAGCGCGCTGCCGAGCGCGCCGCCCCTTCCGCCGCCGGTTTCGGACTCCTCCTCAGGTCCCATGACGTCCAGGAACACCGCATGTGCGGTGTCGCCCTCCAGGTGGGTGATCTCGTAGGCGCGGTTGTCCTCGGCGATGAAGACATCACCAGGGGCGACCATGATGGCTGTCATGAATATCTCGCGCCTGTCCTCGTCGAGCACAGTGTAATAGCCTTCGTTGCGTTCCTCATGGGCGAAGGCCGGGAACGTGAAGGCCACAGCCGCAAGCATCACGCCCACGAGCGCCCCAAGGACCACCGTTGCAGGCCCATGCCGGCGGCACGGGTCTCCGCCGGACGCGCGGAAGTCAGGCCTGGTCACTGTCATCCCTCCCCGCGCCGCCCTGGCGCATCCGCGAACCCTCATGCTCCCGGTGCTGGTCACCTGCAGCCTCCGGACCTCGCCCCGCAACCGGAGAGTCCACTCTCACCTCGCGCTCCACATTGGAGACCGGGCCGCCCTGAATGCGCTCCATGGCTTCTCCGAATATCTCCGCGAGGCCCACCGCGACGATCGCTGCAATCACCACAGCGTCGAACACTCCGGCCCCGCCGAGGTGCACAGTGGCCGGCATCCGCCTTGTGGTCACCTCCACGAGGTGAGCCGCGTCCAGGAGCACCACTCCCAGCACGGCCCCGGCAAATGCAGCGCGCCTCGACCGTCCCGCCAGATAAGCAACGACTCCAGCCACGAGGCCGAAGGCGTACAGGGGGTCGAGGATGGTGCGGCCTTCCTCGAATGTGAACAGCCTGGTGAGGGCGAAGAGGGCTATCCCCGTTATGATGGCCGAGAGAACCCCACGCCCGGTTTCGAGGGGGGTATCGGCGCGCGCGAGGACGTATATGGCGAGGACGATAGGCACGACCGCTCCTCCGAGGTTGATGCTCACGGACTGGAGGCCGCGGTACACCGGCACATCAACGAAGCTTCCGACAAGCATGACCCCGAGTGCCAGAAGGGCTTGCCTGTCGGTGAGGTGCATCCTGTCCAGCACCCGGTGGGTGACCCCGAGGAAAACGAGCACACTCACTGCAAGCAGGATGACAAGCCCCACAGTCATATCGTGTTGTCGCCTCCCTTCCCGGTGTAAAGCCTTGTCACGTGCGCGAAAGTCGGATCTGCCACACCCTGGAAGGTAGGGTACCCTGAAGCGCTTTCCCTTATGCGCAGACGAAAGGCCGGCGGCTTCGTCAAGCCGCCGGCCCTGTCAACCCGGCCCGGCTCCACCCTGAGTGTGCTGACCGCTGCCCACGGTCGCCGGCGACTTTACGTGCGGCGGCCTTTCGAACACTCAGGGGCGGCTCACTCCTCCCTGGAGTTCTTGAGTAGATCCCCGAACACGTCCCCGATGGTGGGCCCAGCCTCATCTTCCTTGTCTGTGTACTTCCTGTACGCCTGTTTGTCGCCCTCGGCCTGGGCCTCCTTCAGGCTCAAGCCTATTCGATGGTCGCGAGGCCTCACGCTGATGACCTTCACGGATACCTCTTCTCCCGGCTTCACCACTTCATCCGGACGTGAGACTCTCCTGTCTGCAAGTTGAGATATGTGGATGAGTCCTTCGATCCCTGGCTCGAGTTCCACGAAGGCCCCGAAGTCGGCGAGCTTGGTCACCTTGCCGGTGACGATGCCACCCACAGGATAGCGCGACGTCACATCCTCCCACGGATCCGGCAGTGTCTGCTTGAGACCGAGGGATATCCTCTCCCGCTCCCTGTCCACGGAGAGCACCTTGACCTTTATGTGGTCGCCTTCCTTCACCACATCGTGGGGATCCGTCGTCCTCGTCCAGGCCATGTCGGACACGTGAAGCAGCCCCTCGACGCCCTCGCCGATGTCCACGAACGCGCCAAAGCTCACGACACGCCTCACGATGCCGTCCACGATCGCGCCCTCTTGCAGCGACTCGAGCACCCTGGCCTTAGCCTCGGCCGCCTCTTCTTCCTGCACGAGGCGCGCCGAAAGCACTACGTTCCTCTTGCTGCGGTCAGCCTCGAGGACTTTCATCCGCAGGGTCCGGCCCAATAGGGGCGAGAGATCCGCCATCGGGCGTCGGCTGGCGTGAGAGGCAGGCACGAATCCCCTCAGGCCCACGTCAACCACGACGCCGCCCTTGACGACGTCGGTGACCTCGCCCTCGACCGCCTCGCCACTATCGAGCGCGCTCTGAACGGTCTCCCAGGCGCGCTCCGTATCGGCCTTCCTCTTGGATAGACGTGGCCTGCCTTCCTTATCCTCCAGCCTCTCCACCAGGACATCTATCTCCTGCCCCACGTCCACGACGCCCACGCATGACTGCACGGGCCTTCTGGATATCTCAGATCTCGGCACGACGCCCTCGGACTTGAGCCCGATATTGACAAGGACCTCATCGGGGTTTACGGCAACGACCGTGCCCCTGATGATATCGCCCTCGGATATCTGCTCTCCGGCGGGCATCCCGCCGCCCTCGGTCATTTGTGCAGGCTCGGCAGGTGCCGCCTCGTCCCTCGCTCGCGGATCGCCTGCCTCAGCCGCTTCAGCCGGACGGACGGCCTCTGTCTCCGGCTCCGGCTCCGATCCCGGCGCCGCGCCGGGCTGTGGTTCCGGCTGGGCCTCTGGCTCTGGCTTTGTTTCCTCCGCCGCCTCCTCAGTCTCTACGGGTTCCTCCGGCCGTTCAGGTTCCGCGGACTCGGGGGGCACGTCGTGCGAAGGTGCCGACCCATCGTCGGGAGCGGCCTTCGCAGCCTGCTCCCCGCCGTTCGGCGCCACCTCGCCCTCGCCGCCGGTTCCCGGCGGGTTCTTCTCGTCCCCTTGTGCGATCATTGGTTCCTCCCTTTCGTCCATCCTGTCTTCGCCCAGCACGCTCATCCTCTCCATGACCTCCTCGATAACCCAATTCGGCGTCGATGCCCCCGCCGCAATCCCCACCGTCTTCACGCCGGAAAGATCCAGAGAATCCAGATCGGACGCGGTTTCAATATGGTATACCCTCGCCCCCTCGGCTTCACAGATCTCGGCGAGTCTCCGCGTATTCGCGCTGGCCCGCCCACCTACCACGATCATGGCATCCACTGACCGTGCAAGCTCGCGCGCGGCCTGTTGCCTCTCCTCTGTCGCATTGCATATCGTATTGTAGGCCACAAGCTCTTTCGCCCGCAAAGCTAGGGCGGCAAGCACCTGGCGAAACGCCTCAACCGTCTGGGTGGTCTGGCAAACGACACCGACTCTGGGCTTCACGAGGCCAGAGAGGACGTCCCCGGCTGACCTGACAACCCGGGCATCGCCCCCGGCACATCCGACAAGCCCCGCGACCTCGGAGTGCCCCTCGTCCCCAACGACGAACACCTGATAGCCCTTGTGTCTCAGATCTGCGACCAGCCTTTGAGTGCGGCGCACATTTGGACAGGTGGCGTGAACCACGTCCAATCCGCGTCTTTTGGCCTCTTCCAGCACCTCGGGCGGCAACCCGTGCGACGGCACTACGAGAGTCCCCTCTGTGATCTCGTCAAGCGCCGCGACGGGCGTGACGCCCTTCTCGCTCAACCTCTCCACTACCTGCGGGTTGTGCACGAGAGGCCCGAGCGTGAAAGCCGGCCCCCTGGACCCCGCCTTCTCCGCGGTCTCCACCGCGCGACGGACCCCGTAGCAGAACCCGGTCCGCTTGCTCAAAGCGACACGAAACCGATTGTTCCCTTCCACTTATTATCTCCCAACATCACGCGAAAATCATCTCGTCGCCCGGGCCCCTTCGGCGATAAGCTCAGCTATATGCCGCATCATGAGGCTCTTCACGTCAGCGGCCCCTCTCTCCGGCTCTTGCCCCGGTCCCTGGCAGACGCGCGATGCGTATATGGGGCTCCCGACCCTCACCAGGACCCTCCCTGGTCTCGGAAGCACAGCGCCCTTCCGGAGGATCCTGTCCGTGCCCACGATGCCCACGGGCACTATGGGTGCGCCCGTCTTCTCGGCAAGTACAGCGGCTCCTGAGTAGGGCGCCTGGAGTCGGCCGCTCGGGCTCCGCGTTCCCTCGGGGAATATCCCCAGTACCTCCCCGCTAGAGAGGATCTCCAGCGCCGTGTGGAACGCGTCCCTGTCGGCCTGCCCTCGCCTCACAGGGAACGCCCCCAGGCTCGCGAGGACCCGGCCGAACAACCGGTTCGAAAACAGTTCGTGCTTGGCCATGAACCTAACAGGCCTTCGGACCGCGCACCCGAGGACTATCGGGTCAAGCATGCTCAGGTGGTTCGCCACCAGGATCACAGGCCCTTCTGCGGGAACACCGGTCTCCCCTTCGACCTGCATCCTGAGTACAATCCTGAGCATCAGCCGCAGGATCGCCCGCACTATCACGTAGAACAAGCTCGTTCCCCCTCGGTGCGCGGCGGGCTGGGCTCATGGGCAGCGCCGCCCGTCACGCGTGCGACAAGCCGGGCAACCTGGGCAACGGTCTCCTCCGGGGTCTTTCCCGTCGTATCGATGACGACCGCATCTGGAGCGGGCTTGAGCGGAGCGACCTCTCGCTCGCTGTCGATCCTGTCCCGGTGCGCCATCCCATCCGCTACAGACCCGCGGCACGCCTCCTGCCCCAGCTCGCGGGCCTGAGCAAGCCGCCTTCCGATCCTCTCCTCGAGCGAGGCAACGAGGAATATCTTCAAATCCGCATCGGGCGCCACGACGGTGCCTATATCCCGCCCATCCATCACGACCCCGCCCTCGAGCAAGAGCGACCGCTGCCGGTCGAGGAGCGCTAGCCTCACTCCCGGGACCCGGGCCACCTCCGATACACACCCGTCTACCTCGGGCGAGGCGAGCATGTCTGTAACGTCCTCCCCGTCGACGAAGGTGCGCGGGTCGCCGTGCGCATCCCGGCGCATGGTGATGTCAGTGGATCTGGCGAGCGCCGCGAGGGACTCCTCCGATGACAAGTCCGCCCCGAGACGCAGAGCCTTGAGCGCCACCGCCCGATAAAAGTGGCCGGTGCTGACGTAACGCAGCCCGAATATGTTCGCGATCGCTCTCGCCACGGTGCTCTTACCGGCGCCGGCCGGGCCGTCGATGGCGATCACTGGAGCCTTCATTCTAACTTTTTCCTCATTCGACATCTATGCCACGATTCCTCTTCTCTCACAGGGAATTACCGGGCAAATCGCTGGACTAGTCCATTCCCATCGATCACCCGCAGCATCGTCCCCTCCAGGCGGTCGACCCTGCTGAAGCGGTCTCTTCCCCACGCAGTCGAGAGGACCGCCTGGCCCAGGACGGCGAGGGCCAGAAGCACCAGAAGCGCTGCACAGAAGGCCCTCTCGAGATGAGCGAGAAGACGCTTGGTCCCGCGCGGATCGGTGTCATCGGGCATCGTTCTCCACCGTCCCTCCCCGGGCCGCCGAGAGGCCGGCCACGTATCCTGTGGAGAACGCAGCCTGGAGGTTGAACCCGCCAGTGGTGCCGTCCACATCGATAACCTCCCCGGCGAAGTACACTCCCGACACGAGCCTTGACTCCATTGTGCACGGGTCGATCTCGCCCACGCACACCCCGCCCGCGGTGACCATCCCTTCCTCTGCCGGCCTCGTTCCCTTGACGCCAAGCACGAGGCCTTTGATGGCCCTTCCCAGCGCAAGCCTTTCCTCGCGCGTGACCTGCGATGCCAGCCTCGCCTCGGGTATGCCGGCCTCGTGGACCACGATGGATATCAGCCTGGCCGGCACCAGCTCGAGCAGGGAGTTCGCCACCCTCCGCCGGAAGTACGTCCCGAACGCCTGCCGCAACCCCCTGTCAAGTCCCGCCATGGTAACGGTCGGTTGCAGGTCGACGACGAGCCGGGCCGGGCCTTCCCCGCGCCCCAGGGCAAGGGATATCTCGCGAGAGAGCGCGAGGATGACCGGGCCGGACACTCCGAAATGCGTGAACAGCATCTCGCCGGACGCCGTCTCGACCCTGCGCTCCCCAACGAAGGACGTCACAGCCACTTCACGCAGAGCAAGGCCTGCAAGACCCGCAACCCAGGGATCCTCGATCTCGAGGGGTACCAGTGCAGCCCTTGGTTCCACTATGGTATGTCCAAGCTCGGCAGCCATACGATAGCCGTTGCCGGTGGACCCCGTCATGGGATACGTTATCCCACCGGTGGCGATTATCGCCGCATCGCACGAAACAAGACCCGGGCTCATCGGCACTCTGCCGGCGATGACCCCGCACACTTTTCCGTTCCTTGCGAGAATGCGCTCGGCCTTCCAGGCGCACCTCGTCTCCACGCCCTTCCTCCGGGCGTACGTCGTAAGGGCCGCGAGCACGTCCCGCCCGATGCCCGAGAACGGAAACACCCTCCCGTCGTCCTCGGCCCGGCTCTCCACGCCGAGGCCGGCGAAAAACCGCCTGAGCATTGCGGAGTCAAACGCAGCAAGGGCGGAGTAGAGAAACCTGCCGTTCCCCGGCACCCCCGCCACGAGACCTGCGACATCCGTGTCATGCGTGAAATTGCACCTGCCCCCTCCTGTCAGCAGCAACTTGCGCCCGACCTCGGGGTTGCGCTCGAGAAGGATGACCCTGGCTCCGTTCGCGGCCGCCGTGGCAGCTGCCATCAGACCTGCGGGCCCGCCTCCTATGACGATCACGCGTCGTCCCCGGCCAGTCTGCCTCAATTTCAGACCCACCTCGCACCTGGGCAACCCGTGTGGTCTCGGAAAGAGGCGCCATTTCCTCAGGGACTCGCCGCGTCGGGCTCCGTGAGAGTGTCCGGGGCCCCGTGGCGTATGCCACACTATTCTGCACAGGTCCCTAATATCCTGCCGATCCTGGGTCAGTATCATCGTCTTGCGCCGGCTGCCGCGGCCGCGACGTCTTGCCCGCGGCGGCCTTCGCCGCGAGTCTGCGGACCCAACGAACCTCCTCACGAGACAGGTGCCTCCACGACCCCGGCGCGAGGTCACCGAGGACGAGTCTGCCCAGGCGAACCCTCTTCAGGTGTATCACCGGGTGGCCGACAGCCCGGAGCATGTTCCGGACCTCCCGCTTCCTCCCCTCGTGGATCTCCAACTTCAACAGGGCGGATTCATCATCGCGCCCGATGATCTCCACCTTCGCCGGCGCCGTCACGACTTCGCCAAGGCGTACACCCCGTCTGAGCGCCTCGAGCGCTCGCTCGCCCGGCGTTCCCTCAACCCTCGCCACATACGTCTTCGGCACCTCGAATCTGGGATGGGTCAGGGCGTAAGCCGCATCGCCGTCGTTTGTGAGGAGGAGGATCCCCTCTGTATCGAAATCGAGCCTGCCTACGGGAAAGAGTCTGCGCCCGGCGCAAGGGACCAGGTCCAGCACGGTTGGGCGGCCCTGGGGATCGCGGACGGTGCAGAGGTATCCTGCGGGTTTGTTCAGAAGCACGTATGCTTTCTCATCGTCGACGGTGATGGGCTTCCCGTCGACCCTGATCTCGGCGTGTACAGGGTCCACCCTCGCTCCCGGCTCACGCACCACCACGCCATCGACCTGCACTCGGCCCTCGCGGATGATATCGGCGCTGCGCCTTCTCGAAGCGACCCCCGCTTCCGCAAGCACCTTCTGCAGCCTTTCCATGGCAGAACCACCAGCCGGGGCTATCTCATCTTCTTGAGCCTGTCGAGGCTCTCCGTCGAACCAAGGATCACCAGAACGTCGCCCTCATGAACCCTGTCATCCGCACCGGGTGAGACCTTCACCTGGCTGCCGGTGCGAATGGCGACCACGTTGGCGCCGTAATGGGCGCGAAGGTTCAGGTCCCTCAGGGTCTTGTCTGCGAATTCCTCCGTGGCCACGATCTCGGCGACGCCGTAATCCGGGGACAACTCGATGTACTCGAGGATGTTGGACGACCCCAGGCTGTTGGCCAGCCTCACGCCCATATCCCGCTCCGGGTACACCACCCTGTCCACGCCCAGTTTCTCGAGAAGCTTGCCGTGGAGCTCGTCGGTGGCCTTGGCGACCACGTACGCAACCCCGATCTCCTTCAGTATCATGCACGCCAGGATGCTCGACCGGATATCCTGGCCCACCGTGACGACAGCCACGTCAACGTTACGGATGCCGAGGGCGCGAAGCGCCTCTTCATCCGTGGCATCGGCCTGCACGGCGTGGGTGACCTCATCGGCAACATGCTGGACCTTGTCAGGGTCCGCGTCGATGGCGAGGACCTCATGGCCCATCCTGGTAAGGGTCCGTGCCACGCTGGTGCCGAACTTCCCCAGCCCGATCACGGCAAACTGGCGCATGGTCATCATCTCCGTCCCGGCTGTACAATAGTCGGCGGGCAGGCGATTCGCAAGAGGCAGCGGGCGCCGTCCCGCCCTCAAGCGAAAAGAGCCTACTCTGCCAGGAAGATTCTACAGCACAACCGGGAGGAATGCAACCTGGGGTGAGGGAGGAAACGAGGTCACTGGGCCCCGCCCTGAACGTTCGGCCTCTGGGCCTGGGCCTGAGCCTCCGGAGTCTGGTGGGCCGGGCGCCTTCTACCGGACGCCTGTCCGAGAAGCGACGGCACCAGGTCTATGAGCCTGTCGATTATGGCGCCTCCGTCCACCGGTAAGGCACGGATCTGCCCCTGGCCCACCACGAGGAACGCGACGGGCTGCACGGTAATCCCCGCCCCGGCGCCGCCGCCGAACGGAAGATCCCCCGCGCCTCCGTCTTCCCCACCTGCGTGCGCCTCACCGCCCGCCTGGTCAGTCGCACCATGAAACTCGCTGCCGCCTGCAGCAAACCCGAATGTCACGCGTGATACCGGCAGGATGACGGTCCCGTCAGGGGTTTCCACGGGGTCCCCCAGGATGGTGTTGACGTCCACCATCTCCTTGATGCTGTCCATGGTCGTCTTCATGAGCGCTTCTATCGGGTGGTCGGGCATGACGTGCGTCGCCTCCTGCGCCTTATCTGGATGCCCCGAAGGATAATATAACCGGGGGTCAGGGCGACTATGCAGTCCACAGAGGCGTCGAGGCCCGCACGGTCGTAGCGCGGGGCGATCCTGATCTCGGGTCTTTGCGCCGGAAAGCGGAGCGGAACAGGAGAGGCGGCAAGCCCCGTGTTGACGATGGCGTACGCGAGACCTACGCTGATGGCGCTCGTCGCGGCCTCGCCCGATCCAAGTTCCATGCGGATGCGGAGCCTGTGCACGTCGAGGCCGGTCGATCTGACGGCAGCATAAAGGAAACGGCCGATGCGCCGCGGCGTGTCGCGCTGGCGTCGCGCCGCCTGCTTGCCGCGGCCGCCGCCAGGCGGCCGTGATCCGGCGCTGCGCCCCGCCTCGCTCTGGCCCTCTCCACGCGAACCGCCGTCACCGGAGTCCGCGAGGGACGTCCAGAAAGCCTGGAGCCGGAACAGCCAGCCGCGCACGACGGACGCGCCATCCTCGGCCACGGCGTTCGCAGCCTGCACCCCCTCCTCGTCAGGACGAGGCGTCCTACGGTAAACAGGCACCCACACCAGCCCCGACAGTACGCCGACCCACACCCGGATGGCGGTCCGTCCACGGATTCTCTCGAAACGCACTGATACCTTCAGGGGCAGCATGACCAGGACGACAAGCAACGCTATGACCCCGAGGACGCAGGCTATGACAATAACGACCCAGCGCAACTTGGTCGCCTCCGCACATCCGGGAGCCACAGGCGCCCCGGGAGCGCCTAATCACCTGAGCATAGTATTATCCCCGGGAAGGGCGCGTGACACCCCTCGAGCGAGGTGACGGTCGGGAAGCGGAGCGAAGGCCGATACCGGGAAGAGTCGCCTCATCTCCCTCGATGGGAGGAAGGTCGTCGAGGGATGCCAGGCCGAACCAGCGGAGGAACTCCTGGGTCGTTCCGTAGAGGACGGGCCGGCCGGGCGCCTTCTTTCGGCCCACGGGCCGCACCAGCCCCCGCTCGACGAGGGTGCCCAGCACGCCGTCCACCCTCACACCGCGGATCATCTCAAGCTCCGCCCTGGTAATGGGCTGCCTGTAGGCTATCATGGCCACGGTCTCCAGAGCCGGCCGGGAAAGGGCCTGTCTGGACTCGATGCTCAGCCTGGTGATGTAGTCGGCATGTACCGGTCTTGTCGCCATCTGGTAGCCGCCCGCGACGAAGACGATCTGCATGCCCCGTCCTTGCTCGTCATACTCGCGCCTCAGGTCATCCACGATAGCGTCAACAGTCCTGGGATCGATGGCGAGGATCTCCCCCATCTCCTTCGTGGTGACAGGACGCGGTGACGCGAAGACCATGGCTTCCACGGCGGCTCTGGCTTCTCTATACTCCATTACCCGGCCCTCCGGCCTCGGCCGCAGGCAATATCAGGATGTCGCCGAAGTGAGAATCCTGGCGCACCACTGCTTTCGCGAGCCTGATGAGCTCGAGGAGCGCGAGGAACACCGCTATCACCTCGGAACGAGTGATTACGGATCCCTCGAAAAGCTCCCGGAACAGGAGCTTGCCCCTCTGGCGAAGCCTCCCGACGATGGAATCCATTTTCTCCTCGATGGAGAGGTCGTCCGCAGGGATGGCGGTGAATTCATCCCCGGGAATCCCTTCGAGAATCCTTCGAAGGGCCTGGATGAGGTCTGGAAGGCCGACCCCCTCTGGAGGAGGGACGCCCCTCGCCCCGTGTGGTAGCGAGATCCTGAGAAAAACCGCCCGCCAGGCCTCATCACGCCTGGCAAGCTCCTCGACGGCTTCCTTGAAGATGCGGTATTCCATGAGATGCGCGATGAGGGCCTTGTTTCCGTTACCCTCGCCGTCTTCATCCGCGCCTTCACCCTCACCCTCGCCCCCGAGCACCGCGGGGTCGGCCTGGGCCTCGCCCTCATCGCGCCCGGGCGGAAGAATGGCCCTGGCCTTGGCTGCCACAAGGGCGCTTGCCGCGGCGAGAAACCCTCCCACATCGTCGAGACCGGGCTCTCCCTGGCGTCCGAGTTCATCGAAACAGGCCCGGATCACCTCGTGGACCGAGACGGAGCGGGCATCGACACCTCCCCTGTCGATCGCCCGCGCGAGGTCTTCCAGCGTGCCGGAGAAACCTGAGACGCTCACCGGGATCCCCGTCAAATCCTCATCGCCCTCCTGACTTCCTCAAGAGTGGCCTCAGCCGTGACTCGCGCCCGCGCCGCGCCGTCAGCGAGAATGTCATCCACGAGGCCGGGATCCCTCTCCAGGATGCGCCTTCGCTCCCTGATGGGCTCGAGGAACTCGTTCACCGTAGCGGCAAGCCGCTTCTTGCAATCGACACACCCGATGCCCGCACGTACACACTCCCTCGTTATGTCGTCAAGCATCGTGCGGGAAAACACCTTGTGCAACGCATGCACGGAGCATACCTCAGGGTGGCCCGGGTCGCTGCGGCGGATCCTGGCCGGGTCGGTGATCATGTTCTCTATGGCCCTTCGCACCTCGTCGGCGCTGGCTGACATCTCGATGGTATTGTTGTAGCTCTTGCTCATCTTTCGACCGTCCGTCCCCGGGAGGAGCACGACCTCGTTCAATCTGGCCTGAGGCTCGGGGAACACGGGACCGTAAAGGAAGTTGAAGCGCCTTGCTATCTCCCTGGCGAGTTCGAGATGGGGCAACTGGTCCTCGCCGACCGGCACGGCGTCGGCCTTGTACACCAGGATATCGGCAGCCATGAGCACGGGGTAGCCGAGAAATCCGTGGGTCATGAGCTCTCGACCCTCGAGCTCGCGAAGCTGCTCCTTGTACGTCGGGCAACGCTCGAGCCATGGAAGCGGCGTGATCATGGAGAAGAGCAGGCAAAGCTCGGCATGCTGCTTCACATCGGACTGCCGTATCACCACGCTCTTCTTCGGGTCGATGCCCGCCGAAAGATAGTCAATCACCAGCTCCCTGGTGTTCGCCCGGATCCCGCTCGTGTCCTCGTAGGCCGTGGTCAGCGCGTGCCAGTCCACGACCCCAAAGACGCAGTCGTGATCATCCTGCAGCCTGACCCAGTTCATGAGCGCGCCGAAAAGGTTGCCCAGGTGCAGCTTGCCCGTGGGCCGCATGCCGCTGAATATCCTGGGTTTCGCCATACTTACATCACCCTTTGTCTCCGAACTCACACCTCGAATGGCGCCGGGCCCTATAGCAGCCGTTGACCAAGCACCAGCAGCGCCAGGACATTCATGATCGGTACTATCAGGATCCTCGTCGCGCCGCTGAACACGAGCAACAGCAGAATGAACGCCCCGTAAGACTCGAGCTGATGATAGATGTGAAGGTTCCTTCCACGCAGCACCCCGAGGAGCAGCCTGGACCCATCCAGCGGCGGTATGGGTATCAAGTTGAAGGCCGCAAGCCCGAGGTTCACGATGATCCCCGACACCATGAGGCGTCCCAGAATGTAAGGCACCGGCACTCGCAGCCGAAGCGGTATCGCCAGCAGGAAGGCAAGCGCCACGTTGGCGAGGGGGCCCGCCGCGCCCACCAGCATCATCCCCCGCCTCCAGTCCTTGAAGTAGGCGGGGTTTATCGGCACAGGCTTGGCCCACCCGAACCGCTGCGTGAGGATGAGGGTAAGGGTGCCGAACACGTCGAGATGGGCGAGGGGATTCAGCGTGAGCCTGCCCTGCCACCTGGCCGTCGGGTCGCCCAGGGCGTTTGCCACCGCGGCGTGGGCGTACTCGTGCACGGTCAGCGACAGGAGTATGACGGGCAACGTTATCAGCATGGAGGCAAGGTCTAGCATCTACTCCCCTCCGCACGTCTCATAGTCGGGTTATACTCCGGCCGGGCGCACGTCTCCTGCCGCCCGGCACCCGCAGCACGCCGCCTTTCTCACGCGGTGCCGACGCACGACGATGCGGAAGCGTCCTGCGAAGACTCAAACCTGGCAGGGATCCTGTCGCGGGCTACAACGTCCTGATAGGTCTCTCTCGCAACCACCACGTCCGCCGCGCCGGCCCTTGCGAACACGACCGCAGGCTTCGGATACCTGTTGTAGTTGCTCGACATGGAGTAGGTGTACGCCCCCGTGGTCAGCACGGCCAGGAGATCCCCCGGCCGAAGGCGCGGGAGCCGGATGTCCCATATGAGCATATCCCCTGATTCGCAGTGCCTGCCCGCCACCGACACCAGTTCCTCGGGAGGCGCCGACGCCCTCGTTGCAGCCACAGCCTCGTACGACGCATGATAAAGGGCGACTCTGGGGTTGTCGGCAAGTCCCCCGTCCACGGACACGTACTTGCGGATCCCGGGGATTTCCTTGATGGCGCCGACGGTGTACAGAGTCGTGCCGGCCTCGCCGACGATGTAGCGGCCCGGCTCTACCATGAGGCGGGGCATCTCGAGCCCGTGGGCGAGGCACTTCTCCCGCACGACCCTCGATATCAATGACGCGTACCTCGCAAGCGGGACTCTTTCATCGCCTGGCCTGTATCTGACCCCGAGCCCGCCTCCGAGGTTCACCTCGCGTACAGAATGCCCTGTCGTCTTCCTGACTTGGGACGCGAAGTCCATGACCACGGCGGCGGCCATCCCGAAAGGCTCCACGGCAAGTATCTGAGACCCGATGTGACAGTGCAGGCCCTCCAGGACAAGAAACTCGCTTGCGAGCACTCTCTTTACGGCAACCATGGCCTGCCCGTCGGCGATCCCCAGGCCGAACTTGGAATCCAGCTGCCCGGTACGTATGTACTCGTGAGTGTGCGGCTCGATGCCAGGGGTGAGGCGGATCTGCACGTGCACTCTCCTTCTGAACCTGCGTGCCACATCCTCCAGAAGGTCCAGCTCGTGCAGGTTATCCACGACGAACCTCAGAATCCCCGCCCGGACGCCCGTCTCCACCTCCTCGACGGACTTGTTGCTCCCATGAAAGAGGATGCGCTCGGGCGGAAACCCCGCCTGAAGCGCCGTGTAAAGCTCGCCGCCGGACACCACGTCGAGACCGAGGCCTTCCTGGTGGACGAGCTTGCACATGGCAAGCGTCGAGAAGGCCTTGCCTGCGTATGCGACGAACGTGTCGGGATATGCGCGGGAGAGGGCGGAAGCCACCTCACGGCACCTGGCCCGGATGTCCTCCTCGTCCATGATGTAAAGCGGGGTACCGAACTCCCTCGCCAGACGGTCGCACGCACAGCCGCCGATCTCGAGTCTTCCGTCGCTGGTGATCCTCATCGTCCCACGAAGATCCACCCGTTCTCCACTCCCATTCAAAAAGAGCCGACGGGTTGTGACCCGCCAGCCGCATCCCGCTGCCGCGTCTCGCGGCCCCCTCCGGCCACCGTGGTTTTCTCCATAATAGCACGCAGGCCGCGGGTGGGTCAAGGAAACGCAAGCAGGCGGCAGGCAGGCCCGGGCAGGCGTCGCCCCGCGCTGCCCCGCTGCGCCCCGTGTCGCCCGCCCACGATGCAAGTCTATGCCGGGGGTGCCCGCCGTGTGCAGGTGGGAGGCGCAGGGCAAGGCGTCCCAAGTGCGGGTTCAGAAATCACCGCCGCTTTTCCAGGTGTTGCCGGTGTTGCACTCCGGGGGCGACAGGCTTGCGGCGCGCCTCGTCAGATCTGGCATTCGGGCTTGCCGACTCGCCGAATCGAGAGCGCCCTGTCGTGCAAGCACCGGCAGCCCCAACACCGTCAAGAGAAGTGGCGCAAACCCATGGCGTCATACTCAAAAGGAATCCCAGCGGCCGCACCGGGAGCCCCACCTCGCGATGACCTCGTGCCCCATCCTTATGTTCACCACCTCGCACAGGTTGGGGCATCCCTTGCACTCGAAGCTCGAGGCGGAGTAATCCATGTCAAGGGCCTGGAAACCTCGGAAGCGTGATGGCCCGCCGCGGCGCTCGATCTCCTCTGCGGCGAGGAGAGCCGCTCCGATGGCTCCCATGACGTTATAGTGTTCTGGCACGGCCACCGGCGTGCCAAGCGCCTTTTCGAACGCGGCTCTCATCCCGGCGTTCGCTGCGACGCCACCCTGAAACACGACGGGGGGCTGGATGTCCTTGCCCTTGCCAACGTTGTTGAGGTAGTTTCGGACGAGCGCCTCGCAAAGCCCCGCCACTATGTCCTCCATCCTGTGGCCCATCTGTTGCTTGTGGATCATGTCCGACTCCGCGAACACGGCGCACCTGCCGGCGATCCGCACCGGCGTCGAGGACATGAGCGCAAGCTCTCCGAACTTCTCGATGGGCACGCCGAGCCTTGCGGCCTGCTGGTCGAGGAACGACCCGGTTCCCGCGGCGCACACCGTGTTCATGGCGAAGTCCAGCACGGCGCCATCCCGGAGAATGATCATCTTGGAGTCCTGCCCTCCGATCTCGATCACCGTGCGCACGTCGGGAACGACGCGCGCCGAGGCGACAGCATGGGCGGTGATCTCGTTCTTCACGCAGTCCGCCCCCAGGATCACCCCCGCGAGTCTCCTCCCGCTGCCGGTGGTCCCCACTCCCGCCATCTTCAGCCCTGTCGCCACCGAGGCAAGAGCCCTCATCCCTTCCTGGATGACCGCTATGGGCTCTCCCCTGGTCCGAAGATAGAGCTTTTCCACGACATCGCCTCGCTCGTCCAGGAGCACCAGGTTCGTGCTGACCGACCCCACGTCTACGCCGAGGTATGCTTTCTCTGACACAGGCGCGCTCACCCCCTTGCCCTCGGCGGCGCTGTCATCGACTGCCTGCGCCGCGACCTTTCGACAAGATCCACAAACGCCTCCAGGCGCGTGAGCACTCCGGCGTCCGAGGAATGTTCATCGAATACGAGCGTCATTACGGGTATGCCGAGGTCGCGCGAGACCGCAGGAAGCAGGTCCTGAGCCACGATCTCCGGCATACACGTGAACGGGGCGAGCTGGATGACCCCGTCGAACCTCTGCCTTGCGTATTCCACCGTCGATCCTACTGTCTCGACGCCGTGCCCTCCGACGAAGTGACGCAGATAGGGCTTTGCCAGGTCATAAGGTTTTCTGCCCTTCCGCAGGCGGAGCACATCCTTGAAGAGATGCTCTCTGACCCAGTCGCCTATGTATATCGACCTTTCCACGAGCACCCCCATTTCCCCGAGGCGGCGCTCCACATCGCAATTGACGAAGGGCTCCAGCACCACGTACACCTCCCCCACGATGCCTATCCTCGGTGGGTCGGAGGAGTCCGCTCCCGGTGCGCGTGCGTCGAGGAGCATCTCCTGGCCTTCTCCGAGCGCCCGTTTCACCCGCGCCATGCTGGCTGCCTCATCCACAAGGCGCAGCGCAGACGCGAGCGCGGCTGTGGCCGCGCCCCGCCGGACCTCGACCGGACGCACGCGCTGCACTGATCTCTCAAGTTCGTCGACGGCCATCATCTTCGCCCATGCGAGCCTCGCCGCGCTTACGTACCTCCCGACCGGGTTCCGGCCCACCAGGCGCCCCACCTGCTGGAGGACGTGGCGCAGCCTTCCCTGGGGAGGCTCGATGATGATCATGTCGAACTCATAGCCGAGCCCTTTCAGGATCTCCCTTTGCACCTCCCCATAAAGGCCGAAACGGCATGGCCCCACGCCCCCGGCCATTGCGATGGTATCGGCACCGATCTCCATGGCCTCTATGTAGTTGCCGATGTTCACCTTGAGGGGCAGGCACGCGAACTCGGGCGAATGGCGTGAGCCTAACGAGAGGGTACGCTTGCTTGGCATCGGCGGAACCACCACTTCCGCTCCCAGGCCTTCGAGAAGCGCTTTCACGGCTATGTAGAGGTTGCCCATGTGCGCGAACGTGACTTTCATGGTTTTCTCCTGCGGGTCATGACGTCAACGAACGCCTCAAGCCTGGTGAGGACGCCCGCCTCGCCCGTGTGCTCGTCAACGGTGATGGTCGCGAAAGGCACGTCCCTGGTGCGGGCGGCCTCACGCTCAAGGACCTCGCCGATGAGCGACTCGGGACCGCATGCGAATGCCCTCATGTGCAGGCAGCCGTGGACGGTCCCCGACCTCAGGAAGTGGAACCCTGCTCCAAGAAGCCGGCGGCCGATGGTCCAGAACACCCTCTTCGGAAACCTTGCCGCCTCGCGCTCGGTTATGGCAGCAGGAAGCATGTCCGACGTCACGACGCTCACCCCCATCTCCCGGAGCCGGCGAACCACGTTCATGCTGACGAACGGGTCATAGATTACGTAAGGATGCCCCACCAGCCCGACCACTGCGCGTCCTGCACCGCATCCCGGGCCGCCGCCCAATACCCCCGTCGCACCGGACGCCGGTGGTGACGACAACGAGGACGACGATAAGGACGACCGTGAGGACGACGATGAGAACGACGACGACAGTGCCGCCGCGGCGGCCGTGCGGACAGGCTCGTCACAAGGAGATGCAAGGCCCATGACGGCCATCGCCTCGTCCGGGGTCATGCCGCTCTCAAGGCGTCGTGTGTACCGCGCAAGAGCCGCCCTCGCCCTGTTGTGAGCGGCAAGGATCTTGAGCACACTGCCTGTGAACATCCTGCCGGTCGAGTAGACCGCCCGGACATACTCCCTGGTGGTCCGGCTCAGGTTGATGCACGAGTCGACGATCGTTGGGATATCCCGGCAATTGCAGCGGATCATGTCTGGCAGGCCCATGAACTTCGGGCAGATGAAGGCGCGCCTCTCCACCGACACGAGCCTGGGGACGAATATGTAGTCACATTTCCCGACGAGTGCAAGCACGTGTCCGTGGAAAACCTTCACGGGAAGGCACGCCTCGTCAACCGTGACCTTCATGCCGGCATCCAGAATAGCCCTCGTGGTCTTGCCGGAGGTCACGACGTCCTGCCCCAGCGCCTCGAAGAACGCCTTCCACATGGGGTAGTAGTGGTAGTAAAGAAGGGCGCGGGGGATCCCGACGACCTCTCCCACGGCGATAACCCACCTGCCTTTGTCAAGGTTGTGTCATTTGACACATCACCGGGTTTTCCTCTCAGGGCAGATCGGGCGGTCCGGCAAGGCCCGCCTACATCCCCTGTTGCTCGAGGATCTCGCGGATCGCCCTGGTTGTGATGAGCGCGCCCTTCTCAACGGCGTCCTGGTCACCCATTTTGCCGAGGTCCCCTATCCCCACGATCTTCGGGATCTTCAGGCCCGAGAGGACTCCGACGGTGTCGCCTTCCAGTCGCTTGTGTCCGGGAGGCTCAGGAGCGCCGGATTTCGCCACCGGCTTCCCGGTCACCTCTCCTTCTTTCGTTACAGACTCGTCCACTGCCACCGACATATCAGCCTTGGTGTCGGACGCCACGGCAACCGCACCCACGATCTCGATGCCGGGGTCGCGGGCAAGGTCCTCGAGGGCCTTCTCGCCAGGGCCCTTACCTTTCTTTCCATGATCGTCGAACATGACTATCACTGGCTCCACCGGGGCCTGTTTCACCATCCCCGCGAGCTTGTCACCGTCAGTGTGCGTCGGAGTCCCGGCGGATCGCTCGATACAGTGCAGACCGAGGTTGTGGGCGGCCTGCCTCACCGCCGCCTTCGCCCTGCCGTCCCCGTCTGTCACCACGATGACCTTCTTTTTCGCCAAGCCTGCATCACATCCTCACGCCTTTGGATTGGCTATGAGCGCCACGAGCGCCCCGAAGAACACGGCCACTGCGATGCCCATTCCCGTGTACTCGAACACGCCAGTGAAGAGCCCGAGAATTCCCATCCTTTTCGCCTCTGCCAGCGCACCCCTGGCGATGGACGCCCCAAAACCCGACACCGGCGTCAGAGCGCCGGCCCCGGCGAATTCCAGCAGCGGCTTGTAGAGGTCGAAACCCGCTGCAATCGCCCCGGCGACGGTCAGGAGCACGAGCACGTGGCCAGGGGTGAGGTTGGTGAAGTCCAGGATGAGCTGGCCTATGGCGCATATGGCGCCCCCCACGAGAAACGCGAATAAGTAGGTCACAACCTCGCCTCCGTTTTCACGTTCCACGTTTCGCTGTTCGCGTCATGTCTCTCGCGTCTCAAGCTTCGATCGCCACGGCGTGCGCGATACAGGGAATGGACTCGCCCTGCTGGAAGCTCAAGGGGCTCATGAGCGCGCCCGTGGCGATGAGGAGCACGTTCCTGTATGTACCCTTCTCCATCTCCTTCAGCACGTGCCCGAACGTCACCACCGCGGAACACGCGCACCCGCTGCCCCCAGCTCCCACGCGCTGGGACTTCGTATCGAACACCATGAGCCCGCAGTCTCTGTAGTTGTCGCCGAGTTCGACGCCGTTATCCCTCAGGAGTTCCCTGAGCATCTCGCTGCCGAACGAGGCTAGATCCCCTGTGAGGATTAGGTCGTAGTCGCCGGGGCCCCGGCCCGTGTCGTCGAAATGGGCGAGCAGCGTATCGGCCGCGGCGGGAGCCATGGCGCCGCCCATGTCGTTGATGTCCTTCGAACCGAGGTCCGTCACCTTGCCCGTGGTGGCCCATGTCACCTTCGGCCCGACACCGGACGATGCCAGAAGCGCGGCTCCCGCGCCCGTGACCGTATACTGCGATGTGGTCTTGCGCTGGATGTTGAGCTCTATGGGATAACGATACTGGCGCTCCGCCGTCTGGTAGTGGCTGGAGCATGCCACCAGCACGTAATCGGCGAACCCGCCGTCGATGACCATGCCCGCAAGGGCAAGACTCATGGCGCACGTGGAACAGGCCCCGTAGACCCCGAAGTACGGGATGGCAAGCTGTCTTGCGGAGAAGCCCGCCGAGATGACCTGGTTGAGCAGGTCTCCCGCAATGTAGTAGTCCACCATGCTCTTCTCTATCTTGGCACGCTCGATGGCGATCCTCGAGGCCTGCTCCAGTATCTTCGTCTCGCTTCGCTCCGGAGTCCTCTCGCCGTAAGCATGGTCCGGCAGGACGACGTCGAAATCCGAGGCCAGCGGCCCTTTGCCTTCCACCGGACCCGCAATGGTGCCGGTGCCCACGATTATGGGAGGGCTCGCGAACCTGACGGTGCTCTTGCCCACCTTTTTGGCTGCCACGGCCCACCGCCCCCTGTCATGGCGAGGCCATGAACTTGATGAACGCGACCATGACCCCGGCGAGGGTGCCATACACGATGACCGGGCCCGCGATGAGGAACATCTTCGCACCCATGCCGAGCACCCATCCTTCGCGCTTGTAGTCCATGGCTGCGGCAACGATGGTGTTGGCAAACCCGGTGATGGGCACCGCCGCCCCGGCGCCGGCGAGCTCGCCGAGCTCATCGTAGACCCCGAGCCCTGTGGCGATCACTCCCACCAGGATCATGACCGCAAGGGTCGGCGCCGAGGCCGCGTCGAGATCCAGACCGCGCGACATGAAGAATCTGAGCACCAGTTGCCCCAGGACGGCTATGGCGCCGCCGACCACGAAGGCGACCAGCACATTGCGCAGGTAGCGGGGCCTTGGTTTCTTCTTCTGGACAAGCTCCTTGTACGCAAGCTGCCGCCTCTTCTCCTCCTGAGCAGCCTGGGTCATGTGGGGCAGGTTAGACACCTGCTTCTTGGCCTTCTGAGATGCCACCTCTTGCATCCCTCCACCGTCCGGGCGGGTCGCTTCTCACTGTGTCCCGTCCACCGCGAACGCAACGTGGACATCGGCCTTGTACTTGGTGATCTTGCCGTTGTCCACGGACGCCGTCATGTTCGTCACCTCAACCCCGGTGATGTTCCTGACGGTCTGCGACGCGGCGCGGACGGCCTGGTTCACCGCGTCCTCCCAGCTCGTGGAGGATTCTCCCATGAGCTCGACTATCTTGACTACTGGCATACCTTGACGCCCCCTTTCTCCCAACTAATTATGCTCACAGCCCAGGGCTTTAATTCCCTGGCTGTGACCGGGAGCAGGGCGCGATGAAAACTCAATGCCCCGCACGTGCGGTGCGGGGCGTTGTGCCGTTCGCATTCCTCGGCGCCCGTCGCCGGGAGGGCCAGGCGCGGATTCTCAAGTAGCCTGCAGACCTGCGAGCCCGGACTCGCACCAGCTCACACCAGCTCCTCCCTGAGCCGGCGAAGCGCGCGGTGCTCGATCTTGGAAACCTGCGGCTGTGATATGCCCAGGACCCGGGCGACGTCCGTTTGCTTCATCTCGTCGAAAAACCGCAGTGTGAGGACCGCACGCTCCGAGGGCGTCAGCCGCACCATGGCCTGCTGGAGGGCGATGGACTCGACCTTCTCATCGGTGAAAGACCTCTCCTCCGCAAGCTGGTCCTCGAGCGGGCCTGAGCCGTCGCCCGAGACGGGCTCCGATAGCGAGGCAACCGGCTGAAGGGCTTCCTGGGTCTCCACGACCTCCTCGCGGGACAGGCCGGTCTCCGACGCGACCTCCTCCACCGTCGGCTCACGCCCGAGAGCGCCGCGAAGGCGCGCCCTCGTCGCCTCGACTCGTGACGCCCTTTCCCGCAGCGTTCTTCCCACTTTCACCGTTCCAGTGTCTCGGAGATGCCGCCGGATCTCCCCCATGATGACGGGGACGGCGTACGTCGAGAACCGCGTGCCGAGGGACGCGTCAAACCTGTCAGCGGCGTGCAGAAGGCCCAGGCACCCCACCTGGAACAGGTCTTCGGGGTCAGTGGTCCGTTCCAGGAAGCGGCTGACGATGCTCATTACGAGCCGAAGGTTCCGCGAGACGAGCTCCTCGCGGGCCCTTGCGTCTCCGGCGCGGATGCGCCCAGCAAGCTCCCGCACCTCCTCGTCGGAGAGCAGGGGCGCGTCGGGGAACCGCATGTGTTCAAGCCCCGCGTTCATGCTCCTCGCTCCCTGTCATGCGTGGGGCCTTCTTCATGGTAACCCGCACCCCGGCTCCGGGCGTGGATGTGACGTCGAGTCGGTCGCAGAGAGCCTCCATTATGGTGAAACCCATCCCCATGCGGTCGGGCGACGTGGTGAAAGCCGGTTGGCGGGCCTGCTCGACGTCGGGGATACCTCGCCCCGTGTCCTCGACGGTGACCGTGAGAATGCCGTCTTCGATGGAGCCCTGGACGCGCACGAGCCCGCCGGGGCTATCATACCCGTGGAGCACGACGTTGGAGACGGCCTCGGAGACTATGAGCTTGATGTCGTCGATCTCCTCCATGGTGAAGGAATCGATCTGCGATGCGAAGCACGCCACCGCAACCCTGGCGAACTCCACGTTCTGCGCGATGGCCGGAAACTCGAGGGTCATGTGGTTCGTCGTACCCATGCGCCTACACCCCCGATGCCCGTGCCCAAGCATCGTCCTCGCTCTCGCACACCGGGATGATGCTCGTGAGGCCCGAGAGTTCGAAGACCTTTCGGACCTGGGGGGACGGCGCCACCGCGACGAGCCCGCCGCCGTGCGTGCGAAGCCTCTTGTATCTTCCCAGGATGACGCCCAGGCCGGAGCTGTCGATGAACGTGACGTCGCGAAGCACCAGGAATATGCTGATGATATCGGGCTTTTCGTCGAGTTCCTCCTCAACCTTCGCTCGGAACTCGGGGGCGGTGCCAAGGTCGAGCTCTCCCGAGAGGTGCACCACGAGAACGTTGCCGATAACCCTGGTCTCAGTCCTCATGCGAAGCCCTCCTGCTAAATCACACCATTGGTTCGTCCTCAGCCTTGTCTATTCTCCGGCCTCTCGCCGAGTCCTCCCGGGGGCACCAAAAAAGCGCCCCATCGCCGGGGCGCCTGGAAGGCGAAGGTCCCGTGGACCCGCGCCTAGTCCTTGCCTACGCGGAAGAGCGCTCGCAGGAGGTTGCGGGTGGCGCGTAGCACCACACTGAATACGTTGCCGCGCTTCACCTCCTCGGCCGCCACCAGGTCGACGCGTGCGATCTCCGTTCCGTCGTCCAGCTTCGCCACAAGGTCTCCCACCTTCTGACCCTTCTGTACGGGAGCGCTCACCCTGTCGGGGAGGCTCATCTCGCTCTCCACCCTACCCTCCTCGCCCCGGCGCACCACAGCCACAAGAGGGTCTTTCGCGATGATGTCAACCTTCTCCACGACGCCCCGGGCCACGTTGAGCTGCGCCAGGACCTGGCCTTGGGACGCGATCTCCACGCCCGCGTAGTGCCTGAACCCGAAGTCGAGGAGGGCCGACGCCTCCTTGAAGCGGAGCTGGGAGTCGGCCACGTTGAGCACGACGGAGATGAGCCGGAGACCACCCCTTTTCGCGGTGGCCGCGAGACAATAGCCTGCTTCCTCGGTGAACCCGGTCTTGAGTCCGTCGGCTCCTTCGTAGAACTTGACGAGCCTGTTGGTGTTCACGAGGATATTCTTGCCCGCGCGCACATAATCGATCCAGGTGGTGAACCACTCGTGCACCTTCGGATGGCGGAGGAGGGCCCGGGACATGATGGCGATGTCGCGGGCGGTGGTGTAGTGGTCCTTGTGGGGGAGGCCACTGCAGTTCGCGAAATGGGTGCCTGTCATCCCGAGTTCCCGGGCGCGCTGGTTCATCATGTCTACGAAGATCTCCTCGCTCCCGGCGATGTGCTCGGCAACGGCCACGCTCGCGTCGTTCGCGGAGACGATGGCGATGGCTTTCATGAGGTCGGCAAGGGCCATCTCCTCGCCAACCTCGAGCCAGATCTGAGACCCTCCCATCTCCATGGCGTGCTCGCTCGCGACCACCATGTCGTCGAGCTTGGCCTTACCCTGCTCTATGGCCTCCATCACGAGGAGCATCGTCATGATCTTCGTGATGCTGGCGGGCGCCATCTTCCTGTCGGGATCCTTCTCGAACACGACCCTGCCGGAAGTGGCTTCCATGAGGATCGCCGAGCCTGCGGTGATGGGCGTGCTCGGGGCCGGCCCGGGTTGCTTCTCCTGCGCGGCCACACAGGCCGGGGATCTGCCTCCCCACAGGTACACTCCAGCGATCAGAACGACAGCGATGGCGACGCCCGCCGCTATCCTCCGTGCGCGCACCTTCCATCCCCTCCCGCACCGTCAGGGGCTATCGCAGGCCCTTCTTCAGTGAGGTACATATTCGGGCGGACGCAGGTATATACCCGCATCCGCCCGGAGGGGACGACCCAGTACTACTTTGTCAGATACGAAATCCCAACCGCTTTCGTGGGCCTGGCGGGCTTGTCCGGCAGGGTGACTCCCGGCCCTGGTGGTCCGGCCCTGGTGGCCCTCGACTTGACCCCGCGGTTCCCGCAAGACCGTTCCCGGAAGATCCGTGATGTACGGAACGGGTGGGGAGGAAAGAGTGACGCGTAGCACCGGTCCCCTTGCACGCGTG